>PGYA01000018.1 GCA_002839435.1 Candidatus Riflebacteria bacterium HGW-Riflebacteria-2 | reverse complement strand
GCGTTTTTGCGGTTCTGGTGATTTTTCCTCTGGTGATGCAATTTTCTATGGGTTTTCAGACCGCCTATCTTGAAGCAGCAATTGGCATCGGCCACTTTGTTGGCCTTTTCGGCATGCTTTTGCTCGGTTTTGCCGTGATGTTCCAGTTCCCGGCCGGTGTTTTTCTGCTGGTAAAAACCGGCATGATCAGCCTGGAGCGTGTTAAATCTATGCGCGCCATAATCTTCGTCGTCATTCTGGTTATCTCAGCTCTGTTGACGCCACCCGATGTCGTCAGCCAGCTGATGATGGGAATCCCAACCTACCTGCTCTTCGAACTCGGCCTGCTCGCCGCCTCGCTCGGAAGACCAAAAGCGCCATCCCAAGAGAACCAGGATGAAAATCAAGATGAACCACTGGATGAGAAGGAATAATCTTCAATGTTCGATAAAATCAGAATAACTGACTGGAGCTCAGTAATTTATTCAGTGATTATCTTGTGGCCGACTTTTATGTTCAGCATGGTATTTGTTGCTCTGGCCTGGCACCTGATCAAGGACTATCGCGCCGGCTTGGAAATGCTCAAGAATCTGCGCACGAATGAAATCGTGATTTTTGTCGTTGCCGGTCTGATCGCATTGCCTTTCTTTATAGCTATGTACAAAGCCTGGCACTGGCCGGCGTTTCTGTGTGTCGAAGACAGCGGAGAATGGCGCTGTCGCAATACTTTTTATTATGCGCTGGCCGTCGTTCCACCTGAAAAACCGCGCCGCATCGAAGGATTGTTCACGAAGACCACAGATGACAGTGGCACTGAAATCTTTTTTACCGGAAATGTTAAAGTCTGGCCAGAAAGCGATGCCCCGTTCTCGCTTGGTTATACCGCTTATTTACTTGAAAACGGCGAGCCCGATTTTTTCAAAAAGTTCGGGTATCCAGATAACCTGGTTCTGCTACCCGGCCCGGATGGCGGCAAAGTCACCCCCTGGCACGCCTGGAATAACTACGGCTACGTCTACCTGCCCGACAAAAACCAGGCCGAATCCCACGGCTAACCCCTCGTAGAATAAACTGCATGGATTCTGCGACTCCGCCTGCCGGCTGCGCGCAGAATGACGAGATAAGGTAATCCCGATCCCGAACCCGATAGCGATTTTTGGGATAGACTGAGATTTTGCTTTTTTTCAGTGAGAGTAGTAATATATCCTCAATGTTGGGCTGACGTTGCGAGGCCTGAAGACGGGATTGCTTTTTCGTAAGCTTGTTTTGCACAGGGATGTGCTTATGCAGAACCGCGCAGGATAGAGCGGTTCTGTGAGCGCAGCGACTCGCTGGAGAAAAAGCAACCCGGCTGATGGCCGAAGCCCTTGGGTCGAACCTTACATTGAACTTTTTTAATAACAGAATACATACAGGAGGTCGGGGTCTGAGATGCTTGAAGTCCAGCTGAATGAACTGCCGCGCAAATTGTCGCCTTTCGATGCCGTCGAACAGTGCTATCAGGAACAGCTGCGTTTCGTCTGCGCCCGCCTCAAGGAAGAAGTCTCGGTGCTCATCCGTTGTGAGAAGCAGGTGATTCCTTATCTGCAGAGCATTCTCAAGCGCCGGCTGGCGACCGACGGCAAGAGTATTACCATTATCGATGGCCGCGAAAACCGTGAGGCCGGCCCGGCTGGTAGTGCCGGTACCCGCCTCAGCCGTATGGTTTCTCAATTGCGTGATCTGGTTAACAATACCGAGGCGAATAAGGTCTTTTTCCTGCCTTATCTAGATATCATCACCTCGACCATGCCGGGCGGCCTGACCATGGAAGCCCGCGAAATCATGACCACCATTCACGAAAACCCGTCGCTGAGTCTGGTGGCTTTCGAAGATCCTGATTTTACACTGCCAGAGCTGATTGCCCAGGCGTTTCCGGCCCGCTGCGAAATGCTCGGTATCGCTAGAAACCGCATTTCAAGCCTGATAACTGAAATCGAGGCACGCAAGTTCGCGGTCGGCGAGCTAAATCTTATGGGAATTTTCAAGTATGTGTCGGGTCTCAATCCGGTGCGTTTTCGCGACATTATGGGCATTTTCTCGCGCAAGGCCGATTACGACCCGTCAATCAAGGATATGCTTGGCAACTATATGCGCGAATTGCGCGATTATACCGCCTGCGGCGGTGTTGCCCTCTCTGAAGTCGAACTCGAACGCGATATCGCTGGCTATGGCAAGGTAAAAAAGCAGATTCGCGAGAACGTGCTCAACCTGTTGCAATCGACCGCTTCCATGAGCGATGAAAACGAAATTCGCAAGATTGAGTCGATCATTCCGCGTGGCCTGATTTTTCACGGCCCGCCCGGAACCGGTAAAACGCTTTTCGCCAAGGGTATCGCCGAAGCGCTCAACGCGGCAATTTACATCGTCAACGGTCCTGAACTCAAGTCGAAGTGGGTAGGGGAAGGCGAAGCCAATATTCGCCGCCTGTTCGCGCGCGCGCGCGCCACTGCGCCTTCAGTCATCGTTTTTGACGAACTCGATTCGATTGCCCGGGCCAGAAGCGGATCCGTCTCTGATGGCGCCTCAGAAGCTTCTCACTCGATGGTCAACCAGCTGCTCACTGAAATGGACGGCTTTAGAAAAGAACAGATGGTTCTCATCATTGGTACCACCAACTTCGTGGATAGCCTCGACCCGGCCTTTCTGCGCCCGGGCCGATTCGAATACCAGATCGAGATTCCCTACCCCGAATGGGAAGACCGCAAGGCGATTCTCGCGCTCTACAACAAAAAATTCGAAACTGGCCTCGATGACGCGCAGGTCGATAAACTCGCCGGCTGGAGCGGGCGCCCGACCGAGCTTGGTACACCCTATACCGGTGACCATCTCAGTGCTCTGATCAAGGATTTCAAACGCTATCTGATCAACAACAAAAAGAACACCGCTGACGAAGAAACCCTGCAGACCTGGCTCAAGGGACTGGTCGAACAGGCAAAGCTGTCGGCAGAAGAAGAAACCGTGGTGGCGACGCACGAAGCCGGGCATGCCCTGATGTTTTATCTATACAAACGCGAACAGGAAATCACCAGAATCACCATAGAAAGCGGCGGCAGCGATTCGCTCGGTTGTGTCGAATCTGTTTCGCAGCGACCGTATTTTTATACTGAGAGCAGGTTGCGCAGTGATATCGGCATTTCTCTGGGTGGCTATGCTGCCGAAAAGATCTTTTTCGGCGAAGTATCGACTGGTGCCTCCGGTGATCTGCGCAAGGCTACTGCCGTGGCCACCGACATGGTCAGCATGTATGGTATGGCTGGTGTTCCGCGCGAGTTCAGCATGCATGATGGCCGGCCTGATCCCTATTATCTGCCGCAGTTGTCGCCGCTGATCAATCAGATCATCGGTGAGGTGTTCCAGACAGTGAATGGCTTTATCGAGGGTAACCGCAGTCGCCTCGCCGATCTCGTCGCCGAGTTGCGCGTAAGACGCACGATGAAGCGCGAGGACATTGACAAATTCTTTTCAGGGGCGGTGCCGGGCGCATGAGCAATGCCAGTTACCTGAAGATGAAAACCCCTGCCGACATGCTGGCAGTCAATTTTTTTGCGACCAGCGGCCAGCTCAAAGGGCGTTTCGTTCAGGAAACCGACCCGCCCTGGACAATCTGGTGGGAAGTCCCCGGCGAACAGGGCTTTATCAGTCGTATCGGCAACATGATTCAGGGCTCGCTCGAAGCCCCCGACACGATCTGGGAAAAAGGCACGCCGGGCAGCCAGCTCAAGTCGATGCAGTGGCTCGACCTGTTCCGCAAGGCGGTCATCAAGAAGGAAGAGTCGCGCCAGGTCGCCGATGAAGTCATTCTGATGACCGATAACAAAGAAACTTTTTTTGGCGCGGTAAAGAAGCATTTTGTGTTACAGCAGGGCCAGATGGAATTTGCCAGCTTCGAAGGCCGGCGCGACTTTCATCTGCTGAGGATCACGCGGCCTTCACTGTGGGTTTTCAATACGCTTGAAGAAAGCGGTTTTACCTGGTTCAATCTTGTTGACAACCATTCCGGTATTTTTGTCGAAGCCGGCTGGCGGATTCATGATATCAGCGGTCTCGACTGTTTCAATCAGTTCCGGGTTGTCGATAATGGCGTGCTGCTGATTCAGAAAGACGGTCGTCTGGTTAATCTGAAACCATCCTGGAAAAAGGGTGAAAGTATCATCAAGGTCGATTTTGCCGAGCTGAAGGTGCCGCAGAAGAGCGAAGATGCTGCAATCAAGGTTAAACCCTTTTTGCGCCCGACCGACCGCCACCATCTGGCGGTCTTCTGGAAGATCCAGAATCACCAGCAGTTCAAGGCGATTGTTGCCAACGAGGCCCTCAAAAGCTTCCGAAATTACCGCAGCTGGTTCTGCGCCGATGGCCGCCTGTTCATCTCGGCGCGGGGCGCTCAGGCCGATCGCGCGCTGGCAACTGTGCTTTCCGACGCTTTCGTGCCGTTTTACGAGGCCGAAGAGCGGGTTCTGCTGCCGATCGGCAAGGTTCTTTCGCCCCGCCTGTCGTCTGAACGACTGCACGCTTTCTTTGAGGCTTCCGACAAAGACATTCTCTGTATAGAAGAAGAGGATGGCGAACTCGTCTGCACACTGCTGGGCGAGGCCGATATGCTGACGATCGAGGATTTTATTGCACTTGAGGTCGAGCGGGCTGCACACCGCGCCGAAACATTAAAACCAGCCTGGAAGTTCGAGTTCAAAGAACTGAAAAAAAAAAAGCAGCTGATCGAGATTGAAGTAAAGGCTCCGGTTGACATGAAACTGGAGGCGATTTCTGAAGACGGGCAAGTTGCTTCTGGCTCTGTCAGCATGGCATCCGGCCGGTTGCGTGAAAGCCGCATAAATCTGGAAGCGCGCCAGACCAGCGAATCAGAAACAGCAACTTTGCGTCTGCAGGTCGAAGAGATCGATCGTCAGCTCAACGTAAATGCTACTGACGCCGCTTTGTGGCGTCGTCGTTCCGAAATTACAACTAAGCTGCGCATGCATGTTTCGACGCTGGCGGCTTTGCTCAATTCGGCGGTGTTGTCAGGTAATATCGATCTCATGATCGACTGCGCATTGGCTTATGTCAAAGAGAATCCGACATTGGCCGCTTTGGGACAGGACAGGTTGAGTGAGCTTGAAAAGGGGCGTCTGCTCCAGGCAATCCGTGACGAAGCAGTGACGGCCGAATTTCATTACCTGTTGTTGCTGGTATATGGCGCGCGTTTCAATGACTCCGATATTTTTGCCCAGGCGGTAGCCGGTATGAAAACCGGCTTTGCCAGTGACAGGCGCCAGTTTTACGGGTTCAACGAGTTACGGGTTGCGCATGGCGGCGGTATGAATGTTGAGAACCGGGTTGAACTGTTGACTGTGGATGATTTGCCGCGTATCAAAGTGAACGTCAAAAAATTTCTTCAGCAAGTCGGCTGTTGCCCTGACATTTTTTCGATTGCGCTCTTAAAAATGCAGCTTGTGAAGATGTTTTCCGTGCACCTCAACGAAGAGATTGCCGGAGCGCTTATCGGCAAGGTTGAGTTCTCCTTCGTTCGTGGCTGGAACGAGTCTTTTACCGGGAGCCAGTTCCATAAATATTTCAGCGACATGGTTCAGTCCTGGCCGGCTTCGGTCGAAACGGCGGCAGCAGACAGTCAAGTCGGACGCTGGCTGCGCCTGTTGAGCATGGAAAAAATTCGCGAGACACCCTTGCGCGACTTCTTTACTGGTGAGCTTTACCGCCCGCCGTATCTGTTTTCCCGCCAGGAAGAGAGCGTGCTGCCATCCGGCGTGATCAAAACTGCGAAATGGCTGGGCGGACTCGATACCGCAGATTTCCCGGAAACCAGTGATGGTAAGCAGATTGCGCGTGCCATTTACCGTCGTTATTCTGACGGCGAGAAAGACTGGAGCGATTTTTTCAAGGCGGCTATGCGTTCAGGCGATACTCTTGCCATTTCGAAGACGCAACGCCTGTTGCTGCTTATGGTTTCAGAGTTTGGGCCACACAAGCCATTTGCTGAATTCATCCTTTCACCGCGCATCGATGCGACGCAGAAACAGGAATGGAACATCTATACCCTGACCATGTACTGCGACATGTTCCGCCTCTGCCTTGCTTATCGCATTGCGGTAGATGAACAGAAGCTGTTCAACTACCTCATCAACCGTATTCCGCAGCCGCCAAACGGCTGGCAGGACTTCATCGACTCGGCCGAATGGATCATCATGTGCCTGTTGCTGACGAGTTCTCCGGTTCGGCGTTTTCAGCTCGACAACCTGACTGGCCGTGCCGTGCGCTGGTTGCCGCACTGGGTCGCCAAAGAGGACTATCAGAATTATGCCCAGACCTTGACCGTCTTGAGCTTTCTGGGTATCGGCGTTCTGGCCGATCTGGTGCCGGAAAAACTCGAAATCCATCAGCTTCTCGAAAAGCGTCGCGTATTCTGGATACAACACGCCTTTTCCCTCTCTACTTCGGGGCAGAAGGCTTTTGACAGCTGGCAGAAGGCCTGCAGCAACTAAGACATGCATTATCACAGGAGACATTCATGAACTACGACGAACAGAACATAGACGTTATAAATGCTGCGCGAGCGCGTATCTGTGATTATTACACCCGTCTCAACGATTTTTTTCTCAAACGCAGCGAACTGCTGCGGCTGATGATGGTGGCGGTAGCCGCCCAGGAGCCAATGCTGTTCATCGGCCGGCCGGGCACGGCCAAGTCGCTGCTCGTTTCGGTATTCTGCCAGGGTCTCGGCATGAAACAGGACGAATATTTCGAATACATGCTGACCAAGTTCACCGAACCGAGTGAAATCATGGGCCCGGTTGATATCAGCGAGCTCAAATCTGGCCGCTACCTGCGCAAGGTCGCCGGGCACCTGCCAACCGCGCAGATTGCTTTTCTCGACGAAATTTTCAAGGCCAACTCAGCGATTCTCAACGTGCTGCTGACCGTCATCAACGAGCGCAAATACTACCAGGAAGGCAAGCCGCTGCCGGTTCCGCTCATCTGCATGTTCGCTGCCAGCAACGAAATACCTGATTTTGGCGAGTTCGATGCGCTCAAAGACCGCTTCATCATCAAGGCCGAAACGCAGCCGGTTCGCGACAGCTGCTTTCATGAATTGATTCGCACCGGCATCAGCTTTGAGAGCCGCACGCATAACCGAGAAAAGCCCTGGAAATCGGACTGCACGCTGCAGGATTTCGTGCTTGTCCATGATTATGTCGTCTCCACTGTTCTGCCGGCGGCGGTTGCGCGCGACGACCGCATGCTGCTCGGTGACGAGCGCATAACTACGGCATTCAAGGCGATAATTTCGGTTCTGGCTGACGAACTCAAGGTCGAAATCACCGACCGCAAGCTGATCAAGCTCTACAAGCTGATCATGACTCAGGCTTTCATTTTCAACGGTGGCAATGTGACGCGCGAAGAGCTTAAAATCCTGTGTTACTGCGGCAACAACTTCTCTGATGTTCGCAAAATCAAGGATTATATCGAAGAACGACTCGCCAATCTCGACTGACAGGTGCACTGATGCGTTTCTTACATCCCGATCAGATAGCGTACTGGTACAAAAAATCTTTGCAGAAATCTGGCTACAAAGAGCTTTACGCCTTTGCCCGCGATTTCTGGAAAGACCTCGTGCGGCGTGGCAGCTATGCGATACCGCCAGGCTTCGTCGCACGTTTGATGGAACGCTTTCTGTCAGTTCCGGTCGGCGAAAGGGAACCGGCAAGGCTTGAGTTTCCGAGTGAAGACGAATATCTCGAAAAGATCAGGTCCGCCGAGGGCGCCGACCGTCTCGAGGGCATCTTTCTATTGACTGGCGCCGATCGTGATCCGGTAGTGGCGCAGGGGATTTTTCAGCAGATCATCGAGCGCCTGCCGCCTTTTCAGCATGATGAACTGGTGTTTTCCGACAGCGATCTCGAAAAGTCTTTCGCGCTCGTCCAGGCCATTCCTGGCGGAATCGACGTCGATACGGCGCTTGAAAAGATCTATGCCCGCGCTATTGATGATTTTGCCAGTACTGACTTCAGGTTTTATGCTGATGACATTTTCGAGATCGGGCATCCCGCCTTGTTCGAACGCCCGGCCGACCGCCTGTTCTATCGCCGCATGATGCGCACCATGAAGGGAATCTCCTTGTGGACGCGCAGTGTGTTCACCCTCAAAGAAGAAAGTTCATGGGTCGTCACGAAGTTCGGTGAGCCGCTGGTATTGCCGCTCGGAGGCTACGACGAATTGTCGAATAAAGGTACGCTTTCTTCTCTGGTGCCATCAGAACTCGCCTATATCGATGAGAGCATGGCTTTCGACCTGTTCGATTACAAGCTGATCGAGAATCAGCTGACTTATTTTAAACGCGATTCGGGCGCGGTTTTCCGCATTCGCCGCGATGTTCTGATCAAGATCAATCTGAGCGAGTTCTTTGAGCACGAACGGCATCTTGGCATGCTCTTCGCCTGGTGCTTTAATTTTGCCGAAAAACTGATCGAAACCTTCGTTAAGGATATGGTGCAGGTTATCATCGCAATCGATGGGTATAAGCCTTCTTCGCTTGATGACGCCTGTGGATTTTTCGGCCACTTTTTGCGAGAAAAGAGGCTTGATACGCGAATCCGTCTGGTAACCGGTCTTGGCGACGAGCAGTTGGGCAAAGAAATGCGCAGCAACTCGCAGAACTGGGTGTTCTCTCGGCAAAAGCCCGGTTACGGCGTTCATGTCAGCGTTGATTTTCCGCAGACTGACGATTTTGCCGCGCTCAACCAGGACGAGCAGGAAAAAATTCTCGGCAGCCTGATCAACAGCTCAATTGAAAGGATGGTAAAAAATGCGGATAGCCAGGCTTGAAGAATACACGACAGTAGAAGGCCCGGGCCGGCGCACCGCTGTCTGGTTTCAGGGTTGCAGTCTCGCCTGCCCGCAGTGCTGTAATCCTGAAATGCACGACCCGACGGCCGGTTTCGCCATGACGCCCGAAGAGCTCGCTGACGCGATAGTGCATGCCCGCGCCGAAGGTCTGACTCTGCTGGGCGGCGAGCCGCTCGACCAGGCCAGCGAACTCAGACTGCTGCTGCAGCACCTGCGTGCCCATCATTATCAGGGTATAATTATGTTTACCGGCTACACCTGGTCGCAGATAATCGCTGATCCAGCACGTGCCGCCGGCGCCGAACTGTGCGACCTGGTTATTGCCGGCCCGTTCGAAGCTGCCAGCGCCCCCGGGCGGCGGCGCTGGATCGGGTCTGACAACCAGACACTGCATAGTATAACCGGGCTTTATGCCGAATTGGCTGAAAACTGGCCGAAATTCGTCAAAGAAATCGAAATTGTGATTGGCGATGAAGAACTGCTGGTCAACGGAACTCCACTCGCTGCCGACGACGAACTCGCCGGCCTGTTCATGCAGAAAGGGGAAGGGCGATGAGAAAATTCATCATAGATTTTGAATACAACGAGGCTTCCGGGCGAAGCTCGATAGTGGTCGATTTTAACGACGACAGTATGACCAATGTCGAGATCAATGAGGCTGTGCGCAGCGGTGAAATTCTCGAAGAGGTCATCGCCCAGACCGCCGTCATATTTGGCGAGGATGTTGCCCAGCAGGTGCGCGACGGCCGTCTTGCAGCTATATGCCTCGATCATCATCCCGAACTCAAAGAGAGTGATGCCGGCATTTTACTCAATCAGGAAGCCGTCAGAAAGCAGGAAGTCAAACAGTGAAGCTGCAGCTTTACCCGGAAGACATACTTCTTGAATATGCTGAAAAGGCTTTTGCCAACGGCTGTGATGCAGCAGTAGTAAAGCAGAGTCCTTATCTCAAGCATCTGCCGCGCGCGATCGAATTCTCACAAGATTTTGCCGAACGCTGGCAGACGCTGGTAAAGTCAACCGTCAAACGTTTCGTCGCCGATACTTTCAGGTTGCGTTCCTTTATTTTCGAGATCGAGGGCTACACTAAGCGATTCAACTGTGCTGACGAGCAGTTCTGGAACTCCTGCGACTTTTCATTTTCGCAGCGCGGCGCCGAAAGGCTTTATGAGCTGCTTATGCGTGAGTTTATCGAAGAAGAACCGATGTTTCTCGTAGCAACGCCTGACGACGGGCTTATGCTGAGTATCTGCACCAGCAATTTTGGGCGCTATTCATTTCCCTGGCTGTGTCGCAACCGGGCAAGCTGGCTGACGCAGGCGCTGTTCGTCGCCTGGCAGCAGGTTGCGATCGACCGCGTTCCCTGGCAATATCTGCTCGAAAATCCGGCAGAAGTTGCATTGCCATTGCGTGAATATCTGATCGAGCGTTGTGCTGATCTGGTGGTAGCCTGTAGTGCCCACCTGAGGCGTATCAATCCGGCAATCGGTGCCCAGCCAGTTGATCTCATCAACGATTTGCGCGAAGACGGGGTTCCGCTGAAAGTGGCATTTTATACGCAGAATTTTGATGCGACGGTGGCGGCGGTGCGAAAATTCGTCGCTGCGGCCGAAAAGGCTTTTGCAAACTGGGCTGGCGCAGGCAGTATCGGTCTCGATGACGAAAAGTTCATCAGGGGCGCCCTGCAGCAATACAGGTTCGCTGAAGAGGTGCGTGAGTTCGAACAGCTGGTAGGCGATTATCTTGAAGGCCGTGGCATGGAGGAAGCAATTTATGAGTCGATCATACAGAATCAGAATTCCGATAGAAGTTCTACTTAGCAACGACAGGCTCGACAAGCTCGGCAGCTATTCGATGCCTTTTGATATCATGCAGATTCTTCCTGCCGATCAGATGCAGGATCTGCTGAAAAAGTCGCTGCTCGCGGCCGGCTGCACCGATAGCGAAGCGGGGCTGGTCGTGCCCTGCCAGGATGGCAAGACTGCGCTTATCGATGTCGAGAACCGCACTATCAAGATTCGGGTTCCTGTGCCGAAAGAATACGAAACCGGAGTTTACGAGGAAGTCCTGGCCGGCGTAAACGCTCAGATCGCGCAGGCGCTGGCCAGCGGGCAGCAGCTCGGTGGCCGGATGAGTGAACACGCTGACAGTCTTCTTGCCGGACAAATGGCTTCGCAGTTGCGCGATCTCACTATGGAAGCTCGTAAAGTGCTGAATGCCGCGCTGAAAGACACTTATCGCGAAGCGATCAGGGAAAAGGCTGCGCAGATTGGTAATGTGACTAACATCAGCGAAAGCAGCGAGGGCGGTTCAACACGAATACGTATCGAGGTTGAAGTCTGATCAGCGCTGACTGACCAGCTCGTTAAGAAATTCGATGCGGTTCTGCAGGTCTTCGTCGGATAGCGAGCTGCTCTGCTGGTTCTTGAGGAACATCAGCATGCCCGATATGTCGCGGGCAAAAGGCGCAAATTCTTTCTGGTCGCCGGCCGATTCAATGAAACTATCGACAGTCTGTAATGAACCGCGGTCAGCATCGCGTTTGATCGTTCTTACCAGCAGATTGGCGTAGTGCTCGCGTAGCCTGTAGGCGGCTTCGCTCTGGCTGTCAGATATTTGCGTGACAGCCTCGGCAAATGCCTGCATATCAACACTGTGCGTTGCTCTGGCAACGTTGCTGATCGGCCTGTCGGCTTCGAATATCAGGTCGTAGATAAAGCCGGAAGCTGGCATGTATTCCTTGTCTTCGACATCTTCAGGGGCAAGTGCCATGACTATGGTGGTCAGGTTGTCGTAATCGCCGTTGCACTTGATTTCGCAGCTGCCGATAAGGCGATTTTTGTCGGCCGGATTGACCTCGAGTTTGCAGAAGCCGATTTTTGGCGCCTTGATGCCGGTTGAGTCCTGCTGGATGACAGCGACTCTGAAGTAGGGGTGGGTTGGGCCAATCGCCCGGCGATAGCCTGAAAAAGATATCTTGAGTTGGCCCGAGACATTGGCGATGTCGGTGAAAAAGGCGTCAGAGCCCCAGACATAGACGCTTTCGCTGACTTTTGAAGGTATCGTGTTGATATGGCGGGTCGGCGGCAGTTTGAACTTTTTAAGAATCGACTGGCGGTAGGCAAAGCGGCCGTCGATGAGTTTCGAGTCATTGATGCGGTTGGTAATGGCAAAATCGGTGAACAGGTCGCTGAACGATACATCAAAAGGCTTGAGAGCATCGATATAGCCCCCGATGCTTTTGCGCTTTGAGGCGGCGAGAGTTTTGAAAAAGCCGGTGCGCGTCTTGCTGTCGTGCAGAAGGCGATCGACTATGTACTGGTTCCACAGGTAGACCTGCCCGTAATCGGGCATCGGGTTCCACTGTGCCCAGTTGTTGAGGCTGCGGTCGGGGTCTTCTTTGAGCAATTTGTAGTGGCCCGGCGGGGTAAAACCGCAGAAAACCGGGGCGATCTGCGAGCAACCTTCGTTTACCCAGGTGACTTCGTCTTTGTCCTGGTTGTGATGGATCATGTGCTGAAACTCATGCGCGACGATTTCGAGATAGTCGTCGGCTTCGGGGTCGCAGGGGTAGGTGTCGATATAAAGAATTTCGCGCTGATTGCTCTTTGTCTTGCTGTGCGCCGGAAATTCGGACTGCATCATCTGGTCACCGGCAAAGAAGTAACCGGCAACATAGCCGTCGTCGGGGTTCTGATAGCCATCCTGGATGTCGAGCATGAGCAGGTTGATGCGGTCTTCGCCATCGAGTCCGGGGCGGGCCTCATTGCCGAAGTGTCCCGTGACTACCGGGTAAATTTTCTGGTCGAATTCTTTTTGTACACGATCTATGGCGTGTTGTTTTACACTCTGAGTGTCTTCAACATATACATAACAGCTTTTGCCGACGGCGCGCAGGATCGCAGTCACCCGGTCGAATTGGCTGTTGGCCATATTTCTGACCCAGAACTGTTCTTTATGGCCCAGCGATCTGGCCGGTGCACGGCTGACAGAGAGTTCGGGGTTGATGTCGGCGTAAGAAACGCCTGATATCGGGCCCATGGCCGGGCTGTTGCGCTCGGGCAGTTCGATTTCGCGGGCGAGAATATGGGTGGCGTCAATGCGGTTGCCGCGAGCTGCTTCGGCCGGTGCCGCACAAACGAGAACTGCCAGCACTATCGCGGGCAGAATACATCTGAGTGATTTGTTTATGTACATACTTTTCTCCATACCCATCTATTATACAAGAAATATTTACAATCCGAAATGCCCAGACAAGGATCGGGTAAAAGAATTGTCGGCATGAGCCGATAATTGGCGTGAAATAGTTGAGCGTTCGTGGATTTTCTGACAAAAACGGGTGGCTTATGCATAAATTGCTGATTATCGTGTTTTCTGTGCTGGTTATAGCGTTCGGCTGGTCGTATCGCACGGCCGGAGCCGATACACGTTATGGTTTCGTCGAACCTGCCCTGCTTGAGGTCATCAGCGTCGAGTTTGCCGCCGACCCCTATTCGCGCGCCAACTACGACCCGCTCGTCAAGATGAAGGTATTCAACAACTCACCTGAAACCATAACCCAGGCCTATGTCAAGGTTACGGTAAGTGCCGACAAAGGCCGTTTCAGACTTTTTACCGATCGTTTCAGGCATATAGCCAATGGTGGCCTGCGCCCCTATACCAGTGACGTCTGGAAATTTTATCCGCGCGGTTCGAGCCAGATGGCCCTCAAGGGCCTGCCGCGCGATGCCACGATCACCGCCGAAGTCGAACAGGTTTTCTGCCCCAAGAAGAACTCCCCCTGGCACTACGAACACAAATTCGACTACCCCCAACGCCACGACTTCGCCTGGTAAAATAACAACAAATCGTCCTGCGCGTAGTCGCAGGATCCAGGTCTGGCTTCTCACCTGGAATTGCTGAAAAAACTCCTGGTGATTGCAAAGATTTCAGAAGCGGGGTAAATTGTATTTAGTTGAGAGAGGGCATGGCTTACAGCTTTGCCATAAATAACGGAGGAAAACATGATTACCTGGAAATTTGAAAAGGCCGATTTTGACTTTCAAGATTTCGTTAAGAGCATGCTGGCGCATTTCAAAAGAATTGCCACCACCGACATGGTGCTTTCAGATTACATCTGGCGCGAAAAAGACAATATTGCGAAGCGTGGCAACCCGGAAGCCCCGACCTGGAAAGACCTTCTCGCTGAACTCGAAGATGGGCAGCAACTGTTTTTCCCCTTCGCTGAGCCGAATGAAGGCAAACCTGTGCGCTGTGCCGATGGAACCCGCGTTCAGCTGACGGCATCTTCTTCCGCAGGCGAGTTTTCTTACGACGAGAACGAAGTCGTGGGCTTTGCAGTAACCATGACCCGCACCCGCTATGAATTCCAGCCAGCTCTATATTTTATCGGCAATGAAAGCGATCGGGTACCATCAATGGAAAAACGCCCGGTTGGCATCTTTGAAGACAAAATTGCCGATTTCCTCAACACTTTCAAACGGGAAAAAGCTATGGCTGCCGGAGAATCAAAGCCAGAAACCCGCAAGATGAAACCCCTCTAAATCAGGGTAAGACAAAGTGCTGCCGGGTTGATTATTACTCTGCCGGGCAGATTTCCTGAACCCGGCCAACTTCGCCGCTGGTCAGGCGAACTTTTATGCCATAGGGATGCGACGGGGAATTGGTCAGAATGTCCTGGACAACGCCCTCCGTCAGCTTCCCTGTGCGCTGGTCCTGTTTCAGGATGATTTTGACAGTCTGCCCCGGTTTTACATCTGCTCTTTTTTTTCCGTCCACTTTTGTTCCCTTTGTCTGCATTCATTAGTTCTTGTCATTCATCAGCGCCAAATATAACACAGCTTGTCAAACGCTCACTTTACATTTCAGAGAATTCGTAATATAGAGTTTCTACACAAAATGAAACATGACGCAGTAATATTTGATATTGACGGAACTCTCTGGAACGCGAGTCAGGCCAGCGCTACCGGTTGGAATGCCGGTCTTGCGAAACTGAACATCGATATAAAAATCACCGTAGAGCAGATAGAGAGCGTAGCCGGGAACCCTTACGAAAAGTGCGTGGATATTCTTCTTCCCGGCCTGCGTGAGAGATATCCGAATTTGCTGGAAACATTGAATACCTGCGAAATCGAGGTTGTCAAAACAGCCGGCGGAATCTTTTATGCTGGCGTTCTCGAGGGCATTAAAACAATTGCCGATTCATACAGAATTTTTCTGGTGAGCAACTGCCAGGACTGGTACATGAAGCTTTTTTTGCAGTTTTCAGGTCTGGAGCCTCTGCTGACTGGCTACGACTGCCATGGTATGTCGGAACAGCCCAAGCATGAGATGTTCGCCCGGCTGATAAGCCGGTTTGCGTTAAAGAACCCGGTCTATGTGGGTGATACTGCCGGCGATGAAAGAGCCGCACACCTTGCCGGCATAGACTTTATCCATGCCGCATATGGCTTCGGTTCACTGACAACAGGAACGGTAAGTTGTCCATCATTTCCCGCTGTAGTCGTACATTTGCATGACATTAACCAATGGCCGCCGAAGACGCCAGGCCAGAAACCCGCAAAATGAAGTCCATGTAGAGCCGCAACGCCTTCTTACAGGTCAGTTTCAAGTGGGCTATTGGGCTGGCGCTGGTGTTTCTGGTGTGATAAGTTCTGCTTTCAGCTTGAAATTGATCATGCTCTCATGCATTAATTTTACACGGTACCATCCACCGAAACCCGGTGAGAAAGCGTCGGGCTGAAGGCGGGTAAAGCGTTTTGATTCGAGCAGATGCGAAAAGCCTTCGCTGTAGCCGCGCACCAGATACATTGTGGCTTCCAGTTCTGAATAATTTTGCAGCTTTATGGTAGTTGAAGCAATATCCCAGGTCAGTTGCAACTTTTCGCCGGGCGCCAGGGCGATATAAAACTCTTCGATTTCATACGCATCTTCGATCCATTCGCCGACAGGAAAGTCTTTACCAATGCTTTTGACCTGTCTGACAAGTCTCTTATCGGAGATTTCATCATAATAGTTTTCCAGCCAGATCATTTCCTGGCGTAGATGCTCGGGTGGCTTGATTTCGGCGAGCCAAAGCCAGTTAATAGCGCCGAGGAATACGAAAAGCAGGAACACAGAAAGCACTGATTCCCAGCCAAGTCTGGTTTCTTTTTTGAAAACATTTTCTGCGGTCGTGGCACTTTTCCCGACCTGTATGGAAAGGTCTCTGGTTTCCTGTAACCATGCGCCCGGAACCTGTAAAAGATTGTCGGTCTGGCAATAGGGGCAGGTTACGCCGGCAGCATCTGGCGGAACTTCAAAGGGAGACCCGCACGAACGGCAGGTTGCCGGTCCGCCCGGCTTTTGCGGAGGATTAGCCGACAAAGCAACCTGAACGTGCTTCAGCGAAAGAACTTTGCGGCGAACGATGTAAAGCAGCCCAAAAGGAACTACCGAAAGAAAAAAAGTTACCAGGGTAGCAAGCATAGCTGGCAGCCAGTGCGGAATGACATCTGTCATGTTCAGTTGCAGAAAACGAGCATAATACCAGTCGAGGGGGTAAAAAACGATAAACTGTACTGTGGCGATGATAAAACCAAGCGAAAGCACGAACGATACCAGCAGCATCTGTTGGTCGAGTTCGGCGAGAGTTTCTTCAAAATTTGAAGGCTTTGAGCCAAGTTTGTCAAAAAGTTGCAGTGCCTGTTTTCGTCTAGTTTCAAAGCTGGTGCGTGATGCCAGTGCTTCGAGATATATGTTTGGTATGGCTTTGCTGGCATTGCAATAAGGGCATTTAACTTCTGGTCTGCGTAATAGAGGGATCTGGCCGTTACAGGCATCGCAGCGCAGAGGTTTTATGTCGCCGTTGACTTCAAGTATGCTTTCGCGTGTGGCTTTGCTGTCAGAACCGCCGTCTGTAGAAGCTTCCTGTGCGGGTAGATCCAGCCAGTTTCTGATTGTTTCAAGCAATGCGTCTTCGTTGCCATCGATGACGTTGTCATCATTAAAGGCGAGCAGAACATCACGATAAAGCGCTTCCGGCTTATCTACCGGGGAAAACTTGAGTTCACCGGCCTTGTATTTATCGATGATTTCAGCTGCCAGCCTGTTGCCTGTGCTGGTTTCGATGCCAAGCAAGGCGGCGAGCCGCTTTAAGATCGCAAATTCTTCCGGGGAAATTTTGCCATCACGGCAGGTTTCTTTGACAACCTGCTGAAATAAGCTCTCACGCGTTTTCTGCACTTTTTCTGACCACTTTCTCCAGCCTCAAAATGGCTATGTTTTCTATAGACTAACTCTTTTAAACCAATTCTGCAATTGTATGGCATGTTAAAAGCGCTGTGGTGATTGCAAAAATGGCAAAAAAAGCGGGGCTGCTTCATTCTTGTATGAGGCAGCCCCGTTGTTTGATGTTGCGGTCAGTTTTTGAGTTCGTGGTAGTCTTTGTGGATGGCAGACTGTGCTTCGAGGCCGAGGAAGGCGAGCAGCGAAGCGATCAGGCGGGTTTTCTGTTCGGCGTCGATTCTGCTCCAGGTTTTGCTCTTGATTTCGACGAATTTGCCGAGCTCGGGCTGAACCATGGTATCGACGTTGATGAAGAACTTGATGCCCTTGAACTGAACGTGGAAGCGCAGGCGGTCTTTCTGGATTTCGAACATAGAGTCGGGTCGGAAATACTCGCGGTAGAAGCGCAGCGAATTGCCGGCCTGGGCGATGTAGCGGCTGCGTGAGAGGAGAACCTTGCTTTCGGGGTGAACGCCGCTCTTACTGTCGCCAATCATGGTCAGGCGCGGGCGCACGCTCTTGACGTTGCCCTTGTCGTCGAGCAGTTCGTCTTCGCGGTAGCGGATCATCTCGTCGCTGTTGTTGAATCTGAAATAGGTGTCGAACTGCTTGTAGTGCTTCTTCTGTTCGACAACGATTTCGGGCAGATTGATCTTTTCGAGAATCGGAGTGATGTCATCGACCTTGACCTTGGTCTGCACTTCGAAGCTTTCTTCCTGAGTGGCGCCGCCGATGGCGACGAGTTTTGACAGCAGGGACTGTTCGCGTTCGCTCAAAAACTTATCGACCTTGGCGGCGAATACCTTGGATTCTTCGAGCAGAGAAGATTCATCGACGGTGAGCAGCTGACGTTCTTTCATCAGCCATTCGCCGTTGACCATAACGTGGGTTACGTCGGTAGACTTGCTGGCGTATACGATCTGGGCGTAGGTGCCGTCAGGGTCGCGCATAAAGCGCGGAGCATTGTGTACGGGCTGCAGGTCGATCAGAATTATGTCGGCGCGCTTGCCGGGTTCGATCGAGCCGGTGATTTTGTCCATGTGAATAGCCTTGGCACCGCCGTGGGTAGCCATGTAAACAACGGTTTTGGCCGGCAGGGTGGTGGGATCGCCAGATTTGAGTTTGGCCAGGAAAGAGGTCAGGCGCATTTCTTCGAACATGTCGAGGTCGTTGTTGGAAGCCGGGCCATCAGTGCCGATGCCCACATTCATGTTGAGTTCGATCATCTTGGCAACAGGTGCCGCGCCCGAAGCAAGCTTGAGGTTGGATGACGGGTTATGAACGCCGCCACAGCCATACTTGGCGAGGTCGCGAATTTCGCCTTCGTCTATGTGAACGAGGTGAGCGCCGATGAGTTTGGCATCGAGCAGGTGATGACGTTTGATGTAGGGGACAACTGGAACGCCATGTTCTTCGCGAAGTTGATCGACTTCCCAGGCGGTTTCTGCGATGTGGATCATCAGCGGTACGTCAAATTCTCGCGCAATAGACGAACAGGCCTGGAGAATTTCGGGGGTGCAGGTATAGGGGGCGTGCGGAGCGATGGCCGGAACGATGAGCGGATGGTTTTTCCACTCTTCGATGAAGCTGCGGGTGCGGGTGAGAGCTTCTTCGTAAAACTGCGCATCGGGTGAGGGGAACTTGAGAACGCTCTCGGCGCAGATAGCACGCATGCCGGCTTCGGCAGTGGCTTTGGCAATCTCTTCCTCAAAATAATACATGTCAGCAAAGGTTGTGGTGCCACCTCTGATCATTTCGGCGCAGGCAAGCTTGGTGCCGAGGCTGACGAACTCAGCCGAAACAAATTCGCGCTCTACCGGCATTATATAACCCATCAACCAGACATCGAGGCGCAGATCATCAGCCAGGCCACGCAAAAGCGTCATTGGCACGTGAGTGTGCCCATTTATCAGGCCGGGCATGAGAATCTTGCCGTGGCAGTCCATGATTTCGGCGCCTTCATACTCTTTGCAGATGTCTTCCTGCATGCCTACCGCAACGATTGAATCGCCGGATACGGCTACTGCGCCAGGGTAATACTGGTTGAAATTTTCATCTACAGTGATAACCGTAGCATTCTTGAACAGCTTATCTACTTTTTTCATTTATTTGGGCCCTTCCCTTATCTTTTTGAGTTAGCCAAAAGGATAGCAGTAACTTCAACTAAAATCCAGTACACAGTATGCTGCAACATATGGGTCGGGTTGCTGTCAAATCTCTTTGATCAGATCAGGAGCGTTACTTATCAGAATTTTTCAAACAATAACATACTAAGGTTGGCTTTTGTTCTGATTTGCTATAGAATATACGGGTTGGCAGAGGATAGTTATGCAAAACAGCGCACAGATAATTCATCGAATTCTTACCGAAAAGCTTGGTGACGGCGAGATTAAAAATATCGTCGGCAGTGTCAGAGAAACTGCCGGGGGCGATTATTCCAGAACACTCGTCGATATTCTTGATCAGGTTGCAGACCTGCTCAATGTTTCTGAGCGTCTTCTCGACAATCTTCTACAACTGCTGGTCGAAGTTACCTCTGATATCGCCGGAGCCGAGAGGGGTACTCTTTTTCTCGTCGATTCCGAGTCGGGCGAGCTTTTTTCTCGGGTTTTTGGCGGTGGAGCGACCGAAGAGATCCGTTTCCCCATGGAAAAGGGCATAGCCGGGGCGGTTCTTGCCTCTGGCGAAATACGCGTCTGCGCTGATGCGTATCAAGACCCTCTGTTCAATTCTGAGATTGACTTGCAGACAGGTTATCAGACACGCAACATGATATGTCTGCCGCTTTCTTTACAGCCAAGTGGCATGGTTATCGGGGTTCTTGAGCTGATAAACGTTGCACAGCTGCCACTGCCGAAAGAAAAAATGGAAGTGCTCCAGCGGGTGACCTCCAATTCGGCCAGAGTTCTGCATAATGCCCATCAATTTGAACAGATTCAGCAGGCGCGCGAAAATGAATCGCACCTGCTCGAAATTACTTCGGTCATTTCCTCTGAACTGCAGCTCAAGCCGCTTCTCGAAAAGATCATGGAAGCGGTTATCATGATTCTCAGCTGCGACCGTGCCACGATATTTTTGCATGATGAAAAGAACAGCCAGTTGTGGTCGCAGGTAGCTCTGGGCATGCGTGACCAGGAGATAAGAATTCCTGAAAATCGTGGTATTGCCGGCGAGGTTTTTACTACCGGCCACACGGTAAATATTCCAGATGCTTATAAAGACAGCCGCTTTAATCAGGAAATAGATCGCAAAACCGGCTATCGTACGCATAACATTCTGTGTATGCCGCTGATCAACAAGCATGGGGTAAAGATCGGTGTAACTCAGGTTCTGAACAAGCGCGGCGGCGCATTTTCCCGTCAGGACGAGCGCAAGTTGGCAAGTTTTTCGGCACAGGCCTCGATTGCGATCGAGAACGCCAAGCTATTCAACGAAGTTCTCAACGCCCAGCATTACAGCGAAAGCATTCTGCGCAGCCTGAGCAACGGTGTCATCAGCCTTAATAACATGCGTCGTATCGAGAAGTGTAATGGCATCGCACTGCGCATTCTCGGCGCCGAAGAGAGTCAGGTTATCGGCAAATACGCTGATATCACGTTCACCGGTGACAACCACTGGGTTGTCGACAGCCTGCGTCGCGTTATCGCCACCAACGATTCTGACAACTTCATCGATACCGAGATAACCAATCTGCAGGGTAAAAAAGTGTCGGTCAACATGACGGTGGTGCCGCTGCGCGACATTCAGGACCAGCCCATGGGCGGCCTGGTGATTCTTGAGGATCTTTCGGTAGAAAAGCGTCTCAAAGGCACACTGGCCCGCTACATGACCAAGGAAGTCGCCGATCAGCTGATGGATTGCGAGGCGCAGTTAGGTGGGCAAATGCGCGAACTCAGCATCCTTTTTTCCGACATACGCAATTTTACTACTATCTCAGAACAGCTTGGCCCGCAGGAAACAGTTTCGATGCTAAACGACTATTTCAGCGGCATGGTCGATATCGTGTTTCATCATGGCGGCATTCTCGACAAATTTATCGGTGATGCCATTCTGGCAGTGTTTGGTGCGCCATTCTCGACCGGTGAAGACGCCGACCGTGCTCTGGCCAGTGCAATTGAGATGATGAAAGCCCTGCGCAAGTTCAACGCCGAACGTATGCTCGTCAACAAACAGACGATCAACATCGGCATCGGTATCGCGACCGACAATGTTCTGGTCGGCAACATCGGTTCCATGAAACGCATGGACTACACCGTAATCGGTGATGGCGTTAATCTGGCTTCACGTCTCGAGAGTGCTACCAAGTTTTATCATGCTGACATACTGGTCAGTGAAAAGACATTTGACCAACTGAAGTATCGCTATCAGACCCGCGAAGTTGATTTGATCAAGGTTAAGGGTAAGAATCGGCCGGTCAAGGTCTTCGAAATTCTCGATCACCACGACCGCCTGTCGTTCCCAAATATGGAACAGGTTGTCGAGCATACGCATCGCGGTATCGATCTCTATCGCCAGCAGCAGTGGCAACCGGCCCTCGCCGAGTTTGAAGCAGCCATCAGACTGAATCGGCGCGACGAGCTCTGCAAAATGTACGTCGGGCGCTGCTATCATTTCGAGAAAAATCCGCCAGGCCCAAGCTGGGATGGCGTATGGACCATGACTTCGAAGTCATGACCTGATGGCTTTCTGCCAGTTCGGATATGAAACATGAATAATGAAAAACGGCGCGCCGGCGTCTGGAAACAAATGATCTGGCCAACATTTGCGCTGGTTATGCTGTCTTTTTTTGTGTTTCTGATGCTTGGCCTTTTTATGCCGGGAAGCCAGAGATCGGTTTCTGAGCATGGCGGTGCGGTGCCGGCTGCGCAGTATGTGCGTGAAGGCCGTATTGCCAGGCTCGAAAACGGTATCGCAGAATTTGTAACCTCTTCTGGCGAGCGCTTTATCATCGATCCGCAGGCTGAAGGTTTCAGGTTGCCTGAGGTCGGCAGTCTGCAGAGGGTGGCGCTGATTCCGTTTCGGCGCAGCGCTGAGAATATTTATCTGGCACGCATAAGAACCATGCGCAAAATCAGCCAGTATTCGCATGAAGCCGGCGGAGGAAGCTGATGTCAGATACTGCCAGGCCCGGTGCGGCAACTGCCCGCCAGAACGAAGATCTTGTACTGATAAGAAAAATCAGGGAGGGTGACGTCGGCGCTCTCGACCGATTGGTCGATCGTTATCTTAATCAGCTGGTGAATTTTTTCAGGTATCTACGGGCTCCAGAGGCCTCAGTAGATGATCTTGTTCAGGAAACCTTCGAGCGTGTCATCAGAAAACTCGACGCTTACGATGAACATAAGCGATTTTCGGCCTGGCTGTTGACAGTCGGGCGAAATCTGTATTTCGACCAGTGTCGGCGCGAGAACCGCCGGCGCGAACATCTGCAACAGGCAGTTCTAGAGCCGACTCCCACGCCGGAACAAGAGGTTGTCGAGCGTCAGACTGCCAGTGAACTGCTGCAGACGCTTACTCCGCCTGAGCGCTTTCTCGTTGAATTACGGGTTTTTCAGGCCATGCCTTTTGCCGAGATCGCAGAACTGACGGGTGAAGTTGAGGTTACCCTGCGCTCGCGTTTTTTCAGGATAATGGGTCGACTGCGCATTACGCTCGAAAAAAAAGCCCCCGGCGCGGCCGGGAGCTGCTGAAATTATTTGCACAGGGAAATTTCAGCGCTATTCACTGTCTAATGATGGAATTGTTCCGGTTTCAGTGGAACCGACTGCCTGCTGACCCATCCGCGATTTCTCTCCGGGCCCCAGGATTACTGCCGGGGCATGGTCGGAGCTGACTCTCACTTTGCCCGAAAGCACCTCGACAGTTGTAAACCGGGAGTGCGTCTCGCAGACAAAAACTGTACCAAGAACGGTGATAATTCCGTGAGGGGTAGTGGCCGAAAATTCCTCGGTTCCCCGTGCAACTTCAGCTCTTACCTGACCCTGCAACAGATGAAACCCGCGTGGAGCAAGTGTGAGGCGGGCCGGGCCGCTTACCAGCAAACGTGACTGGTCTGGTAGTGTGATTTCGCCGGAATCATTGGCAAAAAGAGCTACCGGGTTATCGAGCGATACTTCGCGGGGTTCACCGCCGTTGAGGCTGAGTTTAAAAGACTGCTGTGCCGGCAGGCTGGCGATTTGAGGCGAATCCGTCGGGGGCGCAATTACCGTTGTCGGCTGATAAAGTGTTGTAGCCAGAGCAACCAGGATAATGGCAAAGGCAAGAGAGAATTTCCAGAGCCAGGAGAGGCCGTTGGCCGGTGCTGTTCTGGCGTTTTCCTTGCGGGCTGCCACCAGCGGTGCCAGAGATTTTATCAGTCTGAGTCTAAGCTCAGGGTGGGTCTCGTCGCCAAAGGCGGTGCCCTCACGCCTGATCAGTTCAAGTGTGCTGGCGGTCTGCCGGCATGCTTCACAGCCTTGCAGGTGCTGCAGAGCCCGGCTGTCGGGTGACGACCGATCGACTACTGTTTCAAGGCAGTCCTGGCAGATTTTGTTGTTTTCTATAATATTCATATGTTTCACTCAACATACGAATGGGTCTGGTAAAAAGTTGCAGGTTTGTAAAAAAAATTATTCGCCGGGGATTTTGATCTGGGTATGCCAGTTGGGGTTGATTCCGGGCTGGTTCCAGGCGGCGTGAAAAAATTCGGGGTACACTATGTCGAAAAAATCAGCAACGGCAAGATTGCTGCGGTCACTCAGCAGCTTTTCGCCGCCGGTCACCCGACTCAGTTCGCTTGCGTCAATAGAATCTACGAGCTGCAGGGTGATCAGAAAGTAATACTGGTTGCGGCCGTAGGGCTGTAGCATGACAGGTTTTATCTCGAAAAAATTGACGCGCTCACTGAGTATCTTTCGGGTGGTCTGGCCTTTGAAGGTCTCTTCGCGTGTCAGTCTCAGCAAAGAACCGCTTTGCGAAGCGATCGGTGCGACGCGATAATTGATAAATGACGTTTCACGGTAGTTTACGCCGTTGTGTGGACTGGTCATGATCTCGTCGAGACGGGCGTGGGCAGGAAAGCTCAAAAAACTGTACATGTTGTGCGGCGGTGCGCCCGTTATGTACATAACGTTTTCGAAATTGTAGACAGAATTGTAGGGAAGCGGGAAACAGGCCAGCTTGAGGTCGGCATACACCTGTCTGATGATTTTGCGGGCTTCGAGAGTAGTTTCGAGACGCAGCATGCCCTGCAACGAAGAGCGTGTCCCGGCCCGTATCAGCAGAAAAGCGGTGCCGGCGAGCAGGGCGAGGCATGCCGTCGCTATCATGATCTCGACCAGAGTGAATCCTGCCAGTCGCCGCAATCTGTCTGACCATATGATTGTTGCGTCGGACTGTCGTCCTTTTCGCAGTGACGCGAATTTACAAGAACGACTTTGATAAGAGACCGGGGTGGTTTTATGGCAGCAGCTTGTATTTATCATCGTGGTCGCTCCAGGATCAGCGATTCAAGAGAGACTGTGCGCTTCCTCATCCAGACTTCGATGCGGCTGCTGCTTCTGGCGGCCACGGTAACCCTTATCTGGATAGCGTTAAGATTGCCGTGGCTTACTGGTTTCAGTTCGATCAGGCGTTTGAACATCGCTGCTTCGGCCGGGTATTGAATTGGTGCAAACGGATTGAAATCGAGATTCTGCATGCTGTTGATCTTGTAACCGGCTGGCGGTGAGACGTTGCCGTCTACAATCATGCGCAGGCTGTCGTAGCCAAAACCACGAAAGACCTCGATCGGCTCGCGCGCCAGACTGAAGGCGAGAAACTCGTAGTATGAATCCATGGCCTGCTGGTTTGATGAACGGTTGAGCATGAACATCGACAGAGCCGCCACCGCCAGAATCGCCATGGCAAATATTATTTCGATGAGGGTAAAGCCTGGCTTTTTCATTCGTCCCTCTCCAGAACCCGTTCAAAGGTTGTCCAGCGAGAAATATTGATCTGATAGAGGTCTTCCTGCCGCTTGAGAGAAGGGTCATAGGTGATGCGATGTTCAACGTCAGGAGCCCATCGTTCTATGGCCAGCTGATCGACAACAAGTGCGCCAGAAAGGTCAAGGCGGCGGCTTGCCCTGATGTGGCCATTACGGTCGAGAATGCCCATGCTTACCAGTGATGCCTCTATTTTTCGGTCAGTATTTACTACGATGGGCTGGCCGCGGGTTGCCAGAACGCAGATGGTTTCCTTAGTCTGTGATTTTCTTATGCCGTTTTCGATTCTGATGCCGGGTGCTATGAGAATACCGCAACCCTCGGCTTCGATTTCGCCTTCGGCTCCGAGAACTATGGGTTCGCGGCAGGCGATTATACCGCGCAGCTTGAGCTTTTTGAGGGCCGGGTTGTAGATGCCGAATTCTTCCAGTTGCCGCCTGGAGAGGCGTTGTCGCGCCCAGAGGTTGATGTGGGCGAAGGGAACGGCGGCGAGAGAAGGGTCTTCGATGCGGCCGGCCCAGCGCTTGAGATAAAAAACCGGTTGGGGCAGCGAAGTTGCTGGCGGCAACTGATACGAACATGTGGTGTCGAGTCGCGAAAAGATATCTTCTTCTCTGAGGTCGCGATAGATATGAGAGCGTAGATATCCGGTATCGATTCCGTATGGTTGTCGGCCGCTGAAATTTTCGGGGTTGAAGCAGGCAAATTTTCGCGTCGAAAAATCTTCGAGCAGTTTCTGGTCGTCTATGCGGCGGCTGTCAAGATCGGTATCGCTGCTTGGACCTGCAAAAATGCGGGCGTCGGCGAGCTCGACAAAAAAGCTGGCAATCTGCAGAAATCTTTGTCTGACATCGCCTTCGAGGATCTGGGCGAGGTTTTCTTCGGGTTCGATTATTAGTCCGGCTCCTGTCTGCGCTGCTGGCGGGTCACTGGCTTGCGGCCAGCGTTTAAGAGCCAGGGCGTTTCTGATTTCCAGGATGCCGGTGAGCGAATCGTCTTTGACAAAGTCTTTGTCGCATATTGGCAGGCGTTCCAGAAGAAAATCGGCGGCAAAGTTGGTCATGACGAAATTACCGTAAGAAAGCTCAATCTCAGGAAACATCGAGGCAGCAAGCCTTTTAACCGCGGCATAAAAATCGGGCAACAACCTGAAGACCTGCTGGTCGGCAGGGTTATAGAAAAATTCCTTCTGATGTGGTGCAGGCACAAAATGCATGCGGTCACTGTCGATATTGAGATAAACAGCTTTTCCCGGACGGTTACCAAAGAATACTTTGCCAAAACCTGCCGGTTCTTTTGCGCCCTGTCCGATTACCAGGCGATGTCGGGGCGGGTTGAGGCTGGCCCCTGCCGAATTGTCGAATTCTGCCTGCCCGTTGCGAATGAAGAGCGCGTAATCGAGAACGTAACTGCCAGCGTAGCTCTCGCGCTGTCTGGTGTTGTCACGTTTTGCGACAATGGCGGCAACCTTGTAATCATGATGTCTGGTCATGGTGCAACCGCTTTTGATTGTATCTTTAAACGCCTCGTCCGGTGCTACTACTACCCTGAGTTCAAGAGTGCCGACGCCTTCCTGCCCGTAATATCCGGTTGCTGACATGTCGTTGCCGCGAAAATCCATGATACGGGCAGTCGCATTGACCGAGAATTTTGTTGCCAGGGATTCAGCCTGTTTTTGGGTGAGCTCAACAGGAACTTCGATGCCACGCAGGTTTTTGTCGCCGGGGGCAAGGCGGCTGCAGTCGATAGTATTAGAACGCTCAACCATGAGTCGGTAAAAAGAGCCGTCAGGGTTTTCGCTGGTGGCGAGAACATGGGCGAAGGCTTCTTCCATGGCGGCAGCAGCAAGCTGGCGGGCCACTTCCGAAGTCTGAAAGCGAAAAGCTCCAGACTTCGCCTGTCGTGCAAAAAAATGCAGCTGTACCGCGAAAATTGAGATTATGAGCAGAACGAAGAGGGCCGAGAACATTGCTATCCCGCGGTTTTTGCATGTCTCTCTATCAGTTGCCATCTTGCGCTCCAATTCTATTTGCCGCCAACAGTCTACTATCTTGCCATATTTAAGGCAAGTTACGCCGGGTCACTGATTGAAATTGTGGAAATTGGCGCTGCGGCATGGTAAATTAGCTGCATAAAATTATTAGACTGGAGACTGGAATGTCAGAGGGAAAAAAGTATCGTCTGGTTACCCGCAGTGATTTTGATGGCCTGGTCTGTGCCGTGCTTCTTAAAGATATGAACATGATCGATGATATTAAATTCGTGCATCCGAAAGACATGCAGGACGGCAAGGTTGAGATCAGCGAACGCGACATCACCACCAACCTGCCTTATGTTGCCGGCGCCCATATGGTTTTCGATCATCATCTGAGCGAGACCATCCGCAACGAGGGGCAGCGCGACAATCATATAATCGATCCTGATGCCATGTCGGCGGCCAGGGTAGTTTACAATTATTACGGTGGCCGCGAGCGGTTCCCCAAAATTTCTGACGATATGATGGAAGCGGTCGATAAGGCCGATGCTGCTCAGTTCAGTGTTGAAGAGATTCTTAAGCCTGCAGACTGGGTTTTGCTCAATTACCTGATGGATCCGCGCACCGGACTTGGTCGTTTCAGGACTTTCCGAATTTCGAATTACCAGTTGATGATGGATCTGATCGATTGTTGTAAGGACATGAGCATCGGGGATATCATGGAACTACCCGATGTAAAAGCCCGCGTCGATCTTTATTTTGAGCAGGAAGAGCTGTTCAAAGAGCAGTTAAAGCGCTGTTCAAAGATTTACAAAAACCTGATCGTTCTCGATTTGCGCGAAGAAGAAGTCATTCATGCTGGCAACCGTTTTATGATCTACGCTCTCAACCCGCATTGCAATATTTCGATTCATATTCTATGGGGTTTTCAAAAGCAGAACACGGTTTTTGCTGTCGGCAAGTCAATTGTCAACCGCAGTTCGAAAACCAATATTGGCGAACTGATGCTGAAATACGGTGGTGGTGGGCATCATGCCGCCGGCACCTGTCAGATCGAGCATGACCATGCCGAAGCAGTTCTCAAGGAACTGATTGCAAAAATAACCCACGACGGCTGAACAACCGTCTCAGTCGCAGTCAATCTCTGCGCCGGGCCCGGCGGGTCTGGCGCAGATTGTATTTTAATATGCACCAGAGAGCGGCGACACCATCGCGCCAGCCGATTTTTTTGCCTTCTTCATAAGTGCGCCCGCTGTATGATATTCCGGCTTCGTAGATGCGAATGCCCTTGATGCGCGCAATTTTGGCGGTAATCTCGGGTTCGAAGCCGAAGCGGTTCTCTTCGATTTCAATGCTGGCGATAATTTCACGTCGGAAAGCCTTGTAACAGGTCTCCATGTCGGTCAGATTGAGGTCGGAAAACATGTTTGACAGCATCGTCAGCAGGCGATTGCCGACAGAATGCCAGAAATAGAGAACGCGGTGTGGCTGGCCACTGGCAAAGCGGGAGCCGTAAACAACATCGGCTTTGTCTTCGAGAATCGGGGTGATGAGCTGCTGAAATTCGTTAGGATTATATTCGAGGTCGGCGTCCTGGACTATGACTATGTCGCCGGTGGCGGCAGCAAAACCAGTTCGCAGTGCTGCACCCTTGCCCTGATTTTTCTCATGAAAAATGATTTTGGCAACCTTGCTGGACAAGCGTGATTCGATGATAGTGCGGGTGTTGTCGCTTGAGCAGTCATCTACAATAATCAGTTCCTTGTCGATGCTGAGAGGAGCTTTCAATACGAGATCAACTATTTTTTCGACAGTTGTCTCCTCGTTGTAAACAGGAATAACGATTGAAAGTTTCATTTGACTGCCTTCCATGTGGCGATACGGGCCTTGACTCTGCTGATCTGGGCGGCGGAAAGCTGCTGCTCGATTTCGCGTCTGAGTCTCTGGGCGTCTTTGTCGCCTTGCTTCTCGGCCAGGTTATACCAGAAATAGGCTTCTTCAAAATCACGGTTGACGCCCTCGCCATTCTCATAAAGAGTCGCGAGACTGAACTGGGCGGTCACGTTGTTGCGTTCGGCCGCCTTGCGATACCATTCGGCTGCGACGCTGTGGTCTTTTTCAACATGCATTCCGCAATAATACATGAACGCTATATTTACCTGGGCTTCCGGGTTGCCGTCTTCGGCTTCAGGCAGAAACATGAGAACAGCCTTGCGGTAATCACCTTCGAGGTAGGCTTTGCCTGCTTCTTCGAGCACCGGCACTTTCTTGCCGCAACATCCGGCAGCAGACACAACAAGCAGGATCACGAGCGTGACCGACAGGCTTTTTACGATGTTAATCATTATCGGCTTTCCTTGTTAGACTATCCATGAATCTATATTTTTTTTGCCTGTTTGTAAAGCTTGAGATCAAGCTAGATACAAAGACAAATATAATGGCAGGGATAAACTGGATAATCTGACAAAATTGTTTTACCATGGCTGCTGTAAACATAAATACTGGAGAGTTAGGTCTTAATGAAGCGCCGCCTGAGCATGGCTTTGCCGCTGATTTTTGCTTTTGTTCTGACTTTGCTGCCTTTCGGTCTGCTTGAATACAACCAGCATCAGCGCAACAGCATTCATAACGAACGTGAAATCACACGCTGGGAGCAGTCAGCCGGCAATTATATGCAGCTGTTCAGATCGCTCTGGTCTCTTGAAATGCAGATCGCCCGGCGTTTTTTCTTGCTGAATAAGAGCTTGAGCCAGTATCAGAAGTCAGATCGGATAGATGCCGACAACTTTATGGCAGAGATACGTCGTTATTTCCCGCCGCAATTTATGCCAGGTCATATTTATTGCGGTGTTGTCAGCAGTCATACCGTCGATATGTTCGAAGGCCGTGATTATACCAGGATCAAGCAGCGATTTTTCAAAAGAATTCTCGAAGGTCTGTGCCGCGACGAAAAAAGTTACAACAGCAGGGAACTTGAAAGTCTGAACGCATCTTTCCGCGGTGCCTTTGGCGATGTTGTCGATTTTGAACTTATCAGAAACTATCGTTCAGGCAAAATTTCACCCGCGGTCTACGAGGGCAAGTCGGTTCTCCTTCTCTGGGATAGCATTACCATGGCTTCTGGTCAGCGTCTCATCTACCTGATGATTTTTTCGCCGAAAGTGATTGACCGTATTGGCTCAATGCAGCTTGCCAGCAGCATTCTTGGTCGCCGCTACAGTTCGGTCAGTTCTGTTCTGGTGCCGCTTCGACATGCTGACAGGAAACTTCAGCCGATATTTGACCAGTATCTCGATGAAGAGCAGCGTAGCAGGGTAATACAGTGTGTAAATCAACTGGATGAGCCGGGAAAAAGTCGAGATCGTTTGCTGCCGCCCGGCAAATTCGTTAACTATAACGGTCTCAGGATTATGCGGGAATTCATCGACTATGCGGTTCCTTATGAAATATGGGTGATGAGTCGAGGAGAGCCTGGCAGCAACTATCGCGAACCTTTCATAAGTTTCGTTCTGCGCCTGTTTTTTTATACTGCCTGGATACTTGTTTTTGCTCAGGTTCTGATAACCGGTAACCCGGTAGGTATCAGTCTGAAGACCTGGCTGACTTTGACCTTTATGGTTGTCGGGGTTTTGCCGCTGCTGGTTTTTTATGTTGCAGGACTTTTTCATGTGGACGCTTCAGCGTTCAGGCTTGAGCAGGAAGCCATCAAGGATGCGCTTCAGCAGTTGGAGGAAGCTGATACTTCCGGCGAAGAACTGCTGACTGAATATCACAATTTCTGTCTGCGACTGGAAAACGACCCCGAGTGGATCTCTGCCATGACGGAATGGAGTCAAGATTCCTGGAACAGAGCAATAAATGCGCTGCCGGCAAAATTTGCCAAAGCTGGCCTCAGCATTGACGCCGCCTATGTTTACCCGCCGAATATTGCAAGCTTGAGCTCCTGCCTTTACAGGTTTTCCGAGTCTGACTATTCAGAGTCACGTGAGCATGCTACCTTCAGGATTTACGGAGAATGGGTCAATAAGGCCTACTTCAATATTTCGCCACAGGCAATGATTGGTTCCGAACCCGAACTTCAGATGTTCCGGGGTCGAAGTGGCAAGGAGATCATGCGCTACTTCATTTCTAATCGCGGTGATCTCGAATTTGTCGATTTCAGTGAGGAAAAGTATTTCATCTATCAGAACTTTCTGATGAAGGATAGTCTTGTGCGTAACTGGTATGTTTTCAGGATAAGCATTTCACGGGCATTCAAGCGATACCTGCGCGAGTCTGTATCTGGTCTGCAGAACATCTTTACTGACAACATTTACGCTATTTCAGAAATCAAGGGTTCGCAACCAACCATAGTCCTGCCAGCTGCCGGCAGTAGTGATGAAAGGTTTATCAGTAGTCGAGTGGGCCCGCTTATTGAGCTAGCCGCAATAAACAGAACGAGTATGGTCGAACAGAATGATGATCATCTCATGGTGGTTTATCCCTGTGTCAAATCAGGGCCCTATATTCTTTCCAATCTGGTGTTTTTCAAGAATTTCCGGGTTCGTGCCTATCAGAAAGAAATTGTTCTGTCATACATTGTGGTTCTCATGGCAATACCTGTTCTTCTTATTGCACGCCTGACTGCCGAATATCTGGTAAAACCCTTGCAAGATGTCGAAACCGGTCTGACGAAAATTTCAACTGAAGATGATTCTCAGCAACTCAGACTGAAACGCGAAGATGAGCTGGGCAGGCTTAGCCTGGCTTTCGACAAGATGCTTGATGGGATAAGGGAGAGGCGTAATCTCGGGCGTTTTGTTTCGGCATCACTCGATCGTCAGGTAGCTATGGATGAAAGGGCGGGTCACACAGAGCTGGAAGGGCGTTTTGGAGCGATTCTCTGTTCTGACATCAGATCGTTTACCACGTTAAGTGAGCGATACCCGGTTAGAGATATTGTCGCCATGCTGAATGAACATCTCGCGGCCATGTCTTCCTGCATAAAAGCTCAGGGTGGTATGGTTGAGCAATTTGTCGGAGACGCCATAATTGCTATATTTTACGGCGAAAGCTTGGGCGAGGCTGCCGAGGCCGCAGTTCATGCTGCTGTTGCCATGAACGAAAAGCATCGCCAGATCTCCGAACTGCGGGCTGTTGCGGGGCAATTTGCTTATGCCTTTGGCGTTGGGATCGAGGTGGGGCATCTGTTATCAGGCACTGTTAAGGCAGGAAATCGCTATGAGTATCTCGTAGTCGGAGACGCGCGCGTTCGGGCAGAGACTCTCGAAGCCTTTTCCAAAAAAGGCATGTATACAAAGATCATGGTTTCTGAAAAGGTGTATGCCCTGACCAGAGGTCTTTATGATTTTGTAAAATCGGCAGAGGGCGATGTTTATGAAATGACTGATATTACCGGGGGGCGCGCATGACGCTTTATCGCAGTCTGATATTTACCCTGGTTTTTATTGTCATTCTTGTTTTGACTTTTCGCCTTGATAATGAATTGATAAAGGATGACCGCCTGTTGACTAATCAGGTGGCTAAAGCGATACACTTCAACAACCGGGTACGACAGGAAGCCAATATTCATTCTGTTGTGCAAAAGACTTTCAGTCGTTTCAGAGATTTGGTGTCAAATAATCATAAGACGTTGTTCCGCTATGAATGGGCACCTGATTTTGTTGAGAAGAATCTGCCAAATTTTTCACTTGCTGTCGCACTTGTCGACAGTAGTGGCACTCTCGTCGATTCCGCGGATCTGCGCGGAAAAATGGATACGGAGCTGATCGCCAAATTTGTTTATATAGATTATCTGAAATATCGACAATACAAGGAAGACGTACTGTTCAACCCGAAGCATGCAAGTCTGCTTAAACAAAGCGACCTTCTACTTGGTGAATACATCGGCTGGCCGGTTGACCGGGTTGCATTCATGCAGATGCGTGCCGGTCGCCTGGCGACTTTCAGGTCGGCTGAGCAATTTGTCGGCATATACTGGGACAGAATGGCGGTTTCTTCCGGGCAGCAGGTCTATTTCTTCTGCCGTCTCGATCTGCATGAAATGCCGGCATTGCATGTTTACAGGACTGTCGCTGAATCAGAGTCGTCCCCGAACTGTGTCGCGGCCTTTTACGACAGACGAAGTGGTAAATTCGCTGCTGGCAGTGACTCTTCGTTGATTAAAAAGCAATCGGAAGCGCTTTTTGTCAGCCAGGTCTGTCGCGATTACACCGCCAGAGTAGACGATGCCAGACTGTTACGTACTGAAATTTTCAGGCAGGGCAATCTGGCTGTTGTCATTGGTCAGGAAGTGAACGGAACCAGTCTCTTTCCCGTAGTAATTACGAGAGTACAAGGCCAATCTGATGCGCCTGCTGTGCAGAAAGCCAAATACTTCGCATTGGCGGGTGTCTGTCTTGTTCTTCTGGCATTTGTGCAAACAGTGGTTTTTGGGCGGGGACTCAAATTGAGTGTCGGCAAGGTTCTCATTCTTGCCAGTCTGTTTGCTATATTTATGCCGTTTATGATGGGACGCTCGATTTTTCAACTGATATTAAGAGAAGCTTCTGAAAGTGAGCGTCTTAAGATCGAACGCAACCTGCACAATACGCTTTCAGGTCTTGATTCTGGAGTTCGTCTTTACAATGCCAATCTTTTTCAGAGCTTTTTACGGTCATTCGCACATTCTGAGACCCTGCAAGCTCTTAAAGAGGCCAGAAAGAAGCAGGCTCTCTACGATAAATCGCCGGATGAAAGGTTGAAAATCAATCTCAAGGAGCATGATGCTAGTGTTCTTCAGATCGCCGAACGGGCGTTCGCTCCTTTTTTGACAGGCTTTGAGACGGCCGGTGATGCAGAGCGTCGAGCTAACGCCATATTTATAATGGGGCCCAATGGCTTTCTTCGTTATTATGACCGTTTCAAGCGAGAAGTTGTCGGGCACAGTGAAGAATCTCGTAACGACTCAATGTTTATGATGCTCAACATTTACCGCAAGACCATCGAGAAGTTTTTTGCGCGTGAAGAATTTGTTCCAGGATTGCTTGATGGCAGGAAAACAGCTGCTGCCGAGGCGCTTGAAAAAGCCATGTATGATGAAATCAAGTCACAGATTATAAACTCATTCGGTACTGAACGCTTTTATGAAGTTTTTTCGAGACTTGAAGGTCTCAGCAGCATGCGAACAAGCGTTGGCACCACTCTGTTCACTGTTTTTCCATTGCGCATCAATGGCATGATTGAGTATTTTTGCGGGGTCGGCTGGGATGAATACGCCATCGGCGAGTCATACCTGAAAAATGCCTTTACCAACATTATTAATGTCAAAAATAATCGCAGAAATATTTCTTCGTTGCTCGACCTGCTTGATCCTGCTGCTTTTATAACAGCTACGCCAATTCTGGTGCAGACTTTCAGTGGCTTCCGGGCTGAATCATTTTTTTCACAGGATATTGAATCAGCCCGCTTGTCAACGCTTGTTAAAAGCGCTTCGCGCAATCGGCGTCTGTTACGTTATACCGGAATTGGTGATGACCAAGCTATTTACCAGGCTTTACCCGGCAGATATCTTGGGCTTTACACTGTTGGTGGTCGTCAGGATACTTCGCATCTCGATCGTATCGAGTTCTGGCGAAACATGATTTTCATGTCAGGTCTGCTGGTTTTTCTTGTCTTCGCAGTCTTGGCCGCAGTAAATATCAGCAGATCTTTTACCGGACCACTCGAACATCTGCTGTGGGGGCTTAATTGCATCGAAACCGGCAATTACGAAGTTAAGCTCAAGGATAGTCGCGAAGATGAGTTTGGTTCAATTTCGCGGGCGTTCAACCGCATGGTTAAGGGACTGCGCGAACGCAATGCCCTGGGCAATTTTGTTTCTGAATCTGTGCGTCGCCTGGCCAGGAACCCGGAACTGTTCGAAAAAGCCCGTCAGGGCAGTGAGGCCAAATTCACCATACTGTTTGCCGACTTCGATGGTTTTAAAGAATTCGCTGCTAAGGCCAGCGATCAAGAAGTGCAACGCAAGCTTGAGTTTAGCCTCGAAAGGTTTTTCCGTTATGCTCAGGAATATGGCGGGGAAGTTGATAAGGTCGTTGGTGAAAAGCTTCTCATCGTATTCTCGCATGAACAACTTGGAAAGAAGAATGCTGCGGTTGCAGCTATCAAGCTGGCAAAGCGCATAATCAGCGAATTTCGGCCAGACCGCGATATCAAGCCGGTTTTTGGCATCAATTCGGGCCGGGTCATTTCCGGGATCATAGGCACACCCGAGGTGCGCGTTGACAACACTGTCATTGGTGACCCGGTAAATGTCGCGGCACGCATGTGCTCGCTGGCAACAAGTGAAGGAATGCCAATTATAATCTCAGGTGCCATCAGGGATTGTCTCGGCTCAAATTATCGGGCCAGGCCGGTAGCCATCGAAAAAATCCGAGGCAAAAAGCAGGAAGTAGAAGTATTCAGCCTCTTGCTCTGAGCGGCTTTTCAGTCACAAAATTCAACTTCAGCAAATCCCGGGTTATGGTCAGAAAATCGCCAGACCGGTTCTATTCGCCTGTCTAACGCACTATTGCCAATGAAAAATTCTTTTTTAAAAAATCTGTATATAGGCGATATTTGCCTGAAAATGTGAGCTATTTGAAGAAAACAGATAAATTACAGCTCTAAACCGGTGAAATTTCACTTCAATTCCGCACAACTTTAAGACGATGAAATAATTAGAGACTAAGACGAATCGGAAAAGCCACCTCGCGGCCTGAAAAATAAGGAGCAAACGATGTTCAAAATAGATAGACAACAGCGCAGGAAGTTGCTTGAGAAACTTGATTCCCTGATGATGCAGTCACTGCTGAAAGTGGTGCATCAGCCGTCGGCCGGCCCGGTTGCCGTAATCGAACGTTAATTCAGGAGGCATTATGTCTGCAATAAATGTTGTCGCGAAAATGTATGATAGCTCTTCGACTGTTGCCAGCAAAGAAACAGTGCCTGAGAAGGAAGGATTTGACCAGGTAGTTAAGACCGCTATCGAAGAAACCTCTTCCAATGTCGGCTGTGCTAACTGCAGTGCCGGAGCTGCTGTAGCTGATACTGCTGAAACAGCTGCTGATTCTGAAGTGAATCGCTCAGCCATGTATCGCTTTACGATGTTCATAAGAGTAAGCGGAGACATGGGGGCCATGAGCCAGACTCTGGCCGAGGAGTTCTCGAGCCTGACGAAGGGATTTGTCAGCGGTCTGCTCGCCGAGAAAGATGCTGGCGTCAATGTGCTCGACGGTTATCTTGGCCAGGCGGAAAATGCTGTTAACAAAGGTCTTGCTACTACTAAGACCATGGTGGATGACATGCTGAGCGCCGCTGACTACGGCCTTAAATCGGTTATCGCTTCGATGAGTTCAAGCTCCTGGATGTCGACTCTCGGCGGCGGTGGATCTTCTTCATCCCTGACCGGCACGTCGATGGCTGATATCGCCAAAATCTACCTGCAGGACAGTATGAACAAGGGCGCAGGAACTACGGCAGGTTTGGGATCTTCTTCGGCCGGTGCAGTCAGTTACGGCGGCGGTTTCCAGTTGCAGATGGTAAAGGGTGCGACCGAACCGCTCAAAATCGTGCCTGAACAGTCAGAACAGCAGGCTGTGGCGGTCAGCAATGATTCAGCTGCCATCAGCAGCAAAGAAAGTATTCTCGAAAGATTTCTTCAGCTTATAGACGATATGTCGGGTGCCATCAATGGCAAAGTCGTCAGGGCAGGCTTGTCAATATCATATTTCGACAACGCTGTGAGCCGGGACATGGAAGTAGGGGAAACGGCCCCGTCACTGAGGGTTAATGCCGTAGACGAAGGCGCCTCCGACCAGGCTGAAGATGTTCTGATATAAGATAAAAAGGGAGTTCTCAGGGAATTTATTGGGTGCAAACCAATGCTTCGGGCTGTCTCATGAGGAGGCAGCCTCACTTTGTACAGCGTTTTTATCGGATATCGATGCAGCTTGTGGAAACATCGATATATCTTTGTAGAAAAAGAGGCACGGTAAGGGGTATAGTTGTAGCTACAGGAGAATTCAGATGGAGAATTTCGACTTAAGCAGGATTCGTGAATTTTATCAGCATAGCTGGTCGCAGAACTATGGTGATAACTCTGACAAGGAAACCCCCGAATTCTGGAGCAGCAGGGCGGCAGATTTTGCCGCCAAGGTGCATGTGCCAGAAGCCCGTCAGGAAAGCCTCGATTTTTTACAGCGTTTCGACTGGTCAGCAGATGAGACTGTGCTCGATGTCGCCGCCGGGCCTGGCACTTTTGCCATTCCTCTTGCCGGCATGGTCAAAGAAGTTACGGTGACAGACTTCTCGCAGGCGATGCTCGATCAACTTCAGCAGCAGGCCGCTCGCGAAGGAATCGCCAATATCAGACAGCTGCCCGGGCGCTGGCTCGATCTGCAACTGCCGGGCCGATACGATACGGTGCTTTGCCTCAACAGTCTCGGCGTTATATCTGCTGATGAACAGCGGGTGCCGCACCTGGCCAGAACGCTTGAGAAACTTGCTGAAGCCTGCGCGCATCGCCTGATCATTTTGATTCCACATGCCGATTCGCCATTGAACCCTGAAATGCGGCAGATTCTCGGGCTCGATACTGTTCCGCTCGAACGCATGCGTGTAGCTGTGCTGTATTTCGCCATGGTCGACTGTGGCATGCTGCCTGATCTGCACATAATCAAGCGACCTTTCCGCTGGACATTCACCAGCCTCGAAGAAGCACGCGAAACGCTGCTCAAAAAGGCCGGCGTCAAATCTGAGAACTGCAACAGTACCGAATTTGACGCATATCTGAAATCAGTCATACAAACAGACGCCAACGGTCGCCTGACCCTTGCCTATCAGGTCTCCCAGGCCCTATACGTCTGGACCCGCTGATCATTCTAAAATAAAAACCGCGGCGCCCGTACAGGGCGCCGCGGTTTTATCGGGTTATTTGTCGAAGAGTGCGGCAACAGCTTTTTTGATCTTGTCTTCTGCCGGAATGAAGGGCAGGGTAATGTGATTTTTGTTGCCTGATTTATTGAAGGCGGCAGAAACTTCGACGGCGTTTTCGCAACGACCCCAGGCGCGGCGCGAGACGCCACACATGACATCCCAGGTCATTGCCTGTCTGATGATCTCGTCGATGCGTTCGCTGCCATCGAGCACAAGGCCGAATCCACCGTTAACTGCTTTGCTGATGCCGACACCGCCGCCGTTGTGCAGTGAAATCAGGCTCATACCGCGCGCGGCGTTGCCGGCATAACAATGAAGAGCCATTTCTGAAGTTATGTTGCTGCCGTCTTTGATGTTAGCGGTTTCACGGTAAGGTGAATCGGTGCCGCCGGTATCGTGATGGTCGCGACCAAGCATTACCGGCCCGATTTCACCTTTGCGCACCATATCGTTGAACTTGAGCGCGATCTTTACTCGCCCTTCGGCGTCCTGATAAAGAATGCGTGCCTGAGTTCCCACTACCAGAGCGTGCTTTTCGGCATCGCGAATCCATACCCAGTTATCGCGATCCTGGGGGCGGCGGTTCGGATCTATGCATCCCATCGCAGCCTTGTCGGTTTTCTGCAGATCTTCGTGGCGGCCACTCAGACAGACCCATCTGAATGGGCCATAGCCGTAGTCAAACAGCATCGGGCCCATGATGTCTTCGACATAGGAGGGGAAGATGAAGCCGTCACGCGGGTTTTCGCCGTTGGCGCAGATTTCCTTGACGCCGGCGTCGTAGACCGAGCGCATAAAGGCATTGCCATAGTCAAAAAAGTAAGTGCCGCGTTCAGACAATGTTTTGATCGCCTTGAAATGGTCTTTGAGCGAGGCATCGACCAGCTGTTTGAATTTTGCCGGCTCTTTCGCGATCATTTCGGTACGCTGCGCGAAGCTGAGCCCCTTGGGGCAATAGCCGCCGTCATAAACGGCATGACATGAAGTCTGGTCTGAAAGCAGTTCGATATGAATATTGTTGGCGACAGCGTATTCAAGCAGATCGACTATATTGCCGTGAAAGGCGATCGAGGTGGTTTTGCGTGCTCTGATATGTTCGTCGGCGAGTGCAAAAGCTTCAGCCGGTGTTTTGGCGACAAGCGAAACCCAGCCCTGCTCATGTCGTGTTTTTATGCGTGATTCATCGACTTCAGCAATGATGCCGACGCCGCCAGCTATTTCGACGGCCTTGGGCTGGGCGCCGCTCATGCCGCCGAGTCCTGAAGAGATGAACATGTGCCCGGTCAGGTCTTCGTCACCCTTGATGCCGAGTTTGATGCGGCCGGCATTGAGAATGGTGTTGAAGGTGCCATGCACTATGCCCTGTGGCCCGATGTACATCCAGCCGCCGGCGGTCATCTGCCCGTAGTTGGTGACGCCAAGCTGCATGGCGCGGTGCCATTCCTGCTGGTTGTCGAACATGCCGATAAGCAGACCGTGGCTCATTATTACGCGTGGTGCCGATGGATGTGAGCGAAACAGGCCGAGCGGATGCCCTGACATTACCACCAGCGTCTGTTCACTCGTCATGACTTCAAGATACTTTTTGATCAGCCGGTATTGCATCCAGTTCTGGCAGATCTGGCCGGTTTCACCATAGGTGACCAGTTCGTATGGGTAGAGGGCGATGGCAAAATCGAGGTTATTATCGATCATAACCTGAAATGCTTTTCCTTCGGTACAGTTGCTTTTGTATTCTTCAATTGGCTTGCCATAAAGGTTCCCAGCCGGTCGGAAACGGTAACCATAAATGCGGCCACGCGTTTTGAGCTCTTCGAGAAATTCCGGTATCAGAGCTTCGTGCAGTTCTTCGGGGATATAGCGTAAAGCGTTTTTGAGTGCGGTTTCTGTTTCCTGGCGGTTGAGCGTAAAGCCACGATCTGGTGCGCGGCGCATTTCCGGCACAAATTCAGGGTATTCGGGCAATGTCGCGTCGAGTTTTATGGTCATGGCTTCTGCTATGATTTTGTTGTCTAACATTCCTTACCTCCGCGTTTTTTTGCAGTTTATCTAACAGAATTTTGCAGCGAATGCCAGCAAAACGCAAATGTTCCGGCAATCAGGTCAAATCATATAACTTTTCTAAAGATTTATAAACAACTTATCGTTGTCGTAGCGAAGAGGGTGTTTTATATTGCTGAAGTCTCAGATAAAAAGTGTTAGAATCTCAAAAACATTTCAGACGGATATAATGATGAAACGAGATCGGTACAGAACCTATCGCCTGCAGGTGGTTGTTTTTTTCTCGTTTCTTGCCCTGTTTTCGCTGATTGTGGCCGGAATCGTTATTTACGGCTATCGCAGCAATTCCGAGATAATGCTGCAATCATCCGATGAGCTGTTATACCAGATTTCCGAGACAATCATCCGGCAAACCAGTAATCATCTGGACCCGGCCCGCAAGACCGGGCATCTGCTGCGTCGCATGATCGAACGCGGCGACTCTTTTGCCAATTCTCCTGAGATGATCGAGACGCTCAGCCTCGAAGCTCTTGATTTATACCCGCAGTTCTCGGCGGTTTATCTTGGCGACGAAGGCGGCAACTTTGTTATGGCTCGCCGTATGACCGATGGCACTTATTCGACCCGGATAATTTCGCGAACTGGCATTCCGTCAGGCGTGATCGAGATCGATCGCGACCACGATCTTCAGATAATAGCAACGCGCAGCACCTCGATACTTAACTTTGATCCGCGTGAACGACCATGGTATGTTCTGGCTAAAGCAGAAGGTCGTGCTGTCTGGAGTCGCGAGTATCGTTTGTTTACCGATCAGGTGCCGGGCATCACCTGCGCGCATCCGGTTTATGGCCCTGACGGAACCTATGCCGGCGCAGTTGGTATCGATTTCAGACTGGGCGAGCTGGCCGAGTTTCTGAAAAGTCTCAAGATCGGTGATTCTGGTCTGGCCTTTATCGCTGACAGTGAGGGTAATATTCTGGCTTATCCTGACAAATCAGGTCGTGATATTGATAACATCAGGTCGCCACGCTCGCCTGTGCAGCAAAGCATCAAAACAGGCTGGATCAACGCGGCTCTGGAAACGTACATCATGGAAAAAGAGAAGCTGCGTTTTACCTACGAACACGGCGGCGATAAGTACATCGCTTCTTTTCGGCCATTTCCAGATAATTTCGGTCGCGACTGGATTCTCGGTATAATCGTGCCTGAAGAAGATTTTATCGGGCCAATTGCAAGAATACATGAGACGACTCTGCTTTTTTCGTTCTGGCTGCTGATTATCGGTGGTTTTTTGACTTCGACGCTGGCGCGTGAGCTAACCGAACCGATTAAGCGCATAACGCACGAAGCAGAGAAAATTCAGAAACTCAATTTTGAGGGTGAAATTGACATTAAATCGCCGATTTCAGAGATTTATGCTCTGAGCGAGGCAATGAATTCGATGAAAAAAGCGCTGGGTTCCTTCAAGAAATATGTGCCTTCAGAGATCGTTCTGGGTCTGGTTAATCGGCATGACGAGGCGCGACTCGAGGCACATACCGAAGAGATCACCCTGATGTTTACCGATATTTCAAACTTTTCTTTGATTGCTGAAAAAGTGACGCCATCGCAATTGATGGAGCAGCTTTCGCAATATTTTGACTGTATTGCCGCTCTTATTCATCGCCATGGTGGGACTATCGACAAGTATATCGGCGATTCGGTCATGGCGTTCTGGGGCGTTGCTGTCGCCAGTTCGGAACAGGCGAACCAGGCCTGTCGGGCCGCGCTTGAGATAATCAGGGCAACTGGCGAACTTAACGAAAAATGGCGCCAGGAAGGCAAAGAAGTGTTTGCCACGAGAATTGGTATAAATACTGGGGTTTCGCTGGTCGGCAACTTTGGTTCTTCAGATCGCTTCAATTACACAGCTATTGGCGACAGCGTCAATCTGGCCAGTCGTCTCGAGGGACTTAACAAGCTGTATGAAACCCAGATAATAGTAAGCCACTCCACTGCCATGGCTGGTGGCTACGAATTTATCTTCAGACCTCTCGATATTGTGGCGGTTAAAGGGCGGCATGGCAGTGTCAAGGTTTATCAGCTGCTAGGGCTCAAGGATGCCGCTGATGCCGAACATCTGCAGAATGTTGCGACCTTGTCGGCAGACGCTCTAGAGTGCTATCTTAGCCGGGACTGGCGCACATCCTATGAGAAATTTCAGAAGCTTCTAGAGATATTGCAGGAAGATCCGGCTGCCGAAATGTACATGAACCGCTGCCGCGAATTGCATCAAAATCCGCCAGGTCCAGACTGGGACGGCGTGTTTAAAGTTCAGAACAAATAATATTGCTTCAGGCTGGCGTCACAACCTCAAACACCTTGTCTGCTGCCGAAACTGGCTGGTAGAATATATCCTCGCCAAGCATCGCGGCTGTTTTCTGGTCAATGAACACCTTGCTGCTGTTGCCTGATTTGCTGAGGCTTTCGAGCTGAGCGGCCTGGCCAACCAGACTGCCGACTATTGTTGCATCGAGTTTGCCCTGCTCTGAACCAACACGGCCACAAATAACGCTGCCGGTGCTTATGCCGACGCCGTTGTCAATGGTGAATAGACCGTTCTGGCGGCGTTGCCGGTTAAAGCCGGCGAGAGCTTCACGCATGGCCAGGCCGGCGCTTACCGCTGCTTCTGCCGCATTTTCGCATTCATGGTGGTAAAATACCGCCTGAATAGCGTCGCCGATCAGTTTGTCGATGATGCCGCCGCGGCTTTCGATTTGTTCTGCCATCAGCGAAAAATAGTCGTTGAGCATGGTTACGATATCCTGTGGCGGGTATTTTTCAGTAAGAGTAGTGAAGCTGCGGATGTCGGCAAAAAGTATCGAGGCAGTTACCCGGCTGCCCCCGGGTCGCAGCATCAGGTCATCGCCCGAAGTTATTGCATCGAGCACGTTGCGTGACACCAGCTGGCTGATCTGCTGCCTTTCATAGAGCTGGCGGCCGAGATGATTGAATGTTTGCGCCAGCCTGTCGAACTCGTCGCCACTGTTCAGTTCGATGCTCCAGAGATAATTCTGCTTTGCCATTTCCTGCATGGAAGCCTGAAACGCTGGAATTGAGCGAAGAAGCACCCAGGCCACCCCGCCAGCCAGGTAATAGCTGCTCAAAATGGCAAGAAACAGTAGAAGCAGATAAGTTGTTTCATCGCTGAACAGTTCTTTATCTGGAATTGGTACGGCATGCGCCATAAGATAGGCGTCTCCGTCGAGAACCGTTTGCCCGCTGAGCAGTTGTGGATTGTCTGAATCAAGGTGGTTGATGCGAGATGTATTTGACACCAGAAACATGGCCTGCGCGTTTTCCCACAGGCTTTTTTTGTCGGGAGCAAAGCGGGCAGGAACATCATGGGCATCTTTGTCGAGAACCCTTTGACGGTAAGGATTTGGGAAATAGACATGCAGGGTCAGTTCGTAATTGTTTTTGTAAAATACAGTCTGTAGCTGTTCTTCTTTGATAAGATCGAGAATATCGTCTTTCCAGGCTTCACGGCTTGATAGCATGAAAATGATGCCGGTTTTTTCATAGGCATGGTTTTTCCAGAAACAGCAGGTGACGTATTCCTTTCCGGTTGACATGCGGTTGAACACGGCATTGCGTTCCTCGGCAAATATGGTTGACAACATTTTGTGATCGATTGCAACGTCGATAAGTCCCATAGTCAACTGCGACCTTTGCAGCAGATTTCGTGCCCTGTCGCCGGCTATGTTGTTATAGGCGCCCAGCTGAAAGAGAACTTCCTGTGCCGGGCTTGTAAATGCTGGCCGGAGCGATTCTGCCGCCTGTCCCTGACCGGCTGCCATACCAATTAGGTCGTTGTCGATTTCGGGATGCACGAAGAAGTAGCTATAAAAGCGTCTGTTCATGTATCTACAGACGTTAGCAAAATTTTTGTCTTTGGGCAGTGTGCTGACATAACCGGTTACGTCATTGAGTCTGCGCAATTTTTCGGCTGGCAGACTGCCCGCGCGCTTAGCAAAAATATTCTGGAAGAGTATGCTGCGCGACTGCTGCAGAAGTATTTTCTGCTCGCTGAGAGCCAGTTGCTGTTGCATATAATCAAGCATCTGCTCGGTTTCGAGCTGTTTTTTCGCATCGGCATGGCAGATTCCGAGCCAGATAGACGCGACCAGAGGCAGCAGCATGCCTGTCAAAAAACATGCTCTGACCAGTTTTTGGAGAGTAATTGTGTTGCTGACACGCCCGAGCATTATGGCGACTGGCAGCATGAAAGACAGAATTGCTGCTAATTTTAGCAGCAGATCGACAAGACTGCTTTTCAAGTTAATTTCTTGCGAGATCGCGCGACAGCTAATGCTTATCGCTGGTTGCAAGCCTGGTGGCAGTTTTATACCGGCAAAGAGTCGCGAAAATGCCATAGGTAACTGGCCGGTAAGCTCCATTTGTCCGTTCTCTTCAGTGAATGCCGGCAGGGTTTTTTCTGCTGACAGGATTGCCTGATGTTTGAATACAGAGTTCGAAAAGCTTCTGGTCGTTTGTGCAAGCATGAATTCAGGAGAAAATGATGATTGGCAGAAACCCGCTATGATATAACGGTTTTCTTTTCCGCTGATCGCTGCCGGTACTGGCAGATTGACCAGGTAAACCGCATCCATGGCCTGACTGGAATAGCGCTCGAAGATTGAAGCATACGAAATCTTGAGAGGCTGTAACAGGCCCATTTCACTATTGAATAACGGAAAGGACTCAAAACGGTCATACGGAAACGGAACGTGCCCGCCGGCAAAACTGTTATGCTTTTCCATAGTCTGCCAGGCTCTGACGAGTTCCTTTTTGAGTTCATTTGCGTTTTCAGGTGGTCTGAAAGGCACGTTCATTTCCCATTGGCAGTCTTCTTCCTTTTCAGCAAAGACAAAGATGGCCTGTGGTTGCATCCCTGTCAGCCGGAGACTAAGCTGTGCGCAGCTTTTTATCGCGGATGTGTCAGAGGCGAAAAATCCGGGTAGTTGGGCAAGGACGGGGTGAGCGTGGTATTCGGCAACGATATCATCTCCAGCAACCCATTCCCGCATGAGTTTTTCGCTCGAGCTTTTTTTTAATGCATCACTTAAAAAACTCTTGGGTTGTAGTGAGGTATCGTATCTCTGCAGCTCAACCCGCAGTTTCTGCTGCATGCGCGAGCGATAGAGATCGGTTTCCAATTTTATGGCAGAATTGAAGATAAGCCGTGCGGCAAAAAGTGGCAGCAGAATCGCGATGATGTAGAGCAGCAGCGGTGCGAATCGGGTTAAGCGACTTTGGCTTGAACTTATCTGAACACGTTTCATCCTGCCGGCTCCTTCAGTTCAAAAACATCGATTGCGGTTTCCTTGCCTTTGACTTTGAGCCGGGCATGTGCTTCAAAGTTTAGAGTTGCGGCTGCTGTTTTGACGTTTTCAGATACCAGAATGTGTGCTTTGTTATCGAAATGCGATTCTGCCTCAAGACGTGCTGCCAGATTAACCGCATCACCAATCAGGGTAAAATCCTTGCGGCCGCTATGAGAGCCGATTTTGCCAAGAATTACCTGCCCGGCTGCAATGCCGGTTCCGATAACGATCTCGGGTAACCCGCTCTCTGTAAGCTTATTCAGCAGATCAGGTGTCTTTTCGTGGCAGAGCAGCGCTGTTTTTGCCGCGGCAAGCTCGGGTTGCCCGCCACAGCGTTCAGCGGCAAAGCTTACCATTATGGCGTCGCCGATGTACTTGTCGATCTGTCCACCCTGAGCGGTTACGGCCGGTTCGAGCGTGCTGAAATAGAGGTTGAGCAGTGTGATTACCGACTCGGGTGCAAGGTTTTCGCATATTTCTTCGAAACGATTGATATGAATGAACATTATCGCGCGATATACCAGACTGCCAGTCTGTCTTCCAGAGTCTGAACCGCTTTCGGCAATTGTTTGAGAGACTTCGTCTGATATGAATCTTTCGAGAATCTGGCGCTGGCGCATGCCTTCGACCATGCTGTTGAAATCTCCGACAAGATTGCCCAGTTCATTTGTCGAATCGCAGGTGATCGCTGGGTAATGCCCCTGATCGATCGCGGTCAGTCCCTGCATGATCATGTTAACTGGCCTGATGAAGCTGTCGGCAAGAATCAGACTCAGCAGTTTGATCAACGCCAGCAGATAGATAATGGCTGTCAGCAGTAGAACAGGCAGAGCAGCTTCAAGCAAGGCAGCAACGTTCAGTTCGCTGCGCGCGGTAATGACGAAAGGCGCATCAGAAATGGCCCGGGCGCAGAATAGACTGACCGTACCATGCTCGTCGTATCTGTACCATGCTGATTCTGTTTTACCATTCGCCAGACTTGCAGCGGCCTGCAACATGAGACTGTCGGAAAGGGCGTTGCGGGGCCAGGCAATTAGTCGGTCCAGCTGCTTTTGCGAGTTTACCTGATAAATGGCGGTATGTGTGACTGCGTTGTCTTCTGCTCTGATAAAGGTGTGACCGGGCAACAGGTTAAGATAATTTTCGCTGGTCGCACGGGAATCGAAAAGCAGAATAAGGCCGGCCCACAAGACTTTTGCGTTGCGTCTTCTGAACAGGTTGTGAGTAGAATATTCTATGTGTTGTCGTTCGGACATTTGTGCCGGGAAATATTCGCCGTTCTGCAGGCAGAAAGAATTTCGGTCGATGGGATCGTAATGCTCGGCAAAAGCCTGCCAGCGTCTGAAATCAGGGACCTTTTCGATGTTGTGGGCAAAATCTGTGGTGAGTACGCCGGCATTAACAAACACAGAATAAATCTGTGCCAGCGTCAGATCCCGCATCAGCAAAAGTTTTTTGCGATCGTCTCCGCTTGTCGTCTTTTCATCAGGCAATCTTTCGACCAGCGTAGCATCGTTGCGAAACAGTATGTAGCCGATGTAGAGGCTGCCATATTCTTCATCAAGCATGTCTTTGAGTTTTGCGGCGGCAAGGTGGGAAATGTTCTGCAGCCTCTTGAGAAAAGTCGCTATCTTGAACTTTTGCCGCTGGTTGTGGTTGTGAATGTTCGATTCGATGAGGTAGAGGTCGTTGCTCATTTTGTGCAGACGTGTCTGGATTACGCTCAGACTGAAATGGCGCGCGTAACGATAGGCAGAAACAATCAGAACAGCGAAAGGCAGTACGGTCGAAAGCAGAATGCACAGGGCAAACTTTCGGTTTATCGGCGCCCGGGCGAACCGGTTGGTTGCAATCTGGTGAACCAGTGCAGTGCCGGTAAAAAGGATGACCAGCAACAGCAGATTGGCCTGATCATGCCAGGAGCCTGAAGCCTGCTTCGCGGGTAATGGTGTGTGTGATATTACGGCAAAGGGGAGTCGGCCAGGTTTCTGCAGTGCCTTTTTTGAACTTAAGGCGCTGGTATACCAGTCTTTCCCCGCATGTGAGCCGGTGCGCAAAACTGCCGGAGGAATGGGAACTGCGTAGCACAGGCGGTCATGCCGGTCGAAAAAGTAATCGCGGTCAGCGGCGGTGCGCATCAGAGAGCAACTTCTGGCTGTCGCCGGATTTTCGCTTTTCTGTGCGGCAAGGCGCAGGAGGTCACGTAGTCCGACTTTTGCTTCTGCGAAAACAGTCAGTAGAATCAGAGTCTGATCTTTTTTTCTGCCGGTTGCCAGTCGATTGTGATAAACAAAGGCACGGTCGCCGGACCCTTTGCTCAAAAAGCCGCTGCTCATAATGCCAGGAAGTTCTGCCGGTTGCAGAAGCCCGCCAAAAGTCGATCGGCATATCTGCTGGTAGAGTCTGCCCTGACTCTCGTCTGTTTTGGCACTGGCCAGTCCATCAAGATGTTTCAGAATTATCTCAAGCGATTTTCGGCCCGGGTTAAGATAATCTGGATTGATGCGCAAGACTTCGGTTCCTCCGCTTCCCGGCATATAAGCGGCAATCAGAACCGGCATGAAAATCCCGGTCGTTGCGAAATGTTGGCTGGCCAGGCTACATACTTCTTCTGGAGAAGCCTTTGTCTGTCTGTTGGCAAATTCTTCGAGCAGCAATCGCTCAACCTGTTTTGTCTGTTTTTCAATCTGACTGCCGAGGCTGAGATCAGCGAGGAATAATTCCATTTCGTGCCGAAGAATTTCTCTGATGTTGCTATCTTCAACCAGTAGCATCTGTCTGGTATGCAGATTTACAAGGACTTTTGCCGTAATTAACGGAAATACAAAGACGATCAACCAGAACACAAAAAGTCTGGTGTTAGACGGTCTGTCAGGTTTGATCGTTTTCATTGGTAGTTGTTTCTGTTAAGCACTGCTTTCAATTTTTATGAGTTCGTAGAGATGTTTTTCTGGTTCTGCAAAGTCTACCGAGGGATCACGAAATTTTCTGACTCTGACTCTGGCTATGGTGCTGACCTTTTGCCAGCTGGCAGGTTCCAGCAGAATCTTTGTGGTTTTGGCATGCTTGCTCATTGCTTCAAGCTGCTGGGCTTGATGTAATACGTTTCCCAGAAGTGCGGCTTCGAGCTTGCCGGTTTGCGAGCCAACCAGTCCGGTTACTACCGTCCCGGCTGCGATACCGATTCCGTTGTCTATTATAAACAAGCCAGCATCTGCGCGCTGCCGGTTAAAGTCGCTGAGACTTTCACGCATTTGCATGCCAGCCCTGGCTGCAGCCAGAACTGCTTGCGCGGCCTCGCCGTAAAATACCGCCTGAATGGCGTCGCCAATCAATTTATCGACGAATCCACCATGTGTCTCGATAATCGGGCACATGCGTGAAAAGTAGCTGTTGAGCATTTTGACTACTTCTTCGGCAGAGTGGTTCTCGCTGATGGTTGTAAAGTTTCTGATGTCGCAGAAAAGAATGGCGGCATCGCGTCGTCTTGCATCGTTTTGCTGTTGCAGGTCTGAACGGGCAGCCTCTATGGCATTGACTGAAACCAGCTGCATCATTTTTTTTCGCTCAAAAAGGCTGAGACGCATTGAATTGATCGAGGTGGCAAGTTCGGCAAATTCGTCTGAGCCAGACAGATTCAGCTGCCAGTCGTATTTGTCGTTTTCTATTTCGCGCATAGCCTGAAGAAAAGGAGGTATCTGCAGCAGCAGAAGTTTTGCTACGCCGGTAGCCAGCAGCATGCAGCTGGTTACAGCGATTGCAAAAATAATAGCCAGGGGCAGGTGCGTGTTTTGTCGGACTGTCTGGGGTCTGGCGATGGCAAAGGCGAATATATTATTGTTGAATATACGGTCGCTGACCAGCAAATGCGGGTCGCTTGTATGCAGGTTGTTTATCTGATTGAAGTCTGACCCGGCATACACTGCTCTGGATATTTCACGGTATGGGTCGTCTTCATAAAAATTTCTGTTGCCACGGTAATCGGCACGGCCCATAAGTCCGCGTTCGTCATAATCGTTAACCGGGTAAAATACCACTTCGACCTGGTAACCGTTGATCGAATGCCAGGCGGGAATCTGATTTTTCTCAAGAATTTCAGCGAGATACTCGATAAGCAGCAGATTATCGGTGACAAAAATCATATAGCCGATGACTTTGCTGTTTCTGCGGAGAAAGTGGCTGCAGAACAGCATTCGGCGAGCCATAAAATCACTGAGGAAAAGGCTGCCCTGAGTTCTGTATAGGTCATTGAGCAGATTTGGCCGCATCAGCTGATCCATCAGACCTGAAGTAAAATCTGCGATCTGGCTGATTCGGTTGCGATCGTTAAGGCTCAATCCTGACATGGCACCGATTTGAATCATCAGTTTGCGTGAAGCGCCGACAAAAAGGCGCGACATCTCTCCTTTTTCCCTGCCTTCGCCAGGCCCCTGACCCCGAAAGAATTCGCGGTCGCTGGCATCATACAGGTAATAGTTTGAAATGTGCTTCGAAACTCTACGCTGCATCGCAGGCATATACATGTACCTGACATATTTTTCCCATGTATTCATGGGCAGTTTTTCGATGTAATCAGCGACTTGTTTTATCAGCAACATACGCTGGAGGCTTAGCATATTCAGGCTTTGGTCAAGTTCACTGATTTTATGCGAAATCATCTGCATTGTTTGCTGCACGTCAGTTTCGTTGTTGGAGCGTGTTTGCAACAGGCCCAGCCAGAATACAACCGACAGCGGAAACATCAGACATGCTATAAAGCTGACTGCAATAATCCTGGTAAGGCTGGCAGTCATCTTCAGGCGACCAAGTGCTGTTGCGGCTGCAAACAGGAAACTCATACTTCCGATAATCAGCAGAAGCAGATTGATATTGTCGATTTTTCGGTTGAGTCGGCGCAATGCCGCTGATGGATCGTGTGAAAACCTTACAACCAGCCGATTGTTTACTGAGCCGGATTTTTCAGCGTAAATATCCTCAAAATTAGCGGGCAGATAGCTGAACAGTTCGACCCGGCCGTTGCTGTTTGTGAAAGCAGGCAGATTCTGCATCTGGCTGTATCCGGTTGTAATTTCTGCCTGTTCGTCGCTCAGCTGGCGGCAAAGGTCATGCAAAATTCGGATTTTCTTGAAATTGTCGATGGCGAAACCGACAAGAAGGTATCTGCCTTGTCGCGTCTGAGATGGATAGCGCATGGTAACCATAAATATCTGCCGGTTGAGTCTGGCAGAAAATCTGCCATCGACACGCCAGAGCCGGGTATTGAAATAGTGCAGTATTCCAAAATTCTCGTTGAACACCGGAAATTTTATGAAGTGTTTCAGATCGCCGGGCATTTCAGCGGGGTAGTTGGCTTTCAGGTTGAGGTTTCGGCACATGTTTGCCAGCTCAGACCTCAATTCTGCCTCGCTGTTAGCAGCGGGGGCAACTCTTGTCGACAGGCGCATGCCGCATTTACTTACATCTTCGTTGAGCGCAAACAGAAATTCGGGTGTAAGACCATAACTCTGTTGCACGTATTTGCTGAAGCGGGCGAGCTCGGCATCAATATCTTGGCTGAAATCAGGCAGCTGCCTGACCAGAGGCAAATTTTCAAATGCTTCCAGACTGCGACCTGTTTGGTATTCTGCGTGCAGTTTTTCGTATTCGAGCATATTGAAAAAGCTGCTGGCTATCTGATCGTGTCTCAGGCGTGTCATGAATTGCTGGGAACGGGTCATCAGCAATTGCCGTGTCTGCGAAGCTATTTCGTGCTGATGCTGGAGCAGCGAGGCGAAATAGAGCCGGCTGCCGAAGAGCAAAGGCAACATGACCGCAAGAGCCCAGATAATTATTGGGGCCATGCGCAAAAACCTGCTGCGTTTTATCTCGAGTTTGATTATGGCGTTTTCCTGCATTTTTTCAGCCTGATCCGAGAAGTTCATAAATCTGTACCGGAGCGGCTTTTCCCTTTACTGGCATTTCGCCGTGATTTTTGCAACTAGATCCGGCTGCTGCCTCTTCCATTGTTGGCTGATCAACCAGTATGCGCATGTCGTCAGAAAAATGCGACATTGCTTCGAGACGTGCCGCCAGATTGACTGTGTCGCCGATGACGGTATAGTCGCGTCGGCCGGAACTGGCGCCAATTCTTCCGGCGATTACCTCACCGGTGGCAATGCCGGCGCCTGTGATGACAGCTGGTAGACCTTCTGCTGTCAGTCTGCTATTTAGTTCGACAGCTCTCTGCTTTATTGCCAGAGCGCTGGCACATGCGCGAACTGCCGATGACCCTGATGTTTCGTTATCTGGAAAAACAGCCATGACAGCGTCAGCAATGTATTTGTCGATATGGCCGAGATTCTCTTCTATTATTTTCTCGGCAAAGGGAAAATACTGGTTGAGCAGCTCAATCAGCTGTTCTGGTCGCAAGCTTTCGCTGAGCTTGTCGAAGCCACGCAGGTGCATGAAGAGAATGCTGCGTCGTTCCTTGCTTGCGGCAATATCACACAGTTCTATGCTTTCGCGGGCTATTACCTCAACTGCTTCGTTCGACACGAATCTTTTCAGACGTTCGCGTTCTTTGAGGCAGCGGTTCATGTCGTTGAATTCGGCTGTAAGTTGCGAGAGTTCGTTGGCGAAACCGCTGATCAGTTCGACTCGATGCCCTTCGCCGGTTAGTCTTGCGGCAGCTAGAAGCTTTTGTATGGGCGCTGCGAATAGTTCGTCAAGGATTGAGGCCAGTATTGAGAGTATCAGCAGTAGATATGCGAGCCAGGCTGTCAGAAAGAACTCTGTATGGCTGTTTTCAGTGCTCATTTTGTGCATGACGCACTGCGAAACTGCAATGAGTGGATAGCCGCCAATCTTGCGGGCAACCATGGCGACTGGTGGCGCACTATCATTGCTGATCACTCGGCTGATTTCGCCCTTTCCCCGGGCTACTGCATTGATAAGTTTCAGCTGTTGATGACTGATAAGAGTTCCTTTCGGCCAGACTGCTGTGGCATCAATCGACGAGGCATCGAGGTCGTAGGTGCCTACCATTACTGTTTTTATAATGCCCTCTTTGCCGGGATGGTTGTAGAATGACCAGTCATTTGCAGTCGCGGCCATGACAATCTCGACAACTCTTCGTATATCAAGTGCCAGAAGAATTACTGCCGCCATTGCGTCTTTGTTATTCTTTGCTGGCAGAATTTTGTAATTGATAAAGCGCAGGGTTGCCGCGCCTTTTTTGGAAGTCTGCGCGGTGCCCTCGTAACTACAGAAATTTTCGACATCTTCACGGCTGAAAATTGCTGAAAGTGCCTTTAGCTTTTTTCCATAAGGAGTCGTCTCGAGTCTGGCATAGAATTCAACCGAAGTGAGCCTGAGATAATCAAAAAATTTGATGATGGAAGCAAAGAAGATGTCGCGCGAGAAGGCGAGTTGTTCAGGATTGTTGCTTAACGCCACCGACTTCGGGTCGATTATTTCATAGTTGTGACCATTGCTTCTGATGGTCATGGCTCCGTCAAAATAGCCTCTAACATGCTTCTCAAGGATTTGTGCGAATTCATTGTCAGTTGCCCAAAGGTTCTTGCGCATGTCTGCTGCCAGGTCAGTTGCTTTTCTGCCCAACATTTCATCTTGTGACCTGAGGTTGAGCTCGAACATTCTCAGGCGGGTTTTCATTTCCTTTGTCAGATTGCTCTGGCGCAGCAGGGTTTGCTGATGATTGTGGCGGTAAGCCATGAACAGGAAAGCCGAGGCTGGCAAAATGGTCGCCAGCAGAACTGCTGCAAACAGGCGACCTCTTATGCGAACGTTGACCAGACCATGCCGATGAAAGTGGCGTAGCGCTAATAGAGAGAGACACACTGACAGAAATATCGCAAAGCGTGCATACAGGAAATTTTGGCTGGATAATTTTCGCAAAGGTGCTGAGGTTAATACCAGATGCGGGTATCTTAACTCTTTTGCCGATTTGTTGGCTTTGAGCAGGCGGTTTAGATAGTTGTTTTTGCTGTGTGGCGCTGTGTTAAGGCTTGAATAACTGAGTGGAGCATACAGGCTCACGCTTGTGTCATAATTCTCAACGACGAGCGGATAAAGTTTTGCTGGTCTGAGAACCAGAGCAAGCTTGAAATTGTCTGGCTGGTCGCTGATTGTTCTGAACCCTTCTCTGAGGGCAGCAGGAGTTTCAGCAAATATTGCGAGATAAGTAATGCCTGCTGTTTTGTCGGCATTCTGAACCAGCCTGCGGGCTGTGTGTAAATTACTGCCGCCATTGCGCACGTTAAAGCCTGCAATGAAGTCTTCGTTTTGCTCGACAGGATTGAAATAGGTGCCGAAAATTGATTCGGTAAAATTGCGCAGCATGCGTTGCTCGACGGCCGAAAGCTCCTGTTTCGTGGATATGCCGCGTATGCGTGCCGCAATGGCTTTGAGTAGGATTCTGGCTGCCCACTGCCCTGGCCTCGGGTAATCAGCAAAGCTGGCGCTATCGTGGTAAATTTCTATGTCGCTAAAATCATTTTTGCCGGTGATCAGCATTACCAGCTGAAACCCTTTTATGGCGGCAAATTCACTCTGTAGGCGAGATGCGATGTTTGCCGGCGCCCCTTCATTTATAAACAGATTCGAATGGCGCGGTGGCAGCCCGGCAGCAGTTTCGGCGCCAAGAATGCTGGTTTTAAAATAGGCTTCGGCATTGCATTCGCGCAGCAGTTCGTTCATTTTGTCGAACATGCGCTCGGTTAGAGCTGTTTTGAGTTGCCGAATCTGGCCGAGTTCACTCTGATTGAGTATTACAAGAATGGCGGCAAGGGGCAATACAATTGTCAGCAGCCAGAAAAGCAGTAGCTGCCTCAGCGACGGCGTTGTCGGCAGCAGTTTTCTGAAGTGACGTTCAGAAGTGTTACCTGGCATTTCTCTGCTCGACCAGATCTTGGGTCGGCGTTGTCAGGGTGCGAACCTCTGCTGGAAGCTCGCGGGTAGCCGGATTGGAGCCTTCGATCTCAAAACGGTTGCGCAACAGCTGCGTCGCTTCATGGCTGGTAGCCAGATCAGCTGCTATTTTGCCCTGCATATTTCTTACGGCAAAATCGGCGCCATTGGTCAGCAGCGCTTGCAGTATGGTCAGGTTATTCGCTTTTGCGGCCAGGTGAAGTGCTGTGTTCCCCCTGATGTCTTCCTGGTTGACGTCGCATCCATTGGCGATAAGCGTCGGAAAAATGACTTCGTTGGAATTCTCGGCAGCAACGTGTATCATGCCACGGGAAAAATAGTTGACGGCAAAAATGTCGGCCCCTTTCTCGATCATTTCGGCAACGATGTCGTTGTCGCAGCTGGCGACAGCGTAATGTAGTGGGCTGTTGCCGCTGCCGTCGAGATGATTGAGCATTATACCGCGCTTGATCAGAGTGCGGCTGATATCTTTCTCAGCTGTTTCGAGAGAATGTATGAGCGCATTTTTACCGTTTGAGTCGGTAGCGTTGAGTTTTCTTGTATATTCGGCCAGATATAGAGCGGCCGCTGACTTGCGGTTGGCAATTGCGATGATGAGAAGGGGAGTGCCGGCCTGGTTGGTAATGTCGAGTTCAATCATCTCACTGTTGAGTTCGGCAAGTTGTTCTGGCGAATTTTCACGCACTGCCTGCATTGCCGGATGATCGCCAGACATGGCGATTATCTCACTTTCGTGCAGAAATGGCCAGCCATCTTTGAGATCATAATGCCTCACCAGAAAGTCCTTGGTAAATGGCGCGTTACGACTGGCCAGATAACTGACTATTGCATCGCTTTTGCCAAAGGCAAGATCGCCCGGGGTCCAGCCTTTGCCGTAAATAGTCGTGTTCGCGCCATTTTCGCAAAGCAGTATGACGAGTCGCAACTGCGCGCAGTAGCAGGCAAAATGTAGTGGAGTAAAGTCATAGGCTACCGCGTCAATCGCTGCGCCGGCTCGCAATGACTCTTTGGCTACGTCATAATATCCGCATTCAGCCGCCGCATGTAAAATCGAATAGTTTTTATTGCTGACCGCAGTCAGATCTGCCCCGTGTTTTAACAGCAGATTAACACATTCGCTACTTTGCTTTTTTAAAGCAGCATGCAGTGGCGTTTCTTTGCGCAGATCACGCGGATTCGCGTAAGCATCTCTTTCAAGCAGGCTTTTGAGTACTTCATGGCGATTAAGTTCGCAAAGTACGTGCAGTAAAGACCGCCCGCTGTTTTTGTCGATTACCAGATCGGCCGACCGTGGGTGGTATGATGCGAGAAGGCTTGTGTCGCTCTGATCTGCGATCTCGCTGGTTACTTTGTCGAGTCTGACAGTTGCTGGTCGGGCGCGAGCAGTCTGCTGATTTTTCTTCTTCTGCCTCTCATCATCTCTGCCAGCCACAACTATGATAAGGCAGATTATTACTATTATGATCGTGCCACAGCCGCTGCTTTTCTGCTCACCTTTATTATAGCTTCCCATTCGCACTCCTCTACCTGCAATGCTTGAATTGTAGCATACTCCCTGTTAAGATTGCTTAAAAAGCATAGCAGGAAAGGACGTTAAAATGAACCTTTTTCGTAATGATCTATTGCAGGCTGGTCCGCCTGCCGATATCTCGGTTCCGCGCAAAAAAAACATGATGTGCCTCAATGAGAGCGTTCTCGACCCCTTTCAGGCGATCGATGAAGCTTTTCACCAGACCATGCAGGAAGTCCATCTGAACCGATATTTCAGCCAGGTTACCGGTGAGCTCAAGCGTCTGCTGGTCGATTACGTCGGACATGGAGTGACAGGCGACAATTTGCTCTGGGGCAACGGCGCCGACGACATGCTTTTCGCCTGTTTTCTGGCAGTTCGTGAAAACAATGCCGCCTTTGCCGTTTCACTCGCTCCGTCATATTTTGACTATTCTACCTATTCACGCGCGGCCGGTCTTGGAATTCAGTTTATCGACTACCTGCCCGATTTCGATTTTGACGAGAAAAAGTATCTCGAAGTGCTCAACTCTCCGGATTGCCGGCTTGGTATTCTCTGTAATCCGAATAACCCGACCGGGCACCTGCTCAGCGACGAAAAAATTCTTTATGTTCTCGAAAACACGAAAAAGCCGGTTCTGCTCGACGAAACCTATTTTGAGTTCAGCGGCCGGTTTGCGTTTTGGCTATCTGGTCAGTCAACCGCAGAATGTTGATGAAATCCGCAAGGTGCAGACTATATTCAATACCAGCATTATGGTGCAGGCATTCGTGATGACCATGCTGCTCAATAAAGATGTGTTTCTGCGGCATACCGCTGCCGCTGTTGCTCTAAAACAACAGCTTTACAAAGACATGCTTCAGATAGAAGGCATCAAGACTATGCCCTCGTCTACCAACTTTCTTACTTTTACCGCAGGTGGGCGCTCGCCTGAACTGTTTGAACACCTAAAACAGAACGACATCGCGATTCGCGATGTCGGGGCGCACCCGCTTCTGGCAGAGCATCTGCGTGTCAGTGTCGGCAGTGTCGAACAGAACAGCTTTTTTATCGATACTGTCCGTCGCTTTTTCGCCTGAAAAATGATTTATCGCAAGTTGTGACGGCGGCTGGAGACCAGGGGGCGGCTAAGCAGGTCAAGCGGAGTGCCGGTGCCACCGGTGCCGCCAGTTGCCATCTGGTTGATGCGTGCATGCGCACTTTTTTCGAGGCCGAGCTTGAACTGCAGCGCCTGTGAAGGTTCGTCATCCTTGCGCCTTTTCGGACAGTGTCCTGGGTGACCGACTGTCTCAACCTTGATCATGTTAGTGCCACCGCTGCGGCCCACCGGCAGGCCGGCTACCAGGACAACTGTGTCGCCTTCCTTGATAAAGCCGGTGGTCAGACTCAAGCGCACTGATTCGCGGTAGAGCTCTTCAATACTGGTAAATCTTGTTCCCATGACCGGCGTGATACCCCAATTTATGCTGAGCTGATGATAAAGCTGACGGTTGCTGATCACAGCGATTATCGGAATACTGGGACGCAGCTTTGAAAGAGCCTGTGCCGTTCGACCTGATTCGGTAACGGTTATTATCGCTGTCGCACCGACGTTGTAGGCCGTTGTAATCGCGGCGTTGGTTACGGCGCCGGTACGGTCGGCAAATTCTTCGGTGCTCGCAAATGCGGCATATATCCGCTTGTAGTCGATGGCTTCTTCGGTGTTGGCGGCAACGCGATCAAGCAGCTTAACACATTCAATCGGGTATTTGCCGACCGAGGTCTCGCCCGAGAGCATTACTGCTGAAGTGAAGTCGTAAATCGCGTTGGCGACGTCAGAAACCTCGGCGCGTGTCGGTCGCGGCGCTTCGATCATGGTGTGCAGCATCTGGGTAGCAGTGATAACCGGTTTGCCAGCCATGTAGCATCTTCTGATGATCTCTTTTTGAACAATTGGAACCTCTTCAGGCAGTAGTTCAACCCCGAGATCGCCGCGTGCGACCATTATACCGTCTGCTACCGCGAGGATTTCATCAAAATTATTCAGGCCGGCGTGGTTTTCGATCTTGGCGATAACTTTGACTCCAGGCTTTCCTTCGACCTCGAGTATGGCTTTGACTTTGCGCACAGTATCGCCTGACTCGGTGAACGATACGGCGATGTAATCAAAATCGTTCTTTGCCGCAAATACTATATCGTCACGGTCTTTGCCGGTTGGATTGGCCATGTTGAGATTGAGCCTCGGCACGTTGACGCCGCGACGCGACTTGATCGAACCACTGTTAACAATAGTGCAGCAAATATTTTTGTCGTCGGGAACTGACTCGACGTGCAGCTGAATGAGCCCGTCATCGAGCAGAATAGTTGAATCAGCTTCGACAAGTGATGGCAACTGCTTGTGCGAGACGCTCAGGCGTTCCGGCGTTCCTGTAATGTCTTCAGTCGTCAAGGTGATTTTTTTGCCGGCCTCAAGAAAAATAGTATTGCCCTCAATCTCGCCAGTGCGGATTTCGGGGCCTTTGGTGTCGAGAAGCAGTGCTACCGGCTTTTGCATCTCGTCACGCAGTTTCTTGACCCGCTCGATGCGCACGCCATGCTCTTCATAATCGCCGTGCGAAAAATTGAGGCGCGCTACGTTCATTCCGGCGTTGATAAGATCTTTTAATACACTTTCTTCTTCTGCCGAGGGGCCGAGTGTGACAAGTATTTTGGTTTTACGCATAGTTTGCCTGAATGCCTTTCTGTATCATTTGTGACTAGTAGAGTTCTGACAGCAAGAAATATGCCAGCAGTTCTGTGCATTTTTTGCGCAAAAAAAGGCGCCCCGCCGTAATTGCAGCAGGGCGCCCTTTAAAGCCGAGATCAATAATCGATCATGGCATGGCCTGAATTGTCAGTTGCTGGATTTTCCAGATATCATTTTCCTTGAAGAGGTTGACGCTCATTTTGATGTTTTCGTTGTTGGCAAATTTGGCAGTATAAACCAGCAAACCATTCGGAACATCTGCCATTACCACGCTCTCATCAGCATTTACCGTTCGCGAAACATAAGCGCCAAAAGTTTTCATGTAATTATCGACATACAGCGTCTGAAATGCCTGTGGCGTGCAAATCGCCGCCATCATGGCAGCCCAGTCGGCGTAAAATGCCGTTGCATCACCGGCGTTATAGCCTTCCATCATTTTGTCGATCATTGCATCGATCGCACTCAACTCTTCGGCTGGCGGCAATACGCCAGCAAAAAGAGCACCACTCAAAACTACCATCAAAAGCGTAACCAACATCCCTTTTATCTTCATCGCAAGCTCCCGTGTAAAACTTTATCGGCCAGGCCGAATCTGCATAAATTTTAATGCTGTGTACACCATTTGTAAACAAAAAACCGCCGAACTCCGGTCGTCAGTTCGGCAGTCACATTGCGGCGATGATGAAGTTCTGGATTGCCCACTGGACAATGCCGACAAATATGCCAAGAACGCCACCGAGGCGGATGATTGCTTTCATTTCTTTGTCGGCGATACGGTTAAAAATGTTTTCCAGTTTGATCAGATCCATTTTGCAGACCTTCTCGATAACGATTTCCTGCACCGAAATCTTTTCAGCAGCCTTTTCAGCTGCACGGTCAAGCATCATCGGAACCTGTTTCTTCAATACCACGCAGAGCTCGCTTTCGATGCGATCCATTACTGATTTAACCAGTGTGTCGGCGCTCAGGTTGAAAAAGGGGATCTTGTTGGCGATACTGCCGATGAAATCCTTGATGCGCTTTTCCATGTCATCGCGGTTTTTGCGCATGACATCTTCGATCAGTGGGTCGATATCGGCCGGTTCTACTTTTTTAATCAGCTCTTCAACGCTGATCAACTCGCCCTCAACAATTTTGCCGAGATTGTTTGCCAGTTCCTTCTGGCGTTTGGGCAGAAGCCCCTGAAAATCAAACAGCATGAAATGCCAGCGTTCCTTGGGCCTGAAAAGGGCTTTTATTGCCAGCCAGTTGGTTACCCAGCCGATCAGTCCGCCAAGAAACGCCGATAAGATAAAACTTTGCCAGAGTGCGGGCATGTAACAGAACCCTTCATCACCTTGTCTATATTGTTGTATCGCATTATCTCACAAATTTTTCACGGCTTCCAGTTTTTAGGTCAGGCAAATTACCGATGCTGCCGATAAGGCACTGTCAGTGGAAGGGAGGACGGACTATGAGAATAATAGCTCTAATTCTGCTACTTCTCACGGGGGTTGTCGGGTTCGTAGTCAGCTACGGCGTTGCCTACCGGGAAGTTTCCGGGATGCTCTATTCCTCAACCGCCACGATGCAGACTTCTGCCTCGTTTAATAACAACAGGTAGAAACTGTTCCGGTAGAGCGGGTCGCAAGGCTTCTTTAAGAAGTCTGGCGGCCCGTTTTGATGTACAAATAATTTCATTGGGTTTTTCTTGACGCTGTCGGGAGTGACTGTTATAATCACGCCACTTATTGAAAGGTACACGGAGGACTCTATGAACAAAAATTTCTTTTTCACCTCTGAATCGGTTACAGAAGGTCATCCCGACAAGGTTTCAGACCAGATTTCGGATGCCGTGCTCGACGCTATTCTGACCAACGACCCCAAAGGTCGCGTTGCCTGCGAAACCGCAGTTACCACAGGTCTTGCTCTTATCATGGGCGAAATCACCACCAAGTGTTATGTCGATGTGCAGGCTGTTGCCCGCCGCGTTCTGACCGAAATCGGTTATACCAATGCTGAATTTGGTATCGATGGCAAGAGCTGTGGCGTTCTGGTCGCCCTTGACGAACAGTCCCCCGATATCGCTCAGGGCGTCAATCACGCCAAAGATGGCACTGACAAAGATGAAGACCTCAATACCGGCGCCGGTGATCAGGGTATGATGGTAGGCTTTGCCTGCACTGAAACCCCCGACTATATGCCTGCCCCGATTTACTATGCCCACAACATCTGCCGCAAACTTGCTGAAGTGCGCAAGAACAAGGGTGTCGATTATCTCAGGCCCGATGGCAAGGCGCAGGTAACCGTAGAATATCGCGACAACAAAGTGGCTCGTGTCGATGCAGTCGTTCTCTCTACTCAGCACGCCCCCTCTGCCACCCATGCCCAGATTACCGAAGACATGATCGAAAAGGTCATTAAGAAAGTAATTCCGGCTGAACTGATGGACGCCAATACCAAGTTCTATGTCAATCCAACTGGCAGATTCGTCGTCGGTGGACCACAGGGCGACTCTGGATTAACCGGCCGCAAGATCATCGTCGATACCTACGGCGGCATGGCCGCTCATGGCGGCGGCGCTTTCTCAGGCAAAGATCCGACCAAGGTTGACCGCTCTGGCGCTTATATGGGCCGCTATGTCGCCAAGAATATCGTTGCTGCCGGCATTGCCGACAGGGTTGAAATCCAGATCGCTTACGCGATCGGTGTTGCCAAGCCTCTTTCAGTGCATGTAAACACCTTTGGTACTGGCAAACTTGCTCCTGAAAAGATCGAAAAACTGATTACCGACACATTCGACTTCCGGCCGGGTGCTATCATCAAGAACCTCGGTCTGCGCAGCCCGATTTATCGTCAGACTGCTGCTTACGGTCACTTCGGCCGTGGCGATCTCAATCTGCCCTGGGAAAAACTCGACAAGGTCGATACCCTCAAAAAGGCAGCTGGTCTCTGATTGCTGACTGAATTACGAACCGCCCGTCGGGAGACGGGCGGTTTTCGCTGTACAGGAGAAACCAGCTTTGACAAGAAAATTGCTTTGGGTTTTATCTGTCTGTTTGCTGCTGGTTTTTAACCCAACAGAACTTTCGGCTGATTCAACTCGCCTGGCCGTGCTGGTTTACCATCATATCCAGAACAAGGTAACATCGGATGTTTCCTGTACGCCAGAACAGTTTGTTGAGCACATGCAGGCGCTCCTTAACGCCGGTTTCAGACCTCTTACACTGGCTCAGACCCGCCGTTTTCTTGCCGGCACCTTGTCTGTGGACAAGCCGGTTCTGGTGACCTTTGATGATGGCTACGCAAGCCTCTATCGCTTTGCTTTGCCGGTAGCCCGGCGTTTGCGGATACCAATGACGGTTTTTATGATAACATCGCGGGCTGGCCGCCGAATTCAGTTCGCCGAATATCTAACCGAGCGTCAGATCAAAGAAATGGCTGAAAGCGGTTACTTCGATTTTGGCTCACATACCCACGATCTACATAATGATTCTTTAACCATCTTCGATGCTTTTGCCGGTCATCCGGAAAACCCGGTGCTGCGCCTGCTACAGCGCGACCTGCGCATTTCTTCATCGCGTCTCGAAGCGATTCTAGGCGAACGTCCAATCGCATTAGCCTGGCCTTATGGCAAATTCAATCCTGAGTTTTCGGCAATAGCACGTCACTCAGGCTTCCGCCTGCATTTTACCAGCGTGCATGGCTACAACGAACCGGGTGCCAACCCCTTTTCGATCAAACGCATACCTGTAACTTCTCGTGATACAGCTGAGTCCGTCGTTCGCAAAGCTTTTCCATAGTAGAGTTGCATCGACTAAAATGAAACCGGGTAACGGCGCTGGGCCGTTACCCGGTTGTTTTATGCCAGCCTGTCAGCTTTTGGCGTATTCTTGATCTTTTTCGCTGCCTTCGCCGCCTTCACTTTCTTCGTCATCGACGACCTTGCGTTCGCGGCGTTCCTTTTCGAGGGTGAATGAACCGAGTGATTCTTCCATGGCTTCTACGGCCTTGAGAACTTCATCGAGCTTGTCGAGTTTTCCGGTGCTGCGGGCAAGGGCCACACCTTCCTGAATTTTACTGGTGTTCTCGCGGAAACTGATGACCTTGTTGCGCAGGCCCATGGTCATCTCGTTCATGGCATCGGCCAGATCCTTGAGTTCATCTTTCGGGCGCAGTTTGATGAAATGGGTAAGATCGCCTTCACCGATGTTGCGCACAACTTTTTCCATGCGGTACACCGGGCCTGCTATCGTATGCGTCACGAAAATACAGATGAACGCCACCACAAAAATGCTGATCAGTTGCGCCGTAATGACGCCAGGCAAGAGGGCTTGCCCAAGTTGCTTGCTGTCGACCGGCAGCTTGGCTTCTTCCACCAGGTTGCTTTCGAGCCTCTCAACCGAAAAACCGTAAACCAGGGCGCCGACGATGTTGGCGACGATGATTACAATGAGAATGAAAATCGCGGTCAACCTGCTCTGGAAGCCCGGTTTGATAAAATACTTCTTGCGCCGCCGGATTTCTGACATTTAGTCACCCTCCTGAAAACTTTTCTTTAAGATTATCACAGCTTAAACTCCGTTTCAACGTTGTCGATAGAATTCGCTTCATCACTTTCGCCGTCTTCGGAAAAGTCGAAGCCTTCAAGCTCGCCGGTCTCGGACAGCAGGTCAATCAGCATTGATTCGGCCTGATCCGGGTCGATGGCCGCGTCTTCGGCATCAGACCAGCTGATCTCAGCCAGGTCTGACTCTGAGTTGAAGTCTTCTTCGAGCAGATTGCTGAAGTCGTGCCTGACACTCTCATCTACGCGGGTTCTTCGCGTATCAAGTGGTTCTTCAACGCCGACCGGCGTGCCAACCAGCAGATCGATTTCGTTGCCGGAAAGCTGCAGAGAAGGCTTTTCTTCGCCTGCGAGCGCTGGTGCGCCGGCGATAATCGCCAGCAGGAGCATTAAGTATAAAATTCTGGCCATAAAGATACCACCATTAAAAATTCAGACATAATCCGCAAAGCCATATCGGCAACACCTTCACTAAAAATAACAGTTGTTTCGTTAGACTATTCGTTCTCGGAATCGTAAATGCCATTTGCTTGTCTCCCTGGTATACAAAAGCTGAATTTACTCTGGCAAATATTGGCGATTTCAGGTATAAATAGGCACCATGAGCAGTTATTTATTTAGATATGGTTTTTTACCGGGCCGGCAGATGCGCTATGTCATCTCGATAAAGGGTGGGGTAGACATCGAAATGCCGATGGGCAACATCAAAAATCCAATCAGCATGGAAATGCGCATCAGTCAGAAAATCGCCAGTTGTGATGCCGAACAGGCTATGATCAGGGTCATAATTGACCATGTTTCAGCTGATAAGAGTGTGCCCGCCGAATCTCTGCCGAAAACTGGCGTCGAATCAACAATGCAGATGGACAGCCTTGGAACTGTGCGCTGGGTGGGTGGCAACGCGGCCTGGCAGGGCGCTGAACACTCGATGATGCGCTTTCCCGAACAGGCGCTGCAGGTTGGCGACAGCTGGGTGCAGAGAGTTGAAGATGCTTCCGGTTCGGCAACGGCTTTTCATACGCGCTACTGTTTTGTTGGCTGCGACGAAGACAATGAGAAACTCATGATTTTTTCGACCGAGCTGTTCTCGGGGCATCCTGATGACCCGGCCAGCGGTCTCATCGGTAAAGGTATCTTCAGCTATGACGATGAGGAAAAATGGATCCACGGCTGTAGCAACCACATTGAATATCGCTATCGCATGGCGATGCCTGATAATTCCGGGGAGTTTTTCACTACCAGCACAATTTTGCAGATAGAAATGGAGCGGCTTTCGTGAACATAACGAACAAATTTCTTTTTCTGGCCGCGGTTCTGCTGATAACGCCGGCACTAATTTCTGCTGATACCGGTTCGGCCTCAGTAACTTTGCTGGCGCCAGCGCCGTTGCGCGAATTCGCTGGCCGGGTAGTCGATGGTAATCGCAGTTTGCTGGCCGCCGGCCACGAACTCGAGAGCTCGCTCGCCGATAAGCAACGTGCTCTGGCTGATTTTTCGCCGCAGTTCAATTACACTGCTGATTCGAGCAAGTCAGCCAATCGCAGCTTTAATTCGGTTACCGGTTTTGAAGAAGATTACAGCACACGTCGGCACGGTGGTGCCGCCGCCCTGGTTCAGAAAACGCCTCTAGGTCGCATAAGTTACGAATATTCTCAGAGCAAGACCGAATATACCAGTTCGCAGTCAAGCTATTTCAGGTCAATTTATCTCGGCTGGCAGACTGGTCTGCTGCGCAATGACGCAAGGGTCAATGCGCTCGACCGCCGCCTCGCCCACGCAGCCTACAGCATGAGTGAGGCGCAGACCGATTCTGTATTACTCGATGTATTGCTCGATTCGTTGCACAACCTTTTTGATCGCATAGTTACCGCGCGCAACGAGGCTTTGAAAAAGCAGAATACCAGCTTTTACGCCACTCTCGTCGAAGAAGCCGAGATTAAGCTCAATACCGGAATCGGCAGTGAACTTGACCTGAAACAAGCCAGCATGCGCCTGCAACAGGCGGAAACCGGCAATGAAGAGATCGCCCTGGCTTTGCGCGACAATGATCGCAGCCTGGCGTCGCGACTCGGCCACAGCGCCTGGGATCCCGAAATGGCCAGCTTTCCACTCGAACTGGTGCTGCAGTCTATTCCTGAAAAATTGTCGGTCGAAGACCTTCTTGAGACAGCCTTGGTGAATCGCCCTGACTGGCGCGTATACGAAAGTCAGCATAATCTGCAGCGAACTAACGTCGAAAAATTGCGCGAACTGAGTCGCCCTGATCTCAGCGCCCAAATGCGTTGGGGCAAGCAGGGCCGCTCTTTTGATATTGATTCTGCTAACGAGATGCCTGATAAAAACTGGGATGTTTCGGTTGCTTACAGCTTCAGCTTCGGGCCAGAGGCCGAAAAGCTCAATCTGGCCAGCCAGCGCCATAAACTCAAGGCTTTCGAAGAGCGCATGCGCCAGAAACGTGCCGACATAATAATCTCGGTCACCCAGACATTTGAGCGTTTTGAGTTTTATCTCCGTAACCTCGTTTCGCTCAAGGCTTCGCAAAAGCTCTCGGCCGAAGTTCTTGACGGACAGCGCCTTAATTTTCAGCTCGGCAAAGTCACTCTGCTTGACCTTACCCGTTATCAGCAGGATTTCGACAACGCCAGTCTCGCGGTTGTGCAGGGCGAGTCAAGACTGATAACCGAATGGCTCAGACTGCTATACGAAACAGGAACTCTGGCTCATTACCTTGGTGTCAAAACTCGGGCTGAGCAGGCTGGTAAGGCTCTTTTGCCAATTCCCGCAGAAACTGAAGAAATAAGATGAACCTGGCTGATCGTTCCCGCAACCATGACCGCGTTATTGCGACTGGGCTTCGTGTGCTTCTGCCGCTGTTCTCCTTTTTCATTTTGACTGTTATGATGTTTTCGCAGAATGGCTGCAGCAAACCTGCCAGAGCGCAACGCCCTTCCTATAAATACAAAAGCGAAACACGTCAGAATCTTGTGGAACTGCGCGCCACCCTGAAACCGGAGGATATCAGCAGTATTGGTCTTAAAAACGGTTGGGGCATAATCGAGTCGATGGCCGAGGAAGGTAGCGTTGCTGCTTCCGGGGCAGTGGTTGTCCGCATTGACATGGATAATCTCAGAAATCGCATGCGTCGTAGCGAAAGTAATCTTGGCTCGCAGCTCGACCGTATGCGGAATCTCGAGCAGGTTTCGCCATCAGAAATCGCTGCGCTCGACAAGGCGCTCAAGGAAAAAGAACTCGAATACGCCCGCGCTGAGCACGAGGCGCGCTGGCTGTGGCAGCGTAAGAATGCCGATGAAATCTGGAAAATTCACTCAGATTTGCAGATTGCCTCGATAAGCTTCTCGCATGCCAGCCGCCAGTATGATCTGAAAAAACAAATTGCCGAAAAGGGCTTTGATAGCGCTTTTTCGCTGAAAACCAGCGAAATTGACCGGCGTTCACGCGAGATTGAGCTTGATTACGCCCGGCGTATCCGCGACAAGCTTTCAGAGCCGCCTCTGCCGGAAGACCTGGCTCGCGTTGAATACCAGAAATCAGTGGCATCTGGCGAAATCTGGCTGGCTTCGAATCAGCTCGAATCAGCTTCGCTGTCGGCGCAGATCAAGGTGAACAACCTCGAGGTTACTCTTGAGCGAATTCGTGCTTCGTTGCGCGAAGAAACGCGATCAATGGAAGAATCAGAACTCAAGGCGCCGCGTTCCGGTATTGTCATTCATCCGGTGCTCTGGGGTGATTTCAAGTTCAGGCCGGGCCAGCAGGCCTGGTCTGGTGTTACCATAATGCAGATCATTGGCGATGAGGGCTATTATCTTGAAGCGCTGGCCAACGAAGCTGAGGCTAATGTTATTGTTGAAAAAGCTTCGGCAAGCGTCGAATTCGATTCGTTGCCCGGCAAGGTTTTTACCGGTTCAGTCAAATCTATCAGCAAGGCGCCGAGGCGGGTGCGCGGTCAGCAGAACAGCGCCATCAGGTTTTTTCCGGTACTGATTTCGCTTGATACAAAAGAGAAACTGCTTATCGGCGGCAAAGCCCGCGCTAGAATAATTCTCGGCGAGAAAACCGGAGTTTTTCTGCCGCGGGACCTGTTGCAGGTCGAGGGCGAAAAGACTCTGGTAAGAGTTGCCGGCCGCTTCGCTGAATCGCGCCGCGAAATCGAGGTCGAAGAATTCAATCAGGATTGGGTTCTCTGGAAAAATCCGCCTGACCAGCAGGGAGAGCTGCTGTTTCATGAATAATACAGCTGTCAAAATCTGGTTGTTTTGCGTGGTTGCGCCGATATGCCTGTTGATAGGTATTCAGGGTTGCGGTCAGCCGGTTGAAGTCATACGGCCGGGTGCTGACCCGCAACAGCCATGGCAGGTGCTGATCGCCCGCGGTGAATTTGTTTCGCTACAGGAAACCCTTCTCAATCCGCCTTTCAGTACCGAAATTCTTGAGCTGGCTCCGGAAGGCTCCCAGGTAACGGTAGGGCAGGAAATCGCGAAGCTTTCGCCCGGCGACCGCAGCGAGCGGTTGCTTAGCCAGAGCGCCGATCTCGAGCAATACAGCCTGACAGTCGATCGCGATCGCATGCTGCTGAAGATGAGCGATGAGTATGAGGCCAGCAATGCCAGTATTTCTGCGGTTGAGCGTGAAGCCAGGCAGATCGAATATGAACGCGCGGTCGATATGCGCGACTGGTTGCGTCTGGTAGAACTCAGCGAATCGGTTGCTGCTGCCAGCGTGCGTATGAAAATGCTGCGCCTGCAGATGACGGCCGCTGCCAAAATGGCCGACCGCGGTTTTGTTTCGCAGCAGGAAGTCGTCGACAGCGAAAAAGACCTGGCGGTCGCCAGCTTGGAAGCGTCTCTTACCACCAGGTTGTTGCCTTATGTCAAGGAACACGCCGACCCCCGCAAGGTGTTCGACGCCGAGCAAAATCTGACAAAAGCTCAGCTGAACCATGAGCTGGCGACCTGGACATCAGTTCGAAATATCGCTGATTACGAGTTCAGCTACCAGGAATCCCTGCGCAAATATCAGCAGACCGCTTCCACCGTGGCCGAACTCAAGCAGCAGATAGCTTCGTTAAGTATCAGCCCTCGCAGCGGCGGACTGCTGATTTACGGCGACACTTACGATGGCGCTGAACTGGTTAAAACCAGGGTTGGTGCTCAGGTTTATCCGGGTATCAATTTTCTGCGCATCGTCGATATGTCTGATTGCGGATTGAGTTTCGCTATCGATCAGCGTGATGTTCCGGCTGCCGCATCTTCTTCGCACTTCTATTTTCGGGCTGACGCTTTTCCAGAGCGCCTGCTCGCCGGTCTTGATTCGCAGCGGGTGCCAGTCGCACTCGATATTCCCCAGGCACGGCCTGATGGGAGAACCCAGGTCGCTTTCAAGGTGCCGGTTGCTTCGTATCCGCCAGGGTTCATGCCCGGCCTTTCCGGCAGCATATACTGCTATGATTTCGTTACTGAGCATCTTAGTCGCTTTGCCGGCAATCGTCAGACAAGCCTGACGCGCCGACCCTTCAAACGAAAGATGAGCGTGACCGGTGACGTCAAGACGGCCAGTGCTGCGCTGGTCATCAGCGCGGTTGAGAGCAAGATCACCCATCTTGAAGACGAGGGAAAAAGCATCGAAGCTGGTGCTGTGGTCGCGACTGTCGATTGCGAGGAGATCAGCCAGAGCGCACGCGACACCGAAATAGAACTGACCAAGAAGAACGAAGAGCTGCAACTGCAGATACAGAAGAATGCGCTGGAAGATGAACGCCTGTCGCGGGCTCTGAAAGTGCGCGAAGGAGCCCTGGAAGTGGCTCGTCTCAAGCATGCTGCACTGCTCAAGGCACGCGATGAAGACAAGATAATCGATCTGCAGCGCGGACTCGAACTGCTTGATGCGCGCATTGCGTTGGCCTCGGAAAAGGTTGCCCATATTACCACGCTGCGCCAGCGAGGTCTGAGTTCTGAGCTTGAGTTTATGCAGTCAGAGAGTGAGCTTGCCGCATTGCGAAAGGATCGCGCCATAACTGAATATAAGCTGCGAACTGAAGAATCTGGCCCGACCCGGCGTTCTGTAAAGCTGTCTGAGCTTGATGTGCGCAAAGCCGAACTTGAATTGCGACGTTCTCAGCTCGAAGCCGGTATGAATGGATTTCGCAACCTGATGAATCTAAAGCTGCTCGAGGCTGAGATCCGCAAACTCGAAATGACGCTGGGAAAGCTGCGCCGCGAAGTTGATTCGGCAAGTATCAAGGCTCCAGCCGGCGGCGTACTGATTCATAATGAGCTCAATAAGCCGGGCGGCGGTGTCGGCAAGGCCCGCGTCGGTGACCAGGTTTACCGGCGCGTACCATTCATGCAGATCGCCGATCTGCGCAACCTGCAGGTGCATACCAAGGTTTCCGAAATGGACGTTAAGTTCATCAAACCGGGCGACCAGGTAAAACTGGTGCTCAAAGGGGCTTCAGTGCGTTCTTTCCCCGGTTGGGTTAATTCGGTTGGCATGGTTGCGGTCACCAACTTCAAGGAACGCCAGGACGCAGTGGTTCCGGTAATTATCGATCTGATTTCGCCGCAGAATGGAAAAACCGAGATCGATCCGGCTTTCCGCCCGGGTACTGCCTGCGAAGTCGAATTTTCTCTCTACGATCTGCCCGATGCTTTGCATTTGCCGTTTGATGCGATGGTTCCATTGGCTACCGCGACCTGTGTGATGCTGCCAGACCGCCGTCTGCAGCCGGTTGAGCTGCTTTTCAGCGATGGTCTCAATGGTGCTGTGATTGCTTCCGGTATCGAAGATGGCGCTACAGTTCTCCTGATGGAGGCTTCGCATGATTGATACGCAGAAACTGCAGAGATATTTCGAGATTGGCGACAGCTGCGTTAAAGCGGTTGATAACGTTGATCTCAGCATTGCTGCCGGCGAATTCGTTGCAGTAATGGGGCCATCCGGTTCTGGTAAGTCGACGTTGCTTTACGTGCTCGGCGCCATGGACAGGCCAACTGCCGGCAGCGTCAGCATAAACAACCGTCGTCTCGATCTGATGAACGATCAGCAGTGTTCCGATTTCCGCAATCGCGAGCTCGGCTTCGTTTTTCAGTCTTTCCACCTGCTGCCGCGAATGAATCTGATTCGCAATACCGAACTGCCGATGATTTACGCCCAGGCCGAACCGGCATCGCGCCGCGCCCGGGCTGAACAGCTGCTCAAGGCCGTCGGCCTAGGCGACCGCATGGATCGCCTGCCGACAGAGCTTTCCGGCGGTCAGTGCCAACGTGCCGCGATTGCACGCGCTCTCGTAAACGGGCCAAAACTGCTACTGGCCGACGAACCGACCGGGAATCTCGATTCGCGCACTGGCCTTGAAATAATCGGCATTTTTCAGGCGCTCAATCGTGCCGGCATGACAGTCGTTATGGTAACCCACGACGAAAACATGGCCGAGCATGCCGGCCGCATAATTCGCATGTGTGATGGCCGCGTCGAACATATCGAAAATGTGGCAAGGCCTCTGTTGTCACAGCTGCCCGAAAGTATTGAGAACTCGTTGCGTGAGGTGTCAGGTGCAGCTTAAAGAGCAGATAAATACAGGTATGACCGGTCTTTTTGACCATCCTTTCCGCACCTTCTTGACCATGCTGGGTATCATTTTCGGCGTTGGCGCGGTTATCGCGATGGTTTCGATCGGCGCCGGTGCTGAGCGTGAGGCACTCGAAGAGCTCAAAAAATTCGGCGATTCGAGCATTCGCGTCAGTTCGCTCGAAATTCAGGGCGAACGTCTTACTGAGGCGCTTAAAAAGCAGACGCGCGGACTTTCGCTTGGCGATGTATCCTATCTGCTTTCTTCCTGTCAGTTCATCGACCTGGCGGTCGCTGAAAAGATCGATGAATATGGCCTGTATGTTCTGAATCACAAGCCGCTGGTCAAGATCGTTGGCGTCGGCGACAGCTTTTTGCAGGCGTCGCGTTTCGAAGTGGCTTCCGGCCGCTTTTTTTCAACTGCCGAGCAGGAAAACGCCGCCCTGGTCGCGGTGCTCGGCGCTGGCGTAGCGAGCGAAGTTTTCGGTGGGGTAGAGCCGGTCGGGCAGACGATTCAGATCGAGCGTATCAGGTTCAAGGTAATTGGCGTCATGCGGCCGCAGGGCAGTGGTTCCGGCAAGCTTGCGATCAAGCGCCGCGACCATGACCGCGATGTCTACCTGCCACTCAAGACCAGTCTGCAACGCCTGGAAAAGTGGCCGATCGAAGACAAAGATCAGTATCACGAAATCAACAGCATCTGGATCGAAGTGAAGAGTGGCTTCGACCTTCTACAGGCGCGCGATCTCGTGCGTGCCATGATCAAGCGTCGCCATTCAGAAATCGACGATTTCGAAATCCAGGTTCCGCTCGAAATCTTGCAGCAGAGCCAGAAAACCCAGCAGCTGTTCAATCTGGTAATGGCACTGATCGCTGGTATCTCCCTTCTCGTTGGCGGCATTGGCATCATGAATATCATGCTGGCGTCGGTCAACGAGCGCACCCGCGAGATCGGCGTTCGCCGCGCCCTCGGGGCCTCGAAGCGCGATATTGTCGTGCAGTTCCTGGTCGAAGCGACGTTGATCAGCATTCTCGGCGGCCTCATAGGCATCGTTGCCGGTATCGGCATCTCCTGGTTGATCGCCTTCTACACTGGCTGGACTACTGCCGTGCCGCTCTCTGCCGTATTGCTGGCTTTCTTTGTCTCGATCAGCGTCGGCATCATCTTTGGCAGTTTCCCCGCCGCCAAGGCTTCTGCTCTCGACCCGGTCAAGGCACTGCGCTACGAATAAAGACGTACAGTTATCCGCCGATTTCTCAGATTGCCGCCGATAAGCCCATAAAAAGTCAGAAGAGCAAGAAATGTCAGAAAACCAAAAAGAGCCGGATTTCGCACAAAGCCGCAAAGAAACTTTTAGCCGTCATTGCGATGAGTTCTGCGTAGCAGAGCGAAGAAGCAATCTTACAGATATAATTATAGCCATGATCTATTTTCGACTCAGGCAGACATTGATCTCAGTGAGATATTGAGCAGTTTGCCAGATTTTTGAAAACTGATCAGGGCTTGCCAACTGTGAGGAGACAGATGGATTGACTAAACCGGGAAGTTTCGGGATGAGATGGGATGATGCGGGAACCTCTGAAACGACGCGGCCCGGTGAATGATTTCCCAAAATGACCGCGAGACAGTTGGATTGACTATAACCTGTCCAAAATTGGACACATGATTTGACTATAAACTCTAAGGTTTTTGGTTCCCCTGGTCGCCGATCCGCGCCGGGGGATTTTTTATTTGAGAAGGATTTCGTCTATTTATCTATACATGGCCGGCCTATGCTTTCTATAGCAAAATCATATGGAGGCTGAATATGAAGTTAGTGAGAGCGATTAGAGCCGCTCTTCAAGACTGCCTGCAACGCGGCGCAAGCCTAGATGATCTCAGGATTCTTGCGAAAGAGCGGCTTGCCAATGAACTCTGATGAAGAAAAAGCAGCATGGGAACAATGGAAGAAGGGCTTTGAAGAAAGAGAGCGCATAGGTCGCGCCTGGCGCGCGAAGATACCGCCAGCAGACTTCAGTTTAATTTTAGATCTTTCGGTAACTCTGCGAGCTCCGAATCTAAAAGGCTTTCTTGAAGCATTTTTTCGCCAACTACAAAAGCCAGAATTTCAGCATCTGAAGCAGTATTTTGACCCGGAAGAGATAGCTCAATATCAGGCGTCTCCTGTCTCAAGCCCCAAAGATAGTTGAAAAACCTTCTTTGAGCTACTTTCAGCACGGGCTTGGACAGTTTCGGCCATGGAGCATAAACGTCTTGAGCGATAGATTTTAGAGCCGCGTCAGCCTGCGGAATCAATGAGAGATCCAGCTGAACGTCGTCAAGATTTATGTCCCGGAAATGGTCATTGTAATAGTCGTAAACAAGATCCAGGTCGCGATGTTTGGCTTTCATTTTTATTTATTGATCCTCTTTCACAAACCAGTTGCTGACCCAGCCGGTGGCACCGGAATCGGTTCTGATTTTTACACCATGTGGAGTGCCTGTTCCCATTTCCTCAAGGATTGTCACCTTCTCGCCGTGCCTGACTTTACAAGCAAGGCCAAGATTGCGGTTTTCATAATCCTTGTAAACAATTATTGGGTCGATGATTGTTTTTGTAGCAGAATCGTAGCCGGTGATCGTGCCGGTCTTGGATTGCTGAATAGTAAGCGGTCTATTAATCTGATTAGCAGGCGTTTGGCGGGAGCCGGAGCCAAATAGCGCAAGAATAAGATAAAAGCCTACGGCAACAACAAAGCAACCGGAGCAGCTGCATGCAGATGTGCTTGTTTGGCCGTTAGAAGCCTTTGCGCTTTCTGAACCATAAGGCTGCTTTGACATTGGTCGACCACAGTGAATGCAGGTTGCAGCTGCATCAGAAATGTCTTTTCCACAGTCCGGGCAATTGATAATCGGCATATTTCCCTCTCAGAATTTTCTTAGTGGCATGGCGGTGATTACTCGGCCTTGCTTAACCTGCTTTAATCCAGTAAAAGAACCCAATTATAATACAAATGGTCAAAATGATTATCGTGTAGTCTTCTGACGTCTTTGGTTTTGAGGACTGCGAAGAACTGCTGTTATAGTTCATTGGTCGACCGCAGTGGATGCAAGTCGACGCGGAATCGGAAACGTTTTTCTTGCAATCTGGGCATTGAATCAATGGCATATCACAATCTCCTCAGCGGCAAGGCGGCGATTACTCGGCCCAGGAGACGGAAGGAATCGTCGGGAGTCAGGGAATATGTTTTATAGCGAGGGTTGTCGCTTGTCACTTCGACTTGTTTCCCTGGCATAAACTGCAGACGTTTGATGAAAAGGCCATCGTCGTATAGAAAGACCCATATACCGTCTCCGGGGCGCTTGGCTTTGGAGCGATCA
>PGYA01000017.1:22074-96311 GCA_002839435.1 Candidatus Riflebacteria bacterium HGW-Riflebacteria-2 | reverse complement strand
CCAACTCGATGCGCATGCTCAGGTCGCTTTCTACTGCCCTGAAAAAGATTTTGCGACATTCGCCCGCCGCTGCCCGCGCCTGGCTCGACATGATGCAGAAAATTGCTGCTCTGGCGACAGATCTCGATGAATTGCTCGTTGCCGGTCGCTTTGCTGCCTGGCGTTGTGGCATGGCCCATTTGCGCTTACAGCTCGATTTCGCACAAAAGCTCAACCCTGAGATAATTGCGGCGATATTTGCCGATGTGCCGTTCAGTCCAGAGTTGCAACGCCCCTGGGGCCTTAACGAAAGCGCCGTTGGTTTTGCTGTCGGCACTTTTACCGGCTTTGGCGGAGAATTTATGCGTCCCCCACGGCTTACTCTGCGCGACAATCTGGTGTTTGTCTCTGATGGCCTGCAGACAAGAACGGTGTTTGCTGACCGTTTTGGTTGCATTCTGCTCGAATGCTCTGATGCCTTTGATGGCTCGGCCGATTTCGCTCTGGCCCCACTTTCTGCAGCGCCGGCAGCCGCGGCAAAAATACTTGGCCGTTATAAGGATCTCACAACCTGGGCTTATTGTGACGCGACGCTGTTTTTGACCATTGCATCGGCGCACTCGGTCTTTCTGTTCGGAGCCGTTGATGGCTGAGCGGATCGCCACCGTCACCCGCCTTAAAGAAAGCTGGGCTGCGGCCTGGTCGCAGGCGGTCGCCATCTGGAGCCCATACGTGACTCTGCGCGAGCCAACCTGGTGCCTGTCGGCGCAGGATGCGCAGAACGAAGGACTGACTGGCAGCTTCGCCATGATAAGACTCACCGACCATCGCGTTGTCATAGATCTCGACTCGGTGCATCGCCACAGCGTTGGCGACTGCGCTGTGCAGATTCTTGCGCACGAAATCGGCCATCACGTGTTGATTCCTGCCAATCGCTACGACAATGTCGGTCTGTTCCGCCGCATGCGCCTGGCGCTGGCTGGTATCGAAGACCGAACGCCGCTGGTGGCTAATCTTTACAGCGATCTCGTGATAAATGACACCTTGCAGCGAATTCACCAGCTCGATATGGCGATAGTTTATCGTAAGATTCAGGCGAAAGCTTCAATCGAGTCTGCTTTGCACATCTGGTATATGCGCACTTATGAATATCTCTGGGGTCTGCCGCGTGGCACCCTTTCCGGTGGGAAACAGACAGCGCAGCTCGACGCCGATGCCTCGCTGGCTGCGTCTCTGATTCGCAGCTATGCCCGCAACTGGCTCGATGGCGCCGGCCGCTTCGCCATGCTGGCGTATCCATATCTCATCGAAGACGCCCAGCACAACAAGGCGCGCCAGGAGCTGGCGCGCTATCTCGATGCTGAAAAATCAGGGGCGGGCGCAGAAGTTGTCGGTGGCATGGCCGAAATCGACGAATCGATCCTCGATGGCATAGTAGATCCGCGTGCTGAGGCCTTGCAAAACAGTGACAACAAAGGTGAGGACGACCAGGAGAGCGACAGCAGCAGAAAACGACCGGAAATTTCAGATATGCGCTCGCTTCAGGGCGGTACCGGGCCGCAGAAAAGATATTCAGAGCCTGGCACTTATATCGATATGATGCGTCAGGTCGATCCGGCTGCCGACGAAAACAGGCTGATCATCCGCTACTATCGAGAAATTGCCATGCCGCATCTTGTGCCGTTTCCTGAAGAAGAGTCGGCGCCGCTTGCCGATCTGCTGCCTGAAGGCACCGACCAGTGGGAACCGGGCGACCCGGTCGAAGAGCTCGACTGGTTCGAAACGACATTGGTTTCACCGGTCGTGGTGCCAGGGGTGACCACACGCAGTCGCGTATTCACACAGGATACCGATACTCCGTGCAAATCGCAGCCTTATAATCTCTATGTCGGCATCGACTGTTCAGGCTCTATGCGTAATCCTCGCTATAACTTTTCCTGGCCGATCAGCGCGGCTTCAATCATTACCCTTTCGGCTCTGCGGGCGGGTGCAAAGGTCATGTGCTGCCTGTCGGGAGAACCCGGCAGCTTTCTCGAATCTGATGGCTTCGTCACTTCAGAACATGAGGCAATGCTGGTGCTCACCTCGTATCTTGGAACCGGCTATGCATACGGAATTCCGCGGCTGCAGACGCCTCATCTGGCAGAGGTAAAAAGCACGACACATCTGCTGATAGTGACTGATGACGATATCTTTTCAATGCTCGATGCAAAGGCACCGAACGGTGAGTCGAACTATGATGTTGCCGAAAAAGCTCTGGCCCGCGCCGGGGGCGGTGGCACCTTTGTACTGCATTCGCGTCCCGGTTACAGTGCCGGTGGCGTCAGCCGACTTGAAAAAATGGGCTGGACGATTCATTATGTTACCAGAGAAGAAGAGCTTGTGGCATTTGCCCGGGCATTTTCGCGAAAATTCTACGACAGAACCGGAAAACGACAATGACAGAAGTACCGACCATATCTGAGCTGATTCACCATATCAAACGTTGCCCCGCTGAATTCATTGCCGCGCCAGTTCGTCGCGGTAAAGGTGAAGTTTACAGCGAAGCTCTGGTAAACGATGTGTTGCGCAGGTTGATGCAGCAGCCGACAGCACCGGGAAAAGTTGCACTGACAGCTGATCGTCGCAGCGCAGCAGAATTGTTGCTGATTCAGATCTGCTGCTGGGTATTGACTCATCCGTTTTTTGCCAGGATCGATAACAGCTGGTTCAATGAGGTTTTCTGGTCGCAGCTGGCTGCTGTTGCGCCGCATGTCAAAAGTGAGCTCTGGGTGACCGATGAGCAGCGCGCTGAGGAGCTGGCGCGCATGATACTCAAATGCAGCGGCTATGTGCCGGCCGGCGAGACATCTGATGAGGCGCTTGATCGTTTTGACGCTGTCAATACGGTAAAGCGCATAAAAGTGATCGAAAAGACCGCGGCAGCCGAAGAACGGGCCAAGCTGCTGCGCCGGCAGATGGCAGAGCAGCGTGCCCGTGAAGCCGCCAACGTATATGGAAGAGAATGATGAAACCAGTAGCAGTTTTGTCTGATAACGAAAGATTTCCGTTGATAGATGATCTGGGCTTTCTTAAAGAACTGCGCCAGGACAGCTGCGCGCCAGCTTTCAATTTTGGCTCGGGCGACCGTCTGACCTCAGAAAAGCTGGCACAGATCAATGCTTACGCCGGGCGGGTGCAGGCGCAGCAGTTCTGGCGGCAAGGCAGCCAGCCTGACTGGTTGCCTGATTTCCTCAGCTGGTGCCGCGCTACCGTGCCAGCTTATCGCTCACATTCCTGTGATTTCCTGCAGCTGCCGTCGTTGCGGCGCGAGCAGATTGCCGGCAGACCCTGGAAGTATGTTTCAGACGAGTGTAATCCTGATGAAATGCTGGTATACAACACCTCCGGTTCTACCGGGGCGCCGATGGATGTTCTTTTCGATGCAGTTTCGCAGGCGGCCTGGATCGTTCAACTCGAAGCGATACTGGCGGCTGATGGAATCAGTCTCGAAGGAGGCCAGGAGCGGGTATCGATCTGCCTCGTCTGCAATCAGGAATCTACTCTTACTTACGCTTCGCTGTCGACTTATCTTCGCGGGGCCGGCGTTTTGAAGATAAATCTCAATCCGGCCGACTGGCGCAAGCCCGAAGACCGCAGCGATTATCTGCAAAAATACGATCCTGAGATTCTGACCGGCGATCCTTTCACTTTTCTTACGCTGGCAGAGATGAAGCCGCCGATTCGCCCGAAAGCCCTGGTATCATCGGCGATGACTCTGCACGATGGTCTGCGCCGGCGTCTCGAAAAGCAGTTCGGCTGTCCGGTTTATGACATCTATTCGCTTACCGAATGTCGCATGATTGCTGTGGCAAGGCAGGCCGGCATTTATCGGTTGATTCGTCCTGATCTATACGTTGAAATACTTCATTCAGATAAAGATGAGGCCATGCCCGATGGTGAGCGCGGCGAAATCACGGTGACCGGTGGAATTAACCCGTTTTTACCGCTTATCAGGTATCGCACAGGCGATTACGGCTGTCTGCGGTATGAAAACGCTGTGCCGCATCTGTTCGATCTGTCAGGCCGCGCGCCGGTCGTCTTTGTTGGCAGTGATGGCAGCTTTATCAATAACGTCGATATTTCGCGGGCGATGTGCGAATTCATGCTGGCCGGCTTCAAGCTGCATCAGTGCCGCGACCGTTCGCTGGAATTCGTCGGCTGGGGTAGCGCTGCTGCAGCCGATATTAGAAGGGTATTGACGCATATTTTCGGTAAAGACTGCCGGCTAGAAGTAAAAATTGAAGCGGCTGATAACGGTGAGAGCAAGAAAGTCAGCTATTCGAGCGAGTTCACTGAGGCAGACATCAAAACATGAGCCCGATCGAAGTTGTCGCAGTAATTGCAGGATTTTTATGCGTCTATTTTACGATAAAAGAAAATATCTGGTGTTGGCCAACCGGGCTTCTACAGGTCACTCTCTACATTTTCGTTTTTTATCAGGCAAAGCTCTATTCTGACGTAATTCTGCACGTAATCTACGTCGGCATGAACATCTATGGCTGGCATTTCTGGCTGCATGGCGGTCTGAAACGCAAAGAAGCGCGTATAACACAACTTTCACGCTCGTGGCTTTCGGCCTGTTTTGCTGGTTCCGTTGCCGGCACGCTGTTGCTCGGCTGGTTCATGTCGACCCGCACCGATGCGGCTCTTCCCTATGCCGATGCATTTACCACCGTTTTCAGTCTGACGGCGCAATGGTTGTTGTCGCGCAAGAAGCTTGAAAACTGGCATTTCTGGATAGCCGTCGATGTTGTCGCTATTGGGGTTTATTTCGCAAAAGATCTTTATTTGACCGGCGTTTTGTATATTGCGTTTCTCATTATGGCAACCACCGGGTTGTGGCGCTGGCGCCGTTCTTTCCTGGCATTGCCGGCCGAAGAATCTGTGACACCCGTGCTGGAGCCGGTGATATGAAGATCGGCATGACTCTCGGCAAGTATTCGCCGCTTCATAAAGGGCACCAGCTGGTTATTGAGACGGCGTTGCGTGAGATGGATAAGCTGTATGTCATGATTTACCCGAGTCCTGAGCCCGACAGCATTCCGCTGCCGGTGCGTGCTAAATGGATTCGCGAGCTTTACCCGCAGGTCAATCTGATGGAAGCATGGGATGGCCCGACAGAGGTTGGCTATACCCTTGAAATCACGCAAATGCATGATGCCTACATTCTTTCGCGATTTCGCGATAAGGGAATTACCCATTTTTATTCGAGCGAGCCTTATGGTGATCATGTAAGTCGAGCTCTAAATGCGATTAACCGTACTGTCGATATCGACCGCAATACTGTGCCGGTTTCAGGCACCATGGTTCGTTCAGATCCTTATGCGGCGCGGCATTTTTTGCATGCTAGCGTTTACCGTGACCATGTAGTTAACGTTGTGTTTCTCGGGGCGCCGTCAACTGGCAAGACGACCATTGCTGCATGTATGGCAGCAGATTATGCAACCGCCTGGATGCCTGAATACGGCCGGGAATACTGGGATCAAAACCAGATCGCCCGCCGCCTGTCGCCGGAACAGCTGGTAGAAATCGCACGCGGTCATCTCGCGCGCGAAGACAAAATGCTGCAACAGGCACGAAACTACCTGTTCACCGACACCAATGCACTGACGACAAGGGTTTTTGCACATCACTATCATGGCCACGCGGCAGCTGAGCTCGAGCAACTGGCCACTGCCTGCGTCGCACGTTACGATCTATATTTTTTGTGCGATACTGACATTCCTTACGAAGACAGCCCTGATCGCTCGGGCGACGCAAACCGCCACACAATGCAGCAGCAGATAATTGACGATCTGCACTGCCGCAAAATTCCATATATCATACTGCATGGCAATCTGATCGAACGCAAAGACCAGATCCGGACCGTATTACGCTCATACAACAAATACGCATTGGCAAGATCATAAAAGCTACTTAGCTTCTTGTAACAGGTATCGATTTTTACAGCTGAAAAGTGTTGAGGGGATGTTTGGTCTGATGTATTATTCGAACAGTTCTGGAATGCATATCAGGAGGACATATGAAGCGGATAACTGACTTTATGTGGCTGACGATTCCAGATTCCGGGTCTCCCCACTTTTATCGGCAGCTGGTTGAGTTTGGCCGTTTTGTGGAAAGGGAGTGCCGGCCCGGGTGCCGCCACGATCTTGCGTGCTGGCCCAATATTTTCTGGCAGAAGGTCGAAGCGCAGATGCTGGCGGGCCTGCAGAGATTTTTGCAGGCAGACGGCGATGGTATTACCATGCTGCAATGGTATAACTCAGGCGTGTTTATAAAGGCAGCCGGCAAGACGATTGCCTTCGATCTGGTGCCGGTTCCACGCTATTATGGCTGGCCTGAGCCGACCGGGCTGACCGGGCAGATCGCCACGGCAATTGACGCGCTGCTGATAACGCATGCCCACGCAGACCATTTCGATAGTGAGTTGGTAAAGGCCTGCCTGATGCTCAATAAGCCGGTTTACATGCATCCAGCTGCGGCGCCGGCAGAACTTGAAGTGATTCGTGTTGCTGATGGAGCCTGCTACAGGCTTGATTTGATAAATATCAGGGCGCATCATGCCTGCCACGTCTGGCGTCAGCAGAGAGATGAAGTAGCAACTGCCGCTTTTGAAGCAGATTTAGCCGGGAAATATCGCCTTGTTTTCTGTGGCGACGCAGATTACACCAAAGATCTGGCGGCGCTTGCGCCAGCGCCAGATGCGCTGTTTATCACCTGGCGCAACCCCGGACCGCAATACGAAGACGGTCATCCCGAACAGACCAGTACGACGCTCGATGCGGTCAGACTGGCGATTGCGCGCTTTGCGCCACAGCGTCTGATTTTGCAGCACTATTGCGAACTTGATCACGTCTACAAGGGCTTTTCGGCAAGCTACGAGATGGCGATCAGTCTGATCGAAAAAATCGAAGTGCCGGCATCTGTGCATTTCTGGGGAGACATTGTTGATTTGTCAGAGCCTTTGGCAAAGGCTTCGAGCGCATGAGTGCAAAAGGCATAATCGACTATTCATTGATAGTTCCGGCATTTAATGAGGCTGAACTTATTGCTTCGACTCTGGGCTCGATCAAGTCGGCAATGAATCATGTCAAAGAATTTGATGGCGAAATTGTCGTTGTCGATAACGATTCGACTGACGAGACTGCCGCCATCGCCGCAGGCCTCGGCGCCCGGGTCGTGCATGAGTCGCACCGGCAGATCGCGCGTGCGCGAAACCGTGGCGCCAGCGCGGCAAAAGGGCGCTTTTTAATTTTTGTCGATGCCGACACCATGATCGAGCCTGCGCTTTTGCAGAAGGCTCTGCATCTGCTCAGCAGCGGCCGGGTAGCCGGTGGTGGCGCTCGTGTCGATTTTGACCGCCCGCAGCGCTTTATGGCGGCTGCGCTGTTGCGGTACTGGCAGATGATTTCGCAGGCCGCCAGACTGGCAGCTGGTTGTTTCGTTTTCTGCACGGCAGAAGGCTTCAGGCAGGCAGGTGGCTTTGACGAAAAAGTCTACGCTTCAGAAGAAATCTGGTTTTCTCTGCGCCTGCGAGCCTGGGCGCACAAAAATGGCAAGGTTTTTCGCATCATCAACCAATCGTTGCTCAGAACTTCTTCGCGCAAAAACCAAAATGTGCTGCAGATGTTGCTGACCATAATGGTGATTTCGATTTTTCCGGCCGCAGTACGCTTCAGAAGCTTGTGCTTCCTATGGTATGCCTGTCGCCATTCTGACACGAATCTAGAGAGGGATTCATGAACAAAGATTTTATTGTTACGAGTTTCAAAGCCCTGCCCGCAGATTATCGCGAGGAACTACAGCAGATCCGCAAGGAGCAAGATGCGAAGATTTATTACGCCAGTAATGAGATTGCGGTTTTCTGGGGTTTATTGCTGGCGCTGCTGCTTCTGTCGTTTGCTTTTGTCGTGACAATGATGATGAGGTCGCCAATGCCGGAAGGTCTGATAAACCATAGCTGGCTCGGCAATATTGGCTACGAAATTGTCTTGTATAATCTGCTGGTTATTGCGATTCCAATATTGTTCGTTTTGTCTCTTTTAGAATTCTTCGCGGTTTGGGGAAAGTGCGAACTTTATAACAGTTCGTTTGGTCTGATAAATCGAGTTGGCAGACGTGTTGAGATATATGATTACGAAAAAATGAAAGAGGCTTTTCTGAAAGACGAAAAAGTGACGGAAAACACCGCAGCAAAAAGAAAGGTCTATGCCGGAACCAGGCTGCATGTTGAGATGTCTTCAGGCATTCAGAAAAAGTTTCATTTCAACGATCGTAAGCTGGCGTGTGATTTTTATGAAAGACTTAAAGAGCAGTTCGGCAAAAAATGTGCTGATTTAAGTCGGGTTCAGCCGAAAGGCACCTTGCATTTTTTTCCGCTGGCCGTCTCTTATTGCCTGGTTTCGCTGCTGGCAGGTTTTGTGGTGGTGAATGCCATGCTTGTGCCCATGCATAATTATGGGGTGACGGCAAGCGCGCAGGCAGGCGTTTATGAGATACGGGACGGCCAAAATGTATTGACCGACAAATTAGATGATCTCAAGGCCTATCTTGATAATGTTCCGGACGGTGCCGACAGGCCGCAGGTAATGCAGAAATACCAGGAGTCTCTGCAAAAACAGCTGCTTAAACATGTTTATGACATGGTACGCTTTCAGGCCAGCGAGTATTTGAGAAACAGCCAGATGTCGGCTTATCGCGCAGATATCGAGCAGTACAATTCATTTTTCAGTGAGAATATCCTGCAGGATGAGCTTGAACTACTTTATTTCCACCGTTATGAGGAGTGGTTGGCGCTGGTTCGTAAAAAGAAAGTCTTTGATAAGTCTACAGAACGTCAGTCTATCAATGAATGGCGCCAGAAAGGGGCCGAAAACAAATTCCATGCATTGGAGCTGGCCCACAAAATGACGTTTTACCGAATTTACTTTGAAGACAACGAGTTTCAGACAGAAGAAACCTTGCTTGATTATCCCGGCGACTATGAAGCCTGGAAAAAAGCTTATGAGACCGGCGAGGTAATTGCAGAGTCCGATGAATGATCAGATCAGGAGAATGAATGTGTTTTCATATAATGATTTGCAGGAAATAGTTAAGCAGAACGTGCGCGGCGGCGAGGGTGAGGTGCGCTGCCGTGACTATATCGGCGCTGACCCTGACGGCTTGCCGTTCAACGCATTTGGCCTCAACGAGATGCAGCCCGGAGCAACAATTCCAGAGCATTGCCATGCTGACAGCGCCGAGTTTTATTTTGTAGTCTCAGGTAAGGGGATCGGCTGCCACAAAGGCCGGCGCTTTGCTGTCGGCCCTGGAGACGGCTGGCTTTGCCGCATTGGCGAGACACACGGCATTCTCAATACCGAAGTTCCTGGTCAGGTTCTTTCTTTTGTCAGCGTCTTTTTCAAAAAATAGTGCAAAATTGCAATCTGGATTTTATAAAACATCAGCAGCATTTTGCCGGATTTGTGCGAAATATCACATAATGATTACATTCAGCGGCGAAATTCAAGCTGTACCGGATTGACGATTATTTTAGCCTATGCTACGCTTGCCAGAATGTAACGCATCAGAGGCGTTTGGTCATAACCAGCAAACCACAGATACGCAGCAGGTTATGAAAGAAAAGATAATAGGAATGTAAGAAAGGAAATTGTCGACATGACCACTCTCGAGCCCCGGATTTATTACACGAAGACTGACGAAGCTCCTGCTCTGGCCACTGTTTCGCTTCTCCCGATCATCGAAACTTTTGTTGCTCCAGCCGGTATCAAGGTCGAGCTGCGCGATATTTCGCTGGCCGGCCGTATTCTGGCGACTTTTTCGGAACATCTGACACCTGAACAAAGGCAGAGCGACGATCTCGCTTTTCTTGGCGACCTCGCCAACAAGCCCGAAGCCAATATTATCAAACTTCCCAATATCAGCGCCTCGATTCCTCAGTTGACTGCAGCGATAAAAGAACTGCAGGACAAGGGTTTCCAGGTTCCTGATTATCCGCTTGAACCGAAGAACGAAAAAGAAACTGAAATCAAAAATCGCTATGCAAAGGTTCTTGGCAGCGCGGTTAATCCAGTCTTGCGCGAAGGCAATTCAGATCGCCGTGTTGCCGCGCCGGTCAAGCAATATGCCCGCAATCATCCGCACTCGATGGGCGCCTGGAGTTCTGATTCAAAGACGCATGTCGCTCACATGCGGGCATTTGACTTTTTTGGCCGCGAACAGGCTGCTGTTATCGAAAAAGCCGGAATGGCCAAAATAGTATTTGAAGATGAGAGCGGCAAAGAGACTGTCTTGAAAGACAAGATCATGCTCGATCACGACGAAGTGATCGATGGCGCCCGCATGGAAGTGAAGAGCCTGCGTAAGTTCATTGCCGAAGAAATCGAAGACGCGAAGCAGAAAAACGTTCTGTTTTCGTTACATCTCAAAGCAACTATGATGAAGATTTCTGATCCAATCATGTTTGGCCATGTCGTCAGCGTATTCTTCGAAGACGTTTTTACCAAACACGCCGAAACCTTTGCGAAGCTTGGTATCAACCCCAATAATGGCATGGGCGCGCTTTATGAACAAATAAACGAACTGCCAGCAGCCAAGCAGGAAGAGATCCGCAAGGATATCGATGAAGTTCTGAAAAAGCGCCCGCGGCTGGCGATGGTCAATTCTGACAAAGGCATTTCAAATCTGCATGTGCCCAGCGATGTGATCATCGATGCCTCGATGCCGGCGGCGATTCGTGCTGGTGGCAAGATGTATGGCCCCGATGGTGAACTGCATGATATGAAGGCAGTTATTCCTGATCGTTGCTACGCCAGAATTTATCAGTCAACCATTAACTTTTGCCGAGAGCATGGTGCCTTTGACCCGCGAACCATGGGCAGTGTCGCCAATATTGGCCTGATGGCCAAAAAAGCCGAAGAATACGGTTCACATGACAAGACCTTCGAAATCAAAGAAGACGGTATAGTCCGCGTAGTCGATTCGGAAGGAACGACTCTTATCGAGCACGTGGTAGAGAAGGGCGATATCTGGCGCATGTGTCAGGTCAAGGACATTGCTATACGTGACTGGGTTAAGCTCGCAGTTACCCGCGCCAGAATCACCAATACTCCCGCGTATTTCTGGCTGACGGCTGAACGCGCGCATGACCGCGCCTTGATCGGTAAGGTGCAGAAGTATCTGAGAGAATACGATACCTCAGATCTCGATATTCAGATCATATCGCCGCGTGTCGCTATCTCTGCCACTCTGCAAAGATGCCGGGAAGGCAAGGATACCATTTCGGTTACCGGAAACGTTTTACGCGACTACCTGACCGATCTTTTCCCGATTCTCGAACTGGGCACCAGCGCCAAGATGCTGTCGATCGTGCCTCTGCTCAACGGTGGCGGTCTCTATGAAACTGGTGCCGGTGGCTCAGCCCCCAAGCATGTGCAGCAGTTTGTCGAAGAAGGTCATCTGCGCTGGGATTCGCTTGGTGAATTCCTGGCTCTCGGTGTTTCAATCGAAGATTTTGGGCGTCGCTATAAGAACGCCAATGCCGAAATTCTCGCAAAAGCATTGAATGATGCGGTTGGCAAGATTCTCGAAGGTGATATCGCTCCATCGCGCGATGCTAAAAGAGGTATTGATAATCGCGGAACCCATGCTTATCTTGCACGCTACTGGGCTGAAGCAATGGCTGCCCAGAATGACGATCTCAAGCTAAAAGAGCGCTTTGCTGCTCTAGCAAAACAGCTTGTCGAGAAGCACGACACTATTCTGGCTGAAATCAATGCAGCCCGCGCTCGCCCTCTCGATATCGGCGGTTACTACAGACCTGATGAGAAGAAGGTCACTCAGGCAATGCGTCCGAGCGCGACGCTCAACCAGATCCTGGAAGATTTCGTAAACGCTGCGACGCTCTCTGGCGGTGCATCTGCGTAATGTAACAGAGAATGTTTTCTGATGTTTAACCTGGCGCCCGGCTCATTTGAGCCGGGCGCCTGTTCGACAGGAGATGTTATTGCTTTATGAGACTAGCCGGCACCAGGGCCATGAGCAAGAGCACCCTGAGAAACTAATGCAAAGACGCCCAGAAAGTAGACAAAGGCGCAGATGAAAAACAGGCAGACTATCTCGAGGCGATTCGGTCGGCATACATCATGCGTTGTAGCCTCCAGAACTGGAAAAAAGAATAATGAATACAGACAGAAAATTGCAAAGTAATCTGGCAAAATCAGTGTCAGTACGGCAATTATAATCAGACTTAAGCGGGACTGTTTGAGCAGCAGCGCCATCAACAAAGCTGTAAAGGCAGGAATCCCGGCAGAGCCGCGATGCAGTATATAATATGCCAGCCAGGGTATCGCGGCGGTAATGGCCACAGTGTAAAGCACCAGTGGCAAGGCGTAAGCCATTGATCTGAGTTTATTGGCAACCATGCCGATGACGACAATGATTGTTACGAATTGCAGTAGTCCAAGACAGTTCCAGAGAACGAACTGTGATCCGACTTCAGACCACGCAAGGCCGGTAAGAGCCGGTAAAGGCATCCCAAGACCCGGGGCAGTGCCGTTGTGAGTGGCCAATCTGCCGGTAAGAAAAAATACCAGGGCAAACATTATGGTGGCGGCCGGCCCGGCGCTGGCTGCAAAAGAATAGCTGTAGCGCCAGACAATCCGAAAAGAAACCGCTCCGGCCAGAGAAAGACCGACCAATGAAACCGTTACCAGCCATACCATTTCAGCTGGCGGGGTCAGCGGGGTAGAAAGATATATTGCGTTGCCCTGTCCGTAACATTGCTGCTTAAATACAGTTATAAACAAGGCTAACAGCAAAAATATGAGCCTGCCAGGTCGAGAAATCATATGTTACCAGTGATTATTCGTCAAGAATGTCGAAGACCCAGTCGCTGCTGGTTTCAAGGTTGTTGCCATTTTCGCTGGTCCAGACCGTGCTTGAGTGTCCCTTGTCGATGGTTGTGACTCCCGCGCTTTGAGCTGTTTTGCCAGCCGGGGTCGTTATGGATACGTCACTACTGATTGTATTCCCGCTTCTTTCGGTGGTAGTAACCACTGTGGCAGACTGGCCGCCGCTGTTGCTGCTCCATGTGCTGGTGGTTGCACTCTTGTCGCCCTGCTTTACCGTTTGCCGGTCAAGGTTGGTCTGTTTTCCGCTTTCGCCTGTCCATGTTTTTTCGGTATTGATGGTGTTGCCGGCTTTCGTGGTAGAGCCAGATACATTGAGAGTTTTGCCTTCCTGGCTCACCCACTGGCCGGTGGTGCTGACAGTATTGCCGTCTCTTACGCTGGTAGCAGTATGCTGGGCTTTTTTGCCACCGGGGCCAGTCGCCGTACCCTGCTGGCTTACGGTATTGCCCTGTCTGGTTGCACTGCCGCTGTAATTGGTCTGTCCACCGCGCGGCCCGGTAAAGTTCGTATTGCCCTGGAACTGCTGTTGCCCTTGTTTCTTTGCTGCAAGTTTGTCTGCCAATTCCGGCATCTGCTGCTGAAGGTTGCTACGAGCTTGCGGATCCATTGCCTGGAATTGCTCGCGAAGTTCCTGGATTTTTTGTTGCCATAGGGTTTTATCGCCAGAGTTTTTTGCTTCTTTGAGAGCTTTGAGCTTTTCTCCGAGTTTCTGCAGCTGCGGGTTTTGTTCCAGCATCTGCGCCCACTTCTCTTTCATCTGCTGCATTTTGTCGGCGTTCCCTTCGCCCCATTTTTCTTTCCATTGCTGCCACTTATCGCCAGAATTGTCATTTTGCTGCTTTTTTTCAAGCCACTTCTGGCGGGCTTCTTCTCGTTTTGCCGCGGCATTTTCGCTGTTCTGTCGGATTTTTTCCTGCCACTTCTGCTGCATTTCGATCTTTTTTGCTTCAATTTTTGCTTTAATTTCTGCTGACCTGTTGGCGGTATTTCCTGCCTGGCCTGACCGCTTTTCCGCCAATGCCGGCGTTACTGAAAACTGTGCGGTAAGAGCTATGAACAAAGCAGCCACAAGAGTCCTATACATGTTTGTCCCCCTCGTAAAAAATCGAAAAGCTAACAGTATTATAACCTGTCTATTTAACAAAACTGATTTTTTTGTTGCAACGAAACTCATGTTAGCAGACGTAAGTATATAGTAAGAGGGAGAATGTCCTGTATCTGCGTATCTATTTCCGCGTCGCAGTTGCACATTAGTGCGATAGAATATAAACTGAAGTTAACATAAGACCTAGGGAAGAATCATGACAGAGAGCAATGAACCTAACTTTAAGATAAAAAAGATTGATCTGGGAGACATAAAAATACTGTTGATCGGCCTTGTTTTGCTGATCATACCGGTTCTATTTCTGCTGTACACAGTAACCCGCACCAGCAAAAAAGATGTCGTAACCTCAACACGCGACCGCCTGGGCATGAGCAAGGCAGCTTTTTCGTTTCAGCGAACGGCCTCAAAGCATCCGGCTGGCAAAACCGGAACTCCAGCCAGGGCGGCAGCAGCTCGTGTCGCGCCCGAAAAAGAATGGGCTGATGCTGTTAATAGAATCAGCTCGGCCAAAGCCTATATCCCGCCGCAGATTGCTGCTATGCCACCAGAGAAACGCAAATATTACGAGGCCGAAATGCACACGGGCATTAGAAATTCTAATGCCTTGATTTCGCAAGGCCGGCTGGATGAGGCTCGCGCCATTTGTGAAGAGATTTTGAAAACAGAGAACGACAATGAATTTCTGCGTTTTATGGCAAGCGGTAATCTTTGCACTATTTACGATGAGAAGGGCGATATTTCAGCTTTGCGCAAAGAATTCCTGCGTTATCTCGATCTGCTGGAAAGTCTTAAAATCAAGGGCTTTACTGCCAAAAATGTCAAGGCTGGTTATCTTTCCATGAACAAGATGCTGCTTGATTTTGGCAAGATGCGGGTAGATCCCATTGTTCGCAACCATGTTCAGGAGATAATCAAGCAGAACAATGCAGAGGGAGTTGCAACGGTAGACAGCGTTCTTGATGATACTTTGGGCTATCTCAAGAATTTTCCATCGTCCAGACACTAGGAGGAAACTATGGCCAGAAGAGGAAACGTATTTTTGACAATTGTCGGGATTCTGGCGGTTCTCGCTGTTATGGCGGTTTATTTTATGAGTTCTACCGTCCAGGAAAAGCATCAGACCGAACGCACGCATGTGAGCACTCAGGCGCAGTGTCTGGCTGAGGCCGGTCTTGAGCGCGCGCTCGGCATAATTCAGCAGCAGCTCAATGATCCCGAAAAGTTCAAGGATGCCAGCCATATTGCTGCCTGGATTCGCGCACCTATGAAGGCGAAGGGGAGTAGCGTATTTGATTCGGGTATTGGCAGAGACTCAGAACTTGACCCGGAGGGGTTGTCGCAAAAGCTGGTGCTTACCCGGGCAGATCTTGAAGGCGAATATGGTGATGAACTTACACAAATGGTTACCTATATGGCCGGCGAGCAATCTGATTTTGAAATAGAAGTCAGTATCGAGCTCGACAAAGCTTATTCGATTGCGCCAGATGATAATTTTCTGGTGCCTGGTGTGCAAATTCCATGGAACTGCCACAGTGGGGTTAATGAATTTTTCAGCAACAAGGGTTTTGTTGCGTTGACCCTCTCGCTTCCGACCTCGTTGAAGTGGCTGCAGTTTAAAATTAGTTTTGGTTTTGCCGGCGCTGAAATTCTTACCGTTGATCTTGCTGAGGTTATGGGAGATTTTGCCAATTGGTGTGATTTTACCGCCATGCAGGAACTGCTTGAATGGACAACAGTTCACAAACTTCTTTCAGAAGTTTTGCCCGATAGTATTTACCCTTATGAAATAAAGCTCGATAAGAATATTTTTCCTCTATTGACTGACAAGTCTGGCTTGACCTTGCCGACTGCAATGGAAGCTGATCGCCACTCAGAAAAATACGGCATGTTCAACATCGAGTCAAAAGCTACTATTATTTTCCCGACTCAAGATCGCGTGACCAAGACGATTTATGCCAGTAAAGAATTCAAGTGTGCCGACGTCGAACCGATTGCACCGATGTACAGCTTTTTTGTGGCAAACTTTCATGATGAATATCTGGTGTTTAACGACATCGGAGGTGATCTTACCGTTAATAATTTTGCTAACTACAACGTCATCACCAGTGACCCATCTGAGACTGAAAAACGCGAGTTCCCAGGTCTGATAAGAGTAAATGGCACTAAACCGATGGAAGTGAATGTCGCTTTTGTCGGGAATCCGGCCGGGCCTATGAATTATCAGGGCGACTCGTGGCTTAAGCGCACTGCACGCGGAGCTGAATGGCTTATGATGCTTGACAAGGATGTCAAGGGCGTGTATGCCAAGCACGATAAATACACACAATTGTCGCCCAAACCAATTGCTTATGTTAAGCCCGAGACTCCGGTACCCGACTCAGCCAAGGGCGAAGCGCCGGTTGGTGGCACCACTAATCCCCCAGCTCCATCCAACGAACCGGGAACTTCAGGCACGCCAGTTGCTCCTGCCGATAACCCGAAGACTGCTATGGATGGCGGTAAAACTGGCGTGGTAAATGCTGTTAACAAATTTTTTGCATTGTCAAAATCTTTGGGGATAAACGTAGCGCCGGATAAGGCTGATTTCGGTTTGAGTATGTTTCAGTTGCCACTGCATTTTCTCGGGGCCGATGTTCTTGGCGGCGGTATTGGTCCAATAAGGATCAAAGACCCTATGGTTAAATGGGAATGGCCGATGGCCGGAGTCGGTTTTCGCTATTATCGCGTTCCGTTTCCAACGCCAAGCCGTACGGTTACGCATTTGTTTGGCGACTCTTCCCTGTTTCCAACTCTGACGAGAGAAATCGAGGGCTACGTTCTTAAATCCTATCGTCAGTGGCATTTTTGCATGATGTCTTATCCCCCGGGCCCGATTCCATTGGGGAATCAGATTCCGACCCCATGGGGTTTCATGATTCTGCCAATTCCGTTTCCGCTCTGGCACACGCATGATATAGCCGACAAATACGGTTTTAATCTTGACCCGCTCAAATCGCCCAAGAACGAAAGTGGTGAGGTTGATATAAATACTAATTCTTACGATCCGGCATTCATGGAAAATGCCCCGCCGAATCTTTACTCATCGGAACAATACGCGAAAAAAGCGGTTTATTATTATCCAACTGCCCAGGATTTTTACGATGATATTCCCAACCGCCTCAAAGATGAGAATGGCCAGCGCTGTCTGAATTTGAACGGTATAACCTATATAGCCGATTCGATAACTCTGCCGGCGCCGGGTGTGGCTGAGATGTCAGGCGATACCTTTTACGTAACCGGTCGTGGCGGTATCGTTGTTGGCGGTAATATTCAGCTGACTGGTCATATAAAAGATGCTTACAGTTCAGAAGAAGAGCGTGCTGCCGGCACGCCGCGCACGGTGTTTTCGCTTATCTGTCGCAAGGGTGGGGTGATTATCGAGAGCGGCCCTGAAAATATTGAGTTTGAAGGATCGCTATATACCGATAAAGGCCTTGCGATAAATGGTGGTCGCAGTCTTAGAATTGTTGGGAACTGGATAACCAACAAGTTTTCGAAGGCGCCGGCTCAGGGTGATATTCGCATTGAATACACCGCCTATAAAACCCGCAGTTCGATGACGTCTCTGCACCCGAGTTATGGTGTATATGATCCCGAGAGATATATTGTGTCGCTGGCACCGGGTTATGCCAGCATCAGAGCGCAGTAGGAGCCAACGCATGAAAAAGAGACAGGGCCTTTCGATGCTTGAGATAATGATCGGCGTATTTATTTTTGCCATAGCCTTTATTCCGCTTTTCCGAGTGGTGCAGTATGGTGGCAAGTCGACGGTCAAGATAAACAACTACTCGAAAGTTGCCCGCCTGGCGCAGCGTCTGATCGAGGAGTGCAAGCACGTACCTTTTAAAATCTATCTCAAGGACTATCAGGAAATGGGCTCTGGTGAGACTTTCGTGGTCAATCAGAATTATTATCCCCAGACCCTTGAGGCAATCAATGAGTTTAACGAAGAGCTTAAGAGTCTTACGGTAGAAGCAGAGTTAACAGTTAAGAAACTGCCTGATAATCGCATCAGCGAGGTCTGGATCAACGTAATCGCAACCTGGAAGGAAGGCGATGGCACGACTGAAGGTGACAATAAGCGTCAGCTGAGGTTGGGCAATGCAATTCGCAACCCGGACTGTTATATGTAAGGGGAGGAAATGAAATGAAAAGACGCGCAATGACAATGGTAGAGGTGATGGTTGGCATATTTCTGGCCAGCCTGGTTCTTGGCGGCGCCTTTCAGATTTTCAGTACCTCGCAGCGCAAGGTTTCAAAGGCTGCAACTCAGCAGACTCTGGCCAGTGAAGTCAGGCATGCTTTAAAAATACTGGCTCAGGATTTCAAGGCGGTAAAGGCTGACAGTCTTGAGGTTGATGCAGCAGCAACCGGGAACACTGCCGTGATAAAGTTTGACCGTTATCTGATTACCGGCGAGGGCGATCAGGAAAAACTGTCGTTCGACCGTTTTGAGAGTGTTGTTTATGAGTTCCGCAAGCCATTCTTGACGCGCAATGTTGCAGGCTCAATCCGCACAATTGCCCGGCACGTGGATGCGATGGCATTTTCCCGCCCCGAGGCACCTGGTGCAGGTGAGGGAGGCGGAGGTCAGATAAACTATGACGAGGGTTGGGCTGCGCGTATGGACATAAGTATGACCGGTAGCCGTAGAATACCCGGTACAAATCAGATGGCCAGTCATACTGAGAAGGTTTCGGTTTTTATGATAGAAGAGTATTACCGCCTGATCAACAAGAACAGGTTTTTGTCTATGGCTACCCTCGCCAAAGATGACGGCGCCAAGCTCCTCGATGAAGCGTTTGATGGTGATACGATGTTTGCTCAGACATTGACTGCAGAAGAACTGGCAAAGTTGACTGTTGAGCAGCTCGAAAATCTGCACGCAAAAGAAACCGACGCGCTGGAAGAAGTCATGAGTAAGCTTGAAGAAGTCGATGATTCAATTGACGGTGTAGATACGCGTGGCAATGGCACATGGTGGAGCTTGGGGCTCTATCACCCGTCTACTGAAGTCACCGATTTACAGAACGCCCTGAAGGATCATGAAGAGGTTGGTCAGCTCAAAGCTGACCTGGCGAATATAGACGCAACAATTGCTTCATATGAGACTGTGCACCTCACGAACTCATATTCTGGTGCAGGCATCAATATTGCGAACATGGATAAGAATTCGAAAGAGTATAATGACCTCAAAGAGGCTTATGACATCAAGATGCGCGATTACAGTATGAAAGAGGCCTATGACGCTGGGAAGCAGGATGGCGACCCGGAATATGTCAGCATGATTGATGCTTACAATCCATCAACAATGCAGAAAGGTATCGTTACTACTACTGATGGCTCCCAGGAAGAATTTACCGAAACCGATGCAGAGTTTGCCATAAGACAGGAAAGGGCGACTACCATATATAACAATATGCAGAAAGTAGATCTGGCCTGGCGCGATGAGAAGGGCGGCGAAGAGGCTGTTAAAAAATATACCGCTGCCAAAGATCTGCGCGATCTTGCCGAGACCAAGCTGAGTTTTGCCGAACAACGCGATGCTCACGAAGACAACATAGAAAAGATCGAAACCGCCCAGAACAACGCCAGGTAGGCTTTGTTGGACATCTGAATCGAATTTTTCTGACTATTTCTGCTCAGATATTATCTGATTTTAGATTGCTGCCGATAGGTCGAGCTGAAGTATCCTGTCAGGAATATCGATGTATCCGATCAACTCACGTCGTATCAATGTCTGTCTGGCTATAATCGCGGTCGTGCTGATGCTTGCATCTGGTTGCGGCGGCGGCGATGGCGGCATTTCAGATTGGGCCAAACCCGGCCAGGTTACAGTGGTTTCAAACCTCAGCGGTCAGGTTTTGCCGCCGGTGGCTGGAGCTTCACTGCATGAATCAGCAGCATTTTCACTGCTGTCGGTTGAGGGTACGCGCGTTTATATCGAAGAAAAGCCTGAATTTGCAACGACTGTAGACAGCCAGGGGAACTTCGTCATCAAAAACCTGCCTGTCGGAAAATATCATGTCATCGCTCAAGCTGTTTCAGGCATTACGACTTATAAGCACCGTTCGGACTTGATCAATCTGACCGGTGAATTCGAAACCCAGGTGCTGGCACAGACTCTGCCGTTGGTAATTGCGCCATATCGCGTTCATCTGCGGGTAACCGATCTTATCACCAATAACCCGGTAGCTGGCGCGAAATTGACGGTCTGGGGTCTTGACTATCTTACATCTGCCAGCGGCGATGTCGAAATCGGGCCGTTGCCGGCCGGCTTCTGGCCGATGCGTATTGAGGCGGCAGGCTATCTTGAAGCAGTAATTCATCCGGGTTTTCAGGCTAAACGCAATGCTCACCTGCGGGTAAGACTGACACCCCTCAGCTCGTCTGAGCGCAATCAGGCGCCGGTTGTCGAAATCGAGCAGGCTTTTACCAGCGTCAAAACCAACGAGAGCGTGACTTTTTTTGCGGCAGGTTTTGATGCCGATGGTGATTACATTACCTATAACTGGCGCGCGACGCGCGGCACCTTTTCTTATGAATCTGGCAGCAGCGTTGTTTACACATCGCCGGCCAGCACCGGAACAGTTCAAATAACTCTGACCGGCCAGGACAGCAGCAAAGCAGAGGGAATGGCCATTCTCGATCTTGATATCCTTTCGGGCAGCAGCCTGCCGCCCAACCCGCGCAATCAGTTGCCGCTCGCAGCCAGCAATCCTTTTCCCGCCAATCTGACTGAAGAACTTGGAACTGACATTGTATTCCGCTGGACCGGCCAGGATCCCGACAACGACCCGCTGACTTACGATCTGCTGATCGCTACACAGGGAGCCGATCTCAAGGTCGTTGCGAGCAACCTGACCGAAAGCAGCTATCGTATTCCATCTCTCAGTCGTGATCAGGTCTATTTCTGGAAAGTTGTCAGCCGTGACATATACGATGCGGTTTCGCCTGAACCGGCTATCTGGCAGTTTAAGACTGGGGTTGGCGACAATGCTTCGCCATATCAGCCTAAGAACCCGGTGCCTGAAGATCTCTCGATAAATCAGCTGCCGTCTTTGCGTTTTACCTGGACTGGTGGCGACCCTGATCCCGACGATACCGTGACTTATTCTTTTTATATTTCATCCGATCCGACACAGCTGGAAATGGTTACGACAACCCGCGACACCAGCCATGAGATTGTTGGACTGGATCTGGGAACAACTCATTACTGGCAGATTATAGCTGCCGACAACCGCGGTCGTGAAACGCCTGGCCCGGTATGGCGCTTCAGCACCTATGCGCCGCCAAATAATCCGCCATCTGACCCGGTGGTTGTTTACCCGGCGAGCGGAGCGGTTAACATGCCACTGGATGTTCAGCTGCAATGGGCTTCGACCGATCCCGATGGCGATCAGATAACCTATGATCTTTTTGTGGGCAAGACATTTCCTCTTGAAAAGATTGTTTCAGACCTGGTCGGGCCTTCATATATCGCTGCACAGCCTTATGATTCACTCAGTACATACTACTGGCAGGTCGTGGCACGGGACGATCGTGGATTGGCCAATGAGAATTCGCCGGTCTGGTCGTTCAAAACTTCAGATCAGGCCAATCTGCCACCTTATGTGCCGGTCGGAATTACACCGGCCAGCAGTGCCGCAGATGTCGCTCTCAGGCCTGTATTCTCGTGGAGCGGTGGCGACCCGGAGGGCGACGCAGTGGTTTACGATCTGTATCTCGATACTGTCGCCCCTCCGCTGCAACTGGTCGCTTCAAATCTCAGCGAAGAACGCTGGACTCCGGCGGCGGATTTAAACAAAGGCGCCAGGTATTACTGGTATATAGTAGCGCGAGACGGTGGAGAACTGGATAGAAAGTCAGAAATCTACTCTTTCTATGTGCAGACTGTCAATGATGATACTGCTCCAACGCTGATAAGTGTAATGCCTGCGAATGGCGCAACAGATGTGGCGCAGACGGATGTCGTGCGCATAGTTTTCAGTGAACCGGTGCAAAAGAATCCAACGCAGGCCGGATTAAGTTTTTCGCCGGCAGTGATTGGCAACTGGACTTGGGAAGACGATGTAACTATTCGCTTTATGCCATCATCACCCTGGCGCTCGGGCAGCTACAATCAGTTGACTATCGCCAGCAATACCGTCACTGATCTTGAAAACAACAAATTGACAGGTGGATCGGTTTACCGCTTTACTGTCGTAACTCCAGTGCCGATACCCAGCGGTTACCGTTCAAGTGGCTTTCCGGTGTCGGCCAACGCAGGTGAAACGGTTAAGGGAGAAGTTCCGAGGCTCTCGTCTGGCGCGAAGTCGTATGTGCTTGCTGTAGCAGCGCCAGGTAGTTCAATTTTCGATATCAGCGCGAGCAGGCAGGCACAGGTGCAGATTACCGATCCGGCTTCGGCGTTTCGCGAATTCGAACGTTACGCTGCCGAAAGAACAGCAGTCGCGCCGATGCTTAGTGCATCGGTAGAACCCGGACCGATGGCTTCGCCGCAGGTGGGAGTAAGCGAAAGCTTTTTCATACCGGCTTATGGCTCGGTTGCGACCACTACAGCTTATCCAGACAACGTCATCAGCGCGACCTGCCTTGGTCTGACCGATAGAACAGCAATCTATGTTGACGATGCAATCGCCAACCCGTCTTCAACTAAGGTCACTGATGTGCGCAAGCGTTTTGAAGAGGTCATCCAGCCGAGAATCAGAGACTATTTCGGACAGGAACCTGTACAGGGGCCTGACGGCGAAAGCCGTCTGACAATATTGCTTACTGACTCGATGGATGAGGATATTCTAGGCATTTTTTATGGCGTCGATCTTATTGCACGTAATCTCTCCGACATTCAGTTACGCGAGAGTAACGGGCGCAAACTTCTTTATGTAAAATACTCTGAAGAGCGCGAAGTAACGCTTTACGGGACAATGGCGCATGAATTTCAACACATGGTCAACTACTGGCAGAAGCGTATAAATGGCGGCAGCTACGAAGCGACCTGGCTGAACGAAGGCATGTCCAAGTTTGCCGAAGAAGTCTGCAGTTATGGCATTTTGCAGGGTGATGACAATACGGCCGCGCTCATCAAGCTTTCTCAGGAGAGTTTCTCGGAACGTTCGCTCACAGATTGGTCTGGCCTTAAGAGTTACGGCCTGTCTTACCTGTTTGTAAGATTTCTGGCCCAGGAAAACCGTTATGGCACGACATATCGTGAAGTAACCAGGGCTCTGGTCAACTCCTCATTGAGTGGGACAGCCAATGTAGCTGCCGTTACCGGTGAAGCATTCGATGTGACTCTTGCCAAATGGGGATTGAGCCTGTATCTAAACCGCTACCAATCGACAGACAGCAAAGATTATGGTTTGTCGGGGCTTAATTTGCGGGGCACTTATAATGGTGTGACACTGCCTGGATTTTTGCCGCAATTGGTTCCGGCTACCGGTGTTTCTCTGAGCACTAATGCCCTGCTTTGTTATGAGCGCACGAGCACTGGCGCGGCTACAACCAATATAGAAGTTAAAGCGACTTCAGGCGCCCTTAAACTCTGGTTCTTCGACCAGCGGCCGTAATGGCAAAACTTAAGTGTGGGGCTTTTTGAACTCAGCCTACGTAAATAAGAAAATACGTAGACATCAGAAAAATCCAGATTGATACAATAGTGATCAGATTCCAGTCGAATTCCTGTTCAACTTTTTCGAGAAAACTGCGTTTGTCTTTGGTTTCTTCTGGCATTTAATTATCGAGGGTTACAAAAGTTTTTTCGGCGCTGCTCAGCAGAGCCTGGCGTTTGGCAAGTTCGACATTACCTGGATATTCACGTGAAATGTAGTTCAGCAGGCCACTTGCTGCCTTGAGATTGCCTTGATCTATCAGCTTGTCGAGCAGAAGAATGTTCGGCTCGAGTTCGACGGGGTGGGGCGGCATGTCGCGTTTGCTGGTGCCATCAGGTGCAGTAAGTTCAAGGCCACATTTGGGGCAGAAATATTCATGTGGTCGGCAGGTGTTGAAGCATTCTGTGCAGTTAAAGACAGACTTGCCAACCCAGACAACAGCCTTTTGAATCAGGCGATTGCCAGAAACGAAACCGGGGCCTTCTTCCTTGATTATGATGTTGTCAGGAAGGAAGTCGTTTTTAAACGATTTTGCCGCCTTGTGAACCTTGCCATCAAAGGTTTCTCCGATAGTGTGAATTCTTTGAATGGCATTTGATTTTTCGAGAATCGCTATCGAATCGCGGGCGCGCGCATAAACATCGCGGTTCTCAGGGCTCTGAGCCAGTCTGCTTGCCGTTGTGGCGAGCGTTTCAAAGAGATACACGCATTCTTCAGGTGCAAAAGAGAAGCGCTCTGTTTTTGTATTGGCATCGCGGGCTTTTATGACGCTGCGCAGAGTTGCTTCAAGATCGACTATTCTTTGTTGCAGCGCTTCTTTCTCGCGGATGTTCTCTTCGGGATTTGCCACATTGAGCTCATTTCTCAGCCTTTTTGCGTCGGACTGCGCATCAATCAGGGCTTTTTCGAGATAGCTGATTTTGGCTTCGCTTGCTGCAATATTGTTGCGGTATGCGTCGGCTGAAGGCAATCGGCTGAGTTCAGCCTCAAGTTCGCTCACGCGTGTTCTCAGAATCGAGTTTTCGTTGCGGGCGGCAGAGATCTCGGCCAGTTGCCTTTTGAGGGTTTCTATCTCTGATTTGTCCATTTTCATGGCGTCCATCAGAGCTTCTTTGCTCTTACTGAGCTCTATCTCTTTGTTCTGAAGGGCCTGGCGAAGTTGGCTGATGGTTTCTTCGCCCTGGGCAAGGCGCGACTCCAGGTCGGCAACATCAGCCTTGAGATCTTCGTAGACAGATTCATCAACACTGCTGCTTTGAGATAGCACGGGTGTCGGCCGTTCAGCCAGTTCTTCGATGTTTTTCTTGAGCTTGTCGATTTCCTCTATCAGTGCTGCTTCGGTTCTTTGCTTCTTAACCAGTTCTTCCTGGTAATTAAGAAACTTTTCACTGGTGTCAGAAGTTTTGTTCATTTCCAGGAACAGAGATTCTTCGAGCTTGGCGTTGGTTGCCTTGAGCGACTCGATTTCGTGCTCAAGTTTCATGTAGTCTTCTGTATTGCGTGGATCCTGAAAGGCAGCGCCTTCAAGTTGCACGATCGTCGACCTGATGGTGAATGTCATGCTCTGGACCTGGCGAAGTACGTCGTCTTTGGCGTCCTTAGAGCTGAGCGAAGGAACTTGTCCCTTGAGATAGACAAGCAGATTTCTCACTATTTCATCAAAAGCCAGGTTTTTCACTTATTTCTTCCGGATTTATCGATATTAAGTTCTGAGATTACTGTATTCTGTGCACAAATGCAAGCCAGATTTATTTGTCTGCCTTCTTAAATCTGTATACGCCATGAGCAATAAGATACGCAACTACAGTCAAAGTCACTATGATCAATATATCGTCATTAATAGTTACTTTTTCAAGGTCGAGAAACATCGCTTTGCGCAATCCCGAAAAAATATAGGTTGAGGGCACGAAAGGCGCCACGCTGCGTACGACATCGCTTGAATGCTGCAGGCTGGGAATCATCTGAAAAAACAGGAAAAGTGTCGTGCCGATTGCATTTACAGCCGCCTGTGTTCTGGCCAGATTTGCTATGACCAGCCCGGTGAATATTGTCATAAGTGTTCCGGAGAATATGATCAAAACCAGATGGCCGCTGTTGTCGCTCCATTTACCGTTAAGGCTGAGCATAACAAATATTGTGGCAAGCGATAAAAACAGGCTGAAAATGGATTTACCGGCTATGAATTCTCCGGTTTTGATCGGCGTCAGAAATATCGCGTTCAGGGTGCCTTTTTCTCGCTCTTCGACTATTGCCATAGGTAGAGCAAGAAAACCTACCATTCCCATAGCCATGACCATCAACATCGGAAACATGCTGTCAGCCATGGCATTTGCATTGCTGGTAGTGCCGGCAACCGCTTCAACCTTGAATTCAAAGGGAAGTGGCGGCGGCGTTATCGCGAGTTGTGAACGAATTTCTGCCTCAAATGCGCTTTTTAGCGTTTCTACGCCAAAATCGGGTATGTGCGGCGGGTAAAGCAGGGTGACCGGCTGATTTTTGCCGCCTTTGGCCGAGATAATCTCGGGCAGGATTATGCCGAAGCGCACTCTGCCTTCAAGTATCGCAGACTCAAGGTCATGCCGATTCTGATAAAAAGTAATCTTTTTGCTGAGGCCCTTGTCGATGAGCGATTCGATTAAAGGTTGCTGGGGACTGCTGATGACACCGATTTCAGGCAATGCCGCTGCGCTTTTGCTGCCACTCATGACATTTGTAAACAGCAGTGAGAGGACAATCGGAGTCAATACCATCAGGATAACCTGATAATTGCGCAGACTGTCGAGAAGATCCTTGCGGAATATTGCTGCTATTAACTTTATGTTCACGCTTCGACTTCCTCTGAGCCAGATTTCCAGCGAGCGCCGGTAACTTTCATGAACACTTCTTCCAGGGTCGCTTCCTGAGAATGTATTCTAAGAATTTTGCCCGTGCTGATCAATTCTGCAAGAGAGGCAATATCCTGAGGATTCTCAAGCGAGAAGTCTGCTTTATGTTTTGTCTCCTGCTCAAGATATTCTACCAGGGCGGCCTTGCGCCCGAAGTTTTTCTTCAGGTTTTCGGGACTGTCGCAGGCAACTATTTCGCCGGCATTCAGTATGGCGAGTCTGTCGCATAACTGGTTGGCTTCTTCCATATAATGGGTTGTTAGAAAAACGGTAGTTCCATTGTTCTTTAGCTGCATGACCAGTTCGCGGATAAGCCTGGCGGAGTGAGGGTCGAGGGCAGATGTGGGTTCGTCCAGAAAGAACAGGCGCGGTTTGTGCAGGAGTCCTCTTGCGATGAGCGCCCTCTGGCGGAGGCCGCGGCTCAGGTCTTTGCAGGCTTTATGCTGGTGTTCAACCAGAAATACTTCGCTGAGAACCTCATCTATGCGTGACGCGCTGACGCTGTTCAAGGCAGAAAAGAATTCGAGATTCTGACGTACTGTTATGCGATCGTATAGATTCTGGTAGTCGGGCACAACGCCAACTTTTATTCGCGTCTGATGTATCTGGTCGGGTACCGGGTGTCCCATGATGGAGATTCTACCATTACTGAATGGTATTTCTCCGATCATCATTCTGATGCTGGTCGTTTTTCCAGCTCCGTTGGGCCCGAGAAATCCAAAAATTTCGCCATGTCTGACAGTGAATGAAATGCCTTTGACCACTTTTGTCTGGCCATAGCTTTTTTCAAGGCCCTCAACTTCGACGGCAAAATCTGACATGTTGTCACCCTTTTTTTAATATCTGAATATGGATTGTAACAGATTGACAGTTTTAATGCATTGTGGTTGAATGAAATTCAGAAAAGAGGAGACATGACAACATCACATAAAAAAGCGAGAACCTTTGTTGTTACGAGTTTTCAGGGTGGTATAGGCAAAACTTTTATTGCTTCTGGAGTTGCTTCGGAGCTACACCGAAAAACCGGAAAGCCAGTGGCGCTGATAGAATTCAATATCATGCGGCCATCAAGTATTCTTGACCAGCTTGATGACAAAGTTTTGATTTTGAACAGTTTCCTAGAATATTACATGGGAAACTGGGCTTCCGTGTCTGCCGATAATCTGGCCAGAACTTTTACTGCCCATGAAGGGGTTTATTATATCCCATTCTGCGGAAATCGCCCCGGTGAAACGCTGGAGCCGAGATTTAACCTCAGTGAGCATGAACTTTCTGATTCTCTACAGCATCTGCTTCAGATATTTGAAGAACTCGATGGTTATGTGGTGATCGACATTCTTTTCAAGATGTCGCCTTTGCCGGTTTTTCTCCTCAGTCGAGCCGATGGGCTGATGTACGTTTATACTTCCCAGCCGCCATCGCCGGCCTTTGCTCTGAAATTCAAAGAAGAAGCTGCCTGCCGAAATGGCCTGGTCGAAAAAATTCTCTGGCTGAGAAACCACGCGGAAGATACTTCTGAAAACAGTGAAAACAGGCTTTTCGAGCGGGAGTGTGCAATTCCTCTGAGTGGCGACCTTTCAGAGGAGAATACAACTGCCGCGCTTGAGACCAGTATTCAGGAGCTGGTTAAACATGCCCTGATCATGCCTGCCACCGGGATAATGCCAGAAGAAATGCACAACCCGGTAAACACCACTCCGGTAGAGCTGGCTGAATATCAGAAAGCACTAAGGTCTGAGGTTGTCGGAGAGCTTGACAAGCATTTTGGCATATCTGATCATGAACTGCGCACCAAAGTTGAAAGCAAGATCGATGATGCCATGCAGCGCACTCCACCCCCTAAGATTAAAGGACACAATTCCGAAGTCGAGGTCAAGAAATTTCTAATTGACGAAATCCTTGGTCTGGGGCCTCTTGAAGACTTCATGCTTGACGAAGATGTCGATGAGATAATGGTTAATGGCCCAGATCGTATTTTTGTCGAGAAAAGTGGCCGGCTGATGATGACTGATCGAAAATTCAGCAGCTCGGACCATGTGCGCACCGTTATAGAGCGTATTCTTATGCCAGTCGGAAGAACTGTTAACGAGCGCATGCCCTATGTTGACGCCCGACTGCCTGATGGCTCGCGCGTGCACGCCATCATCCCGCCGCTCGCTCTAACAGGGCCGATGATCACCATTAGAAAGTTTTCCAAAGTTCCCATCAGCATGGAAGACCTGGTTTACAGGTTTAAAAGCGTCTCGCCGGCTGCGGCCGAATTTCTGAAACTTTGTGTCCATCTCAAAAAGAATATTATTGTTTCTGGTGGTGCCAGTTCTGGCAAAACTACCCTGCTGAATGTTCTTTCGAACTTCATTCTGCCAAGTGAGCGCGTTATCTGCATTGAAGACTCGGCAGAGCTAAAACTTACCCAGGTTAATCTTGGCCGTCTTGAAGCCAGGCAGCAGGGGACGGAATCTAAGAATCAGGTTTCCATTAGAGACCTTGTCCGAAATGCTCTGCGCATGCGACCAGACCGGATAATAGTCGGAGAATGCCGTGGTCCCGAGGCAATTGATATGCTGCAGGCAATGAATACCGGACATGATGGCTCTCTGACAACGCTTCATGCTAATACGCCGCGTGATGCGCTTGCCAGACTTGAAACCATGGTGCTCATGGCAGGGGTTGATCTTCCGCTGCGCGCGATTCGCGAGCAGATTGCCAGTTCGGTTAACTTTGTCGTTCAGAACGGGCGTCTGGCAGATGGCAGTCGCAGGCTTCTTGAACTTGTAGAAGTTACCGGGATCGAAGACAACATTATCAAAACACAGACAATATTCAAGTTTGAGAAAAAATGGATAGGAGAAGATGGGCACGTCGTGGGGGAACTGCTTCCCACTGGTGCCTTGCCTGAGTTTATCAGATCAATTCCTGGTCGCTTTCTTGAACAACACGCGCATTTGTTTAAAGTTAAAAGCCCCACCGCCAAAAATGAGGAGGCAGCACAATAATGGCAATTCTTCCGATCATTAAGATTCTGGCTATACTAGGGGGGGTAATCGGCATATACTTTGTGCTCGAAGAGCAGCTCGATATAAACTTTGATCCGAGCAAGATGAGTAAAGATAAAGATCCGTCAGGGCGTTCACGCTATCTTCAGAGCGTAACCGGTGCCAGCATGGAGGATCAGCTGATCGAAGTTCTGCTGATGATCAGTTCATGTCTCAAAGCAGGCCGTAATCTCGACCAGGCTTTCGAGCTTATAGCTGTTTCCACTCCTCCTCCTATTTGTAACGAATTCAGGACGCTCGTACAGGAGAGACGCCTGGGAGTGTCAATGGTTGAAGCGCTTACCAATCTTGCCAGTCGTGTGCCCAGCCCGGATCTTAAATTGGCCGTTAACGCTACTATTTTTCAGCAGGAAACGGGCGGGAATCTGGAAGACCTTTATCGTCAGATCGTTTTGACTGTTGCCGAACGCAAGAAAATCATGGGCAAGGTCGTGGCTGGAACCGCTCATGCACGACTTTCCGGTAATCTTGTCGGTTCTATTCCGATTGCGCTTGCCGCAATAATTACCGCGTTTCATCCGCAGTATCTTGTTCCCATGCTTGAGAACCCGGTTGGGCAGGCTGTTATGATCGTGACCCTCTCGGCGGCTATCATAGGTCTCATGTTTATCAACCGCATGGCTGGTTCTATTCTGCCAGAAGCAGAAGAAGCCGTTGTCGCCAAAAACGAAGCTCGCGCCAAAGGTCAGGCGCGCTGGCCTATTTTGCGCGCATGCCTGGCTCCTCTGGCCACGCTCAATCGTTCGATTTCCGGCGAATATTTCAAAAAGCTGCGTGCTGAAGTCAAGTTTTTACTCGAAGCTTCAAACAAAGCGGCCGAATTTTCTGCAGACGAATACATCGCGATAATGGAAGTAACGGCGGTCATTTTTCTTTCTTTGCTTATCATCTTTGTTAATCCATTTTCATTTGGCGCTTTTTTTGGTCTCTTAGTCGTAATTTTGTTGAGTCCGATCGGATTCAGACTGCCGCGCATATATCTTGGTCATCTTATCAAAAAACGCCAGAAAAACATCGAGTTCGAACTGCCTTACGTTATCGACCTGCTTTCGCTGGCTATCGAATCAGGCCTTGACCTCACCGGTGGTATTGCAAAGGTCGTTGAGAAGTCCAGAAATACTGATCTTATAGTTGAATTCAAAATGTTTCTTGCTGACACCAAAGTTGGCAAGAGCCTAGAAGAAGCGCTTGCCGACATGGCCGAGCGTGTTCGCGTGCTTTCGTTTTTCTCTTTCGTAAGCTCTTTGATTCAGGCGCAGCGTCTTGGCGCAGAAATCGGGCCAACTCTCCGCGCCCAGGCCGAGCAGATGCGCTACCAGAGAATGATACTGGCTGAGGAACGTGTCAATAAATTGCCGGTAAAATTGCTTGTTCCTCTTGTCTTCTTTATATTTCCAAGTATTACGGTTTTGTTGATAGGACCTGCCGTTCTACAGATGCAGAAAAGCATGCCTGGCATTATGAACAGCTCAACAAGGCAAGGCGGGGTTGCTTCAGCCAAAGTTGCTACAACGACAGCGGATCTGAGCAAATCTATCATTCTGCGCGATGCTGCGGCAAAAAATATGAAGGTGCAGCCTGCTCCTGTGGTGAAGCCGGTTAACGAAAGTGAGATGCCGAAAACACAAGAAAGCGGCCTAACGAAACCCAACTTCCAGGCAGCGCCAATCGTTGTGGAACCGGAAAAAGACGCTGCTGCTGGCGATTCGACGGCTGACGAAACAGGAAACTGATTGATAAAAATCCCGCTTGGCAGTCGAATACTGATAAGTGCCTGTCTGACAGGTTGCAAGTGTAATTATAAGGCGTCTGCGGCATCCGTTAATGCTGCAGACGCTTCTTTCTGGAACAGCCTTTTCGAGCATTTCAGATTGTTGCCGGTCTGTCCTGAACAACTGGGGGGAATGCCGACGCCAAGGGTTCCCTGTGAACTTCAACATAATTCGGAAGCTGTATTGGCCGGTGTGGGCAAAGTTCTGAACAGAGATGGCGCCGATATGACCGCCTGTTTTCTCAAAGGAGCCGAAGAGGCCTTGCGGTTCGCCCGTCTGCATGGTGCTGAACTGGTGGTTTTTAAGAGTCGAAGCCCCTCCTGTGGTGTGAGTCAAGTTTATGACGGTACATTTTCGGGGAGTTTGATTGCAGGTTCAGGAGTGGCAGCGCAATTGCTTTTACAGTCAGGGTTTGCACTCCTGGATGAGATTCAGTTTCGCGAAAAGCTCAAAACACAGGGCCTTACGGAACTATAAGCCGCCAATTGCAATTTTGAAGCTGGTTTTCCTGTTGTACAATCTGGCTGCAATTTACCGCTGCTCGCGGGTTAAGAAAAACGTCCGAACAATAAATGGCCTTGAAATCTTCTTATGGCCGCCATTCCTGTGTACACAGATTTTTTTTTGCGGTGAGTTCGTACTATCAGTCTGAAGTCCCGAGTGTACGCCGCTTTGCGCGATTAAAAATATTGACCTTGCCCGCTTCGTCTGCTATTATCGGCAACACGCTGATAAAAAATTATAAAATGTGCCTGGGGAAAGCTGGAGATGGGATTTTTAAGCAGTTTTAAGGTCATGAAGGTTGAAGACAATGGTGGCGATGTCATAACTTTCAGGACGTCGCGAGCCTGCGTTTTGCTTGGTGCTTTGTTCATATTTGCAGGCATCGGCATTATTACACAATTGTTGCGCGGCAAACTGTTTTTTTCACTGTTTGAATTCTGCATGTGCTGTCTTGCTGTTTCTGCCGCCTTCATCCTTGCCGGGTTAGTACTTGTTACTTATCGCAAGCGTGTCGAACTGGTAAGATCGCAACGCAAGATCAGTCTACTTGAATCAAGTATTCTCGGGGTTCGTTCAACCGCATGTCATTTTGATGAATTACTGAATGTCGAGCTGACAAAAAGCTCAGAGTGCGTCTTTACCAATACGCCAAGCCTTTGGGTGGTGAAGGTTTTCATTAGAGATGGTGAGAGCTTTCTGGTCGAAAAGGTGTTTTCTACTATCTGTGCACGTGAAGCCAAGTTTGCCGCAGAAACAATCGCTTTTACCACCGGCAAGGAACTTGTTTTCAGCTGCATGCCCGAAGAGCGTCTTATTTTAAGCCGGGTCTGATCAGTTTTTCTTGTTTGTCAGAATCTGGTGAATTTTGTCTTTTTTGGCCCGCAGAAGGGCTTTGAGCGATTCAAGGTCTGATTTTACTGCCAGTCTGTCTTTTTTTGCGCTCTCTTTGGCGGTAATTTCAGCGAATTTCAACACTTCATCGAGCAACCTGACAGTTTCATACCAGGTTACTGATTCGTTGCCGGCAAACCGCCCATCGCCATACCCAAGCTTTAGACCGCACCCGGCAAGTTTAATGAGCGATTCAAATTCGGGCTGTTCCATGTCAACATCACTATAATCAATTTTCTGTGCAGATAGCCTGTTTTTGGCAAAACTGTCAAGAATGTATTCAAGCGCAAGTGCCAGATGCCGCCGATGACTCGATGAATCGGTGCCGGAATCGGCAAAGATCGCTTTTAAGCGTATTTCATCGATGTCCTTGCCGGCTCGCGCAAATATTCCCTTGAGCATTTCTGTCAGGTCTGTTCTGCTGACAAATGATTCGCCGTCAAAGCTGGGGCGAAGAATGATCTTGTCAAAAGCTCCGGCCCTGGTAAGATTTTCTATCGGCTGCATTATCGGGTGGCTTAGCGTGACATCGATGAAACTGAGTTTCTCAGCCGGCCTTTTGCTCATCATTTCTGACGATGCCGCTTCATAAAACCTGTGCAGGAAAAAAACTGCTTCGCGCAGAGTTAGATTCCTTTTTTTGCCAAGAGAGCCGTCAGGATAGCCTCTAACCACGTATTTGGCCTGTAGCCAGGCTACCGCTTTGCTGTATTTATCGGCGATACGATAATCCCGGTAATTGCTGGCTCCTTCATTATCGAGGCTTATCAGGCCTTTGCCAGCAAGAAATATACTGGCTCTTGCCAGAGTTTCAAGTGTGTTAGCGCGCGACATGCTTCTTGAGCCGACATTCCCTTCGATGATGCCGTTTTTTACCAATTCCCGGGCGTTCTCTGATTCGTTGGCGCCTAAAAGCATCATTACCAGAGCAAGCTTTTCGGAAAAGTCTGCCGATGGGATTCTTCTGTCAAGCATTCTTGTTTTCAACTGGTCAGGCATGATAATGCCCAGCTCACAGCCAAGCCTGAGTTCACGTGGCTGTCGACCCAGATTGCTGCTGGCGAATACTGATGTTATAAGATTGCCGCCGGCTACTGCGATTATAATTGCAGTCAGAATGGCTCCGGCCAAAAAATAACTGTTTGCCTGTTTCATGAGAGAACTCCATTGTATATATCTTACAGTTACTATCGGCATATGGACTTCATGCTATTAGAAGCCACAAAATATTTAGACGGCATCTTTGGGTAGGTATAGCTGTATTGACCTAATAATGATAAAATGTCGCAAAATCACGCGGGAGACAAATGATGAAGTCAGTCATTAAACTGGTTAGCGTATTTCTGCTGCTGCTTGCTCCATTGGCTTGTGTTGCCGGAGCAGAATCAGCCGGGCAGGTCTTTACTCTTGATAACGGACTGAAGGTCTTTGTCAAGCCGGTGCATTCTGCGCCGGTCGTTGCATTGAATATCTGGACCAGAGTTGGTTCAGTAAACGAAGAGCCTGGCGAGGAAGGCTACAGCCACCTCATCGAGCACATGATGTTCAAAGGAACTTCGACTTATCCTTATGGAGCGCTTGATAACGAAATCAAGAAGATCGGAGCTCATCAGAACGCTTTTACGGCGAATGACTATACCTGTTTCTACCTGGTGGGAGCATCTCAGTATTTTGACAAGATGATGCAGCTACAGGCTGATGCGGTTCAAAACAGCTCTTTTGATGAAAGTGAGCTGAAAAAGGAGACTCAGGTCGTCATCGAGGAGTTGCGCATGAGTCTCGACAACCCCGGTAACCGTGTCGTTCAGTTGATTATGGAAGAAGCCTTTCAGCTTCATCCATACCGCCACCCGATTGTCGGCTACTTGAAAAACCTCGAAGAGATTTCCCGAGACAAACTTTTTGCTTATTATAAAAAGTTTTATGTGCCGGGCAATATGTGGGTAGTAATTGTCGGCGACGTAAAAATTGATAAGGCGATAGATGCTGTGCGGAAATACATGGGTGATGCTCCGCGCATGGCGATTCCCGCTCAACAGATCCCGGAAGAGCCATCCCAGGAAGCAATGCGCACGAAAATTGAATATGCCGATCTTCAGCATGCCTATGTTCGTATGGGGTGGAAAGTGCCTGGCATTGCCAGCGCTGATCGATTAGCCCTTTATGTCATTGCACGTCTTATTGGCGGCGGCAAGTCAAGCTGGCTCTGGAATGAGCTGGTCGAACAGAAGCAGTTGGCGGTTTCGGCCGGTGCGGCTTACTATTCAAGCCAGTTCCCGATGCTTTTTCAGGTGGGTGGTGTGACATCGCAGAGCAAAATACGCTCGTTCGTCGAAGCCGCCCGCAAAATAGTTTACAGATTGCACAATGGCGAAATAGATGAAGCAGAAATTGAAAAGGCCCGCCAGCAGATAATTGCTGAAGACATCTACGATCGCGAAAAAGTCGAAGATCAGGCAATAAATTATGGGCATTTTGCCATGCTGTCTGATGTTGATGACGCCGACCGTTTTGTCGAGAATATTCGTCAGGTGACTGGGGAAGATATTGCCAGTGTTGCCAGAAAGTATTTCGTCGATTCTAATCTTACTGTTGCCAGGCTTGAGCCGGAGCCTCCGGCGCCAGATGCCGTGCCTGAAATGATTACCCTGGACAATGGCATAAGATTGATATTGAAACAGAATAATGTTTCGCCACTGGTGGCGGTATCAGTCAAAATAGCTGCCGGCGGTCTGGTCGAAGAAAAACGTGAGGCCGGGCTTGCCAATATTGTGGCCGAAATGCTGCAGCGTGGCGCAGACGGCATGTCGAGCGAGGAAATCGCCGAAAAATTTGAGAGCATGGGCTCGAAATTTTCGATTTCTGCCAGTAAGAGTTATGTCACTTTTAATCTGCAGTGTCTGGCTGAAAATTTCATGCCATCTCTTGAGCTGATGCTGAATATGCTTGATCGGCCCGAATTCCCGGCGAGCGAGCTTGATAAGCTCAAAAAGCAGGTTGAGGACTGGATCAGGGCAGATGAAGACGACCTTTACAAATACACCACTCAGGGTGCTGTGGCAGCCCTGTATCCCGATACGCCGGTCGCGTATTCTTCATATGGAAAAATTGATGACGTAAAACGCTTCAAAACACAGGATCTCAAGGACTTTCATAAAAAGCATTATGTCGGTTCCAACATGGTAGTGGCCATTGTCGGAGACTTTTACACGCGTGAACTTAAAGCTTCTTTATTGCAGAATCTCGGAAGATTTTCTCAGGGCCGGGCAAACGAGTTCAAGCCTTTCAAACTTAAGGATATCAGTGAGCCGGTAGAGGTTAGCCTGAAAAAGAATCGCGAACAGGCTCAGATCATTTATGCGTCACGAACATTTCCGGCCAACGATGCAAAAGTTGCTCCCATGGCAATCGCGACGACGATTCTTGCTGGAAGCATGTCTTCGCGCCTGTTTAAAAATCTGCGGGCAAAAGATTCTCTGGCATATTCGACCACAGCCTTCAATGTTGGTATGGCTAACGGCGGTTATTTTCTCGCAACAATCAGCACCGCAGCCTCAAAAGTTGCTACAGCAACTCTGCGTTTGAAGCAGGAAATCGATGCGTTTCGCGAAGAAGGTTTTACCGACCAGGAATTTGAAGATGCAAAAAAATACCTGATCGGGCAGTATGCATTGACTCTCGTCAACAACAGTTCGATGGCTGATAATTATGCTTCTGATGAGTTTTTTGGTAAAGGATTTGACTTTTATCGCAGTTATCCAGAACAGATAAATGCGGTGACGCGGGAACAGGTTGCTGAGGTTGCCAGGTCATATCTGCTGGCAAGCGGTTCATATAGTCTGGCGATTACCCAACCCTGAATTTTGTTCAAAAAGAAACCGGCGGGCAGTTCGTTTCTGCTCGCCGGTTTTCTCTTGCGTTCTGTTCAGGATCCGTAGCGGTCCTTGATCTTATCGAGCACCATGAAGCCTACGGCTACAGATGCACGTGAAATTACAACGGCAACACTCAACAAAAAAAGCGCGGTAAGTATGGTCATGTTGATTCTCCGGTATTATGCCAGTTTCAGACTGCAGCTTTAACAGGAAGGTCTATAAAGTTAAGGCTGCGGGCACGCATTGATTCAAGAACCTCGGGGCCAACCCGGGTAATACTGCCGGCTCCCATGGTAAAAACCACGTCGCCAGCCTCAACAAAGTTGAGAAGATGCAGTTTTACGTCATCGACGTTTTTTACCATCTTTACTTTGCGGCGGTTGGCTACCGGCATGTTATCGAGAATCACGCGACTGGTCACTCCGGGAATAGGTTGCTCGGAGGCCGGATAAATATCGGTTATGAAAAGCTTGTCGCAATTTTCGAAACAGCGTCCGAATTCATGTGACAGAAAGAGGGTTCTTGAATAGCGGTGGGGCTGGAAAACTACGACAACGCGGCGGGCACCCAGTGATGATGCTGCTTCGAGCGTTGCCTTGATTTCGTTCGGGTGATGCCCATAGTCGTCGATGAAGGTAACACCTTCGCACTCGCCTTTCTTTTCAAAGCGTCTGCCAGCACCACGGAATTGATTGAATCCGATCTGAATCTCGCTTAGATGCATACCAATCTCTGAGCAGAAGGCGATTACTGAAAGCGCGTTGAGAATATTGTGACGCCCGGGCACGCAAAGCTCAAAGCGTCCGTAATTCTGGCCGGCTACCATGAGGTCGAAAGCCGAACCATAAGGCAGGTAACTGATATTGGCTGCCATGAAATCGGCAGGCGTGTCGATACCGTAAGTTACTGTCCGCAATTTTTCCGGGACAGCCAGGTTTCTGGTCAGGGTATCGTCAGCGCATAGGAACAATGCGCCTTCAGGAGAAATATGTGTGGCAAATACTTCAAAAGCCTTGATAATGGCGGCAATGCTGTCGTAATGATCAAGATGGTCGTTGTCTATATTGGTGACTACGCCATATTGCGGAAAATATTTGAGAAAGGTGGCATCGCTTTCGTCAGCTTCTGCTACGAAAAGTTCGGAATGTCCTGCCGATGAATAACCGTTCAGAGCAGCAACATAGCCACCTATTACACAGGTCGGATCTTTTTCGGTAGCTTTCAATACTGTTGCCAGCATCGAGCTGACCGTGGTTTTGCCATGACATCCGGCAACTGCGATACCACATTTTGAATCTAAAAAAAGTTCCGCAAGCAGATCTGATCGATGCAGAACCGGTATGTGGCGCTGGTGCGCACCAATCAGTTCAGGGTTGTCAGAGTGGATAGCGGTTGATACAACAACGCGACCAGAGTCAGCTGGCAGGTTACACGCGCTGTGTCCGATGAAAATGTCTACTCCCCGCGCCTTGAGCGCCTCTGTGCGCTCGCTTTCAGAAATGTCTGAACCTGAAATTTTGTAGCCACGATTGAGGAAGATGTGAGCCAGGCCGCTCATTCCAACGCCGCCGATTCCTATGAAGTGAATCCTGCTTTGTTTTGTCATTTTGTTAATCTCGCGCCTCCTTGCAGTCCCTGTCTGCTGACAGGTATTTTTCTTAATACTTATCGACAGTTATCTGTAAATGTTTAAGAAAAATCTCAGATCGACTGCAATTCATTGGAATGAATGCACCCTCGTGATGGCGTTAAAAAATAGCACAGATCGGGAGTTTTTGCAAGAAAGCGGTTCAGGCTGGTTTGCGGCGAAAGAACAGGCAGTGCTCGCCCGATGTCGAAAAAACCACCGCAGAAGGGATTTGCGCTGATTTAAAGCCATGTGCCTTGCAGCCGTAAGGCGTGGCTGTTTCCCAGGTAATGTAAAAGCTTATACACTCGCGGCAGTTGATTCGCTGTGTATCGGGTGCAGTATGCTTGCCGCTTTTAGGCTGCAGTCTTGTTCCGGCTGGTCTAGACTGGTTGGCGAGCGTGCGCGCAAACTGTTTGCGGGTTAGTGGGTCAGGCCATTTCATGAAAGTAATCTACCACTATCCCAGCTTTTTTAAAATATGATGAGAAAAAAATCATCGATTTTTCCGAGAAATAACGCCAGGCGGTCGAGTGTGGGTAATTGTGCATTGACAGCCCGTTGTGTAAAGAATACATTGTTTACATGAATGCAGAAAAAGTTGAAAAGTTGTTCTGGCTGCTGGTAGTCGCATGGTGCGTTCTCAGAATAGTACTTATGGGCAGTCAGTATATAGGCAATGGTGATACTGCCTTTCGAACTGCTGTATTACGTCATTTCTCGGAAGGCGACATTGCTGTCGGTCGTGAATACGCGCTATATGGTTTCTGGTTCAGGGCAGTCTACGGATTCCTGTTGGTTGGCGCCCTGATCGCTATGTTGCGTCTGGGTTTTTTCGAGACTCTCTGGCAGAAAATGGGAGCTTATGCCGGACCTGGCCTTCTTCGGCAGGATCTTCTATTTATACTGGCCAGCATGCTGGTCATGCAGCTGATGTCTTTGCCATCTTCAATTTATCTGGGCTATTGGCGAGAGGCCGAAAGCGGGTTTTCCAATATTGGTTTTGTCGGCTGGCTTTTTCGTTATTTCAAGTCACTGTTGCTTGGCCTTGGCCTGCAGACGCTTGCTATACTCATTCTTCTTGCAGTCATGCGCTGGTTCCCGCAGAAATGGCCGCTGCTTGTTCCACTCGTCATGGGGCTTTTTGCACTGTCAGTCACCTTGCTTGCGCCGATTGTCATAACTCCTCTCTTCTACAATCAGACTCCTCTCGAAGACGGAAAATTCAAGGCAGACATCCTTGGCATGGCTGATAAAGCCGGAATGGAAGTAGAAGAAGTTTATGTGATCGACGAAAGTCGTTATTCAAAGCACACTAATGCTTATTTTACAGGAGTTGGCAGTCATCGGCGTATTGTCCTTTACGATAACCTCATCAAAAGTCATACGCCGGAAGAAGCCGCCCTGATTTTTGCACATGAAGCCGGGCACTGGAAATATAATCATGTTGCCTGGGGATTGAGCCTTGGTGCGCTGGGAATGCTGGTAATCGCCTTTGTCTACCGCACATTTTTTCCGATAATGGCACAGGTCAGCTGGTTTGGCCTCAAAGACATCGCCGGCGCGTCCGGGTTGCCTTTTTTGATGGTGCTGGTGATGATCCTTCAGCTTTTTACCGCGCCGGTGGAGAGTCAGATAAGCCAACTCATGGAAAGACAAGCAGACCGGGTTGCCCTTGAGCTCACCGGTCTGCGTGATGTTTTTATTAGCGCTCAGGTCAGGCTTTCACGCGATAATCGCTCTGATCTGCTGCCGTCACCTTTGCGCGTTTTCTGGCTCTATTCTCATCCGCCGGCAATTGAACGTATTCGCATGGCAGAAGAGTTCAAGCCTCTCTAGATTACGCTTTCCTGATTATTCAGTGACAGAATCAGGCTGTCAACGTCGAATTCCTTTTTGAAACGGTTAGAGAAATCGACAATTTTTACAACCTGGTTGTTCAAATCCCATTTCGAGGAATTGCCGCATAATTGCCGGCAAAGAATGTTGTTGCGGGTAACCGGACCCTTAACTTCAACTTTTTTCAGCACCTGTGACAGCTCGGCAACACCGCTTTCTATCCAGCGCGCAGCAAGTTCGGCTTTGGCCGGCTGATCTTCGAAAGTCGGCAAAAACAGGCCGATACTCTGGTCGAATAGTATATCGACACTCTGTTCAGTGCAGACTTTTGCCAGCGGGTGGTCTGGGCTGGTTTGTACAATCAGTTGCTGTTCCGGTTCGCGTTTGCCGTGCAGCTCCTGACTGAATGGAATTTCGAAGCTGATCCGCGCACGATCCTTGTCGGTAATCAGGCTTTCCTGGTTTGGATCGTTAGTGGTGTGATTTACACCGAAAACTATTTTGTCAGGTGCTACTTTCCAGCCCCGCCTGGTTTCGTCGAAATGATCCATCAGACCAGTAATCGAAACGTTCTTGCTGGAAATCAGATAAACGATTTTGTCGCAGTTCTGCACGATTTCCTTGGTTACTTTGGTATACATCGAACTGGAATCGACAACGACAAATTCATGATTTTCGAGAATTGTCTGCATGAGAGAAAATGTGTGAAATTCCTTGAGCCTGATATCTGTCAGACCGTTTTCCTGTGGCAGAATAGTCAGTAACCCGCATGGCGCCTTCACTACATACTGTGACAAATCCTTTATTTTTTCGCGATCGACAAGTTCGTCGATGATGCGTGAGCGTTTTTCAACGCCGAGACTGCGAGCTACCCGCTCATCGCGCAGGTTGGGGTCATAAAGAAGCACATCCTGCCCCAATTCTTTCATCATGGCCATTGCCAGGTTGCGGGCGAACAAACTTTTTCCGGATGACGTATCGGGCCCTAGAACAGCATAAACGTTATGCATATTAGTCTGGGCTGCTCCGATATTGGTTTTTGACAGACGATTACACAGTGTCTTGATTATGCTCAAAGAAACGCCAGGGCTCGTATGCAGCAGTTTGCGAAAGCTTTCCTTGGTCAGCTTTATCAGTTCAGTTTCGGCAAGGGCTACCGATGAAGCATTGCGCGGTTCTTCGGTTAGCAGTGCCATTTCACCAAAGTATTCGCCGAGCTTGAGATGTGTCAGTATCTTTTTGCCGCCACGCCCGTCGTCACAGTATATCTGAACTATACCCGACTTGATTATATACATTGCATCGGCATGCTGGCCTTCTTTGCAGATTAAGGCATCGCGCACGAATTTAACAACTTCGGCCTGCTCGCTGACATTATTGAGTTCCTCTTCAGACAGGTCAGCAAAAAGTGATACGCCTTTCAAAAAATCAGTCTGAACCATATTAGCTCCTCGATATGCATTAGTTCTACGAGAACATGCTACAAATGGCAAAGCTGCATGTCAATAGATTAGTTGTTGGCAGTTCTGTAATCAGGCTGACTAATAAATTGATAATTCTCAGTTTTTTGCTTAAAATAGGGCAAATAATCAAGGAAAGATATATGAACAGCCACCGCCTGTATTTAAAGAAAAACAAAGAATTCTCGCTGATGAAAGGCCATCCATGGGCCTATGGCGAGGCTTTTCGCGAAGTGCCGGAACGGCTTGCAACTGGTGACCTGGTTGAGGTTCGCTCGCACCGTGATCAGATCATGGGTTATGGTTACGCCGATGCTGATTCGAAAATCCTCGTGCGTATGCTGCCTCTTGAAGCCGGAGAGCCTTTGTCGGCTGGAATCGGCCGGCTGGTACGTGCAGCCATTGCCATGCGCCTCGAGCGTTTTGCCGGTCAGGAAACCACTGCTTATCGACTGGTAAATGGTGAGGGTGACTCGATTCCCGGGCTCATCATCGATCGCTATGAGCGAGCTGTCTCGCTGCAGATATATTCACTCGGGCTTGCAGCTTCTTTGGGCGATATCACCAAAGCTATTAAAGAACTTTTGCCCGACATAAAATGGATCTGGCGAAGGAACCAGATACGTCTGGCCCGCGCTGATGCGGCCGGACTGATACTTGGCAGCAGCCTTCCCGATAAAATAGAGTTCAGGGAGTATGGCCTCAAATTCTCAACTGATCTGGTAAACGGTCAGAAAACCGGCTTTTTTCTCGATCAGCGCGAAAACCGCAACCTGATCAGGTCGGTTGCTGCCGGCCGGAATTTCTTGAATGTGTGCGGTTATACTGGCGCGTTTACTGTCGCCGCCGCTGCCAGCGGGGCCGTTCAGTCTGTCACCGTAGATATCGCAAAGCCGGCATTGGTTGAAGCCGAGCGTAACCTCCGCCTCAATTCTCTTGCCTTGCCGGCACACAAGCTGGTCGCGGCCGACATGTATGAATACCTTGCCGGGTGTCGCCAGGGCAGCTTTGACCTGGTCGTGCTCGACCCCCCATCGATGGCTAAAAACAGGCGCGATGCCGAAAAGGCGCTGCGGGCTTACCGTCGTCTCAATCAGCTCGGCAGTAAGGTTGTCAGCCGTGGCGGTTATCTGTTTACGGCATCCTGTACCAGTCAGGTTGGCCGTGAAGAATTTGTCGAGGCGGTAAGGGATGCCGTGGCTTCAGCTGGCCGACGCGCTATGATAGTGCATGAGTCGTTTCACGCCCCCGACCATCCAATTGCCCTGGCACACCCGGAAGGCCGCTACCTCAAGGGGCTGCTGCTGAAAATATTCTAGGTATCTATAAATGCAAAAAAAAACTGCAATAAATGTGGCTGCCGCCGTTCTGGTATATCGCCAGAAGGTGCTTCTGGCTCGGCGGCGCGGCGGTTATCTCGACAGCCTGTGGGAATTCCCCGGCGGCAAGCTCGAAGAGAATGAATCGGCCGGTCATGCGGCACATCGTGAGCTGGTCGAGGAGCTCGACATCAGAATCATACCCGGTAAGACATTGCTTGTGCTCGAACATCAATATCCCGACAAGACGGTGCGTCTGCATTTCGTCAGTTGTAGGCTTACCGACACACCAGAAAGTTGCCTGGCAAAAACCACCGAGAATACTGAAGTTGGCTGGTTTTCGCCTGAAGATTTTCCGCTGGGCGAGTTTTGTCCGGCTGATCGCATAGCGGTTGGGCACTTGCCCTGGAAACAAATAATAAACTGTGAGGAAGGAAATGAATGAAAAACTGATTCTGGTAATCAACCCTGGTTCGACTTCGACCAAAATTGCTTTGTTTAACGGGCTCGAGCCGCTCAAAGAAATTGACATCACGCATCAGGCATCTGAACTTGCCGAATTTTCAAGCAATCTCGAACAGCTTGCTTTTCGTTTTGCCGCAGTTGAAAATGCATTAAAGGACTGGAACTGTCAGCCGTCAGACTTGAAGGCAGTTATTGGCCGTGGTGGTCCACTCAAACCATTGAGTGGCGGGGTTTATCATGTCGGTGCGTCACTGATGCAAGATCTGCAGAGCGGCAAACTTGTTGACCATGCCTCGATTCTTGGCGGGCTGATTGCCTGTCGGGTTGCCGATGCTGCAAAGATTCCAGCTTATATCGCTGACCCGGTCTCTGTCGATGAATTTGAAGACATCGCCAGAATCAGTGGTTGGCCTGAGTTGCCGCGTCTTTCGCTGTCGCATGCTCTCAACATCAAGGCTGTTGTTGCCGAAGTCGCCGCCGAAGCTGGCAGAAAGCCAGAAGATATGAATTACATTGTGGCGCATCTGGGCGGCGGTTTTTCGATTGCCGCGCACCAGAAGGGTCGCCAGATCGATGTTAACAATGCCAATGATGCCGGGCCTTTCTCACCAGAACGTTGCGGCACGTTGCCGCTTACCGGATTGCTCAAAATGGCCTGCAGTGGCAAATTTACCTTCAATCAACTTAAAAAGATGCTGATCGGTAAGGGCGGCCTGGTTGCCTATCTCGGCACTTCAGACTGCCGTGAGGTGGCGAAGAGAATCGATGCTGGCGACGCAAAAGCAAAGCTGGTGCTCGAAGCCATGGCTTATCAGATCGCCAAGGAAATAGGCGCCATGGCTACGGTTATGAAGGGCAGAGTAGATGCCATAATTCTGACAGGCGGTGTTGCCCACAACCCGAAGGTGGTGCCATGGATCAGGGAACGAGTTGAATTTATCGCTCCGGTTATCGTCAAACCCGGGCAGAATGAACTTAAGGCACTGGCTGCGCACGCCTGTCGTGCGCTTGCCGATGCTTCCGTCGTTAAAGAATACTGAATTAGGAAAGGATTGTGCCATGAATTTCGCTGATGTAGACAAGCTTCTTGGAACGCGCAAGGTACCTCTGGCTGTATGCATGCCCGAAGATATCGATACTGTATCGGCCGCATACGAGGCCAGCAATCAGGGTTTCGTCGAATGTATATTTGTTGGCAACAAGGATACGATCAAGGCTTGTATTGATAAAACCGCGCCAGGTTTCAATCCTGAAATAATTCACTGTGAAACGCCTGAAGACGCCGCTTTTAAATCGGTAGAACTGGTCAGGCAGAATCGTGCCAGTGCTCTGATGAAAGGCTCGATCTCAACACCGATTCTGCTCAAGGCAGTACTTAACTCTGAAACCGGCATCAAAAAATCGAATGTTCTGTCGCACGTTCTGATATTTGAGTGGGAAAACAGCCTGCGTTTTCTAACTGATGGCGGCATGGTTACTCACCCCAGTCTCGAAGAAAAAATAGAACTGATCAATAACAGCAGAGCCCTTGCCCGTAAGCTGGGGGTTGCAGTTGCCCGCGTCGCGGTATTGTCTTCTGTCGAAAAGGTTAATCCCAAAATGCCCAGCACTGTTGATGCAGCGGTTCTGTCTAAGATGGGTGAGCGCAAACAGTTTGGCAGTGATTGTATTGTTGAAGGCCCGCTGGCGCTCGATAACGCGATATCACTTGAATCGGCGCACCACAAGGGTCTTTTTAACGAAGTGGTCGGGCGCGCCGACATTCTTGTCGCCCCTGATATCGATACCGGTAACGTTCTCGGCAAAATCCTGCTTTATTTCGGTAAAACTCAGTGTGCTGGCATGATTGTCGGGGCGCAGTGCCCGGTAATAATGCTGTCACGCTCTGACGACAGGCAGACTCGCATGAATTCAATAAAGCTGGCCCTTGCCGCCGGCAAGATGTAATCTCAGCGTGCGCCCTAGTATTTGAGAGCCTTGAGCAGTCGCGTAATGCCGTTTACGGCCAGTCGGCAGATAGAGTAGATCGGGCTTCGCCCCGGCAGTTCAGCCAGGCAAGGCCCGACTCTTTTGTACAGCCGGATAAAAATTTTGCCCGGCAAACAGTGCCTGAGTACATTATCGCGGAACTTTCGCAGATAAACGGTGTCAGGATGCATCTCACCATATACGCGGGTGGCGACAAAGCAACCGCCATCTGTATTTTTCTGTTCATTCTTATCGCGAAAAATCGAGTAAACATCGTAATTCGGGTCGATCTGCCTGATTCGCTCGAGAGTCGTCTGGGCTTTTAGGGGTTCACCAGATCTGATGCGGCATCGATATACACCTGCAAGCGCCGTCAAATTCTGCGAGTCGTAGGAAAGAGCTTCGAGAAAGCAGCTCAAAGCTGATTCTATCCATTTGTATTGTTGTGAGCTCCCCGGTTTTTCCTGCTCGGCCTTGTAGAGAAATTCAAGGCCATCTTTGAGATTCTGGTCGAATATCTGCCCCTCAACCGCTTTTTTCAGGCGCTGGGCTTTGGCATTATTTTGATTCTGCCTGAGTGCAACCTGTATGCATGACATGGCATCCTGAAAGTGCCAGAGCTTTGCCAGGGCCTCGGCCTTCGCCAACAGCAGGTCTACGTTGGTTGGTTCAGTTGCCAGGCCAAGATTGACTATTTCAATAACAGCATCGTAATGGTTGCTTGCTTCCTGCTTTTGCGCCGCTTTAAGAGTTGCTTCAGACCGCGTGTGGTTCATTCCTTTCCAGTAATTTTTAGCTTCGTCGAACAACTCAAGCGCGTATGCGCGCTTTTCCTGATTGTCGATTTCGGTGTAACACTGAATCAGTCCGATAATAGAGTTTATCTCGTGGGGTTCAAAATCAAGAATGCTGCTGAAAATTGCGGCAACCGATTCAAGATCTTCGTAATGCTTTTTCCAGAAAGCCTTTATATATGGCTCTTTACTCTTTTTATCGCCGGCTGCCGGGTTTTTTTCGATGAAGTGTGAAGAAGCGGCAACTACCTGGTTCCACATGGCCTTCGCTTTGTTCAACCGGGTTTCAATGTAATCTCTCTGTATCTGCGCAAGTTCTGTCTTATCGCGCATGAATACAGGAATTTCGTAGAAGAGCCGCTTGTACATCTCATAGGCGGTGCGTATTTCCTTCTGCTTTTCCTTGAGACGCGCCAGGCGGTATATATACAGCGCTGATTCGCCGTTTTTACTCTTGAACTCTTCAAGTTGCGCCTGCGCAACCTCAAACCGCTCAAGCAGCAGCGCATCTTCGAATGATGCGTTGAAATCTGCATGCGCGTCTGTATAGAATTCTTCTACTGGACCTCTCTTGTCTTGAGAATCGACATTCTCCATGCGCTTCCTCACCAACACCATGACTATTTCGTATAAAATATGCTACAATACAATTTAGTCAAGAAGCAAATTTTGCAGGATATGAGAGAATGTTTGCCAAAATCGCTGCTGCAACCATTTCCGGGTTCGAGGCTACTCCGGTTTTTGTTGAAACAGATATAGCGGGTGGTCTGCCGGGGTTCGATCTGGTTGGTCTTCCAGATACTTCGGTTTCAGAGTCATGGCAGCGTGTTCGCTCAGCTATCAAGAATTCGGGCTTTGCTTTACCATCGGGTCGCATTGTCGTTAACCTTGCTCCGGCTGACCTGCGAAAAGAAGGCTCCGGGCTTGATCTACCTATTGCCGTATCAATTCTCACCTCAATGGAGTTGATACCCGATACTCTCAGCCGCAATTATATTTTTGTCGGTGAGCTGAGTCTGAATGGCGAGTTACGTCATACCAGAGGAGTTCTTCCCATTGCTCTTGTGGCGCTGCAACTCGGTTACAAAGGCATTGTGCTGCCGCGCGACAACGCCCGTGAAGCACTGGTTGTGCCTGAACTCGAGGTGATTTCATTTGCCACTCTTGGCGAACTGGTCGCTGCCTTCTCTGGCGGTAATACGCCAGTTGCCGATATTCCAACCCACGATCATGAACGCCAGTCCGACGAAATTTTTGCTTTTAACGACATGGCCGGGATAAAAGGGCAGACCATGGCTCGCCGCGCCCTTGAAGTCGCCGCTGCCGGAGGTCATAACATCATTTTTTCCGGCCCGCCCGGCTCCGGCAAGACTATGCTGGCGCGGGCGCTGCCCTCAATTCTGCCACCTCTCGATTTTGTCGAAGCGCTCGATGTTACGCGCATATACAGTATTAAAGGGTTGTTGCCGCCAGGGGCCGGCCTGATCAGGCAGCGCCCTTTTCGCGACCCGCACCATACTATTTCTGATGTAGCGCTGATCGGTGGCGGCCGCTCGCCCGGCCCCGGTGAAGTTTCGCTGGCGCACCATGGCGTGTTGTTTCTCGACGAACTGCCTGAATTCAAAAAGTCGGTACTCGAAGTCCTGCGCGAACCGCTTTCTTCGGGCTCTGTTTCGATCTCCCGTGCGGCTCAGACCTGTCTTTTTCCCGCGCGCTTTCTCTTTGCGGCTGCGATGAACCCTTGCCCCTGCGGTTTCAGCACGGATCCTGATGCCGAGTGTGTTTGTGATGCCCGTCAGATCAGCAGATACCGCCAGCGCCTTTCAGGCCCGCTGCTTGACCGTATTGATCTGCAGGTGCATGTTCCTCGCCTGCAACCCTGGGAGCTCGCCGAAAAACCTGCCGGCGAAAGCTCAGAAACGGTTCGAGAACGTGTCGTCAAGGCGCGTAATATTCAGAAACATCGTAATGATCAGGGCGGAATGCTTCTCAATGCAAATCTGTCGGGTAAAAAAATAGAACATTTCTGCAGCATAGATTCAGATTCGCAGAAAATGCTGATCGCCGCGGCCCGCCGCTTTGCTCTTTCTGCCAGGGGTTACGACAAAGTAATGCTCATCGCCAGAACTATTGCTGACCTGGCTGAGGCTGAAACAATTGCTGCCAATCATCTGGCCGAGGCGCTGCAGTATCGTACTACCGGACTGTTCGACCACCTTTCCTGACTGGTCGGCAGGGCTTATGATTCATGTTTTGAAAGGTTGACCAGATTATGAAAAAGACCATAACCCTGCTGCTTATGGCAGTTCTAGCTGCCATGCCGCTCAGCGCAAAATCCATGCAGGACTGGAAAGACCAGGTTCTCTATTTTGTCTTTATCGATCGCTTCTCCAATGGCGACACCGGCAACGACCATGCGGTCGATACCTCTGATATTAACGGGTTTCATGGCGGCGACATTGCGGGTCTGCTGCAAAGACTGAACTATCTTGAAAACCTCGGTGTTACCGGGATCTGGCTCAGTCCCTTTTTTACCAACCGCCAGGAACGCTTCTTCAAGCATCAGCCTTATCATGGTTACTGGGTGCATGACTTCTGGTCAGTCGATTCGCGCTTTGGTAGTGAAGAAGAGCTGCTCGAACTGCGCCGGCGTCTGCGTGGCTCAGACATGAAGCTGGTTCTCGATATGGTTGTCAATCACATGGGTTACGATGCGCCCTTTGCCGAGGCAAACCCTGAATGGTTCAATCCGCCTCTTGATATCGCAGACTGGAACGACTCCGAGCAGCTGATCAATCGCCGAATTTTTGGTCTGCCAGACTTTGCCTCGCACAAGCCAGTGGTTAAGACATTTTTTCGGCTGGTGGCAAGGCATTGGATCGAGCGCCTGCAACCAGATGGTTTCAGACTCGACGCGGTCAAGCATGTCCCTCTTGATTTCTGGCGTGATTTCAATGCTTCATCGCAGGCTGACGGTGGCCCGGGGTTTCTGCAGCTTGGCGAATACCTGAATGGCGACCCCAAGGCGACTCTTGCAGTCTGGAAAGAAGGAGGCTTCAACAGTCTGTTTGATTTTCCGCTGTATTACACGATGAAGGATGTCTTTGCCGATGGCGCCGACATGCGCCGACTGGCTTCGCGCATCTATTTCGACCGCAATTATCCTGACGCCGGCCTGCTGGCAACTTTTCTCGACAATCATGATCTCGATCGTTTTATCACTTCATGTGGCAACGACGAGAGCAAGTATCGCCTGGCGCTGGCTTTTTTGCTGACCGCGCGCGGTATACCCACGCTGAACTATGGCAATGAACAGGGTCTGGCAGGTGCTCACAATCCTGAGCCAGAGAACCGGCGCTCGATGCTGTTCGATACCGGCAGTGGACTTTTCAGATTTACCCGTGATCTTATCGCTCTGCGTAAAAGCAGCCCGGCTTTGCGTCGTGGTCTGCAGTGTAATCTGCATGCCGATGCCACCATTTATGCTTTTGCCAGGCTGATGCCCGATCAGATGGCTGTTGTTGTTATTAATAACGGCGAGCAGCCGCAACAGATAGACTTTGCCTTAGACGCGTCAGGGCTACCGAAAGTCATGGACTCAAAAATCGGATCAGCTCGCGCGATCGTTCGCCAGGGCCGTCTGCAGACCTCACTCGCCGGAAAAAGCTTTGCCGTATTTATTGCCGATGTGCAGACCGGTCACTACGAGAAGCTATTCAGGCATTGGCAGCGGCGCTTTTTCGACGAAAAGGCCTGGGGCAGCCGCACGGTAACTCTTAAGCTCAAAGCCTCTTATCTGCCGGAAAAAGCCAAGGTCTTTTTTACCGGCAATTTCCCCGAACTCGGCGACTGGAGCACCGATGGTCGCAAAGCATTGCCAATGCAGAAAATCTCTGATGACGAATATACAGCGACAGTCAAAATGCCGCTGGCCCGAGTATTTGAGGGCAAGTGTTTTTATCGCAGCGAGAACCAGACCGTCTGGCAACCCGGCGACAACCTGATTGCCGGGGTTGCTGACAGCGGTTCTGAATACATTCACATGGACTGGAAAAACCTCGATTAAGCGGGCTGAGCGCCAGTCTTAAACTTCGATTTCCTGTTCCATTTCCTTTTCGCACTGCTCGATGAGGGTCTTGAGATTGTCTGCCTCAACTCCAGTCGGCGTATGACCAAGGAACCTGCGGGAGGCATCAATGGCATCTCTGAACTGGCGCTTGCGGGCGTAGATAACCGCCAGATTATAATAAACCTGAATGAACTTCGGGTCGATTTCGAGAACTTTCATATAGGCGCTGATGGCTTCGTTTATGCGGCCCTTCTCGAATTCTTCGGTGCCGATATTGTAATAGGCGGCAGCATCTTTGGGATTAAGCTCGATGGCTTTCTTCCAGAGATCAATGGCCTGATCATACATACCCTTGTTGTAATAGGCGATGCCCAGCTTGTTGCGGGCTTCTGAATCCTGCGGGTTGTATTTGATGACTCTTTTCCAGATTTCGATGGCTTTGTCATACATCTCACGATTGTGGTAGGCAGTAGCCAGGTTCGAGAGAATGTCGGCGTCTTCAGGTTTGTATTTAAGCGCTTTCTCCCAGCACTCAACCGCTTTGTCAAACAGTTCAAGCTTGATATAGGCAATACCGAGTTTGTTGTAGAGTTCGCCGTTTTCGGGGGTGATCCTGATCGCGTCTTCCCATTCTGAGATGGCCTGATCGAACATATTTTTCTGAAAATAGGCGATACCAAGGTTGTTGTGCGCATCTACATCGTTGGGCGCCAGTTCTACAACTTTGCGCCATGACAGTATGGCGTCGTCGATGAGGCCCTTTTCGTCGTAGGCGTTGCCCAGAACAAAATGGGTATTGGGGTTGTTGGGATCGAGTTCGATCGTCTTTTTCCAGCTGGAAATGGCGTTGTCGAGTTTGCGCTTCTGCCGGTATGCGTGCCCCAGCTTGAAGTAGAGATCGGGATCGGTCGGATTGAGGGCCTTTGCTTTTTCCCATTCGGAGAGGGCTTCATCAAAGCGTTGCAGGTTGTAAAAGGCAATACCGAGGTTATGGTGCGCCTCAAAATGGTCTGAGTCTATCTCAATGGCTTTCTGCCACTGAAAAATCGCTTCCTGTGTTTTGTTAAGCTTTGAATAGGCGATCCCCAGCTTGTGATACAGCTGCGGGTCATCGCTGACATAAGAAATGGCGCGGTTCCAGAACTTGGCGGCTTCGGCAAAATCTTCGAGGCCGCAATAGGCGTTACCGATTTTTTCGCAGATATCCGCGTCTTCGCTACGTTTCTCGCGCACTGTGTTCCAGTAGGTGATAGCTTTCTGGAAATTGCCAGAATTGTATTGCGCTACGCCCAGATTGAAATGGGCTTCGATGTCGTTGGGGTTGAGCGAAATACACTTTTCCCAGCTTTTAATGGCCTTTTCGAGATCGTCGAGTTTGCCGTAGGCTGAGCCGAGCTTGAAGTAGACTTCAGAACTGTCAGGGGTCAGATCGAGAATCTTCTGCCAGGTTTCGATGGCTTCTCGATGCTGATTTAGCTTGCTGTAAGCATTGCCGAGGTTGTTAAAAATTTCTGGCTGGCGGGGGCTGAGTGCGAGAGCTTTTTTCCACTCGTCAATCGCCTGCTGGAACATTTCAAGGCGGTAAAAGACGATTGCCAGGTTGTTGTGTGCCTCGGAGTTTTTGGGGTTGAGCTCTATCGACTTCGAAAAGGCAATAACTGACTTGTCGTCGAGTCCCTTGTTGTAATAGGCGACACCCAGCCTGAAGAAAATGTCGGCGTCATCCGGGTTGAGATTCGCAGCTTTCTCCCAGAGGGCGATGGCCTGATCTTCCTTGCCAAGGTTGTAGTAAGCGATACCAAGTTTGAAGTGAATCTCGGGGTCATGGCTTCTGACTTCGAGGCATTTTTCCCAGTAGTCGATGGCCTTTGAATCTTCGCCTTTGTTGTAATAAGCGATACCGAGGTTATGCAGCACCTCGTAATTCTGCGGGTCAAGCGAAACCGCGATTTCCCATTCCTTAAGGGCTTCATCGATGCGATTCAGCTGGTAATAGGCAACGCCGAGTTTGAATCTGGCTTCGCTGTTCTGTGGGTTCTTGATCAGTGACTGCACCCATTCAGCGATTGCCTGCTCATACTGCCCCTTGGTGTAATAGGCTATGCCAAGGTTGTAATGGGTATTTGCTTCGTCCTGCAGATAAGTACGCTTCATAAGGCCTCCAAACTCTACTTTGTTTTATTTTTCGGGTTCGCTGTTGCCGTGCCGGGGCGCGGCGACGATATCATACTTTTGCACCATCGAATTGATGGTGTTTCCAAACATCTCTAGAACTGATTTCAGGCGGTTGCTGCGTTTGAAGCTGTAATTAAAGCTAGCGTCAGCCATTTTGATTCTCTGCGATTGTAGTTGGAACCGGTGTCTGAAAGCAAGTGTTTCAAGAAAAATATTTGTATTTTTCAATTCGCCCGGCTTTTCCATTTCGGCTTTTTCAGCATTCATGGTAATGGTGAACAGGTCATCAGATTTGAAATTACGTTCGACAATTTCCCGGATCAGGTAGTTCATAAACAGATTATAAGATCTGGTGAATATTTCGTCTTCTCTAAGCTTGCGCGATATCAGCATTGTTACCGTGCGACTGCTGGTTGTTTGCAGGGTGTTGTATGAAACCGGCGGCTTGTAAAGCAAGGCAAAATCATCATTGAATCGGAGTGTGTGGCCTACGTCCAGCGCTATGCTGAGCTTCGGCTGCACTCGGTATACTGCATGAAACTTCATCTCAAAAGGCTTTTTCAGTGAAGTTTTCATTCGCGCGGCCTGTGTCCTGATATGAGCCGGCATCACAGGCTCTTCCTGCCCACTGAACTGAGAAAAACTCTTTGGCGCAGGCAGCTTGCGTCGTTGCAGTGACGCCGGCTGCTTAAGCCGAATTTCGCGTCTGAAACTGATGGCTGCCGGCAGCCTTTCTGGAAAGCAGAAAGGAAGATAGGGCGCCAAAGTTCTGGGCTCGAGCAGTGAGGATTCCTGGGATGTATTGTCGGGCTGCTGATACACCGCCATTTTGTTTAGCCCGGTAAGCATACGGTTCAGTTGCATCTGAACGTGATTCTTTTCGCGTTGCAGGGCATCTATTGTGTTTTCCAGCTCTGATTCGCGCTGTTGCAGAGATTCAAGTGACAGGCGCAGCTGCCGATTGCTGTTTGCGACATGATCCAGGTCGCTGACTGCTTTTTCGCTGCTCTGCTTAAGGCAGGAATTCTCGGCAAGAGTCGCGGACAGCTCCTGTTCCTGCTTTTTAATCTGATCTTCGTAATCAGCACACAGGCTTTTAAGGTGATAGCTGCGCGCCCGCAGCTCCTGCAGCTCGCTGTTGGCGGTTTCCAGCTCTTTTTCGCGTGCTTCCAGGTTGGCGGTGGCAGCTGAATGTTTCAGACTCAGATCTTTGCTGTGCAGCTGCATCTGGTTAAGCTGCGAATTCAGACTGTTGAATCTATCCTGCAGTGCCTGGTGCTGCTTTTGCAGATTGCGGTTTTCGACCACCAGATCGGCAAGACTGGTTTTGAATTCGATTATCTTCTGGTCTTTTTCCTGAGTTACCGACTTGAGTTCAGCCAGCATCGAAAGGGTATCGGGTTCACCGCCAAGTTGCCGCCGCAGATAGGCAAAATCTATGCCTTCGAGCTGCTCGAAGAAGCCTGCCATTCCACCGTCAGGTTCTTCATCTGCCCGCTTTTTTAAAACGGCGGCCAGACTGCGACAGACTATTTCGAGCGCATCAAGCTGTTCAGCTGCGTTGAGCTCGTGATTGGCAGGCTTTTTTTCCATCCGGTGTGTTTTATATGTGCTGATACAGGCAGACGCTGACATTGTCGCCAGCGCCATTAAGGTATGAAGCTTTGATCAAGTTGTTGGCCAGCAGTTCGAGGTCGGTGCCCTCAGGTGAAAAAACATTGGCGATTACCCTGCTGATATCTTCGTCTTGAACGAAGCCGCAGAGACCGTCTGAGCAGAGCAGCAGCAGATCGCCTTTCTCAAGAACCATATTTTTGCGATCGACTTCTGTCTTTTCGCCAATCCCCAGCGCGCGCGTAATTACATTGCGTTGCGGGTGCGTAAAAGCTTCTTTCGCGGTAATTCTGCCAGCTTCGACAAATTCCTGCACCAGCGAATGATCTCTGGTTATGGCAGTCAGTTCATTTCGGCGGAAACGATAGCCTCGACTGTCGCCAACATGAGCCAGAGCAAGAGAATCGCGGTAGATCAGGGCGACGACGATGGTGGTTCCCATGCCTTCCATGTCGGGGTTTTCGCAGGCTTTGCTATAAATGGCGGTGTTGGCTTTCACGAAGCATTCTTCCAGAAAGACAGTCTTGTCCGAGTTCAACAGATACTCAGGCTGCTTTTCGAAAAGATTTCTGGCCATGTTTTCCTTGACCGTTTGAACAGCCAGAGTTGATGCGTATTCGCCGGCCGCCGCTCCTCCCATTCCATCTGCGAGTATCAGTGCCGTCAATTCTATTTTGTTGCCGAGTGGCCCACAATACTGCATTGCAAGACTTTCGGCATAATCCTCGTTATTAGGGCGCACTTTGCCTTTATCGCTCAGGGTAAAGAATCTCATGTAATTTCTCCCGCTTCAGCTTTACAGCATTTTAATCTCTCGCACTACGCAAGTCAACGTCAGAAGCTAAAAAACAGGCTGATTTCTCCTGGCGCTCATATCCGCATGCTGGCTCTCTTTTCCTGAATTTGTGGCAGATCGATCCATTCAGGCAGTTCTGGATGGCGATACTTGCCTGCGCCCAGAGACAAAGCAAAGGGTTGTCCGCGTAGTGATTTGTCTGCGATGCCAAGATACAGGTCGTAATCGTCCAGGTTCATACCCATATAAACTATATAGAGTTGCATGCTTCTTCGATATTGCGGCCTTTGTTCCAGGCTCATGCATAACGTGCAGTCTGGCTCGCTGCAGGCACTTTTACTGCCAGACCATTCGCTGTGTGCCATTTGCACCGGGATGCACTGTTTCAGACAGAAATTGTTTTCGTCTGTTCTTATGGAAATGCGCCGGCGCCAGCCTTCAGTCATGCGAAATTCATTTATTGAGAGCGGTTCGTTTACGTCGCCGGCATCGAACGAATTTCCCCTTTCACAGAAATTTGTAGAAACATTCGCCCTTAAATCAGAAAATTTCGGGGCGTTGATTCTGGCGGCGGCTGTCGAGCAGTAGTATTCTGACGATTTCAGAGCAAGTTGCAGCAGACTGCGTAGCAGAATAATCCAGTGCAGGTTACTGGTTTCAAGTCTGGCAGGTATTTTCAGACCAGCCAATTCATTGTAGGGGTATGCACAGGTGACTGTCGCTTTTTCGCGGTAGTCTGTTATCTGGCTTCTCGTCTGTCTGAACTTTCGCATTATAAGCCTGGGTACATCCAGCGGTCTTGAAAAACGCCTTGTATCGATCGAATAGGGGAATCCTGCCCTTTCATAATCAAGCCTGCTGTCTGCGCGCCAGGATGTTTCACAATAAGTGAGACTACGGTATGCCGGCAAATTAAAGTTAAAGTCGGCTTCATTCTGCCATCGCGCCAGGCCTGAGCCGATGCAACCAGCCAGCGGCGAACCGATTTTGATCCGGCCAAATGACATGACACAGTTTTCGAGGCTGATCTGGTCAAAAAACGTCAGACGATCCAGCAGTGGCTCATCATGCGCACGGTAGATTTCAAAACCCTCAGCTAGATTGATGTTGGGCTGCCATGGGAACATGTATGTTCGTAATCGCTGCTTATAAGCCAGGCTACTGCCACTGCATTTCTGTTGTTCGTGGAATTCTGCTTCTACTTTGTAAGTGCGCGGAGCAAAAACGTGCATATGACAGGCGAGTCCGCTGAACACTTCGACATCAGGAATTTTCAGGCGGTGTTCTGTTTTTCTTTCCTGCCGCATAACTTTGCTTTGCGAATTTAGGTGTGTGGCAGGGCGCAGTCTCGGCGAAAAGAAGCGTGCGCAACTTAGAAGCAGGCGTTTTACTCCTGGTATCTGCAGTTCTGGCAAGCGTGACACCGGCCGTATAAACTGAAAGCTCTTTTCCAGGGTGCTGCAGGCGAAGCTGTCGTCACATCGCCTGCGCTGGTGAGCTTTAAGGGTGGTAAAAACGATTAATGACTGCAATACCCGGGATTTGCGCAATCCCCAGTCGTAACTGAAAGCAGATATTTTGAGCGGGGTCTTGATAGCCCCGCGCAGGCTGGCGTCGGGCTTGATATACTGCTCTTTCTCTGTTCCGTGCTTTATGGCCTGCGGGTAGAGGAAACGTCGTGGGTTGCGCAGGCTCAGCGGCGGCAGAAAAACTTTTTCGCGCGCCGGAAAATACGAATCTCTGATATCTATGCGAATTTTGTTGATCAGGAGATAGGTGAATGTTACCGCTGATTCTAAGGGCCTGAAAGTTCCTTGCGGCTGCGAGAACGCCGGAAACCCGAATGGATACGGGGCTAGCCTGATTTTGCCGTGGTATTTTTTTTCTGTGTAAACCCAGTCCGGGGGGCTGATGAAATGTAGTTGCGAGATGGTTTTCGTTGCCTGATCCCCCATGATTTGCATTCTCAGCGGTATCTGGTTCGTGATCTGCCCGGGTGCGCATTCGCCGGTTTTGAATTTTTCGAGCCGGCCACGGTAACCTGGTATGTAGGTTCTGTCTGCGGCTGTTAGATAGCAAACAGCTGAATCACTCATGACAAGGCATGCTTCACTGACCATTATCGTGAAAGATTGTGGCGGAAGCTTGATTCGGCGCGGTGCCCGTAAGGCCATCTCGCATAAGCCGTTTTCAATGCGATAGAGTTTGAACCGCAGCGATTTCAGCGAGTTTCGGCGCCGCAATACCTGAGGAGTCATGTCGGAGGAGAACGTCATTTCTGTTGGCACTGCCCTGCGTTTGCGTTCAGGCAGAAAGATATCGGTAAAATCGAGTGCGCTCAGCCGCATGATAAAAGGCGTGGGGCGCAGATAGATGCTTTTATAGCTCTCAAAGGACGGGCGATTAACCGAAAAAACCGGTCTGAGAGAGTTGTTGCTGGTCAGAGTCGCGAAAGGCAACTTTTTTGAAATCCCAGCAGATTGACGTTCTTTGCCCTCGGTCAGGCAGGCTTTAAGAGAGTTTCTGCAATAACGCGCGTGCCGGGCCGACAAAAAGCGCATGCCGCTGCGCCGTAAAGCAAAATGTTGACTGCTTATAGTGGCTGGCATACAGGAATGCTGTGGAATAGCCTTTCTACCAGTTACTTTTAAAGAACTGTAGCGGGCACAAATTTTATCGGGAAGAAGCATTTTTGCCGGCAGTATCTTGCGTCGCAGCAGTAGCACCGGAGTGAGCGCTGGTTCTTTGTATCTGGCACGCCTGAGTGTCAGTTTCAGTTTGAGTCGACTGCGAATCGCATCGCAGGCGATGTTTTGCAGCGGATTGTTAAAGAGGCCAGCCTGATAATCTGCTCTTTTATCCGTTTGTAAATGCGCCTGAAAGCATGTAAGCCGGCTGGGGTTGATCGTTACCTGCGCGCCGAAGCGCGTCTCAGCGTTATCCATGTGGTCGGCAACATGTTTAAGGTTAATGTAACAATTGGCCAGTTCTCGTAATGTCGCTGGCCATGATGGCTTAATCGACTGCAGCCGCGAGTTGATCGCTTGACTGGCACCTGGTCTGGTATACAGCTCGCTGTGGCATTCTAATACCAGGTTGCGGGCATATTCCGGTCGGCAGTCGAAACTGTCGTTCTTTCGCTTCATTGTCGCTGAAAAATCTGTGGAAAAAGCTTTTTTTGATTGCCTGGCGATATATGCCGTAGCGATTCCAAGAAATCCGTAGTCACCTGGATATGGCGAAAAACTGCATGTCTCCGGCAGGAAATGCTTAAACATCTGGTTGCCAGACTTAAACTCTGTTGAAAAAATAACAGCTTGCTCGCTGAATGACAGTTTGTCTGGCAAACGATCAGTTGGCGGCCTGTATTTTCCTGGTCTCCCAATTTGACTGATATGGCCTGGCAGGTCACCTGGTTTTATCGATCGCAGTTTTGTTTTGATTCCCAGCATTGCCAGGTCGGTAATGCTGTTCATGAAATTATAGACAACCCGGGTATCGCTGCGGCTTGCAAAAAAATCTCTGGCAGACTGGGGCTCGCCTATCTCTGGCATTGGTGCAGAAACCTTGCTGAAGCCTTTTGCGGCAAAAGTCGACAGCTTTGGGCGTTCTGGCAGCATAGCCAGGCCAAGTCCTGAATTGTCGCATTTATCAGCAAAAGTATCTGGAATATTGGCGAATCTGCCGATTTTTGGCCGGAACCTCTGCGCAAAACCTTCTGAAATCTGATGATGATAAAGCTGTGCCGATCTGTTCACATAACATTTGCCGGCAAGCTTGTCGCTTGAGGGCCGTATTGGTATGTTTTTCTCGGCGAGAACCGGTTTTCCGGCCAGACTCATCAGCCTGCGAATGAAAAAGCCTTTGCCGACTGGTTTTGGCGGCTGGTCAAAAATCGGAGCATCTGGGTTGTTCGTTTGCTTGAAGCTCATGCGCGAAGCCGGCTGTTGACCTGACTGAATTGTTCGCTGGCCTGCCGTGCCATGCTCATTACATCTTTCAGGCGAAGTTTGCTGACCTTGATGGCGTCACGCAAAAAGCACTGTGCCAGCTTGCCGGCTGGAGCCAGGCCTTTATCACGAAAGCTTGCGAAATGAACCAGTTTTGCCTCGCCTGTGCTGAATGAACTGTCGACTCCATCTACTTTCTCCAGATAGTTGCCGGAAAAGGCAACAGGCTGTCGCTTCCTGGCGGCAAACGACCAGAGCAGATGGCGATAAAGCGTTTCAATTCCATCCGGGAACAATGGTCGAAAATGTTTTCTGCCGGCTTCGATATGTTGCCATGTTTTTGAGGCTGCTTTGGGCAGTGACAGTCTCTTAAGCAAAAGCCTGTCATAAGAAGGTCTGATTGCCGGAATAAGGTGCCCATAATCGGCGGCGTAGCTTTTGTCTTTCTTGAATACGATTCTGTCTGCGTGGTCGAGAGCCTCTCTCTCAGACGAAAGCGTGGGAAACCCGAGGGAGTTCGGCAGTTCTATTTTTCGTGTTCGCAGCGGGCAATCGCTAAAGCTCGGGAAGGCATTGCAGAAATCAGGTTCGATAAAGAGTTCAGAGTAAACATGCTGATAATCGAATTGTGTCGTTTCAATCGTGGTGGTAATTTCAATCCGGTCTTTCAGGCTGGCACTGACAGCATGATAGATCTGTCGACTGCCGATTCTGATTGAAAGAGTATACAGTTCAGGAACTTCAACATTGAATACCGCATCAACATGAGTGATATGCAGACTGTCAGATTTGTACATCTTATCATTCAGCATCGGTCTGGAGCCTTGTCCGGCGATAATTTGAACCAGGTGCGGAGCAGTTTCGGCCGAGAATTTTTCTGGTTGTTTCCGGCACGATAACTGCCTGTATACAAGATGCTGAGGGGGCAGGGAAGCTTGTGGAAACAGTCGTTTTTCGGTTGGCAGTGAGCTGAGAACTGGCGGGCGGCCAAGAACCGTTCTGATGTCTGTAATTTTTCCCTTGGCTGGTGAAAACTTTTTTGGTTTTGCGCTGGCAAAGAGCATAACATCGGTTCGCATGGCCTGAATGTTGCTTATGTCGCGGTAGTTTTTGAACTGTTCGTGTTTGAAAGTCGTTTTAAGAACATCGTCGCGTAAAGCAGGCTGAGGTTTGCTCCTGCGGTAGGTAAGACTGTGATAGTCATGCCCTGCTGCAATGAATTTATGTTTTATGTCTGCCCGCTCGAGCGGCAGATGCTTTTGCATCTGTTCAGCGACCGGCTCGTTATAGGTCTGCCTGAACACTGTCGGGTGGCTGAAACAGTAAAGCCGTGAGCTTATTTCTGTGCTCAAACTGCTTTTGTGCGCTAGTTTATAGACAGTTGGCGGGAAACAGTGATCGACCATGACATCTGCCAGTTTAAAGTTTTCTGGCAGATTCAGTTGCGCGAATGGAATGTAATTCTCTCTGACAGGCCATGCCTGCTCGAGCGCAAAAATCTCTGGCGAAGTTCTTGCAACTTTTGTGAATATAGAGGTTCTGAATGCTTTGGCCTCTTCCCTGAAGGTGAATTTGAACAGGTTTTCAGATGCATCCTCTTCTCTGGTTTGCAGTATAACCAGTTGCAGGTTTGTGGCAAGATTCAGGGCAAAAGGCTTGTAATAAGAGTGTCTCAGCCCAAAACTGTCGCGCCATTGGTAATCTTGATTCCTCAGTGGCTTTGTTGCGGACGGTGGCAGGCCTATTACCGCCGATACGCTTATGTAGATAATGGCCGGAATTTCATGTTGCTCTATCTGGGGTAGGGCGGTGCCTCGTTCCAGATAAGCTGCTGATTTGATAATCGGCTGACTGTGTCGTGCATGTTCGAAAATGAGCGACTTTTTATTGAAATTTCTGGAGACGACGCAGCTAACTTCTGCCGCAAATTTGCTCTCGGGCTCTATCGGCCAGTTTCTGGCAAAAACATCCGGCAGGCTGCCCATGCACGCAGGCGCGCGTTCCAGCAGTCTGCCCGTTGTCCCTGATTTGAGGTTGTGCAGCAATACCCTGTTGTCGGAAATCGTCTGGACAGCAGTGAAGTCAGGAATAAAAACCGGATTATAACAGGTCACCAGATCAAATTCAGGTGGAATAAAAAAATGAGTTACGCCCGTTGGCGCGGCCTGCGCTGCCGGGGCATAGGCACACTTTTTGTATTGTTTGCGCAGGTAGCCAAGCACTTCTGATAACGAGGGTATATCCTGCATTCCAAGACTGGGTCTGAAAAGAATAGGTGAGGGGTAGCGCCCCCGTTCGGGATTTAAATCAAATTTACAGCGCAATCGCCAGTCGAGTGATCCGGCAAAGCGGTCATCAAAGCGATAAACAGGCTTGACTGCCAGATTCGGTCTCTCAACTTTCGCGACATGCTTTTCATGTTCGGGCAGTTCATAATTGCGCCGGAATGGCCAGATCGCTGGTGAAAGCCGTTGCCTGATGCTGTGGTTGATCTCAAGTGGCAGTTTGCGCTCGATGCTTGCAAGTGGCTGTTTGACGCCGGTCAGGCGTATCCTGATGCGATAATTGCCATCATTTTCTTCAAGAAAAACTTGCAGGTTGGAAGGGTGCTGAAACAGTCTTTGCGCTGACCGGTTTTGTATTTTTTCGAGATAGGGAGACAGTTTTTCCAGCAGCTGTCCATCCAGGCATGGCTGATAATCGCCGGTTTGTTCATAAAGTGCCCGTCCCAGGGTCTTCGTGGTTCCGGCGAGCATGCGTTGCAGACTCGAAAAAGTTTGCTGTATGACTGAGTTCTGATCGAGAACCAGAGGAGCAGCTGCCGTTCTCTGGTATGCGTATTCCTCGCTTATACCTATCACATAAGTGGCCGGAAAATTGAACAGGGTGCGCAGTTCGAGACTGTTGAGCGTGTTTTCCGCGAGTTTCTGGTCTTCAACAGAAGTTGGCACCCGATTGAAAAGCAGCAGAGTGTTTTCCTGCAGCTGATAATAAAAGGCGGGGTTTTCGCTGATCAGGCCATCGAGACTGACCAGGCTCTTTTCGTCAGACTGTGAAACGATAACTGAGACGGGGCTTTTGCCGCGCCACAGGTGCTGCCGGGACAGCAGTTGGGAGGCCTGACGTGAGTGTTGTGGCCCAGCTGGAAAATTAACCAGAACCGTATCGAAACAGGCGGTAATCTGTATGAAGAAGTCGCGCAGAGTTGTGTCGCTGAAAAGTAACGTTGCGTCTTTTAACTTGTGTGCAGGAAAATACGAGATAAGGTTGGTTTCAGTGAAGTAAAAGTTCTTCTGATAGCGGGAATCCGTATGCTGCGAAGACAATGAAATGTCAGCGTATTCCTGCAGGCTGATCGAACGGGGAAAACAGTTTTTGAGTTTGAGCGGGGTCTCTGAATCGAGATCGACAATGGCGATCCGTTGATTGTTATTATTCAGATATATCGAGAGGTTGGCAAGAATGGTAGACTTGCCAGAACCTGCTCGCATTGAGCTGAAGAAATATACGGGTGTTAGAAGAGATGCCTTCCCCATGGTTGCACATCATACCATATTCATTATCTGTGCAACCAGAAAAAAACTGATTATTTCAGTTCAATAGACATGCCTTCGCGGGCAAATTCTATCGCATCAAAAAGCTTGCGGGCATTTTCTTCCATTTTGCGCAGGAAGTTATCGTCGTGCAGTGGTTCGTGGTGCGTAATCACCAGGCGCTTGGCATTGGCTGCCTTGGCGGCGCGAATACCTTCTTCGGCGGTAGAATGGCCGAAGCCCTGTTTCCCCGGGCCGGGCAGGTTGAATCTGTGTGGTGCATATTCCTCCTGAGTATACTGGCCATCGTAGATCAGAACATCAACGTTTTCCGCCAATTTCAGAAGGTTCTGGTCGATTGTGCCGTCTGAAGGATGTTCACAATCTGTTGCCAGAGCCACAGACGATTTGCTGTCTTCAATACGATAACCAAGCACCCCGTTTGGATGTACCAGCTTGTAGGCCGTTATGGTGGTATCACCAATGGTAATCCGGTTATCTTTGAGGGTCTTGAAATTAATGTTGGATGACAGGTAGTTGAGATCGACCGGAAAGTAGTAATTATCCATCTGTCCGCGCAGAGTGGCTTCGAGGCGGTCACCAACATCGGCGGCGCCGTATAGGTTGAATTCGTTGCAGCAGTCAGAAATTCGTTTGCCCTGCATGTCTTTGCGGCCAACATAGGCAGGTGCGAAAAAGGGGAAACCCTGGATGTGGTCCCAGTGGGAGTGCGTAAAGAAGATGTGCCCTTTTCCCTTGCCATGAGCAAATTCTGTTTTCATGAGTTCAACACCGAGCACACGAATGCCGGTGCCGGCATCGAATATGATGCGTTCATTACTGTTGGTAATGATTTCGATACATGTGGTGTTGCCGCCGAATTCGACGGTTTCTCGTCCCGGTGTGGGAATCGACCCTCTGACACCCCAGAATTTTATTATCACCTGACTGCTTACCTTTCGCGGATGGTAATTATGGGCAGAGCGAAACCATCGTTTCGACAACCCTCTCAAGATCTTCGCGGTTATAGAATTCGATTTCTATGCGACCGCTTTTTTTTCCATGACGTATCCGAACTCTGGCGCCCAGAAGTTCTTGAAGATTATCTTCAACAGCTCTGATGTGCAGATCTTGACTCATCGCAGATTTACCTTTCGTTTTCGCCGAAACGCCCACAGGCTGGTTACGGCTTTGTGCCATACGTTTTTCAATTTCATAAACAGACAATTGATCTTTGACTATGAGCCTGGCCCAGGTCTTTATCTCAAGCGGATCTTTTAGCCCGGCCAGCATTTTTGCATGCCCGGCCGAGATCTTGCCCGAAGCTACCAGTTCCTGAGTGTCATGGGGTAGCTGCAGAAGACGTAGCCTGTTGGTAAGCGCAGATCTGCTGCGGCCGATTTTTTCCGCTAACTGGTCGTGCGTCAGGCTGTAGTTGAGAATTATGTCGCGCAACGAGTGTGCTTCTTCGATCGGGTTTAGATCCTGTCTCTGAATGTTCTCTATCAGACCTGCCAGCATGGTTTGCTCTTCGTCGAGCCGACGTATTACTGCTGGTATGGTTCTGATTCCAGCAATTTTGCTGGCGCGGTAGCGCCTCTCTCCTGATACAATCTGGTAGCGGTCGCCGACAGCTCTTACCAGAACCGGCTGCAGCACGCCATGCTCGCGTATAGACTTTGCCAGTTCTTCAAGTGCCTGTTTTTCAAAGACCTTACGGGGCTGATTCGGGTTTGGGAATACCTTTTCCAGCGGCAGTATGTGAAACTCCATTTCCACATCTTCTACCGGCAAACATGAATAGTCCGTGATTTCAGTATCGGCTGTTTTATCCTGTCGATTTAACAAATTTTTACGCTCTTTCTTTGTCAGCTTTAACAGAATTTACAGGTTATGTTATCATGACTTTCAAACAACGACAATAATTTATAAAAAATCAGGAGCAGCCAGAATGACCATCTTTAAATCCGACCTCAGATACGGTGCAATTGCTAGTCTGCTAATCATTGCACTGACAACGATGCACGCAGTTCATGCTCAGCCGGTGCAGGTGACTCCCGAATTTCAGCGTGCAATGCAACAGCTGGCACAGGGAGCCTATGACGCTGCTGTTGATGAACTGAAGCCTTTGCTTGGACAGGGCAAATCTCATGCTTCTGCCATGGTCGAAATCGGTAAAATCCGGATAAAGCAGGCAGAGGCACAGATGACCAGTGCTCTCGCTAATTTCAGCGAAGCCGCTGACATGTTGAATGGCGGACTGCAGGCCGGCGGAGTGAGTGGACCGGAACTGCCGAAGACCCTCTACGATCTTGCCAGAGTCTATGAAGAGCGCTTGCGCAACTATCCCATGGCAATTGAAATCTACAAAAGAATAATTGAAGAGCACCCGGCTTTTCTGGCAATAGACAGAGTTTATTACAATCTTGCATTGAGTCAGGAATCAATCGGGCAGATGGAGCAGGCAGCCGAGAATTATCGCAAGATTGTCGCAGACTATTCTTACAGTACATACGTCAGTGCTGCCAGAGAACGCATGACCAAGCTGGCGGTAGGTACCGGAGCCCAGGATGACGCCATTTCGACGCAGGAAGACTTTGTCGCTGCTGCTGACGTCGAAGAAGCTGCCAAAGCCAGTATTGATCTCGGCGACATGCATGCCGGTTCCGGCAATTTCAAAAAGGCTGCCGACGCCTATCGCAAGGCTGCCGACATGGCCGGTGACCAGGATGAAGCAGTCACCGCCTATCGCAAGCTTATAGATGTTCTCGATGCGAAACAGAAAGATTATAAAGGAGCGGCTGTCGCTCTCGAGGAGCTTATGGAAAAATATCCGGACGCCCCCGGCACCGGAGATCTGGTCTATCGTCTTGGCCGCATCTATGAACAGGATCTTGATTCCATGAAGAAGACAACCACCTCTGACGGGCGCGTGCGATACCGCAAGAGCTCTGAGAATGTGGAGAAGGCTTTGAATTATTACAATTCAGTAACCGAAAAGTATCCGAATGCCGATGTAACAGCAGATGCCTTTTTGCGAAAAGGTGAACTTTACGAAAAGGAACTGCGTGATTATGATCAGGCCAGAAAGTCCTATCAGGAGTTTCTTAGACGATTCCCACGCCACGAACAGGCTGCGCAGATTCGCGACAAATTGCGCGATATCGAAGGTTACTGACCATTCTGGCCCTGCGGCCGCAAGACTCTTTCTCGTTTTTCTGTTCATGGCAGTTGCCTCCGGCTGCTTTGCCAGCGCTACCATTAACGGTCTGAGTGGCACCATGCTGGTGCCGGGCCTCGAAGTGCTGCCGCCCGGCGGCGCGCGTGCCGCAGTGCATATGGTTGGCGAGTCAAAGTTTAACGAGGCTTCATTTAAAGGGGTTTTCGCGTTTTCTGACGATTCAGAAGTGGCTGTGATCAAAAGGTTTTCCATCGACGGCAAACAGGACCAGACTGACCCGGTTTTTGCCGGCAAGTACAAGATAAGGTCGAATATGGCTGTCGCAGCCTTTATAGACCCCAACGAGGATTACCAGAATTCGGTGATGCTGCTTAACGGACTGCCGGGAAACCGTGTTGTACTCGGCCTTGGCACTAATATTGCCATGAACGAGAACCAGAAAAAGTCTTCGTTTGGGCGCTATACCGAAAAAGGCGCTGCAGTTGATCCGGTGTTTTTCGTTATGGGAGCCAGCCTCAATATAGATTCCGATACTATTCTGACCATGGATTATGCCGGCAACGATTTTGTCGTCGGCTTGCGCCACAGTTTTGACGAAGCATTGAGTTTTGATTTTGGCTTTTACACGCCAGATCGAATTCATGAGACCAGCAGATATGTGGTGGGGGCCAATTTCGGTTTTTAAACAATGCTGATAACGCTTTTCAACGCGGTTCTTATCGTTCTTATCACCTGGCTTGCCTATCTTTACTTCGATTTGAAGGAAAAGGCGACGCCGGCAAAAGAGCGATATTCACAGCTGGTGCGCGGAGTCGCTTCGGTTGTCGATCGCCTTGAGGGCTACGATAAGGAACATTCGCGTGAAATTGCCGAATTGTCAGAAAGAATCGGCGTTGCCTGTGGCCTGAAAGACGAACAGTTGCAGAGCCTCAATGCTGCCGCCATGCTGCACGATCTCGGCGAACTTTTGCTGCCGCGCGACCTGGTCAAGAGCTCTAAAAAGTTGGAAGGCGACGAACTCGAACTTCTGCGCACACATACCTTGCTGGGTGAACTGCATCTCAAGGCGCAAATAGAAGAACTTGATGAGGTTCCTTCGCTTATTCGCTGGCATCACGAGCGCTGGGATGGACTCGGCTACCCGGACAATCTTAAAGGTGAGGAAATTCCGCTAGCCGCAAGAATTATTGCGCTGGCAGACGCTATCTCGGCGATGAATGCCCATCGCGGCTATCGCAAACGTCAGTATGCCGGCGATGCCGATGTGATTGCTGAAGTAAAAAGACTGTCAGGCATGCAGTTTGATCCGCAGCTGGTAAAAACCTGGCTCGGCATTGGCTGTCCGCTTTCGGGCGTTAAAAAATGACGCTGCGTCTGCAATCAGCCTGGCTGCTTGAAGCAGTTTCAGATATGGCGACCATCGACTCGGTCTTCTTTCCCTTTATTCATCGTTTTTCAGCCCTGAACTGGCTGAGTCGTCGCGATTTCGCGTTGTCGGTCAATGCTTATTCGGTCAGCCAGGCCATGCTGTTGCGCGCCTGGCTTGACGGTAGTTACGGTGCGTTCAGCGACAGAAATCTGCAAAAATTCAACCAGCAGATCAAGAACCCGCTTGAGCTTTCGATGAATCCGTTTAGAGCCTGGAAAGACCGCCTCTTTGACCGCCAGCAGCTTGATTACCTGTTTTACTGGCGCGAAGCTGCCTTTGAAATCGAAGAAGAAGCACAGCGGGAAATATTCTGGGCGGCTGTTTACCAGATCATGTCTTACTGGTTGAGTAATCGGGCCTGTGAGGTGGAGGTTGTCTGCCAGCCTGACGAGATCATGGGCCTTATGCTCAATCGCCATGCTGAATTTATCAGGGGGCGTGAAGCCAGAGTTTCTGTTACCAGGCTTGGCCTTGATGAGCTGGCGCCTGCTGATACATGTCTTACTGTGTTTCCTCTGGTGTTTAGTGACGAAGAAAATGCCGAAATGACTCTACAGGTTGTTTTTGACGCCTGGCAGAATGGACACGACGATCTTGAGCAGTCGCGGCGACAAATCAGAATGCATCTGCGTAAATATTTAATTGATTTTTCGAAACCCGATGACTATTACACTATTACCAGGCTGGTTGCAAACTCAAAAATAGCTGCTCTCGTCTGGTCCGGCCTCGATCTCCCTCCTGCCCTCTACGAACAGGAACTGGTGCGGCCCCTGCAAAAAGCCCTCGCGGGCCGATACACAAAGTCACAACTGTTGATGAAAGCTGTTGATCGTACCTGCGACGCTTACGACTACCTGCTGCTCTTTTCCTGAAAAACTAACCAGCTATTTTACTTGTGCTATAGGGTATGTTACTATAGAGGCCATGAATTTTTGCAAGCCTCAAATATATGTAACGCGCTTTCTCCTGCTTCTTCTGATAACGGCTGCAGCTGTGGTTTCTGCTGATCCAGCCTTCTTGATGGGAGAAGATGTCGTCCATCCCTCCGGGCTGGTGCTTTCAGTTAACAGCATCGAGCGGCGCCCTTTTGCTTCTGGCCTTGGCGTTGCCCGCCATGACGAAGTTCTCATCAACATGACTTTCGTCAATACCGGTGTAAAAACTTATCGCATTGACCCGCTAAAGGATTTCGCTCTCGAGCTGGAAAGCCGTTTTGAGCCGCTGCTCGACCGTGAGCAAAGAGCCACCCGCGATGCCTTCAATGTTTTTCCCGCAGGCCAGTCGCGCCTCGACCTGTATTTCAAGATTGACAGCAGTCAGAAATACACGCCGATACTTTGTTTTGACCTCGAAGACTCCAGCGTGCGCATTCTGTGCGATGCTGAGTTGCAACGACTCCTCCAGAAGAGTAATGAATCAACGCTGCGCAGTGAAGAGGCCGTGAAAATCGGCAAAGTTCTGGTCGAGAGTATGCGCTACACACTGGCAGAAGGCATTCTACGCCGGGCAGTCGCCGCCGATCCGACCAATAACCAGCTGCTTATGCTCATGGCAAGCGTCGAAGATGCCAGCTACAACCGCGATAACGCCGCGCACTATCTGCGCATGGTTAACCCGGCTACTATTGCTGACCGCGCTGAAGCTGTCGCAGTCGCTAAACTTGCCGTTAACCTTGGCTTTTACGATCTTGCCGTTTCGGTGCTGTCACCCTTCGAAATGGTTGGCCGGCTCGAACCGGGTGAACGCCTTCTGCTTGCCCGCGCCAGTTATTATGAAAACGACCTGGCAGCGGCTATGCGCATTCTAGACGCTCTGATCAGAGATGGCTCGAAAGATGCGGTGGTCTACTTTACTTACGCCAATCTCTATGACCGCCAGGGCAATATTGAGCGGGCCATAGAATTCTGGGAAAAGGCGATCGCACTTGCACCCGATCACACCGAGGCCCATTTTAACCTGGGCGTTGGCTACTACAAGCAGCAGCAGATCGAGAAAGCACGCAGTTGCTGGCAGCGGGTGCTGCTGCTTAAGCCCGATTCCGAGACCCTTCGCGCGGCCGAAGAGGCTTTGCGCTCGACTGATTACTAGCCGAATTACCATACAGGAGACACCGATAATGGCGAAAAAAAGACTTGTCAGCGGCATGCGAACTACCGGTTCGCTGCATCTTGGGCACCTTGAAGGTACCCTGAAAAACTGGGTCGCGTTGCAGGATACCTATGACTGCTTCTTCTTTGCCGCTGTCTGGCACGCCTTTACCGATCGTCTGAAAATTGACAATCTGCCATCGCTGATTCGAGAGATGATTGTCGACTGGCTCAGCGTTGGTATTGACCCCGAAAAGGCCGTCATCTTCCGGCAGTCTGCCATGCATGAACACGCTGAACTCGCAACCATTCTCGCCAACTGCACGCCGCTCGGCTGGCTCGAACGCTGCCCAACTTTCAAAGATGCCGTGCGCGATGACGAGGCCAGGTCGAGTGTTACGCTGGGCAAGCTGATGTACCCCGTTCTCATGACGGCCGATATCGCGGTGTATAATGCCGCAGCAGTGCCAGTCGGTAAAGACCAGTTGCCGCATCTCGAGCTGAGCCGCGAAATTATCAGACGGTTCAACTCAGCATTTGGTGATATTCTAACTGAACCAGAAGCGGTTCTCTCACAGGTGCCGCTCCTGATCGGAATCGACAAACGCAAGATGAGCAAGTCCTACAACAACGGTATCGATCTGCGTGAGTCCCCTGAAGGGCTCAAGAACAAGATTCAGCAGATGATAACCGATCCGCAGAGAGTTCGGCGCAATGATCCGGGTGATCCTGAAGTATGTACCGTCTACGCTTACCATAAAATCTATACACCTGACCGACTCGCAGAAATTGCTGAAGGCTGTCGTACTGCTGGTCTCGGTTGCCGCGACTGCAAACTCATGCTGTTCGAACGTCTCAACGCCATGCTCGAACCGATCCGCAGTCGTCGTGCCGAAATCGAGGCGCGCCATGGTTATATCGAAGAGGTGCTCGAAGCCGGCGAAAAGAGGGCGCATCTGGTCGCCTCTGAAGTCATGCAGCAGATCAGGCAGGTAATGGGGTTTCTGCTGTAAATGACAGGTTATCAGGTAAAACTGCCGGTCTTCGAAGGACCATTTGATCTGCTCTATCACCTTATCGAAGAGCAGAAAATCAATATTTACGATATTCCGATCGCGCATATCGCTGCGCAATATCTCGAATACCTGCAGATGATGGAAATCCTCGACATGGAAGTCGCTTCCGGCTTTCTGGTCATGGCGGCAACTCTTCTTGAAATCAAGTCAAAAATGCTGCTGCCCAGAGAAAAACCCGAAGAGGTCTGCAGCGGCGATCTCGATATCGATGAAAGTTTCTACGAAGAAGACGCCCGCGCCGGACTCGTTGAAAAACTGCTTGAATACAAAAAATTCAAGATGGTTGCTCTCGAACTGCGCGAAATGGAACGCAGCGCCTCACGCATTTATACCCGCAGCAGCGATCTCGAACGCCAGCCCGAAGAAATTCTCGAGATCGACATTGGGCCCTCTGAGTTGCTGAGTATCTATCACGCTCTGGTGCGCCGTCGCATCAGCCCACCGGTTCATCGGGTAGTGCTCGAGAAAATTGGCATTCTCGAACGGATAAACGAGATCAGGGCTCTGCTTAAGGCTTTTAAAGGCGAAATGACCTTTGAGCGCCTGATAAAAAAGTCGCCCAGCCGCTACGAAACGGTACTTTCGTTTATGGCCGTTCTCGAAATGGCCAAGGCCGGCGAGCTCAATGTTACCCAGAAAGCCAACTTCAGGCCGATCTTGCTGCGTCCGGCTGTTGCCGGAGTAGTCAAAGAAGCCGAAATCGACAACCTGCCGGAAGACGTGCCCGACGAAGTCAATGGCGAGGTAATCAGCCAGGTCTCAGGAGACAGCGATGAGTGAAGAAAACATGCCAGTTAACGAAGAATTGACACCAACCGTAAACGCGGTTGAAGAGGTCACAGTTGAGGTCGATCCTGAGCTTCTGGGAGCGGCTATCGATGGGCTGTTATTAGTGCAGAATCGACCCGTTACACTCGAAAAACTTGCTGCCGTCCTTGGCATAAGTCTCGAAAAAACTGAAGAAATAGTACATGCCCGCAAAAAAGCCTATGATGAAGATGAAAGCAGCGGTCTGCAGATTGCCATTCTTGAAAACGGTATTCAGCTTGCTACCAGAGCCAGAGTTTCACCATATATTCAGCGTCTTGACGGCCAGAAACTGGTTTCTCTTTCCCTGCCGGCTCTCGAAACTTTGGCGGTAATCGCTTTCAAACAGCCCATAACCAAAGCCGAGATCGATGCTATCCGTGGCGTAAACTGCGATGGCGTTGTTTCCACTCTGCTCGAAAAAAAGCTGATCTATGTTTCTGGCGAAAAACAGGTGCTTGGCAAACCGAGACTTTACTCAACGACCCAGGACTTTTTGTATTATTTCGGTATGAAAAGCCTCAAAGAGCTGCCGGTCCCATCAATCGACATCCCCGAGCAGCTCACGCCAGAAGGTCAGAAAGCCGAGGCTTCCGGCGAACATAAACAGGTCGAAAAAGATTTCAACGACAGCCAGGGGCTCATGCCGATAACAGAAGAAGAAAACGATAATTCACCGCAGGCTGTTAACCCGGAAAATGACGGGTCACAGCATTCTGATATGGAGTAAAATTTTGTCACCATACCTAAAACATACGCTGGATAACGGGGTTCAGCTTATTGCTGAGAAGTTCGATACCGTTCAGAGTGTTTCGATCGGAATGTTTCTTAAAAGTGGAGTTCTCTACGAAAGTGAAAAGTTGCAGGGTGTCTCACATTTTATCGAACATATGATGTTCAAAGGCACCAGAAAACGCACTGCCAGAATGATTGCCAGCGAATTCGACCGTATTGGAGGCTATCTCAACGCATTCACTGCCAAAGATTACTGCTGCTACTACGCGAGGGTAGTCAAAGATCGCCTCGATGTCGCGATTGACGTGCTTGCCGACATGATTATCAATTCCCAGTTCGTTCTTGAGGAACTTGAACGCGAACGCCGTGTCATTCTTGAAGAAATCAAGATGTACGAAGATTCACCTGACGAAATCATACATGAGCTGCTAAGTCAGAATATCTGGAAAAATGCGCGACTGGGCAGTCCTATTCTAGGTACGGCACAGACTGTCGCAGCGATGCAGCGCGATGATATTTTCTCGTTTTTCAACCGCCAGTATGTTACCGGAAACCTTCTGGTCAGTGCTGCCGGCAATTTCGACTGGGATGAGCTCAAGCAGATGCTTGAGAAAAAGCTCAAAAAAATGCGCTCCGGCACTTTCAAACCGCGCGAAACCCTTCCCAGGCCAACCTGCGACGTGACTATTCACCAGAAAGAAATCGAGCAGGTTCATCTGACGCTGGGTACACCCGGCGTGTCATTCTCTGATGATCGACGTTTTGCTCTTACCATTCTCAACGCCGCTTTCGGCGGCGGCATGAGCAGTCGGCTCTTCCAGGAAATCCGCGAAAAGCGCGGTCTGGCATACACTGTATATTCCTATCATACCTCGTTCAAAAAAACAGGCCTGCTGGGCATCTACGCCGGCACCTCGATGGAACACCTCGAAAAGGTGCTTGAGCTTTTCCATGCCGAGATCGACAAGATTGCCGCGCGTGGCCTGAGCGCCCGCGAACTCGAAGATACCCGCGAACAGCTTAAGGGCAACATGCTTATCGCTCTGGAAAGCACGACAAACCGCATGAATCGACTTTCTACGGGGTTCCTCTACGGCGTTGAACCAAAACGGCCGGAAGACACTCTCAAGCCTTATCTCGAAACCACAACAGAAGACATTAAGAAGGTTGCCGGCGAGATTCTCGATCGCGATCGCATGGCAATAACCATGATCGCGCCAGGCCCGCAGGCGGCCGGAATTCTTGCGAACAGCCCTTTCGGCGGTCGCCCGATCGTTGCAGTTCCGTCCTCCAGAGGCCAGAACAAGGCTTAGTCCTATGTCACACGTTAACACACCATCACAAGGGCGCAGGCAGGTTTCTCATTCGCGTAAGCTTGTGACGAGCATGCCTGCCATCCAGCAGGCAAGCGAGGAGTCGCTGGAGCGAATGAGATTCTGCCGAAAGCCCGGCATATGCGGTATCCCGTCGATCGTATTCTTGAACTCATTTGTGACAAAGCAGTCCTATGTCACACGTAAAAAAACATCACAATAGGAGACAGGTATGAAACACATTGAACGCATCAACAGTTTGCGCGGCAAATTTAACAAAGATTTTGACGCTCTGCTTGTTACTAACCCGAGAAACATTCGCTACCTCTGCGGTTTTTCGGGATCCTGTGGCTCGTTGTTGATAACTTCTGATAAAGCTGTGTTTTTTACTGACTTTCGCTACCAGGAACAGAGCGTCGCTGAAGTTGGCAAGGCTGCCAGAATTGTGGTTTTTAAAAAGAGTCTCCTCGATTCGCTGCAGAAAGAAATCAAAAAACTCAAAATCACCAGACTGGGCATTGAGAAGAGCATGAGTCTCAATCTCTTTCTTGCTTATGCCGAAAATCTGAAGATTGACCTGATCCCGACTGAATCTCTGGTCGAAGAGCTCAGACAGCGTAAGGATGCCGATGAACTGGCATGCCTCAAAAAGGCTTTTTCTATTGCCGACGCAGCTTTCGCTGATTTGATGAAGGTTATCAAACCCGGCATGCGCGAAACCGAAGTCGCGGCTCATCTTGAATTCTTCATGAAAATGCGCGGCTCCGAAATGCCGAGTTTCGACACCATAATCGCCTCCGGGCCGAATGCTTCCAAACCTCATGCCCAGCCTTCTTCGCGCAAAATCAAAAAAGGCGAAATGGTTAAGATCGACTTTGGCGCTGTTTCGGGTGGCTATCATTCCGACATGACCCGAACTGTTTTCATGGGTAAAGCGACGGCAAAATTCAAAAAGGTTTATAACACAGTTCTCAAGGCGCAGAGTGAAGCAGTTAAAGCTCTCAAAGCAGGAGTCGTCTGTAAAAAGGTAGATGCCGTCGCCCGCCAGATCATTACTGACGCAGGTTATGGTGAGTATTTCGGGCATGGACTCGGCCACTCGCTTGGTCTCGATGTACATGAGATGCCGGCACTCAACAAAAAATGCAAAGATAAAGCTGAGCCTGGCATGTTTTTTACGGTCGAACCCGGCATTTATCTGCCGGGGTGGGGCGGAATCAGAATCGAAGACACCTACATGGTTCGTGCTGACGGGCTTTTGCGGCTTACCAATACGCCAAACAGCCTGCTCGAACTCGATTTTTAAGCGCTAACGACATATTTCCGCTAT
>PGYA01000017.1:0-22035 GCA_002839435.1 Candidatus Riflebacteria bacterium HGW-Riflebacteria-2 | reverse complement strand
AAACTGGCATGCCCTGCCGATAGGCAGCCAAGAACGAGTTTGTATCGGAGGTATGTCATGAAATTAACAATCCCGGGTCTAAGGATCCTTGTTCCCTTAGGAATAATGGCTGTGCTGGCCGGAATTTTCACCTTTTCGGTCAGTGCCGACTCGACCATCTCCATCCCCGTTCCCGAAAATGTAAAAGACAAACAGGTTACACTTTCGTTGCGCATTCCACCCAATACTGAACCGCTCAAGCGCGATCAGTCAAAGCCAACCCTGGCTTCAAAGCGCAGTCTGATAATCTGGAACAACAACCCTTCGCCCAAAATAGCCAACACTGATGAAATACATAGCGTGTTCAATAATTTCATGCGCAAAGGCTGGTTTAAAACCCACGCTTCCCGAGCTCTGGTGAGCGTTCGCCCAATGGATAAATACTATGCCATAAGACTGCTGCAGAATCTTACCGAAAATGTCATAGAGATCGGTTTGTCGCCTAACTTCGCTCAGTTAAGCAAGAACTGCAATCTGACAGTTTCAGATATTGAAGATCTGCGCCGAATGCTCAAGCGTTTTGAAAAAGATCTGATCATCTTTGGCGCCAATGTGAGCAAGAGTGACAAGGATCTGCTCATGCTGCAGGAACGTTTCAAAAAGGCCCGCCAGGGTATTCTCAAGGTAATTCGCGTTGAAGGTGGCGACGACGGCGGTACCGTCATTCACCTCAGCGTCGAATAGCTTCGACAGTTAACAGAACTCCCGCATTGCCCGCGGGAGTTTTTTTTATGCACATTTTCTTATATAAACACTGACGATTAAAGTTAAAATAGGTATAATTAGTAAATACATTAACAACCTGAACCTGGAGGCAACAGATGTACAAAACTTCGGCAAGAGGTTATTTATGCCTGGCTCTGGCTTTGCTGGTCTCGCTTACGCTTTTTGCGGCCGATTTTGAGAAACAGCTGGTTAACAACATCAACCGCATGGCTCGCGATATTCATCTGTCTGGCCAGGCAATCAGCGAATCTGGCAACCCGGGAGCCGCCGCCGCTCTTTCGCGCGAATCGGCCAGCGTCGAAAGTCTGACACGTCTGATGTCTTCGCTTGAGACACCGCAGCAGGCTGAGGCCGCGGCTCAGCAGATCAGATTGTACGGATACCGCGTCAGCAACCATGCCGAAAAGCGCGCTTTCGAAGTAAGCCTCAGTCTTCTCGAGGCAAGAGTTAAATATCTCGCCCAGACCGAGAATTCGCAGTTGCTGAGCAATCTCAAGTCAATCCAGGCCATGCGCAAGGAATTTTCCAGCAATCAGACACGCGTTGACAGCAATTTCAGCGATCGTGTTCAGCTTCTTGCCAGATCGAGCGCAACTGCTTCCAGTCGCCGCACTACTGCCCGCAACACCTCCGGCAACATGCTCGGAGCACACGTGGTAAACGGCAAGACCATATTCTCTGTCTATTCCCCAGATGCTACCGAAGTTAAGCTGCATACTTTTAAAACCGCAACTGCGAAACAGGGCGTCGAACATGCCATGAAAAAAGGCAACGACGGGGTCTGGAGTGTCGCTTTGCCGGGAGCTCTCTACGGTACATTTTATGGCTTCACCGCCGATGGCCCAAAAACAGTTGGCTTTCTGTTCGACCCCGAACGGCTTCTTTCCGACCCCTACGCCTTTGCCAATGTCGACCATGACGGCAAAAGCATCGTAGTTGATCGTTCCTTCACCTGGACTGACAATAATTTCAAGCGCCCCGCCAGCAAAGATTCGATTATCTATGAGATGCACATCAAGGATTTCACAGCTCACAAAAGCTCCAATGTCACTGGTCCGCACAAGGGTAGTTATCTCGGCATGCTGCATGGCAAGGATACCAACATCGTTCTTGGCCATCTCAGACAGCTCGGCGTCAATGTTATCGAGCTTATGCCGGTTCACGAGTTTGACAACAACTTCGCCGGAGTTACCAATCACTGGGGCTACATGACCAGCCATTTCTTTGCACCGGAAGGCTCATTCGCCACCGGCAAATCAGGTCAGGCGGTGAAGGAACTCAAAACGCTGGTCAATGGCCTGCATAAAGAGGGCTTTGCCGTCATTCTCGATGTGGTCTTCAACCATACCGCTGAAGGAGACCATCGCGGTGCGGCCCTTAATTTCAAGGGCTTTGACAATCCCGGCTATTATCGCCTCATGGATAACCGCAAGTTTTACTGGAATGGTACCGGCTGCGGCAACGAAATGCGCACCGAAAATCCGATGACCAGCAAAATGATTCTTGACAGTCTTAAATACTGGATGAAGGAATATCATGTCGATGGCTTCAGGTTTGACCTTGGTACTATCATCGACAAGAAGACGATGCAGCGCGTTATCGATGAATTGCCTGAATCGACTATTCTCACGGCTGAGCCCTGGGCTGCCGACTGGCAGCGCAATCAATGGGGTAAAAGCGATTTCCGCAATACCCGCCTTGCCAAATGGAACGATGACTACCGCGAAAAAATGCGTGCTTTCATCGATGGAAACGGCAATCGCAACGATGTCATGACGGTCATGGCCGGCAGCTGCTTCTGGTGGTCTGCCAAGCCGGCTGAAAGTCTTAACTATCTTGAAGCTCATGACGGCTATACACTCAACGACCTTTATCATGGCGACAAGAAAAAAACTCGGCTGGCAGCCATTGTTCTGCTGACCGCGCAGGGTATTCCGATGATTCATGCCGGTCAGGAATTCAACCGCAGCAAGCGTGGCAACCACAATTCCTACGACCAGGATAACGACATTAACTACATCGACTGGACTGTTAAAGGCAAGAACCGTGATATTTTCGACCTTTACAGCGGTCTCATCGCGCTGCGTAAAAAATATCCGAATTTCAGACACCCGGTGGCGCTCAATAACCAGCATATCGACTGGATCCAGCCGGCCAACAGCAAAGGTCTCGGCATGTTTCTCAAGGGCAGCGACAACCTGCTTGTGTTGCTGAATGGCGACCCGCACAACTGGGTTAACTTCCGACTGCCAATCGGCGGCACCTGGAAAGTCGTCTGCGACGGCGAAAAAGTTAATGACATCGGCCTCTATGATGCTGAGGGTGATTACAACGTTCCGCCGACCACCGGAGTAATTCTGAGAAAATAATTGATTTTCGGGATCGATGGGGACAGCGCCTTGTTCAGGGCGCTGTCCCTTTAATATAATTAGTTAATTAAAAGGTGCGTGCAGACGATAGCTGTAGCAGTTCACAAACTGTGGAGGATGATGTATGAAGGCTGTTTCTGGCAATAGAGCCGGATTTGCCGGTCTGGTGATTCTGCTTGTTCTTATCGTAGGTCTTGTCGGCGTTTATTTCGGCAATCAGTGGTTCAATCAGAGATATTACATAAAACTTTTCGATGGCGATAAAATTCGCCTTATCGATATACCGCCTTTTGCCGAGCGTGTGACTTCGGCCGAACATGAACTGGTCGGGATCTGCGATATAAACATTGGAACCAGCAAGGATCAGTCCAATAATTTCCTCAAAAGTATGTGCAACAGCTATGGTTACCTCTGCACTGTCGGTGAGAATGATATAAAAATCGAGATACGCCGTCAGTACTATATCGAAGGCAAGTATGAAGGTAATTTTCTTAAACTTCGCTGGACACCAGTTTTGCCTGAAAAGCTCAAAGCCCGCGCCGAAGCTCTCAACAAAAAAAGCGAATAGCTGGTTTTATCCGCCGGCTGACGTGTAAGTTTTTATTGCCCGTCGCCACAGCCAGCTGCAAAATAGAACAGCAAATACTGCCAACGCCAAACCCTGCCACACAGTAGCGCTGTCACTGCGCCCGAGCAATGCCGAGGCGGGTATGGTGGCGATGAATGCTACCGGCAGAAAGCTCATAAACAGGTATCTGATACGGTCTGGATAAATATCGACCGGGTAACGGCACAGCGCAAACATCGACCAGAGCAGCTGCGACATGTTGTCGAGCCGTTCCATGATCACCGCCAGGCAGATTAACAGCAGAAACACACAATAAACCAAAAGCAGCGAAGAAACCATGCTGACGCCGAACAGTGCAAAATTGCCGATGTCAAAAACAATGACACCGCGATAAAGCAGCCAGCCCAGCAGAAGAGTTGCCGTACCTATACTGCCCAGTTCTTCAAGTGATATGCGGCGGAACGATACGATGAGTTGCGCATTAACTGGCTTGGTCAGCAGAAGATCGAGATTGCCCGAATTTACCATTTCGCCCATCGCCGCCAGGTTCGGGTAAAGCAGTATGAAATGCAGGGCGAACACCAGCATGAAAACACCATAAAGCACCAGCATTTGATCGGCTTCCCAGCCGGCAATACTCTTCGCCGCCGTGAAAAAGACCAGATACTGCAACAGCCCGAATACGAAGTCGAAAAAATTGGCGACTATCGCAAACACAAAACTGGCACGGTATTCCATCGCCTGAATTACCGTAGCCTTCCACAAATTTAGTATTATCGCAATCTGCCTCATAAAATCGTGCTCGAACACCAGCTATCGCACAAAGGCACAGAGACACAAAGAAGAGATATAAATTGCAGTAACAGCAGACTGCATTGGCAGCCAAAGATTATATAGAAGAATATTTCTTTAATTCCATGTCTGTTATGATGTTCTTTGTGGCTTGGAGGCTTAGTGCGCGTCATTGCATTTCTGCTTATCCTCCATATGCCGTGTAGGTTTTCAGGCCGCGCTTCCAGATGAGGCGCATGATTATCGAAAATATTGCTATCCAACCCAGGGCGGTCGCAAAGCCCTGCCAAATTTCGGCTGGCGCCAGCCGGCCGCTGAAAATTTCGATGGGAAAACTCAGCATATAACGGTAGGGCAGCAGTTCTGCGATGTATCTGATTTTATCAGGAAAAGTCGCGACTGGCACTATCATCCCGCCGAGCAAAGCCCAGATGCCGCCGTTAAGAATCAGATTGAGGGTGGTAACGTCTTCGATCCAGAAGCTCAGCAGCGCAATCGAACCAGAAACCGCCAGCCGCGCCATTCCGCCGATCACTATTGCCGCCAGAAAATACAGCAGAAGTGATGGCTCGAGGTGCGAAAGAACTATGCGGTCGCGCACGAAAAGCCAGAAAACAAAGCTGAATGGCAACAGATAAAACAACTGCATCGCGTTGTTGGCAAGGCTTTCCAGAAGATAGCCCATGAGTGGTGGAAAAGGCTTGAGCAGGTCGCGATTGAGCGAGCCATCTTTGACGGCCAGAGAAAATTTGAAGACAATGCGGCTGTCGGTCAGGTTCATGATTACCGGCACCAGCAGATAGTAGAGCAGATAATCTGAATCAGAGTAGGGGTTCTGGGCTGTTTTTTCAATAGACAACCAGGCTGATGCCAGCACCATTGGCAGCAGAAGCAACCTGATGCCATGAATCAGCAGCATGCCGCGATAGGTAAGAATGATTTTAAAATAGGCTTTGAGAACTGCCAGTTTCCCGTCTGCCGTAAACATCGCTATCATGGCCGGGTTGGCTTGTCTGAGGTAAAAAGCTGGCCGATCAGGTCTTCGAGTGGCGGATCTTCGATAGTCAGATCGGCAATATTTCCGGTTGCATAGAGCCTGGCCGCCATTTCCGGCACCCGCTTGCGGTCGAGCATAAAGCGGTAATGGTGTCCATCATGGTGAATGAGCCGGCAGCCTTCTTCTGGCAGGCAGATAAATTCACCGTTGTTGAGCAGCACTGACATGATTTTTTCCGGATGCATTTTGTGGGTGAGGTCGTTGAGATAACCGTCAAAAACCTTGTTGCCGTGGTCGATTACAATAACCCGTTGTGCCAGGGCCGCGACGTCGTCCATGTAATGCGATGTCAGCAGGATCGTCGGTTTGAAGCGTCGATGATAATCGAGCAGAAAATTACGTATCTTTTTCTGCATGAGAATATCAAGTCCGATTGTTGGCTCATCGAGAAAGAGAATCTGCGGTTGATGCAGCAGCGACACCGCCAGTTCACAGCGCATACGCTGGCCGAGCGAGAGCTTGCGTGTCTGGGTTTCCAGGCAGTCGACTATTTCGAGCATATCGATCAGCTCACTGATGCGGCTTTTGTATTCGGCATCGGTCAGTCCGTAAATGCGGCGATGGATGGCAAAGGTTTCGACCGGCGGCAGATCCCACCAGAGATTTTGTTTCTGGCCCATTACCAGCGAGATGCTTTTTAAAAAGGCGTGGTCGCGGTTGAATGGTGTGTAACCGAGCACGTCGATATTGCCTGAAGTCGGCACCAGCAAACCCGAAAGCATTTTAAGCGTTGTCGTCTTTCCGGCGCCATTCGGGCCGAGAAAGCCAACGATATCACCCGGTCTGATCTGTAGATCGAGGTTATTAACCGCATTAACTGTTTTGTGCGCCGGCGCAAAAAAGTTGCGCAAGCTTGCTGCCAGCCCTTCAGCTTTCAGGCGGACTTTGAATTCACGGTTCAGCCCGCTGCTGACAATTGCGTATTCATGCTGCTGCTCGTTCATACAAGGCTATATTACTCACCCTCCCGCAATTCTGCAAGCCCATATTGTTTATCGTGCAGGGCAAACGCATTAAAATTCAGACTTGAAAAAATAGAGGGCCCCGGCGGGTTTCTCATTTGCGGAAACTTCGAGCCAGGCTGTTTTGACGCAAAGCCATAGCTTGTCAAATTAAACTTTGTCTGGTGAGAGTTGTAGCGAATGAGATTCCGCCGAGAGCCCGGGTCGCTATAACAGACTAAGGTTGTATCTTCGTCTGTGTGACTTATAAAATTTAAGTGCAATTGCTATGATTTATCGTGCTGGTATTAAGGTTGATTTGTCGGTGGTTATGGGGTATTTTACAAAAATAATATCGCGACCGCGAAAACAGGAGATTACCATGACTAATAGCACTATTACTTCGTTCATCGAAGAACATTACCTGCATTTCAATTCAGCTGCACTGGTTGATGCCGCCAAAGGTTACTGCCTGCATCTTAAAGAAGGCGGGAAAATGATGGTAACGCTGGCGGGAGCTATGAGTACGGCCGAACTCGGTAAGTCGCTCGCCGAGATGATCAGACAGGACAAGATCGCCATTATTTCCTGTACTGGCGCCAACCTCGAAGAAGATATCATGAACCTTGTCGCCCACAAGCATTATCGCAGGGTTCCGCATTATCGCGACCTTACTCCGAAAGATGAATGGGAACTGCTCGAAAAAGGCCTCAACCGGGTTACCGACACTTGCATCCCCGAAGAAGAAGCATTCAGACGTCTGCAGGCTCATATATTCAAGATCTGGAAAGATGCCGACAGCAAGGGTGAACGCTACCTGCCGCATGAATACATGTATAAGATGCTTTTGTCTGGCGTGCTCGAGCAGTATTACGAAATCGACCCGAAGAACAGCTGGATGCTGGCCGCAGCTCAGAAAAACCTGCCCATAATCGTACCCGGCTGGGAAGACTCAACCATGGGCAACATCTTCGCTTCATACTGCATCAAGGGTGAACTCAAGCCATCGACCATGAAGTCGGGCATTGAATACATGATGTGGCTGGCCGACTGGTATATCAAGAACTCGGGCGGCAAGGGCGTCGGCTTTTTCCAGATCGGCGGCGGTATTGCCGGTGATTTCCCGATCTGCGTAGTACCGATGCTGTATCAGGATCTTGAAATGACCAATATTCCGTTCTGGAGCTATTTCTGCCAGATTTCTGATTCAACCACCAGCTATGGCTCTTACTCTGGCGCGGTTCCCAATGAAAAAATAACCTGGGGCAAGCTCGATATCAATACGCCAAAGTATATCGTTGAATCTGACGCGACCATCGTGGCGCCGCTGATCTTCGCTTATATTCTCGGCTGGTAAAACCGGCTCAGCGCATTTCCATAAGCTCGTAGAGAGGGAAGGTCCGTGACCTTCCCTTTATTTCTGTGCGCTCGATAAAGCGCAGGCGGGCCTGCCCTTTCAGCAGCCTTATCGTGTTCGGGCACGCGATGATGCCGGTATTATCGGCTTTGTATGCCTGTGCCTTGAGGCGCGCGGCCAGGTTTACCGGGTTGCCAATCAGGGTGAAGTCAAGTTTGCCAGTTTTTGAGCCGATCTTGCCGGAAACCGCCGGGCCGGAAGCGATTCCGATAGCTACTGCAACCGGTTCTGTCGCAGTAGAAAAAGCCCGGCTTATCTCAAGCGCTGCCCGGCAGGCCGAGAGCACATGCTCGTTGCTGCTGCAGCGCTGCCTGAATACAAGCATAACCGTGTCTTCGACCAGCTTATCCATGCCGCCGCCGTGCTTGACGGCTGTCTGGTGTGCCGTTTCAATGAGGCGCCCAAGCGATTTGACTATCTGCTCGGGATCCGATTTCCGGGTGAGTTCTCTGAATCCTTTCATGGAGCAGAAAATAACGCTGGCTTCAACCCTTTCTCCGCCTGGCACAAGTGTTATGTCGCTGCTGACCTCGTCGATGACATCCTGTGAAACATAGCTGGTGAGAAGCTCGCGCTGGTATAACCCGGCGGTCATTTGATTGAATGAGCTGATTAGAGGCTCAAATTCGTCGCCCGAACTGAATTCCAGACGGTGCTGGTAATTTCCGGCGGCAACCAGATCGGCACCGTGTTTTAGCATGTGTATTGGTTCTACCAGCATTTTTGCCATGAATATAGCTGTGGTTGCCACCATCAGCAGAAAATACAACAATACTGGCACAAACACCGATACTGTGCCGGAAGCAAATTTGTCGTCGCGCTGTGATGTGTGAATAATTATGCACTGCAGGCGGTTGTGAAAGCTGGCAACCGCGGTTGAACCGCCATCTGACCAGGATGCAGTCGATCGACTGTGCAGAACATGCCGGGCGAGCTGTGACCATTTCGCTGGCGAAAAGCCAGGACTGCAGATGGCATCGCGGTCAGGAGGAAGCCTGAAAGCCTGTTTGATTGGAATGAAGCAGCTTTGGACTCGGTAGTTGCCTCTCTTCTCGGTTTTGATAAACTCGGGATGGTTTTTGAGAAAGTCATATATCAGGTCGGCAGTATAATATTTAACCAGAAGCAGCGATTTTGGGGCGTCGAAACGTTTGTTTTCGGCAAAAACCGGAAAAGAAGAAAATAGTGTCACCGCATTATCTGAAAGTGTTTCCTGTAGTTTGCCAACGTTTTCCAGAATTATGCCGAGTCCTTTAACCCTGAGCCCGACAGCGCCGACACTGCCTGTCGATCCTTGCACCGATTCTGAAGCAGGCTGGATCGCGCTTCTGATTGACATGAAGCTGATGTTTTTCATGCCGATTTCGGTTGCATTGAGGGCCTCAGTCGGATCGGAAGTGTAGGTTTTTTCGCGATTATCATAGTCGTGAAGCAACAGGGCTGAAGCACTTTTCTTTTTCCATTCAGTCAGATAGTTGTCGGCTTCTTCCCAGTTCAGGCGGCCAAGTACTTCGGCCAGTTCGGTCAGTTTGCGCTCTTCGACGTCTATTCGGGCATTCAAGGATTTATTGAGGTAGTCCTGTTGCAGATTCAGATACTGGTTTATCTCGGACTTCTCGAATTCTCCGGCAAAATGCTCGTGGTAAGCAATGCCTGCCGTGAAGGTAGAGAAGGGAAGAATAGACGCACCAATTATGCAGAGTAGAAGCCGGGTGCGAATTTTAAGGCCGCTACCGTAACCGAATAGAAAAATACGCAGCAGTACTATCGATGCGAAAAGCACCAACACAAGCGCCGCCCTTCCTGCCTGCGCACTAAGTTTGCGTAACGGGTGCTGTTGCGCTGCAAGTGGCGCAGTAATCTGCAGCAGGGGCAAATTGTCGAGAGTTTCTGTCAGTTTGCCAGGAAATAGAGAGCCACCACTGATACGCCGCAGAAGAAACTCTTCTGCGGCCATTCCTGTTACAACAAGCGCCCCGGCCGGCGCTTCGCTGAAATGTTGCATTTCGTCGCCCAGTCGGTAGATAGAACGCCGGCCTTGTTGCGAAAGGGTGAAGCCTCTGTTTAAATCAGCAAAGAGCCTGCTGGCAACCGCAAACTCGCTGAGCTGGCGCAGCGAAATGTCTGATTCTCTGAAAACCACTATGGCGGCGCCTGAACTTTTCAGCGGGATCGCGTAAAACAGCAGGCGCCCGAGTTCGGTGTTGCCTGAAAATGAGCGGACGACGCGGTTGAACTGAACTTCGATTTCGCCGGCGGCGCTGAAAAGGCTGCGAAAATATGCCAGACTTCTCGTATGAGATAAATCCTGCGACTGTCTACTGCTAGTTCTTCTGTCGGTAGCGGTTGCGTTACTTTCAATGAGGATTTCCAGGTAATTGCGTAGCATAGTGCGCGATATCATGGTGAACGACAGTCTGATCGACTCGGCCAGGTAGTTCGACAGTTCATTGGTTTGCGGACTGAGATGAAAAACGGCTGTAACCGGTATTTTCATCCGGTCACTGATAAATGCCGCCAGTTTTTGGGCATCGGGGGCATGCTGCGACAGATCTCCGCTCAGGTCACGCATTTTCAGTTCGATCATGCGGCCGAAGTCGAGCTTGCTGCGGAAGTCGCTCATTTCGCGGAGCATTCTGATTTTCAGCCGGTCTTTAATGTAGACTTCGCTGTCTTTGAGCAGCATGTCGAAAGAAACCATTAGAACCAGCGCCGGCAAAACAACGAGAAACAGCCAGATTGCGAAGAGTCTGCCGGGCTTTGTCCGGTTGCTGCTGGTTATTGTCTGGCGTGCTTCAATCATGTTTAAGCTCCAGGCAGATTGCACCTTCGCCATTGTTCAGACTGACTTCTTCGACTGGTTCAGCCGACAGGTCAGCTGTGGCGCGGTCGATAAAGATGCCGCTGTTACTGCTCCATCTCGTTTGTGCTTCGAGAGCCTCGGCGCGATGGGTTACTTCGCCGATGAGAACGAACTCGCGCCGGCCCGAGCCGCCGGCGGCAAAGCCGAGCACGGCCTCGCCGCTGGCGATACCGATGCCGGTTCTGATCGTGAATCTGTTGCTTTCTTCGCGCTGGTGGTTAAAAGATTGCAGTCTGGTTTTCATTTCTTTTGCTGCCCGGCAGGCTCTTGCGGCATGGCACTCCTGCCCGGCATCGTCGTAAAATGCCGCTGTGATCGCATCACCGACAATCTTTTCGATCGAACCGCCGTGCAGCTGCAGTGCTTCTTCCATGCATGAAAAATAGTCGTTAAGCAGGCTTACTATTTCTTCTGGCGGGTATTGCTCGCTCAAGGCAGTAAAACCACGGATGTCAGAACTCAATACGCTGAGTGTGGCTCTTACTGGTTTTTGTGATTCGCCATGTGATTCAAGACTGGTTACCAGCTTGTCAGAAACGAAGCGTCGCATTTTTTCACGCTGTCTGAGGCCTTCGCTCATCTGGTTGAAAGAATTGCCCAGCTCTTCGAATTCGCCGCCTGATGAAATAACGACCTTTACCTGCAGGTCGTTCTGGCGCAACCGACTGACGAAGGCCAGCATAGCCTTGACCGGAGCCAGGAATATGTCGGCGAGAATATCGGAGATGAGGGTTACTGCCAGAATCGAGTAAATCAGCAGCGCCCACGCTAGAATGGCAGACGTCGGGCTGAGCAAAAGGTTGCGGGAAAGCGTCGCCCGCGCCAGAATAATCACCGGGTTGAGGTCTGAGATGGCCCAGCTGTCGATCAGAATCTGATCTCCCGATCTTCTGGTAATAGACCCTGAGGTTTTGCTGTTCATGGCTGCCGCTGCCAGTTTGGTCATCTGGTTGGAAGGTGCCGAAAAATTCGGTGCCTGATAGGCGCGTAACGATGTTGGACTTCGCATCGCCAGGGCATAATCGATCTGGCTGTTTTCGTCGTATTCGCTGAACAGGTGCAGCGAACCTTGCGATAACTGCGCATAAAGATTTTTGATAATGTTGATGTCGTCAACCATTATCAGCGCTATCGCATCGATGACTCCGGGTCTCTTCGGGTGCGCGATGAAATGATGCACAGATCGGAGCAGGGCCGAAGCCGACAAAATATGCCTGTTGAGAAGACCTTCGCGGGCCAGCGCTTCAGGTTCGCTGAAAAGATTTGTCAGAGCGCCGGCGAGCCCAATCAGTACCATGTATTGCCTGTGTATCTTTTCTATCTCAGCGGCCTGTGTATCGACTTTGCCAAGATCGAGAAGTATCTTGTACAGGCCGGTACGAATGGAAGTGCCTTCGCTGCCTCTTCGGTTCGACGGCATGATAGCTTTGCCATCTCTGGTGAGCGAGCCTTCAAGAACACCTGTCGTCAGTTTTCTGAAATGTCCCTCGTTGATAATTGTGCTGAGGTTGGTGTCGGAAAGCTGGTAGTACCGGTAAGCCAGGTATTTTTTAGTCTCCTGCTGCATCAGTAAAATTCTGGCGTCAGTGTCGCCAATCAGTTTGCCTAAAAAATCAATCTGGCGTCTGATCTTTGTCTGGCATTTTATCATGTTCATTTTTTCGGTGCTGGCCTCATATTGCCGGTTCAGCAGAAATACGCCAATAACCGGCAGCATTACTATTATTGCGACCGCGATACGCAGTTTCCTGGCCAGGCGCAGACCATGTTCGATATCCTGCATATATGACCGGACAAGAACGGCAAGAAAAAGCAGCAGCAAAGCTCTCGCCAGCGCGCCGCAGATTTCCGTCGCCATCTTATAACCTGAAACCAGCTGCTTGCGCTCGATTCTGACACAAAGGCCATGCCGGCTGATAAAATCGCGAAGCTGGTTGCGGGTGCGCGGATTGCTGATGGCAAAGTCTTCGATAAGAGTTGAAAAGTTTGAGGGAAAAGCAGAATAGTAGAGAAGATGGTCGGCTTCGTAGATGAACTGAGGGCGCTCGATAGCTTTGTTGACGACAAACCTCCCTAAGGCCGGGTCAGTGCTGTTAAGAGCTGTTTTTAACAGCTTTGCTGGCGAAATGTCGCTGCTGTTGAAGATGAAATAATAGCAGCCGAGCATGCTGACGCTCAGGCCTCTGGGGCGGACTATCTGATGGATCAGCTGAAAAGAACGCTGGCTACCGAAGCGGTTGGAAAAGAACGGCCGGCAGATACCGTTGGCTATTGGCGGCGTGCCAAAAGGAGATATATGTTCCTGAAAAATATCGTTGAATTTTCGCTGCGTATTTTCATACCCCGAAGGGTCGGCATTTTTGTAGGAATCACCTATTGTCTTTAGATCGGGGGTCGTCGGCAGTTCGTTCACTACGTTGTGCTGTGAAAACACCATCCAGAAGGCGGCTGCCCGCTCAAAGCTCTGGCGGACTTTGTCGTCGGCGAACAGATTGCGTGAATAATGAGCATAAAAGTTCTGCATATCGCAGTCGACGGCAAATGCCAGCAACGGTGTTATATGATAATTCTGCTTGAGAAATGTGCTGGCGCTTGCCGGAAAGTCGCTTTGAATGAGCATCGGGTCGGTTGCATAGGAAAAGCTCAGATTGCGCCGGTTGTCGTTGTCGATGTTTATTGCGAACTTGTCGCGCATATCCTCGAGTGCAGCCTCAATGTATCTTTCGGCTTTAAGGCGCTCCTGGAAACTCGCCATTTCATTGAGCAGGCGCTCGCGTGCCTGCATGTCGAGATAAATCTCGTCTTTGCCGCGCAGTTCTTCGAGCAGATGGCTGAGCCAGACCAGGGGAACCAGCAGCAGAACCGCCAGCAGTAGAACCCAGATAAAACCGGTTCGTCTCTGATTAGAAGTTATAACCAGCACTCTTGTCGCCTTATAAAAATATTTCAGTCGGTTGCCAACAATTTACCACAAACCGCCAGAAAATGCCGTGCCTCGCACAAAGCTTCCTGGGCAAACGTCAACTTGTCGTAGAATTGACGTCTGTTTTAAACCCGTCATTGGTCGGTTCGCTTCTATCCTGATGCTCACCGACACTTGGTCATCCCTGGCCTTCGCGAGGAGTTCTGCTTAGCAGCACGACTAAGCAATCTCATTGATAAGAGTTGTTTTATAAAATGGGAGTTCATAACTGGTAATTTACAATTGCTGACTTGTCTTTGTGTCTCTGTGTCTTCGTGCGAGGTATCTTCTGGCGAGACAGAGCGCTATTTTGGGTTTTTCACGTATTTGCGCATGAAACCGCGCAGGTTCGAAAATACGCCCATCAGCAGATTTACTTCGCGCAGGGTCGGGGCCGAGCGATGAAAAAATGCCCGCAGAACCTGCATTACCGCATCACCGTTGACCAGCGGCAGAAATTCGCACATGCTGAGTACAGCTTCAATATGATTATACAGGCGCGCCAGCTCGTCAGTCGTGGCCGGCTGCTCGTAGGGGTCATCAGCCTGCGCCTTGGGCAACGGAACCGGATTGCCAAAGTTCTGGTAAATTTCGTAAGCGACCAGCAGCACCGCCTGCGCCAGATTGAGCGAAGTGCAGCCGGCATCGGTGACAATGCGCATGGTGCCCATGGTGTGAACCAGGTCTTCTTTGGTCAGACCCCATTCTTCGCGGCCAAACAGAATCGAGACCGGCCCTTTGTCGATCACCTGTCTGATTTTGAGCATGCCTTCCTGGACTGTCAGGTTAGGTTCATGATACTCGCCGCGACGGTTAGCAGTGCCAAGCACCAGCAGACTTCCCTCGATTGCTTCCGGGATTGTCTTTACTATGCGCGCCGATTCTAAAATATCAGTTGAGTGCATCGCCATTTTAACGGCATCGAGGTTGAGCTCACAACCGGGCCTGACCACGCTGAGATGACTCAGTCCGAAGTTCTTCATGGCACGGCAGGTCGAACCGACGTTGAGCGCTCCCTGGGGCTCGACCAGAATGATACGTATGTTGTCTAACAGCTGGTTGCTACCTGACAAGAACTGACTCCGAAAAAAGGGATAAAAAATAGGCCCGAGCGGACTTGAACCGCTGACCCCCACGATGTCAACGTGGTGCTCTAACCAAACTGAGCTACGAGCCTTTACGTAAAATTGATATTAACATCGCCAGCCAGCAAAGTCAACCAGCTTGCGACATTTATTAATCTCACAAAAATTGTCACAAATTTCTTGTGATGTATCTCGATTTTCAGTCGATGAGCTCAGATTCGATGGCGCTCATAGCCTGCAATGCAAGATCGACGAACTCGGGGAAGGGGATGCCGGCTTTTTCGCATTCGAGTATGTTTTCGCGCGAGACATTGCGCGCAAATGCCTTTTCCTTCATGCGTTTAGTGATCGACTTCGCCTTGACTGACGAAATCTTGCGGTCGGGGTAGACCATGGCACAGGCGACGACCAGGCCGGTTATGCTTTCTGATGCCGCCAGCGCGTGGTCAAGTACACTGCTGCGAACTTCACCGGTTTCTTCGTTGTGTGCCATGATGGCGTGCAGATACTCTTCCGACAGGCCTTCGCTGCGCAGAATCTCGGCGGCTATGCGCGCATGGCTTTTCATGTCGTCTTTAGTCTTGTCGAAATCGAGATCGTGCAGTAGACCGAGAATCTCCCAGTCTGCCGCCGGCTGCCCAAGCTTTTCAGCCGCCGCTTTCATCACGGCAGCGCTGGCGATGCAGTGTCGGCGCAGGTTGTCGCTGCTGAGGTGCTGATCGAGAAGTTCGTATGCTTTTTCACGGTTGATCATGTTGCTTCTTCTCCAGTTTTGTTCATTGATATTAACAGAATTCACACGCCTGAACAAAGCCCTGAAAAAAACTTTCGTTCCCGGCGGCTTGAGATTTGCCGGCCAATATTGGCCAAAACGCGGCGTCTGGTGTATCATTTGAATATGACAGACACAGGTACCAAAGACCCGGTAATGAACCTTCGCCACTTCTGCTATCTTACCACGCTGGTCGGTATTGCTACTGCTGTGCAGGCCGCGCTGCTCTGGTATAGCGAAAACTACCTGCTGGTGACCCTGCCGTTCTATCTACAGACGGCATGGGCGCTGATTTCACTGTTGCTGCTGCCGGCTGCCCGGCGTGCCGGGTTTATCTGGCCGGGTCTGGCCTATGTACTTCTGGCTGCCTGCGCCCCCATAGTGCTGCTGCTCGACAACGGGTTCTTGCCGCAATCAGGCTGTTACGGCTATCTGTTTCGGCTTTACCTCCTGATTTCCGGCATTTTCACGGCTTATTTATGCTGGCGCCAGCTTGGGCTCATGCCGGAGAACTTCGCTGCAATCTCGCTCAAAGGTTGCAGGGGGCCGCGTCTGGCAGGAAATAATATTACCGAATGGCTGCTGCGTCTGGTTTTTGCAGCTTACGTCTCCAGTCTGTTTACCGGCATTATCAGTATCGAAAGTGGTCATATGCCCGAAAATTTCCCGGGCTTTTTTGCGGGTCTCTCACCTGTGGTTTCACTGGTGTTGCTGGTAATACTGGCTGCCGGAATATTCCTGCGTAAGAAAATGCTGGTCGCTGTCGGTGCCATTGCCAACTTCGTTTATCTGTTTCTGTTTATCAACGAATGTGCCAGTTCGGTCGCTGGTTCCGGCTTTTTCGACATAACCATCGCAGGCGGCTGGACCGGTTTTGCCGCCAGTATCGCTTTTATGCTCGTGCTTGCCTTCGAACGCTATACCGCCAATACTGCGTCATCTCAGCAGATATCAGAAATTGCACCCGGCTCAGATAGCGCACTTGCCGCATTCCCGCTGAAATGGCCTGAAATAATGGCTTTCGCCGGTGTCTCGGTCATGATCGTTCTGGCCATGTTCCTGGCTGCGCCAGCAGATGAGCAGGTGCGAGATGCGGTTTTTTCCGGCGATCTTGCGACTTTGCAGAGACTGCTGCAAAAACAGCCCGAACTTGCCGGCAGACAATTGTTCGAACAGGCTGTAAGAAGCCAGCATAGCGCCGTAGTAGAATTCCTGGCCGAAAAGGTCGCTATTCCTGACAAAATCATACTCGATAGCCACCTTGTCGCAGATCTGTTGCAGAAACATGGTGTTGCCCTGGCAAAGCGGCTCACTGACAAGGGCCTGGACCTGACTGATCCGAAGAATCTGCGCTATCTCGTCTCGCGAACCGCTCCCAGAAATGGCGAAGATAACATCGCAGCCATGCAGTTTCTTCTGCAGCATCGGGCTGACCGCGGCCGGCCGCTCGCTGACTTTTACCTGCCCGAAGATGATGCCGGGCCGAATCGGCCTTATCGTTTCAATAATCCACTGGCAATAGCTGTTCAGGCAGGGAACCAGGCGGTAATCAAGCTGATCGAAGGGGCCGGCTTTCGCGTTGATGATGAAGTTTTCGCCGCCTCGATTGCGACTTCCGGCCAGGCCGACAATCTTCTCGGACATCGCCTCAAGATAAGCGGCGAACCGCCGCTGCAGCGGCCGCTCGCCTTTGAAATGCTGGTCGGCAGTCCCAGCGCAGGTAGCATCGACCATTACATCGCGCTGGGCATCGATCTGAAAGCAACCGATGCCGGGGGCAACAATCTCTTTCATTTTCTTGCGGCAACAGCTGCAGTCGGCAATGGCACCGAATATGTTCTTAAACGGGCCATCGCAGCAGGTTGTGATATAAATGCCGCCAATCTGGACGGAGAGAAACCGCTCTGGCTGGCTGTCGAAAAGAACCGGGCCGCTTCACTGGAGCTGCTGTTGAAACTGGGCGCTGATCGCGACATTACTTCGCCCGAAGGCATGTCTATTCGCGATTACTGTGAAAAGCAGGGGTACATAACCCTGTTGATACATCTCGATTGAACCGGCCCGAAAAAAGAGGAACTGCCCATGAAAAAAAATCTTAAAACCATGCTTTACGCACTATTGCTGCTTACCCTGGCAGGGGCGGCAGAAGTCGCTGCCAGCCGCTATGCTCCTGCGTCGGCGCTCTGTCATGCAACGGCGAGGAACGTTCCTGGCGCGTTAGAAATGTATAACATGGACAACGACCCCATTCAGATAAATGGCGTGCGTCCGGTCGACCGGGAACTTTTGACGCCTCTGGTCAAAGGCAAGTATCTTTTAAACATCGATTACCTGTTTGAGCTCGAGAAAAAGTTTGCATGCAGGCATTATCTGGTTCAGGCCGATGCGAAAGCGCCAATGATGATAATCTGCCGGCAACATGGCGCGCCTGAATACAAGGAGCGCAACCTCAGCCCGCAGGAACAGTTCAATCTTTACTGTCGCGAGAACGGCATGAATCCAGGTGATTATCAACTCGATTTAAGTAGTGAAGTTCACAGCGACATGTTCGGATCGCCGCTGATGGTTCATGTGGCCAACTTATGGCCGGTGTTTATGGTTCTGCCGGTCGTTTTTTTTGTGACTGTCGTTCGCCGCCGTTCTGGCACCGGTTCTCTCGCCGGTGCTTATCTTTTTGGCACCTGCGTCATGGCTTTTCTGCTGATTCTCAGCCTGATCAATATTTATTACTTCAGCGAGCCAGTGCCCGGTTTCAGAAGGTTTACCTATGGCAGCTATCCTTCCGGCGCCAATTCGTTGAGTGTGGTAACTCTCATCGGCCTTGGTATCTGGTGGCTGATTTCGCTGCTCAATACAATCGTTTCGGTGGTGCGCAAAAGTGAATTCATGCTGCCGCTGGTTTTTACTGTGCTGATGCCACTGGCTTTCTTTCTTGTCGAATCGCGCATACTGATGTTTTTCGATACTGCCGTCGCCATGAGCTTCCCGCTGCTCGGCGCGCTGCTGCTCTACCTCATGGCCACCCGCTCCTGATAAAAATGTTTGATTTAAGGCGAGTAAGGATATGCTGATATTGCGTCTGGCTCTTTGTCTGGTGCTGGTGGCGTCAGCGCTTTCGCTGGCGCAGCCTTCCGAGCCGCCGCGGCACAATTTTGTCGATCTGCAGACGCTGATTCCTGACCTGCTTGTCGAAATGCCCTATGCCACGCCGCACAATTTTACCGGCGAAACGCTTTACCCAGCCAATCGCGCCTTCCTGGTGGAACCGGCGGCGCAGGCGCTGGCGAGTGCGGCAGAGTTGCTGCGCGCGCAAGGTTACCGACTCAAGATTCTCGATGCCTACCGGCCGCTTTCGGTGCAGTGCAAACTCTGGGAAAAGAACCCCGACCGCAACTTTGTCGCGCACCCATCGACCGGTTCACGCCACAATCGTGGCGCATCGGTGGATCTGACGCTGATTACGCTCGACGGTGCCGAAGTCGATATGCCGAGCCTGTATGATGAGTTCGGCGCTAAGGCCGGCGCTTTTCAGAAGGGTTTGTCACCGGCCGTCGCCGTTAATCTGCAGGTTCTGCAAAAGGCGATGCAGGACAGTGGCTTCAAACTGCTCGCCAGCGAATGGTGGCACTTCGACCACCCTTGCTGGAAAGACTCACCCCTTCTTGATATCCCGCTGACAGAGCTGTAAAAATCAGGCTGTCAGAGATATTTCGCCAGCTGACGAGCAGAGAACTACATCACCCGGCAGAGCCATGATTTCGCGCATATTTGCTATGGCGTCGAGCGTTTCGTCTTCAGAGGGCGCTTCAAAACCCGCAAGTATCACGGCAGAACTGCCGAGGTTTTCCCGTACGGCTGCGAGTGGTTTGTCGGTGGGCAATACGACCACTTCCGCCTCTATTCTCGCATTTTTCAGCATGGTCTTCATGTCGGATCTGACCTTGTTGAGGTCGGCCTTCAACGCGATTGGCCGCAGAATTCGCAGCGGGCAATGACGCCATTCTCGGTTTTCCTTGAGCAGGAAGCCGAGCAGCAGAGTCATGGAACTGTTGATGGTGTTTTGCCAGATAATGTTTATCGCGCCGGTCGGTGTTTCCCAGCTGTCCTGATCCTGGCAGCATCTGACGACGAGAACGCTCTTTTTCATGCGCTTTCCCATGTTGAGAATGTAAGAAAACGTTGGCGAACCGGCCCCTTCGTTGGTCCAGCCGAGCAGAAGCGAGTTCGGCTTGAGTCCGCCGATACCGTGGCATTGCAGCAGCGCCTTGAGCGCATTTGAAAAGTCCTGATCGACTATAACCACCGGAAAAGCTGGCAGTTCTTCGTTGCGGATAAACTTGCGCATTAATTTTTCGGCTTCCTGCTGTCGGACTGAATGTTCTTCAAGATCGCCGACGATGACCTGTGCCAGCGAAACCACACCTTTCCCGGCCGATAGCGCACAGGCATACTGCAGCAGGTGCAGTCGGTTCCAGGTGCCGCCACTCAGCGCAAGAATCGACGGGCGCCAGTTCTTGGGGTGAAATTTTTCGTTTTCGAGTCGAAGCAGTGCTTTTCTCGCCTGTTCATAGGCGAGTCCGCTATGCAGGTCGCCCCATTGCACGATGATTTCAGAGCGTTCGATGTAGTAAAACATGCCGCCGGCAAGAAACATGGCTATGGTAGCCCACAGCGGGTTGATCAGAATCATAACCGCCAGACAGCCAAGAGCCCCCAGCAATGCTACCAGCCAGTGGTGCATTTTAAATGTAGGTCTGAAGCTGGGGTTTTGCGAGATCATTTCATAAAAGCAGGCAAGATTGATAGTTCCGTATGTAAGCAGGAAAAACATGGTGATGATCGGGGCGACGCTGTCGAGATCGCCGGCCATGATGCCGGCCTGGGCGATAAGAAAGGTGAGAACTATGGCGCGGCGCGGTTCATCAGCTTTGCCGCTGCCGCCTCCGAACCATTTGAGTTTCTGGAAAATGTTATCGCGGGCGAATGCCTGAAGAATTCTGGGTGCGCCCATCATGCTCCCGAGTGCTGAAGAGAGGGTTGCGCAGAACACGCCGGCATAGATCAGCGCACCCGACCAGGCCATATCTTTGATGACAAAGGTATCGCCAAGCAGAACCGCTCGTTCACTCGCACCGGCAAGGAATATGGCTATTCCCGCATACAGGGTGGCCGTCACTCCAACTGACCAGAAAGTGCCTTTGGGAATCGACTTGCTCGGGTTTTTAAGGTCGCCCGACATGTTGACTCCGGCCATAATTCCGGTAACTGCCGGAAAAAACAGGGCAAAAACACTGAAAAAGCTGTGCTCGGTTGTCCAGCTGGCTGCCATGTTGGCATTGAGCGTTGCAAGTGAGAAGGTCTGCGCTGCGCCGCCAAAGAACGAGAGGCAGGAAAGTGTCATAATCGCGAGAATTCCGTATTGCAGTTTGATCGTCCAGCCGGCGCCGATGAATACTGAGATGAATACAATCAGATTGGTTATTGTCGCCACCGACTGAAACGACAGTGAAGTATCAGGAATCGCCGAAAACACCGCTTCAGTGAAACCGATAACATAAAGTGTAACTGCAATTGCCTGGGCAATATAGAAGAAAACGGCAATGACGCCACCGAACTCGACGCCGAGACTGCGACTGATAAGAAAATAGGCGCCGCCGCCTTTGACGCGCATGTTCGTCGAAATCGACGCGAGTGACAGGGCAGTGATTACCGAGATCGACTTTCCCGCCAGCAGTATCAGCAGCGAAGACCAGAGTCCTGCGTAACCGACCACTGTCGGAAAGCGCAAAAACATGATAACGCCAAGTATGGTAAGCACGCTTGGTGTAAACACACCGCCAAAAGTTCCGAATTTTGCGGCATGTGTGTCTGTTGGTTTCGTGTTACTCACGTTCTGTGTTGTATCCCGTGTCAGTATCTGTTTCGCTCTTGCAGGGTACCCGCCTTCGTCAGTTTAGTCAAGAACGCTATTGATTGTCATTTTCGCTGATGATTTTCATTTGTAACAGATAAGGCGTATACTCAAAGTATGAGCTATAAAATAGTGAGGGGGATACTATGGTAGAAAAAGTACAGAGGATTCCGGCTGTTTCTGCGGTTGAAAAAGTGGCGAATTCGGGCAGATCTCCTGATGCCAATCTGAGATCCGAGCTTCTTAAGGACCTTAATGTCGATCAGTTCGGGTTGTCGCCGGATGCCCGCAACAAGGTAGAATGGGCGCGGGCCCAGTTTGAGCTGAACTACCAGGTCATAAAGTCTATCAATTCTTCGCAGGGTTACGAGACAACCAGTGAGCTCTTTTCGTTCCGGGGCAGCTATGAGTTTCTACAGAAGGCCTCTGGTGGTGACTGGTTGCCGGCTGCAGCAACTGAAAATGAAGATGAAACAATCGATGAAGCGGCGGAGCAGGATCACTTAACCTATCTGCGAGATTATTTTTCGCCA
>PGYA01000016.1 GCA_002839435.1 Candidatus Riflebacteria bacterium HGW-Riflebacteria-2 | reverse complement strand
CTTTGCTGCAGGCACAGTTTACACTGCGACAGTAACTCTTACGCCGAAGGCCGGCTTTACGCTGACTGGCGTTGCTGAAAACTTCTTTACAGTTGCCGGCGGAACTTCTACCAATGCTGCCAACTCGGGTTTGGTCTCAATTGTTTTTGCAGCCACCGCTGAACCGGTGACCGCAATAGGTGCGATTACGGGTATTCCGATGAGCGGGCAGACGCTGACAGCTGGAGAAATAACTCCTGTTGGGGCTACGGTTGATTATAGATGGCAGGTAAGTAATGATGGCGTTAACGCATGGCTTGATATATCCGGTGCCGTTACAGCCAGCTATGAAGTTGATCCTGCCAAATCAGCTGCAGGGCAATATGTCCGGCTTGTTGCTACAGGTAATGGGTCTTATTGTGGTGAGGTTTTCAGTGCTGCCGAAAAGATTCTGGGAATGCCGACCATGGTAAGTGTTACCGCCGGAACCTTTCAGCGTGACGCAACCGCGGCAAACACATCATTTGTTTCGGCGTTCAGCATGAGCGCGCATGAGATAACCAGGGCTCAGTTCAATGTGATTATGGGTACTGATCCGAGTAATACAAGCTATTCGAACGGAGTCTCCGACCCTGTGCAGATGGCTAACTGGTATCATGCGATTGCATTCTGTAACAAACTGAGCATTGCCGAAGGCCTGACTCCGGTCTACACTATCAGCGGCTCAACCGATCCGTCTGTCTGGGGTGCAGTGCCGACAAGTGACAACCCAACCTGGAACGCTGCGACCTGCAACTGGGCTGCAGATGGTTACCGATTGCCAACCGAAATGGAATGGATGTGGGCAGCAATGGGCGCTGACACAGGCAATCCTGGTGCAACCAATACTACCGGATACAATAAAGCGTATGCTGGCGAGGGCATGGGGGGGGCAGTTGGAGATTATGCATGGTATTTTGATAATGCTAGCAGCAAGACTCACCCTGCTGGAACAAAACAGGCGAATGAACTTGGCATCTCTGATATGAGTGGCAACGCCTGGGAATTCTGCTGGGACTGGTATAACATTTACCCCGAGAATTCTAACTCCGATTACCGTGGTGCTGGAACTGGCTCGGACCGTGTGATGCGCGGCGGTAGCTGGGCCTTTGCCGCGGACAAAGCTACCGTGGCCTTCCGTAACAGGAGCAGCCCGAACTACCAGGGCAACGGCTTCGGGTTTCGCGTGGTTCGCTCAGTGATTGTGCCGGTGACTGAGATTGGTGGCATTACTGGTTTGCCAAAGAGTGGTCAGACACTGACCGCCGGGGCACTGACCCCGAGTTATGCCGCCGTTACTTATCAGTGGCAGGTCAGCGATGACGGTTCGGCCGGTTGGGCCGATATTGCAGGTGTCACCACCAATACTTATGTCGTTGATCTGGCCAAAACAGCTAGCGGTAAATACGTTCGTGTTGCCGCCGCCGGCAAAGACAGCTACAGCGGCACCGTTTACAGCTCTGCCAAGCAGATATGGGGTGACTACTCATCTGCAACTATCGGGACGTTGAAGTATGTGCCAGCGGGGTCGTTTCAGCGGGATTCTGATGAGGCGAATATTTCAATAATCACCAAAGGCTTCAGAATGAGCCAGCATGAGATTACCAGAACGCAGTTCAGTGCAATTATGGGATCTGACCCAAGCGTGACAGAGACTTCAAATGGCGTCACCGACCCGGTGCAATTCACAAACTGGTATTGCGCGATCGCGTTCTGTAACAAACTCAGTATTGCCGAAGGCCTGACGCCTGTCTACGAAGTTAATAGCGTTGACTTTTCGACGCTTACCTACGCAGCAATACCGACCACTACTAATACCGACTGGGATGCGGCGACCTGCAACTGGTCGGCTAATGGTTATCGCCTGCCGACCGAAATGGAATGGATGTGGGCAGCAATGGGCGCTGACCAGGACAGTCAACCCGGTGCCGTGAGCGGTGGAGTTAATTTAACTGGTTATGCAAAGCCATTTGCTGGCAGCAATAGCAGTAATACCGTCGGCGATTATGCCTGGTCTAGTGATAATTCAAGCTTCAAGACCCACCCGGTTGGAACAAAACTGGCGAATGAACTGGGTCTGTATGACATGAGCGGTAACGTATTTGAATGGTGCTGGGACTTTTTTGAAAACTACCCAAGCAATACTGTCTATGACTATCACGGCGCTTTAACTGGTTCTTCAGGACGGGTCTGTCGTGGCGGCAGCGGCGGCAGCAACCCCAGCTACTTCCCCAGTCGTTATAGCGCGGGCATGGCTTCCGCTTCCAACTGGAAAGGGTTTCGCGTGGTTCGCCCCTGAGTTAACCCAGGCTTCTCAATCATAGTGCGGTCAGGTATAAACCATATCCTGTGACGATCCATTATTATCCATTCCCGGCTTCGGCCTCAAGCCGAAGCTGGGTGCGACAGCGTGCGGAGAGCGGGTTGCGCGAAGGCGGCAAGCCGCAGCGCTTCCCGCTCACAGCGCGACTACCACCGGGCACATTTTTTTCTGTGAAGCCTGTGTGAGAGAAGGTTACTGAAGCTGTTTAAGCTGAGTGATTATAAAGGCCGAGAAAGTTGCAAGGAAGTTTTCACAGGATGTTGCGGGAGAAGAAACCCGCCAATTTTCGTCGGCTGCTGTTAACAGGCTTTGCAGATGTTGGTTTACCAGATCTGCAATTTCAATATCCATGCTTTTCTCTGATAAATTGCCGAAGGCAGGGTTAGTGACCTTTTGCCAGAGAATTTCCATGGCGCTGAAAAATTTGCACCAGTGGAATTTTTCGGGGCAGTCCGTTTCCTGGCCAATAAACAGTTTTGTCCAGTTTTCTGAGGCAAGATAGTAACGCCTTTCCCGCTTAGACGCAGGATGGCTCACAATGCCAGAATGAGACATTTCAAAAAGAGCTTCCTGAATAGATTTCCATGAATAATAAGAGCTGGCAGCGATATCACTTATACTCGCCTGATTGTTGATAAAAAATGCAAGCATGATTTCAGCTCGCGAACATACTCCGAAAAAAGCCCGCAACTGTAGCTGCAGCGTTGCCGCCACCCCTGTTGTAAAGTCTGTCGACAGCTGACGATCTATAAAGGGCAGTCGCAGAAAGCCGCACTCAGCAAAATCATCGTCGGCTGCGCCGATAACAGGCAATGGTTTATTATCAGGAAACAAAAACAGCTTTTCAGGCTGTAATACTGCCTGCTGTCTTTCCAGTTTTCCTGCTATTCCACGCCATTTCGGGGTACGATTTTTTCTGCAGAGTTTGCGGCTTATTGGCCCAAGAAGTCCCGGTTCATGAAAAGTCTCTTTTTTTATGATGGTCTGGAGCCGCTGAATATTGACAAACCTTTCGTTTGCCAGCAACCAGGACAGCATTTCATCAAAAAGCCGTTGATCGTATCTTCCCCAGAAGCATGTGGTCAGAATCAAGGCTTCGATGTCGATAACCCTTTTCCAGCGGACTGGTTTATAACCTGCAACGCCAAGCTGTGCCCAGCCCGACCAGAGAAGTTTTAGCATCTTTTCCAGCAGCTGGTTTTTATAATTCAGCAATGATTCTTTCATAACCCAGTTCCTTTAAAAGGAATTCAAGCATTTCTTTGAAACCATCAGAGACATCATGAGTTCGTGCCCATCTCGCAGCCTGCAGAATTTCATTGTCACATGGGTTGAGAGCCATGAGATCTGTTATGTGATATCCCCCGCGATCGACTGCTGCGTAGAGTTTGAAATGAATCTGATCCAGCCGGCTGATAAAATGTATGACAAGGTTCCTGCCGACATGCCAGGTAACGAGCCTGTTGCCAAAGCCATCTGGCAACCCCATTCTGAAGATATCGGCAGGCCCCGTGTTCAACCAGTCAGCCGGTAAATCTGAATATTGAGCAATTCTGGCAGCGGCTTTAATCATCTCTGCCGGCAAGGGTTCGGGGTCCGCAAATAAATTGCCTTTTACAACAGCGACAACATCGATGTCACGCGTAGTTCGCTCAATCAAACCAAGTGCTATCAGAGCCGAACCGCCGCAGACAACCAGTTCAAAGCACTGGTTTGTCTCAAGGCTGATCAATTCGCTGAGACGACTCAGAATCTCTTTTAAGTTTTCGCAACTTAGACTATTCAAAATAATTTATTACCACAATGTATTTACGTATAACTTAATAATAACATGGTGATTGAATATCTGCAACTCATCATTTCGGGTTTCGCGTGGTTCACCCCTGCGCTCTTTAGAAATGCGGGCAATGCTGCAAAACAGCTCAAAATTTAAAAATAGTGGATCATAGCTCAGAAAAAGAAGCTGCCCGCGCAGGCAGCTCCATTCAGAGAGGATTCATTTCTCTTATCATAGCCAAAATCACATACAGGTATTACATCTGAACTACTATAATTCTTACATAAAAGTCGCAAACAGCCTGTAAGTGAAAATACGTACAAAAGAATATGATGCAGCCAACTTTCATGTATGTTTTTTTGCGCAGCGACCAATTCAGACCGCGGCTCTCCAGGATCTATCTGCTAAAGAAGAAAATCAAGCAGGTTCATCTGCCAATACAAGATCTGCTCATTAAATTTGATCATAAAAGAATTAAACTACAATTTATGCAAATAGTTCGATTATGATCGAATTAGTTGAGTAACGGCCACTAGAGCAGAACAGACCGCCGAGCTGTCGCCGGCGGGCGGGTTATACCATGAACTCTCTTATGCTGCTTGATGGTGATGCCGGTATGCGTTACAATGCGGTATCATGAAAATTATTGAAGTTCAGATAAATGAATTGATGCCACTGATTGATTCATTCACGGCGCCGGTTGAAGAGAAATTGTTGTGCAGCATCAGAGAAAATGGTGTTTTACAACCACTGGTTATCGCTCAGAACACTGTTTGTGACGGGCACCGGCGGCTTCTTGCCCTTAAAGAACTAGGGCACAGCAGTGTGCCCTGTATTGAAGCAACCGGGTTGCCGGCGTTGCTGTTTGTTCAATTGAACAGTCATCGAGAGTTGAGTGCTTGCGAGCTGACAGCCGCATTTGCCAGCTGTGCGCCATCAGATCATGCTGAAATGTTGAAGCTGGCCGGATGCACCGACTCGCCCCAGCTACGTCTTGCCCTGCGCTTTATCGGGTGCAATCTGCTCTGTCATCCTGAATGTGGCAAGCATAATCTGCCGCTCAATATATGGCGAGAGCTTGCACATCTTGGTGATGACATGAAGCTTTTTGCCTTTGATCTGCTGACCATGCCCGGCACGGTCTCTGAAAAGCGCAATATCGCGATGTTTTTGCGGCAGGCCCAGCGAAAGAGAGTTCTACCAGAAAAACTACCCGGCAACAATGCTGCCGAAGCACTCGAAAACCTGCAGCGCCTGGCGCAGCCGCGCAGAACTGATGCGCTCGACAAATTCGCGCGTGCCCTCGAACAAAACCCGCTGCCGCCAGGAATAACCATAAAAATCGACCAGACGTTTTCTAAACCCGGCATGCAGCTGACCTGCAATCTGACCCGCCGGCACAGCGGCCGTTTAACCGAAGCTCAGGCCGCAGTCGATGCAATTTTCGCGGCCGTCGAAGAGCTTTAATAATGAATCTGAGCTTCAAAAACCTCTATGTTGATGAGCGGGTCAAGGATCTGCCGCTGGCAAAACAGATCGAGAGCCTGATTGAATTTGAGCAGCGGCATGAAGTCAGCGGCGAACAGCATCCAGGCGATGGTCTGCTGCTCACTCTCAATCGCGGGGCGTTTGTAAAACCATGTCCGGGTCAGAAAGGCAGCGTCTGCTGCGGTTACTGGGTAGTGGAGTGGGGGATGGGCTGCCCGTTCGAGTGCGAATACTGCATAATCCAGAATTATACCGGCGCCGGCGATGTAACACTTTTCTTGAACTGGGAAGACTGCCGCCGAGAAATCATCGACCTGCGCGAACGCATCAGCGGGCCAATCAGACTTGGCACCGGCCAGTTCGGCGATCCGCTCGCGCTCGAAGGAATTTTCCCGCTCAACGCTGCGATCATTGAATGGACCGCCGGAATGCCTGATTTCACGCTCGAAGTCAAAAGCAAAAGCTCTGATATAAAGGCAATAATGCAGGCAAAAGATGCGCGCCACGTAACTCTGGCCTTTTCGCTGAATCCGCAGGAATACATCGATCGCCTCGAACATGGCGCGGCCTCACTGCGTGAGCGCCTGAATGCAGCAGCCTCGGCTGCCCGAGAAAAAGGCTGCGCGCTGGCGTTTCATTTCGATCCGTTACTGCCCTTGCAGAACTGGCAGGAACGCTATTCAGAAGTATTCGCGCTTATGCACGAATATCTGCACGGACTTAAGATCAACTGGATTTCCCTGGGCACTTTTCGCTTCCCAAAAGGGTTTCAGGAAAACGTCGAAAAATATCACCCTGACACCGGCATTCTCGCCGAAGAATTTTACCCTTCGACTGACGGTAAGATCAGATATTTCAGGCCTTTCCGCGAGCAGATTTACAATTTTGCCCGCGCCGGTCTGCAGAAACACTTCGTCGACGTGCCGATCTACATGTGCATGGAAACCCCCGAAGTCTGGGAACGCCTAAAAAACACAACTTTCGGCAGCGCGGATCTCAAAAAGATGCTTGACCGGAGTCTGCAGAAATGAGCCCGACAGACCCGCAGACTCTTATTTTGGCGCCGTTCAAAGCCGAAGCCAGGCTGCTGGCCGCTATCCTGCCAGATTGCCGGCAATCAGACGCTGCAAGCTGGTTTTTTAAAGGTGGCCGGCTGGTCACAGCCAATGCCGCCGGCGGCGACCCTTTGTTTGCGCTGCTCGATAGAGAACTGACACAGGCCAGCTATCGACGCATAATCCTATTTGGCGCAGCCGGAGCGCTCGCGCCCGAACTGCAGGTGGGCCAGCTGTTCTGTTGCAACAGATTTTTTTACGCTTGTCGTCAGCTTGAGCTGCCCGCCCCGGCCGACCTGCCGCCGGCAGCAGTTGTAACTGTCGACCAGCCGGCAATCACCAGAGACGACCGCGCACAACTGGCCGCAAAATACGACGCCAGCCTGGTCGATATGGAAAGCTTCTTTTTCGCCGAAGCCATGCAGGGCAGGGAGCTAAACGGCGCCGTCATCCGCTTCGTCAGCGACACGGCCGAGCAGGTATTCGTTTTGCCCTTTCCACCAGCTGTCTCGCGAAATATCAGCCAGGCCCGTTCACTGATTTTAAAAGCGCTGCTGTAAAGAGTAAGCAAACTGCACAAAAGGCTTCATAAGGCTGTTTCAGACAACAAAATCAGTTCTTCATGCAAAATGATTTTTGATAATCCTCAGATGGCAGATATCAGACCATCATTCCCTTCAGAACTTACATTGACCTGATCTGCAAATCTTCGTATAATCAGATAGTTGTATGACACCCATGGAGGGACCAATATGAGAAAAAGCTTCATGCGAACCGCGAGCTGGCTGATGTTTGCCATCATGCTGGTTTTGCCCTTCATTTCATCGGCACAGTCGATATTTGAGGTTGATAATACCCCGGCGACGACTTCTGGAAACGCCAGAACGGGTGTCGCTGCTTCGACTGCCGCAGCCAGCGAGAGTGGCTGGGTGCGCGGGGACATGGGTATTGTCGATAAGGGCCAGTTGCGCATTACCCAGGGAACGGTTAACGTCAGATCAGGCCCGGGTCTTGGTTATGAGGTTCTCGATCAGGTGCGCCGCGGTGACCGGTTTCCGGTAATCAAAACGCAGTCGGGCTGGCACAATATCAGCATGGCGGTGACCGCTGTCGATGAAAGCCAACAGCCGTCGGCATGGCTGCGCAACGACATGTGTGCGCAGGTCGGCAAGGTGATCATGGTGATTCTCGACAAAGTAAACCTCAGATCCGGGCCATCAACCAGCCATTCGATAGTATCAACAAGCACTATCGGCAAAACCTTTCCGGTGCTTGGCGAAAAAGACGGCTGGACGCAAATTGCTCTGATCAGCGGCGAAAAGATGATCGAGCGCTCAGAACCAAAGCTGGTTGAGTATGCTCAGCAGGATTTCATGATCGCTTACAATGCCTACACGAAGCTGGTGCCGACGAAAGGGCTCAACCATGCCGACACTCAGGCGGCTCTGCGTGAATTCCGGGCAAAATACGGTATCTACAGCCTGCTTGCCAAGGGTTCTGACGAAGTCAAAAAAGTGCGCAGCAATCCCGCTGTTGTCGACAAAGTCGTGATCAACAAAGCCAATTTTACTTCGACCGTTTATTCGAACGGCAAGGTCGTAAGAATCTACCCGATTGCTTATGGTGCGAACCCAGATGGGGCCAACAAGCAGAAGGTCGGCGACAAGCGCACTCCCCAGGGAGCCTTTTCGATAGTCAACAAAGCGGTAAATCCGCAATACAAGAATATACCCGGTGGCGCGGCCAACAACCCGCTTGGCACCCGCTGGATGGGCCTGAGCGCTGGCTGGGGCGGCAGCATCGGAATGCACGGAACCTCGGCACCGTCGTCGATCGGCTCAAAAGCCTCGGCCGGCTGCGTGCGCATGTTCACTGCCGACGCCGAAGAGCTCTTTTCGCTGGTTAAAGTCGGAACTCCTGTCATCATCACATCTGTGACCGGCAAGTATAACTGAAACAGGTTTTAACCATGAAAAATACTGCAAAAAACAACATCCGAACTCTTTTGCTTGCATCTGTTGCCTGTGTTGGCCTGACAAACGGCCCGATGCTTTCTGCGCAAGAGATATTACCGGTTCCAGCCAGGCCACGCACCGGCCTTTCTGCTGCTGCCGCTCCGGCTTCTGTTGATCCCGGCAGTCTTGGCTCGCTTGCGCTGGTGAATGAAGGCGCCAGGCTGCTGGCCGCCGGCGAAACCGGCGAAGCTGAAGCCATTCTCGGGCGTGCCGTAGTCGAAAACCCCGAATCACCTGAAGCCATGTATAATTTTGGCCTGGCGCTCGGCTTCAACAGCAAGTTTGCTGAAGCTATAAACGCCCAGCTCAAAGCTATCGAGCTCAAAGCGCAGTTCCCCGAGGCTTACCTCGCCCTCGGTAACATGTATCTGGCTCTCGACGAAAACGAGCAGGCCCTCAGCGCCTTCGAACAGGCGCACGCACTGGCGCACAATGAACATGTCAGACGTTCAGCGCTTTTCAACAAGGGCACCGTGCTCAGTAAGCTTGGGCGTTTTCTCGAAGCCGAAATGGCACTGAGCGAGTGTCTCGCCGTTGATCCGACCGATACCGCACCGGCCTTTGCTCTTGCCAACCTGCACATGCGCCAGGGCAACTACGAAATGGCACTGGGCTGGCTCGATTCAGTGAGCAGTGACTACCAGCTCGAAACCAGCTTTCTGCGCTGCCGCCTGCAGCTTAAGCTGAAAGATCGCGAAGCTGCCAGCAAAGCTTTTGGCGAAGCCGGCAAGGCGCTCAAAGAGTCTAAGAATCTCGATCAGGAGCACCGCGTCGAACTGACCCGCGCCCTCGAAGAAATGGCCAAAGAACTGAGCGAACTGAAGTAGCAGCCATTGCAAAACCTCAATAGAGTAAAAATTTTCGTCAAATCTAAACTGTAAGTTTAGTATAGCCAAAAAAATACTATTACGACTGATCTGAAGCGCAGAGGCGTTTTAAATAGCGGCTTCGCGCTTTTTCTGTTGCGGGGAAAGGGCGATCGGGCAGGGGGCGGATTGCCGCCGGCTCATCGCAGTTTGCGCAGATCGGCCAGGGCATTGGCTTTTGCAGAATTTCGATTTTAGCGGCGGCGGCCTGGTCGAGCGAGAGTTGCCTGAGATCGGCAACAGCAGTGGCGCCGGCGAGATCGTGGCAACAGGCGAGCAGAAGGCCCTGCCAGGTGATGAACGAGTGCGTCGCGAACAGGCCGCAACTGGTTATTCGGCGCGCTTCTGTCGTTGTCTGCCCATGCAGGTTGCCGCCGCGCGAATGGCATTGTTGTATTCTTACCAGCAGTCCTTTCTGTTGCCAGAAAGCAAGGGTCTCTGCCGGTTCGGTCGGGTCGTCGGTGGTTCTTACGGCTGTTATGATGATTCCTCGCGCTGAACCGCGCGCGGCAACCAGCCGGTTCAATGAATTGAGAGAACTGGCAAGATTCTCGCCCGGATAAATTCTTGCGAAGTGCCCGGAATCGATGCTGGGAAACGAAACCTCGATAAACGCCGGCCTGAGTTCGCAGATTTTTGAAATATTGGCTTCGATAAGAGCCGGCGCCTGAATGGTAAGGCCGTATTTGACGCCGCTGGCATGACAGATTGTGCATATTTCAGCCCATTGCGGGTGCAGCAAAGGGTTGCCCATTCCACAAAAGGTCACGCGTGAGCCAATTTCAGCGAGCTGACGCATAATGCTGTGCAACAGTTGTGTGTCGATAAAGCCGGACGGCCGCGTCAGCTTTTCACGTGGGCAGAAACGGCAGTTCTGCTCACAGATATTTGTCAGCTCGACATCTACCGTAAAGAATGGCCATCTCTTATCCATCAGCCGTGCACCGACCTTACCGCTTCGAGCCAGGCGTAGCCGTGCTTTTTGTCGGGCTCAAGGTAATGGCCTTCTGTCCATTCGTTCCAGGATGAAATCATGACGGTAGGTTCGAAAAACTGCGAATGCTCAATAGCAAAGGTTTTTGCCAGACGCAGAAACTCTGCAAATTTTTCTGGCGAGCAACCGGTAAGAACCGGCGACCAGGGGTATCTGCCGGGTTTTTCTTTGCCATAGTCGGCAGCGCGCGGGCTGGCATCCCAGCCGGGCGTGACTGATGGAACGTAAGGCAGGCCGGTTTCCGGCTGATATTCTTGCCATATGGCAGCCTTTTCCCGTGCACATTCACTGAAATCCTGATGATATGGGCCGCTCCAGTCAGGCAGAAAAACGTAATGAGTAACGCTGTCGAAACCGATCTGCTTGAGCAACGGCCGATGTTCTGGAATCGGATCTATCGCGACCAGATGCAATTTTAAAGATTGCCCGGCGAGGTGCGCGCGCGCATCGTTTATTGCTTGTGCAGCGCCTTCCGGGCCGAGCTGGCGAATAAAAAATGCCGTATCGAATATACTGAGATAGCAGGCGTCGTTAACCCTGTAATAATCGGATTGCACAAAATATCTGGCGGCGATATGCCTGACATATTCAAGAAAATCAGCCGGGTCGGTGTAAACCAGGCGCGATGGATCTATCAGGCGGGCGGCGGCGTCTTTTACCGGCATGACCTTGCGTGGCATGCGGTTTGCCCACATCAGCGCAAATCTTACTTTGCCGCGGCTCTTCGCCTGCATAAAACCCTGATCGAGCGCGCCCTCGAGCAGTCGCTTGCCGCGCGACCAGTAACTGGCGAAGACAAAGAAGTCGATTCCGTAAGCTTCAGCTGCCTGCAACTTTTTGTCGAAAACCTTGGGGTCGGCCTCATTCTCGTAACCCCACAGTGGCAATTTCGGCTGGTTGTGCCCTGCAAAGCGGGGGGTGCAGTTTTTCAGCAGGTCCCATTCGCTCCAGCCTTTCGGAAAGGCCGAATCGCGAACCGGGCAGGGGTGCCAGCCCGGGTAATAGTAGGCGCCAATCGCAAGTTTTGTCACGGTTTCAATACTCGTTCGAGAATATCGAGACCCTGTTTGAGCAATTCAACGTCCGCCTGAGTGCCCATGTGGCCGATGCGCATGACTTTGCCGGCAAGCTTGCCATAGCTGCCGGCGATGGCAAGGCCATTCATGCGGCAGGCCTGTTGCAGATGCTTCCAGCCATATTGTTCAGGCACCTTGAGGGCAGTCACTGTTGGCGCTTTTACAGCTTCCGGCGCTGCATAAATTTCGAGACCCATGTTCTGGCAGCGCTCGATGCAGTATGCCATTGCGGCAGTATGGCGCTGATAAACTCTGTCGAGGCCTTCGTCGAGAATCAGTCCGGCAGCTGCATTCAGGCCGGCGATGCCATGCCAGTACATGGTATTGGGAAAATAGAATTCAGCCTGGGCGTTGCGAAAGGGCTTGAAAGCATCGTAACCGACGTAGTTAACGCGGTCGATGACCTCCCAGGCGGCTTCGCTGATGCCGACAAAGGTCATGCTGGGTGGCGCCGACAGACATTTCTGGCTGCCGTTGAGACAGAGGTCAATGAGGTTGCGGTCGGCTTCGACCGGGCAACCACCGGCGCTGGCAACCGTATCTACGCAAAACAGCGGCACGGCATGTTCCTTTTTGATGCGGGCAATCTCGCCAAGTGGGTTGAGCGTGCCCGAAGGCGTTTCGCAATGAACGGCAGTTATCATCAGCGGCTTGAATTCGGCCACGATTTTTTCGAGTTCGTCGCTGGCCGCGAAAGTCTGATCGTAGGGCAGGGCGAAGCGTTTGACCTCAGCTCCGATCATCTCGGCCATATCGGCAATGCCGTAACCAAAAACGCCGGTGCAGACTGCTACGACGCGGTCGCCGGGTTTGAGACAGCTTTTGAGTGCCCCCCAGAGGCCGAGCATGCCTTCACCGGTCTGGATAATGACCGAATTTCTGGTGCCCAGAATTGTCTGCAAACGCGTTTCTGTCTGGTTATACAGCTCAAGAAAACTTTCGTCGAGATCGGGCGAGCCAAAATCATGATGCGCCGCGCGCAGCACTTCTTCGGGCACACTAACCGGCCCCGGTATAAGATTAATCAAAGCTTGTGTCATATATACTCCCAATTACGATTAAGGGCCAAACGGCTTCAGCATATTTTAGAAGGCAGTAATGTATACCCGGGCTTTCGGCAGGATCCCAACGCTTCAACTCTCCCCAGACGCGTCTTTCAGTTTATAGCAATAGCTTTGAGCCAATAGTGCCTGGCTCGGCCGAACTGCTCTATCCTGCGCAGTTCGACATAAGCACCTCCCTGTGCAAAAAGTTTACGCTTTTGGGATGCCTGCCTGCGCCCTCAGTTCGTGTAAATCTACGGTTTCATTAACATAGTAAGCTTGAACAGGATGAACCACATTTCGGTTTTGATTTTCGCGCAATATGCTTTGATTTTCAAGAAGCTTTGTGTATAATAATATCTAGATCGAAACAATGAGAGGTAAAACATGAAGAAGGAACACCTTGAAATAGTGTGGGATTCATGCTCTGAGCTCGAAAAGTCAACGATTTCGTTCGGCGAATTCCTCGAAAAAATCGGGCGCACTCTTGAGTCGGCTAACCTGCGCGAAGCGAGATTCATTGGCGAAATAGCCCGCAATCTCGAGTTAGCCATGTTCTCAGGTACCTACGAAGACATCGAAAAGATTCTCGACCACACCAAGCGCCGCATCTCACAAAAGATCAGAGTCACCGACTGATCATCTTACACCAGACCTTATTGCTCGCCCGGCCTAACCGCCGGGCGTTTTTATGTACACCAATCGTAAAGATTCAGTCTTAGGTGGGATTGCCTATATTGCGTAGATTTGCGGTTACAAGATATGCCTTGCTTACCCGTGCTCTCGACAGGGTCTCAACGCTACAACTCTCACCAGACGCAATTTAGGGTATATAGCTATGGCTTTGCGTCAATATTGCCTGGCTCGGCCGAGCTGCTCTATCCTGCGCAGCTCGGCATAAGCACTTCCCTGTGCAAAAAGTTTTCGCTTATGAGATCCCTGTCTGCGCACTCACAATAATGATTCCACTCATAACTGAATCCTTACCACCAATCTTCGACGGGAATTTACTTTTGAGGCCGCAGGTTGTATATTGCCGGTCTGCAATAATCGAAATCGGGTCTGTACAAAATCTCGTTCAAATTGCGAGGCCTGAAGACGGGATTGCTTTTTCGTAAGCTTGTGAGCGAAGCGAATCGCTGGAGCACCCGGCAGCATCTATCCTGATGCTGCCAAGTATAGCTGACCTCCTGTCAGCAAAAAAGCAACCCGGCTGAAGGCCGAAGCCTTAGACAGGGGATTTACAAAAGAACTCTTCTTTATGTATCGAAATCGACCCCGATAGCGAACCCGATAGCGATACCGATTAAGAAAGATATAAAGCTTGACAATGACTGCGAGATATCTTAAACTGTTCGTTACCTACGACGGCAGCGCGTTTTCCGGCTGGCAGTATCAGCCGCACCTACCAACTGTTCAGGGCGAACTCGAAAGAGTAATCAAGCTGATCACCGGTGAAAAATGTCGGGCAGTCGGGGCGGGTCGGACAGACACCGGGGTTCATGCGGTTGAACAGGTGGTTCTATTAAGAACTGAGTGTCCGATTCCAGTTGAAAAGTTAATCATAGGAATGAACGGCGCTCTACCTGGGGCAGTAAGGGTAAGCAGGGCAGAAGAAGCAGATGAAGGCTTCCACCCTTGTTTTTCCGCCCGCGGCAAGCACTACCGGTATCTGTTCCGTCTGGTCAAGACTGCTTCGCCTTTCCTAGAAAGGTTCTTCTGGCAGATCGACCGGCAACCGGATATCGAAAAAATGCAGGCAGCGGCAGGCGAATTCATCGGCGAACACGACTTTGCCGCTTTTGCTAAATCCCCGCGTCAGTATGAGAGCACCGTCAGGAAGATTCTCGAAACCAGCGTCAGCCTGGATCACGAGGTAATCACCTTTGACGTTATCGGAACAGGTTTTATGCATAACATGGTCCGAAACATGGCAAAAGCGATATATCTGGTGGGCTACGGCGAAATGCAGGTTGAGGAAATCGACGAACTGTACCGTAATCAGAATAGACGAAGACTTGGTGCCCCTGCACCGCCAGGCGGACTTTATCTGATGAAAGTCATGTATTAACCGAAAGGAGAAAAAATCGGTGAAGACGTTCTATGCAAAGAAAACTGATTTTACCCGTGAATGGGTCATTGTAGACGCCAAAGACATGCCTCTTGGCCGCCTCGCTTCACAGGTCGCTGCTCGCCTTCGTGGCAAGCACAGACCAATTTACACCCCCAATATTGATTGCGGTGATTTTGTTGTTATCGTAAATGCAGATCAGATTGTTCTGACTGGCCAGAAACACGACAACAAGAAATATCACTGGCATACTGGTTATCCCGGCGGAATCAAGTCGGTAACCTATGGCCAGATGCTCGAAAACACCCCCGACAAAATGGTCTGGCTGGCTGTTAAGAGAATGCTGCCCCGCAACAAGCTGAGAAAGCAGTATCTCGGTAAACTCAAAGTTTACGCAGGCACTGAGCACCCCCATGCTGCTCAACAGCCTAAAGCCATCAAGCTTACCAAGTAAGGAAGGAGGAATACACCATGGCTGAAGTATTTTTCTGGGGAACTGGCAGAAGAAAATCTGCTACCGCACGCGTGCGCATCTGCCGCGGCGAAGGCAAAATCGTTATCAACAAAAGACCCATCGAGCAATATTTTCCGATTCCTCTGACTCGCAAAATCGTTGTTCAACCGCTTGCCACCACTGAAACCCTCGGCAAGTTCGACGTATATGCTAATATCGCCGGCGGCGGCAGCACCGGCCAGTCCGGCGCCCTGCGCCACGGCATCGCCCGTGCTCTTGTTAAATTCAACGAGGAATTTCGTCCTCCGCTCAAGAAGAACGGCTTCCTTACTCGTGACCCGAGAATGAAAGAACGCAAGAAATACGGTCTCAAAAAAGCAAGAAGAAAACCACAGTTTTCAAAACGCTGATTTATATCAAGAACACCCCTGCCTGGCAGGGGTGTTTTTTTCTTTAGTTAACTGCTGCTTTATGGTATTAGTAAGACTTATGAGGTTTACGAGGTGACAGAATGAAGGAAAAGGAACTGATCAACCAGGCAATAGCTGCCAGCAAAAAGGCCTACGCGCCTTATTCCAATTTTTTGGTTGGAGCAGCACTGCTGCTGGAAAACGGCGAGATAATTCAGGGCTGTAATATCGAAAACGCCAGCTTTGGCCTGACCAACTGCGCTGAACGAACAGCTCTGTTTACGGCAATAGCCGCCGGTCATAAGAGATTCAAGAAACTGGCCATCTATGTTGATCGCCCGGCATTTACTGCACCATGCGGTGCCTGTCGCCAGGTGATTCACGAACTGGCGCCCGGAATAGAAATCATGCTGGTTAACAACCGTGGTGAGATTAAGCGCACCAGCGATCAGGAGTTGCTGCCATTCAGCTTTGGCTCGGCAGACCTCGAATCATGACAGAAAAAGGCCCCTCACTTCCCAGACAGCTGCTGGCAAAGCCTGCGATGCAGATAATTCTTTTTATGATTACTATTGCGTATGTGATAAGCCCCATAGACGTCATTCCTGATGTTCCAATCGTTGGCTGGCTCGATGATGCTGCTGTTGTGCTGGCACAACTGGCAAGTTTTGTCGTCTATCTGAAAGAGAAACGTAGACGTCACACCGAGAAAAACCAGCAAAAGAGCGAAGGAAACTGAAATGGCAGCCAAAAAACCCGGGATCAGACAGGAAATACAGGTCGTAGGCTTTTATCTTGGCGAAGATGAGTATGCCATATATATTCATAAGGTTCGCGAAATCTATGCTATGACCGAGATTCGCAAGGTTCCCAAGGCGCCGCAATTTGTTGAGGGTGTCATTAACCTGCGCGGCAATATTGTACCGATCATCGATCTGCGCAAACGTTTCGATCTCGACTTGAACGAAAGCAGAAACACCGCGAAAATTCTCATCGTTGAACTTGGAAAAAACCAGGTTGGCATGATAGTCGATAACGTATCTGAAGTCATGCGCTTCTACACAGATGAAGTCGAAAAAGCGCCACCAATGTTCTCTTCGAACATCAGTTCGCAATACGTGCAGGGTGTGGCCAAGCTGAACGACAAGCTCATCATACTGCTCGACATTGAAAAACTGTTGTCATTCGAAGAACAGTCAGTGCTCAAAAACATCAGATCATGACGAGCCAGCCCGCCGGGAACAATATCCCTCGAAGGTCATTTTTTATCAGGGTGCTTTTGTTCTGGCTGCATCCGGTTATGTTCTCTCTGCTTGCCCTGATCGTGATTGCGCTGCTTCTGGTGTCGCCAATCAAGCTGATAAGCACCCCGGTAACCCTGCCAGACTTCGCCGGAACTGAACAGGAAGATTTCTGGTCGCTGCAAAAAAAGCTGGTCGATCATGAACCATCTGCAACAGCCTCAGTTAAGCTTACACATGCCGAGTTCAACGCCTTTCTCAGCAGATACCAGACTCCCCCCGAAGGCGGATTCTGTCTGCAGAGATTAAGATGTGTCGTTGATAACAACAGGATAACACTCTTCGTGACAGGATCAGGATTTTTCATGCGTAGCCTGGTTTTTCAAATCGAATTAAAAAAGACTGCAGAACAGATTCGGGTTGAATGCGTAAAGATCAACAGTCTCAATCTTGCCGGCAACAACTGGTTTGCCGCTTATGTCATCGATTATCTGAAAAAACAGGCGGTTAAAAACGCAGAAAGCTCGGTAGCCAGAATAATTTCAGGGAAGGGCAAAGTAGAGTTTATGCCCGATCATGTGCTTCTGCAGGGCGAGTTTATGCCGACACAAGAAAAGCCGGCAAGCGAAGAACTGCCTGTCGTCGAGAATGAGGAAACTTCGGCAGAAATTGAGAGGTAGTGCCAGATGACCGATCAAGCGCAGGATCATCCGCAGAGGGCAGCGGCCCCTTTTCCCTGGGCCAAAGCATTTGCGATTGTCGGCGTATGTGCAATTCTTACAGCGGGTTCTCTGACATGGTATTTCTTTTTGAAGGTGACCCCAACAGCTATGCTGATACCATCTCTCAGCGAAGAAATGACACGGGGGCAGTTCTCTTCCTATGTTGGCGGTTTACAGGGCCAGAACAATCTACAGGTAGCGTCTCTGCACACCAAAGAAGAATTTGCCTATATCAGCGAAAAGAAGCTTTTTCACTACATGCCCGGCGGCATCGTTGAAGTTGCCGCGCGCGTGCCCTGCCAGATAACTTATCACGTTCAGCTCAAAGACAGCGAATGGTCTTTTTATATCCGCGACCAGGGGCGCCGTCTGATCGTTGTGGCTCCGACAATCAGCTTCAACCGGCCGGCAATCGACCTTGCGCATTACGATCTGAGAGTGATCAAAGACAGTATGATCCGCGACAGCGAAGAGGTAAAACTCGCGCTGCAGAATGAGATTCCAGGACTGCTCGAAGAGGTCGGGCGCAAAAATATCGACTCGATACGTGATACCGCCCGCATCAGCATCAAGAACTTTCTCGAACAGTGGCTGTTCAACTCTTTCGGCGACAAACAGATCATCACCCCGGTGGTCGATCGTGTCTATTTTGCCGACGAAGAACACCTTTTCAAAAATATCATCTTCGCCGACACCCCTTCGGCAGGCAATCGCTATTAATCAGGGCATTATTTCAATGGTGCGGGTTTTCTGCTGCAGGTAAACAGGGCAACCGGAAAGATGCAGCAACAGGTTGCGCAGATCTTCAGGGCGCCATTCGCTCATTTCAACTGCAGCAAAAGCCGAGCCTCCGGTCATCAGCGCCTTTTCAGGGAAAGGGCCGGCAAGCGGTCTTCTGATGACGAATTCGCAGAAATCATCGCTTATTTTTTCGATTTCAGCGGCTTCACCCCCAACGATCACCGGGAACTTCTCAGGCAGGCCGTGTAGCCGGCCAATATCGGCCTGAAAAATCTGAAAATCGCTTCCGGTGCGAACAGGGTAGGCCCAGCAACCGATCTCGACCGGAAAGCAGTTTGCAGTATCAGTTCCTATTGCCAGGTTCTCCCAGAGCGAATAGCTGGTAACTCCTTCCAGAACCTCAACGCCAGGGGGCAGTGGGCATATTATTCTCTGCGCAACTGCTTCGGCATTGTGGAGCAGTCTTCTGAAATAGCCAAGAAGCCGTGCCGGCGGCGTGAATCTCAGATAAAAGCCGGCAAGATCGATCATTGGCAGTGACGGAACCTTTTCGCAGATGCTTTCAAGATTCCAGTCGCCGCTGGGAGAGTCGCTGTCTGAGCTGCGTACATGGATAAGAAATGGTAGACGCTGATCGAGGCTCTGTGCAAGATTCGAGAGCGCCAGACATTCAGAAACAGAAGACATGACTGGCACGATGCCGGCGCGCGCGTAGCCTTTGTCGCTCTGGCGTGAACCAGGTTTGAGAATGCGTTCGAGGGCAGGGTCCGCACCAAGGAGAGTCTCGGCGTCAGAGCATATCAGGCCTTGTATGCCAGCGCGAAGAATGTCTTCTTCGATATATGGCCAGAGCTGGCGCAGCATAGGCAGCTCAAGATCTATTATAGCAGCTGTCTGCGCAACCTGAACTATGTTGCTCATCAGACTGTCATGATCGATCCTGATCCAGCAACTGCTGAAACGGTCGGGATTGAATGAAGACTGCATCGGTCAGGCCGTTGCCGAAACTGCTTCACCGTTTTCGCATGCTTCTTCGGTATGTGGCTCACGCACGTCATAACCCATGACTTCAGTGCCCTTGGCGCATATTCTGTCATAGATCATCTGAAGAATCTGCTCTTCATCTTTGCCGGCCGCGAGTTCGGCTTTGGTGTCGATGACGTCGAGAAAATGCACTGACATATGAGCAGGGTGGGGCAGATCGGTGCCAGTTGGCGTCAACTGGTGTGAATTGGCAATATAGGCTGGTACAATCAGCACCTTCTTCTTGAGCGCAAGTTTGATGGCACCTGCCTTGAACGGACTGATGTAACCGTTTCGGTTGCGTGTTCCCTCAGGAAAAATGCCAAGATTGTAACCATCGTTGAGAATTTTCATGGCATGTTTGATGGCAGAGGCATCGACCTTGGAACGGTCAACCGGGAAACACAGGACCTTGCGGAGATACCAGCCCTTCATCGGGTTTTCAAAGGCTTCCTTTTTAACCATGATGAACAGTGGTAAACGCACGGCAGCGGCCATGATGAAACCATCCCAGATCGAGGCGTGATTGGCGACGGTTACAAATTGTTCGTTTTTGGGCACAAGTTCGCAGTTGTAGATCTTCATGCCGTTATAAATGCGGAAAAACCAGTGACTGATGAACTGCGAAACGTTAAACCAGACAAAAGAAGGCCGGGCATCCGCAATTTTGCCAGCGTTACCCCCCGTTCTGCCAAAGAGAAAACGCAGACAGCGGTATAACAGATATACGATGCCGATAGTTGCGAGAATTGGTGCCAGCAGAGCTACTATCGCACCGACAAAGCTTATTATATCTTCGACGAGGCTCATAACCGGGTTGGCAACGCCGCCGGTTGTTACGGTAGAGACTGCGCGCAGCCCGGTTTTGCCGGTATGAACGGTTAAGGTCGTTGATTCAGCAAACACCAGCGCCACCAATAGATAGAACCAGTGTGACGAACCTGGCACAAGGGCATAGGTAAGAATCGCTGAAAAAACGATCTTCGCCGGCAGTTCAAGCCAGTCCAGCAGATTATCGACAACTGGAATCTTGTCACCAAGAAACTCAGCCAGAGCTGCGACAGCGAGGGCGATCAGAACCGGATCCTGGGTCAGGAAAGCAAAATTGGCAACATCGATACGTATATAATCCTGCAAACCAGGGAAAAATCTCAATACAATGCCAATGATCAACGGTGGCAAAAAGGCGCGAAACCCTGTTATCGCCGAGAAACAGATTCCGGTGAGAACCGGAAAAACATAATCAAGACCTTCCATAATCACTGCCTGTAATAATACTCACTCTTGCCTGATAGCTTATTTGCAACTGTAGATTGCATCGACTATGCCGTATTTAACTGACTCGTCGCTGTCCATCCAGTAATCGCGATCCATATCTTTGAGAATGCGGTCTTTGGGTTTGCCACAGTTCTTCGCCAGAATGGCGGCGACGCTTTCGCGTGTACGCAAAATCTGCTTGGCCTGAATCTCGAGATCGCTGGCCTGGCCATACAAAAAATCTACACTGGGCTGGTGTATCATAATTTTGCCGTTGGGGAAAACAAAACGTTGGCCTTTTGCGCCGGCCGACAGGATAAGAGATCCCATTGAGGCGGCGAGGCCCATGCACACTGTCGCTACCGGTGATTTGATCAAGTGCATCGTATCGATTATCGCCATTCCGGAAGAAATGACTCCACCAGGGCTGTTGATAAAAAGTGTTATCGCTTCGCCGGGTTTGATTGCGTCGAGATAAAGAAGCTTTGAAACAATATCCTTGGCCGAATCATCTTCGACAACGCCCCAGAGAAAGATCTGACGGCTCTCAAGCAGCTTCTGCTCTATTACTTCGTTTACATCTGACTTTTCTTCTTTTTCTTCTTTAACTTCTTCTTCTTCTTCATCATTGAGTTTGATTTTTGCAAATCTGCTCAGCTTTTTCAGAGTCATAGTTTCTCCATGTAAGTACAGAGTCGTAGTTATCTCAGTGTATATAATACCCCTAGTCGCAACGCAAAGCAAATTCTACTTAACCTGTGATTTGTGTTAACATGCAGAAAATGCTACTACGAGGTATCTGAATGAATAAACTTGCGCTAACCACCATCTACATGCTTCTTGGAGGCTATATGGCAATTTTTGCAGGGAACCTGCCCATCAACATCGCCCATCGCGGCGCCTGCGCTTATCTGCCCGAGCACACTCTACCGGCCAAGGCTCTTGCTTATGGCATGCAGGCAGATTATATCGAGCAGGATGTCGTTCTGACCAAAGACGACAGGGCACTGGTAATACATGACATTCATCTTGATACAGTCACCGATGTCGCCGAAAAATTTCCCGGCCGGGCCCGTGCCGATGGCCGCTATTATGCCCTGGATTTTACATTGGCCGAAATCAGAACGCTCAAGGCCTGCGAGCGCTTTAACATTGCTTCTGGCACAGCAGTTTTTGCCGGCCGCTTCCCCTTATGGAAATCTGATTTCAGACTGCACACACTTGAGGAAGAGATCGAGCTGATACAGGGTCTTAACCATTCTACCGGCCGCAACGTCGGAATTTACCCGGAAATCAAGGACCCAGCCTGGCACCGCGAGCAGGGGCACGATATCAGCCCTATCGTTATCCGCATACTGGCTGATTATGGCTATACAAAGGCGGAAGACAAAGTTTATCTGCAATGCTTCGATTTCGCTGAGCTCAAGCGTGTAAAAAGTGAACTCAAATGTGAACTCAAGCTCATTCAGCTGACTGAAGAAGATTTTGATGTCGCCTCTGTTGCTTCTTACGCGGTTGGCATCGGGCCATGGATAAAGCAGCTGATTAGCGGGTTTGACAAAGATGGCAGGCCGATTATCAGTGATCTGGCTGCCCAGGCCAAAGCGCACGGGCTGGAGATGCATCCATACACATTCCGGGTCGATGCTCTGCCAGACGGGATATCAGCCGAAAAACTGCTCGACACGCTTTTCAACGAGATTGGCGTCGATGGCATCTTCTCTGATTTTCCTGACGTCTCCCGCGACTTCATCAGAACTCGCGTAAAGGCACGCTGAGCCGGCATATCCGGCATGAATATTTACCGGCTGAGTTTACCAGGCTGCCAGACAAGCCAGAAGCCGCGACGCGGCGCGGACTTTATTTCGGCAACACCACCGGTTCTTTTCGCAAGCGCCAGTAGATGATCAATATCGATTCTGGGAATACCGCTGCTGTGATTGCTGCTATGATCCCGTCTGGCAGCATCTACCAGTTCCTGCGGACTGCTGAGTCCGTAACCGCCACCCAGTACGGCGGTACCTTCTGGCTTGAGACAGCTGGCAATATTCAGGAACGACTGCTCAAGATCGCGCCAGAAAAAGATTGAGCCACGGCTGAAAACGATATCGAACGCAGCAGGCATTAACGGCAAGCGGGCGACGTCAGCCTGAACCAGCAAGGCTTCTCTGACGCGTGACCTGACTGCTGCCTGCAGCATCGATGCCGAAAGATCTACTCCGGTCACGTCAGACGCGCCAGCGTCAAGAAGAGCCTTGAGCATAAAGCCAGGCCCACAGCCAATGTCAAGTATGCTCGATCCACTGACAGGTTTTCCGCTTAACTGTTCAATATCTCTGACAAACCATCGGTACAGGGGGAGAAGAGCGTCGTTCGCATGAGCTTCAAAATGCTCTGCCTTCTCGTTTTTCCAGTCAGTAATCATAAGATGACCTCATCAGCTTTTATACTATACATATAACCGATCATGTGCGTGCCTGCCAACTTCAAATATGCTGGTTGCACTGGCTGATGCATCAAAACAGGGTGAGATGCAAATTCTTATTTTACTTGCTACTACTCTGCGTGCATGGTATTGTATTTGGCACAGGATAAGGATGAACAAAGTAATGCCCACAACCCGCAAATTGCTAAATCTCAAAGAAGTTTCGGCACTCCTCAACATGAATACCGAAGTTCTTCGACGCTGGCTGCGCAATGGCAAGTTACCTGGAGTCAAGGTTGGCAGCGACTGGCGGGTAAACGTTGCTGATCTTGAGGCTTTTCTCAATCCGGTCGCCGGCAAAAAGTCGTCAGACAGTGTGGAAAATCCGAAGAAGATGTGTTTCAGGTTTCCGAAATGGCTTGAGTTTTCAGGCTTACCCAGAATGCTCAATGACAAAATCGGGCCCGAAGCCTGGCCTGTTTTTAAAAAGCTTGTCGAGCTTGATTTTGAACTGGGCAAGCCGACCGACCGTCATGTCCTGCTGGATCGCCCTGAGCTGGCCGAACGCACAGGATATGACGATGAAATAGTCGATGCCGTTATAAAACAGCTCGAACAGAATGGCCTGATAAGGCTTGTGCAACGCCAGTCTGGAGAATTCTTTATCGTAATCACCCCGATCAGGACACCCAGGATGATACTCGACATCAGCTACGAGCATGGTGGAGTCAAGGGCGCGCCGGATAAAGCGCTTGAGAACAGTTGCCTGCGCCGGTTTCTTGAACCCGGCGACATGACCTGAAAGTATCGGCACAATAAGCCGCGGAGACAAAATGCAGGAAAACATAATGTTAAATAGCGAAGGGGCACGCACCTCCCCCTCTGGAATCGCTCCTGTTGCGCTAAGTCTTGTTGTTGCAACCGGATTCGCATTGATCGTATTCTCAACTTTTCTCGATTTTACCCCGGTCTGTCTAAAGAGCTGGCGCGCCGGCGGAGTTGGCCTGCCGGTAATGCTGAGTTGCATGCTCGGCACTGTTCTGGCTTTACGCAGAAACTATTTTACCGCGTTTTTTATCGGAATCTTTGCGGCGTTTTTTCTTACGCACGAAATAGTTGTTATTTATGATAACCGTGCCGTCGAACTAGGTAAGGAACTCACATCTGACGGCTGGTTCAGATCAGTTATTCAGGTTTATCTCGACGCGCTGCAGCCCGGCTACGGAGCATTCTGGGGGTTTATCGGCGCAACGCTGGCATCGATCGTTCCACTCTTTGGTATGGCTTTTGAAGCCAGACAGAAAAATCTCGAAGCCGCTCATTATTCATCCAGACAGTCGCAGGCCTATGGAACAGCAGAAGACGATGATTATTCTTATGCGACCTCTGAATATTCAGACGAAGAAGACCCGGATGAACCCGATGAACACACCGGCTGAAAGAGGCTGGCAGGTCAAAATTCTATAACGCCACTCTCTGGTGGGTACAGGATGACTATCTTCTTTTTATCTATGACACGACCCTCCGACTTGTTGTCTGTCCAGGCGAGGGTGACCTGATCTTTTTCCCGGGTTCCGGCCAGATATATCATCTGTTTCCTGGGCCTGGGCTTCGCAACATTGAACCAGACTTCTTTTTCAACTTCCTCATCATAATAATGATCATAAAGAGGAAGTGCAGGATCAAGCTTTTCAAGAACCCTTATCATGTCACCTACGGTAAATTCCTTCATGGCCATTCCTTTAATAGTCAAGGTCGGGGTCGTGTGCCAGTAGACGCCGTTTTGAGCGATAGTATTTGAACGGTGAGTAATAAAAGAGATTAGCAATGCCGGCCATGTAAATACAGGCATATCTTTCCACGAGTGTGGCAAAACGCGAAATTTCGTTACCGGCGCGCATTACTTCGCCCCAGTTCTTGTTGAAACCGTCCTGTGTGGCGAAAATAAGATCGCGAATTTCTTCATCCAGCTTAATCAGCTGCTTCTTGATTTCGTCGAAGCTTTTTCGGGCCGAATCGTGATGGCCGGATTTAATCCACATCTGTTCGCGCATTTCAAGCGAAGCATCTTCGAGAGCTTCTTTTTCAGCCATTTTGTCAGCGATCTGCTGGTGCAACTTCTGCGTCTTTTCGAGAATGGGCACTTCTTCGGCCAGTTCCTGAACGACCAGTCCAGTGCGCCAGCCAATCGTTTCTTTCAAGGTGACGACATCACCGAGAATATGGTCACCAATATAAAGAATCTCAGACGGTTTCAAGCCAAGGTGTTTCTCGAGAATTGTTGCGTTGCCACCCTGATAAAGGCCATTCCATTCTATCTGACCGTAAAAGTTTGAAAGCAGACCAGTTTCAGGATCAACCTTCTGATAGCGATTGCGTGCGGTAAAATACTCCGGCTTGTTGGAAGCCACGATAACAAGGTCAAAGAGCTTCTGCCACGGCGTTTTCAGGAACGGGTCGAAACAATACTCCATAACCTTGCGACTGTAGTCGTAATCTGAATTGGTGATCAACGCCAGCTTCTTGCCGAATTTTTTGAATTTGATCAGAGCATCGACAATGCGCTGATCTTTGATCAGATACTTGCTGGGGTTCTTAACGACATCGCCCTTGAGCGCTTCTTCCTGATGGGCATCATTAAGACATTTGCGTACTTCAGTAAAAAGCTGTCGATAGTTTACTTTTTCACTCTTTGAATCGTAATAATCGACCAGTTGTGCATACATACAGCCTTCCGCCTGAGAAAACAGTGTATGCACAATGTAGTAACGCGAATCACTCAGGTCGATCCCATTGGGGCCGTACTTTTCTTTCTGGTCTTCAAAACTGTAAAATTTCGTGCCATGTGATGCAATGCGAACAAAACCATAGCGGTTAACTTTGAGGAAATCGCCGGTTTCTGTGTCTATAACCAGACCGCGAATGATAAAATCGTTATCGAAAACGAAAGTTCGAATTATTTCAGGATATTTGTATTCGCGAATGAGTTTTTCTGTAAGAATTTCGTAGGCTTTTGCCTCAAAAGCAGGTACATTGTAGGTTGCCAGGGTATAATCCATGTCGAAACCGATCATTTTGATCGTATTCATGTTTAGTGTACGATTTACAAAAATTTTGCAGTCACTGCGGAGTGTTTTTTCTGTCATATTTTTCACCTTTTCATTTTTGTCGGCTAATCATAACACATACCTGTTCAGGCAGCAATTCAGAGTTGAATTGATTCGCTTTTTGTGCTAAAAATGTATTATGAAGAAAGTAAAATTCAATTTCCTCAATCAAAACAGTCTGAAGCGGATTTTTTCGCGCTCTCGCCCGGAAAACGCCGGGCTGTGCAGCACTGACAAACGTTGGTCTCTTAAGCGACGCAAAACAACAAGAGCCCACCGCATAATTTTCGCAAGCGGGGTCCATACCAGATTACAGGGCAAAATTCTGCCGGTACGTATAAAATTTGTTCTGGCAAAAAACTGAATCTTAACTCAAAGCAAAAACGCCTCACCGGTCTGCCGGTGAGGCGTTTTTGCTTTTGCTTTAATGATCAACTGCCTGTTTCTATTTTGAGATCTTTTGAGAATACGAAGAGGTCTCCATCAACAACGAGTGCCTCAAGATGTGACCTGATATCGAGCGGATGCCCTGAGAACAGAGCCAGATCACCATCCATGCCCTTCTTTATTTTTCCAAGTCTTGCATCTACTCCCAGAATAGTGGCTGGCACTTCAGTAATTGCTGCCAGCGCGCGTTTTTCTTCGAGTCCATATTGAATAGCCATGGCAGCTGCAACGCGCAGGGTTTCTATGGGCAGGCCGGGGTAGTCACAGGTAAATGCGACCTCAACACCCGCATCCATAAGTATCTTCGCGCTTTCAAAGGTCTTTTCATTGAGTTCGTATCTGAATCTGGGAATCAGTGTCGGGCCGAGAACCACGGGTATCTTTTTCTCCGCCAGGATTGATGCCAGCAGATGTGCTTCAGTGCCATATTCTATGACAAGTTTGAGCTTGAATTCATCAGCAATGCGAATAGCCGCCATAATATCTTCGGCGCGGTGTGCACAGGCACGCATGGCTACTTCGCCCTTGATCAGAGGGATCAGAGCTTCCATGTCGATTTCACGATCCTTGACCATTTTTTTACTCTGCTTGGCAGCGTAGTAGTCCTGTGCTTTCATCAGGGTTTCCCTGATCAGAGCTGAAATACCCATTCTGGTGACATAGGATCTTTCGCTTTTTCTGGCGGTAACTTTAACCTGTTCGCCAAAAGACATGAGAACGCCGGCCTGTTCAACAATCAATCCGACATCAGCCGAATTGCCGTTGGTCTTGAGAATCGAGCATATCCCCGAAATAGGCCGTTCTGAACCCGGGCAAACCATACAGGTTGAAATCCCGGCCCGTCTGGCGTCTTCCATGGCGCGGTCGCGCATTTTTACGCCGTCAAGCGGGCGCAGGTGGGGGGTAATGTCGGCGTAAGGCTCGTTGATATCATCAACAGGTACAGCACTTTCAAAAAGTCCGAGATGGCTGTGGGCATCTATTAAACCTGGAATCAGATACTTCTGCTCGCATTCGATAACTTTTTCAACGTTCTTACGAATCATCGAACCTACGGAAGCGATCTTTCCCTTTTCGACCAGAACTTTCTGGCCTGGGAAAAACGTACCGCTCATCGGTATGCGAACGTTATTGAATATTATTGACATTTAAGGCCTCTTTTTCAGTTTAAAAAGAGCGGGAAGGCTCGGTTATTTCAGATTACCCTGTTGCCGTCCACAAAAACCGCTTCGGTCTTTGAACGTACGTCGAGAGGATGGCCATCCCAGACAACGACGTCGGCATCGTAGCCTACCTCAAGCTTGCCAAGTCTCTTATCGAGACCGAGGATTATGGCCGGGTTCTCGGTGATTGCCTTGATTGCGCGCTCTTCATCCAGACCGTGCCGTACGCACAGGGCGGCAGCTACGCTGAGGCCTTCAATTGGCATTACTGGGTGATCCGTTGTGAGAGCAACCACACAGCCTTCATCCATAAGGATTTCTACTGTTTCAAAAGTTTTGTTGCGCAGTTCTGGTTTGCTGCGGCTGGAGAAAGTCGGGCCGACTACGGCACGGGCTTTCCATTTGCCAAGTTCTTTGGCGATAAGGTGCCCTTCGGTGCAGTGATCGAATACCATATCGAGATTGAATTCCTGGGCGATGCGATAGGCGGTAATAATGTCGTCGGCCATGTGAGCATGTGCACGCGCTTGAATTTTGCCTTCGATCAGTGGCAGCATTGCTTCGAGCTTAATTTCGCGCTCTTTGAATTCTTTGGTTTTTTTGCGCTTCAGATAGTCCTGGGCTTTCATGAGCCATTCGCGAATAACCGCGGCTGTACCCATTCTGGTGCTGGGGAATTTTTTCTGTTCGCCGTACACGCGCTTCGGGTTTTCGCCGAATGCAAACTTCATTCCGGAGCTTTCTTTTACTACGGCAGCTTCTGCGACATTTCCAACCATCTTGACGATACAACACTGGCCGCCAATGGGATTAGCCGAACCGGGAGTAATCATGGCAGTGGTGACGCCACCATGTAATGCATCATTAAAAGCCTTGTCTCGCATTTTCAATGCATCAAATGCTCTTACCTGTGGGGTAGCGAGGCCAAATGATTCGTTAAAATCTGCGTCATACCAGCCAACGCCTTCTTCTTCAAGGCTTATGTGGGTGTGAGCATCAATGAAACCGGGAAGTATATAACGGTCGCTGCAATTGATAACATTGGCGCTGGTGTCTGCTTTCTTTTTGGGTGCCGGTAGCGGTTTCCCCTTTTTGGCTTTGGCTGAAGCAAGAACTAATTCTACGATCTTGCCTTTCTCTATGACCAGCTTATCCAACTCCTGAAATTTTCCCTGGTGAAATATGATACCTTTTTCGAGAATGGTTTTCATGAAGCTCCCCTTTCCTGGGCTAACAAGATTGCTTTTTTGCGGTGCCATGCTGTGTTGAAGATGTTGCTTCCGGCTCTCCGACTCCTCTTAAATCGAGCCATTATACTACCTTTGCACTATATATTCAACTATTTTTTTGCTTAACTGCATGCAGGCGATAAATCAGCGTTGCCGTTCTCTTGACAGAGCCGCCCTTTATTCCTATAATCAGATAGCTATGATTCAACCAGCTGACAAATATTGCCTGCTCCTGGTCTTAACCGCTGCCATCCTCATTATGGGATGCAGCCAGACTCCCAATCTTCCTTTACAGCAAACTGGAAGCAGCTCACAGGCTCTATCTACAGATCCGATACAGGTTAATACCGTTGAAACAAGCGTAAAACAGACAAAGCCGCTGAAAATTTCGCCGCTTGAGTATGCACAGAAAGAGTACCTCGACGCATATAATGATTATGTCAGGTTACTGCGCGAAAGCGGGCCACAGACAATAGAGACTCTTCAGGCACTGGCCCTATATCAGAAAAAATACCAGATTTACCAGATGCTGCTCAAAGCAGACACCGATAGTAGTAAGTAATACCGAAATTCCCGGCCTGGTAACCCGTTCATTTTTCGGCGAGCCGGTTGACCTGGTATACTGCAAAAAACATTAACAGCGCCGCTGCTATCTGCAGTGGAGTTATTGGCCGGTTAAAGCTCAGCCACATTATCAGAACCGAAGAAACAGGAAAAAACAGCTCAAGAATAGAAGCAAGTGAAGCCTTGACCCATTTGAGGCCGGCATAAAAGAAGCTGGTTGCCAGAATCCCCGATATTGTCGCCATGTAAAAGATGCTTTTATACAAACCTTCATTGAGTATCAGTTCTGACTTGAGGCCGCCATGGAAGACCAGGGCGAGAGAAACGGTAAATATCGATCCAAGCAGGAAACGACCGGCAAGAACGAAGCTCTGGTCATACTTCTGCAGCAGAATTTTGCCCCAGATCGTGCCGCTTCCCCAGAAGAAAGCGGCTGCAGCCGCAAGACCAGCGCCAATGGCTGACTTTTTCCATTCTCCCGTGAAGGGGTCGGCCAGACCAAATGAAACAAAATATGAACATATTATCGCCAGAAAAGCCCAGCCGAAAAATCGGCGGTTAACCTTCTCGCGCAGCAATATTACGCCAAGCGAAATTGTCATTATCGGCTGTAATTTCTGCATCAGAACTGCCAGGGCCGGATTAATATAGCGAAAGGCTTCAGTAAAACACAATACCCCCATTGCCGATGCACCGCATCCAACCATGATGAACAGGAATACGTCCCGCGCGGCGATAAGTTTGAACTGTCTGCGCTTTACCCAGAAAACCGGCGATACAAGCAGCAGATTGATCAAATGTTCCCATGATATCAGTACGACTACCGGCAGACTGGCTATTATCGGGTTTCTGAAATAAAGATCGGTGCTGCGCAGGATACCGCACATAGCAACAAGCATACAGGCCAGATTAACATTCATTTCAGATGCTGTTCTCGGGAGCCAGTGTTGTCTTGTTTTTTCCCGCGCCTTTGCTTACGTAAAGTGCTTTATCGGCAACCTTGATCAGATTTTCGCGGTCATGCGCGTGAATCGGGTAAGATGCTACGCCTATACTGACCGTAATATGCAGATCACCACTGCTATGGGGCACCCTGAGCGCGGCGATGTTCTCACGCAGACGCTCGGCGGTCTGGAAAGCTTCTTCTGCACGAGTTTCAGGGAATATTACCGACATTTCCTCGCCACCATAGCGACAGGGCACGTCAATGCCCGTGCGTACCGTATCTCGAATGGACTGGGAAACCTTCTGAATAACCTGATCGCCGACCTGATGACCATAGGTATCATTGAACTTTTTAAAATTGTCTATATCTATCATGATCAGACTCATCGTCAAGCCGTAACGACGCGCGCGCAAAAGTTCCTCGTTCAGCCTTGCCTGAAAGTAGCGGTGAACAAAAAGCCTCGTCATTCCGTCGGTAATCGACAGTTCGTAGAGCTTGTTGTTTTCAATAGTGACTGCTGCCTGTGAAGCAATAAGGTTCAGCAGCGACAGGTCGCTTTCCCTGAACTGGCCGCCATTGCGCTTGTTGACAATGTTTATGACGCCAATTATACCATCCTTGAATTTGAGAGGTGAACATATCAAGCTTTTAATATCTTCGACCGGCATCAGACTGCCGAAATTTTTAAAGCGCGGGTCCTTGAAGCCATCGTTACATATCGCACCACTGCCGGTTCTGGCAACCTGACCGCAGACGCCGTTGCCAAGCTTAACCGGTGTGCCGGTGAATACGCGGTAACGACCACCAGTAGCAACTTTCACGACAAGCTCATCGGTGCTGTCATCGAGCAGCATGATTGAACCCCTTTCAGCTTCAAGGGCATCAATAGCATGCGTCAGCACAAATTTAAGCAATTCTTCAGAGTCAGTGAACAGGTTCACGGCATTGCTGATTTCGAAAAGAGTATTCAGCTCACGCACACGCTGTTCCTTGAGCTCTTTTTCAGTATTGATGCTGATTACCATTTCACGAAAATTGCTGGTAAGCGCTCCAATCTCGTCATGACGGGAAGTTTCAGGAAGCATGCCGGTTTCGCCACGGGCAACCAGCGAAGTGCTTTCAGCCAGCCGGTTAATTGGACTGGCTATATGCCATGACAGAACAGAACCGGTAATTAAAGCCAGTAACAGCCCAAGCAGTCCGAACACAATAAAATCCTGTTGCATGGTGCGTCCCAATGAATTGTATTCGGAATCGGGAAGAGCTATTTCAAGTCTTATGGTTCCTGAAATTCTGCCATTTAAAGCCTCTTCGCGCACAAAATAGTGCGAGCGCCCGAGAATAACGATTTGCCCCTGAGCCAAATCAGGATTGTCATTAATTCTGCCGGTTTTACGCTTGCCATAAATATCCATCTGACTGCTGAGAATACGGTTACCGGCATATATCAGAGAGAACTCGGCGCCGGTGAGCCGCTTGAGTTTATCAGCAAAATCACGTGGCACACGCTGGGCAAAAATTACGTGTTGCGGAAGTTCAGTTTTCATTTTGGTGATCATTGCTGAAGCAAATATCCATGGCTCATCACCGATAACGTAAAGGTTTACGTTCAGCTGCGAATGACACATGGCCGGAATAATTCTGGCAAGCGACTCACTTGGTGGCGTTCCCTGCTCGAGCAGAACTTCGCTGCGATTTTTTACAACCGCAATATAATCGAGACCGGAACGGATAAGTTCATACTGCATGAGCGGAACAGTGGTTTCTGCAGAAAAACCCATGCCGGCAAGAGTATAAAAATCAAAATCAGCGACCGTCTTGGCTCTAATTTTTAGAGAGTCGAGCTGGTCTTCGAGGCTTTCTCTGAAAAGGCTGGCTGCATAATTGAGATTGCGATTGAAATCCTGCGCCGCCATGCGTGAAATACGCCCGAGAGTTATGCCCATCAGCACAGTGAGAGGGAGAACAAGAATCAGGACGAAAAGCAGCAGAATCTTGGCTTTCAGTCGACAACTCTGTATGAATTCAATAAAGCGCACGTTTAAGCTCTACCTGCCCGTTTCTCGCCCTCAGACCATTCAGAAAAACGCGGCGAATGTCGTTAAAAACCTTTACCTTTTCGACATCTGTCACGTCATACTGGCCATCGACCCTGTCAGGAAAATTCTCGTTTACCGCAATCCGGTAAACATTCTCGGGGAGGAAATTTCCTCCCCACGGAATGATCTTGATATTTCCGTTGTCGAGCATTTCAAGAGAAAGTCCGGAAAATGCCATGGCACTTTCACTGCCCACTGCTGTGCGAACCAGCTTTTCCAGTTGCGCTCCTGTTATCTCTGCAATCTTTACGCCTTCTGCCGTCGAGAAGTCTGATACAATTCTAGCTGGAGTAAGACTGGAAAGAGGTTCTCGTGTTTTTGACACTAGACTGGCCGGGATAAAAGCGAAATCAGCTCCGGTTTCCAGACGGATAATTTCGGCAAGAAGTCTTGAATACTCAGAATTGCACGTGCCATCATGTTCGACAGGTTGTGTCAAACTGGCCTGAACATGTGACAACGCCTGAATCTGCAAGGTCTCATCTATATCTGTTGCATCTGTATAACGCTTTTCAACATCTGGCGCCACACTTTTAACCTTGCGCAACCAGGTTTCCAGGCCTTCCCGTATCAGGCCGCGCACCTGCGGATTTTTTCCAAGGTTTAATTCTGGCCAGTCATGTTGGTTACTGTACATGAAATCGTTTACGGCCAGGCTGTAGGTTCGGTTGTATTCGAGAGGTTCGTCGCCGACATATATCTGAATAAGCCTGAACCCGGGAGGATTGGAACTTGAATAGGTGCAGCTCAAGCCAGATGCCTGAAGAAAACCGGTTTTACCCGTCAGGCCTTCTTCAATAAGGTTCTCAATCTGCCATCCGGCCATGTCTATTGCAACCAGTGTGTTTTCAAAAGGCAGCATGTCGTAAAGATGACGAAGAGTAACCGGTCCTTCGTTTATGGCTGCTTTAATCCCACCTGAGTTGGTCAGAGCGATCTGGGTGCCTGCGATATCCTTCATACAATCGGCAATCAGGTTGCCAATGGTAGATTCTTCAGTATAGGAATTGGTAAAGTTGCCACTGCTGGTGGTAATCACTTCATCGAGCAGGCCATCGATTTTTGCTTCAATACGGCTTATTTCAGCGGCAAGGCCAGCATCAGGGGTTATCTTTTCCGCGTCTACAGTAAAAATGCGCTGAAATCCACGAGCGATATCCCATTCGCCGCCAACATAGGATACCTTTACCATGCCAATTCCACCACCTCGACTGGGGGCCGTCTGGCATACCAGTGGCCGGCCGCTGATAACTGATCCTGGGCCAATAAGGTCGCCTATAATGATGTCAATATCAGGAAACACTTCGCCAGGATTGTCGAGGCTGCCGACAGAAGGGTGGTGGGAAAGAAGAACGATTACTTCTGCCCCGGCAGACTTTAGCTGTGCTGCGGTTTTCTGCACCGATGCCCTGAAATCGATTATTTCAAGACTCACAATGTTATCCTGCCTGGTATTCCTGGCCAGTTCTCCATGACCGAGTCCGATTATGCCAACTTTTACGCCACCCTTGTCAATTATCAGGCCGGGCTGAAAGGTGTCTCCAACCGGCGCAGTGACATCGCGATAATTGCACGCAAGCATAGGAACATGGCCGGCGCTGATAAAGTTTTTCAGCCGGTCAAAACCGTATTCAAAATCCAGATTGCCGATAGTCATCGCGTCATATCCGGCCTTGCCCATGAGGCGGAGAGGTACGTCGCCCATGGTCAGCGATGCTTCAGCTGTTCCGAACAGGGCATCACCGGTATCGAGCAACAATACCTCGTCGGGGTTGAAATTAAAAGCTTTCGATGTTTCAGCGATGAAACCTTTGATGAAGGCGAGTCCGCCGATCTGGCGATACTGCTGATCCTGGATTGCTCCTGAAAAGGGCTTAATCTGTCCGCGCAGATTAGATGTATAAAATATTATCAGGTTGCGGCTGGGCAGGCTCATGTAGTCTTTTATAAGCAGTCCTGCAAGAAGACCGATTAAAACTACAGCGACAATGCTGAGATTTTTGACCACTTTAAAAACTCCGGTTCATACTTATGGCATATGACCTTATCAGAGAAAATCAATCCCTGTCAAGCAGACAGAGACTTAAACAGTAACAATCCCTTTGCCTGTTCATGAGAACTTTACCAGATATCTCGTTTGGACTATCGCTCGGGGAAGGGCTTTTCAGATAATGCTAACTGCGCGAAATCTGCCAGTTTTCAAGAAGATCCGGCGTGATTTCATCAAGAAAGCGCGACTGTCTGCCCAGAACCGTTCCGGAGACGGGATCCCAGATGTTTGTCGGGCAGGTTATCGCCAGATTTTCTTCGGCCCGGGTAATGGCAACATACATCAAGCGTCTCTCTTCTTCAAGATCAGCTTCTGATTTAAGTGAACTGAAAGAGGGAAAGCGGCCTTCAAGGGCGTAAATTACAAATACCGAGTGCCACTCCAGCCCCTTGGCAGAGTGAATAGTCGAAAGAATCAAGGTTTCATCTTCGCTCTGGTCTGGCGCCAAAGCTTCGTCAACTGAATCTCTGGGTGGCTCAAGCGCAAGATCGCTCAGAAAGTCGCTCAGACTTGAGAATCTGCCGGCAATTATTGCCAGCTGATCGATATCTTTAAAACGTCTTGGATAGTCGTCGAAGCGCTCTTTTAGAATCGGAAAATAGTAGTCCGCAACAATTTCAAGCAGTCGGGCAGGGGAAGAGTTCACCAGGGCCGCAGCAGACAGAAGCATCTGCCCGAGCTTACCCAATCCTTTGCCAGCCTTCGGCCTGGCTTTGATCCCGGAAAAATCAAAGGGATTTTCTGCCTGTCTGATATGAGAGAATATTTCGCCGGCGCTGTGCGTACCGACTCCTTCGATCAACAGAAGCGCACGCAGCCACGAAACCTGATCGAACGGGTTCTGGATAATGCGCAGGTGTGCGATAATATCCTTAAGATGACCAGCTTCGAGAAATTTAAAGCCGCCCCATTTGACATACGGAATATTGCGTCTTTTCAGCTCCAGTTCAAGCTGATATGCATGAAAACTTGATCGGAACAATACCGCCATCTTGTTGAGCTGAATACCCTGTTCGCGAAGTTCAAGCACCCTGGCCGCAACAAACATCGCCTGTTCCTGCTCATCTTCGCAGCGCACACAGGCCGGAAGTTCGCCTGAATCCTTTTCGGTATAAAGCTTTTTTTTAAAGCCCTCACCAGCCTTTTCCATCAGACTGTTGGCGGCATCGAGAATATGGCGGGTGCTGCGATAGTTTCTTTCAAGCCTGATCACACGACAATCGGCAAAGGCTTCAGGAAATTCAAGAATATTGCTGACTCTGGCGCCGCGAAAGGAGTAAATGCTCTGAGCATCGTCGCCGACAACCATGACATTGCGCTTTTCACCTGCCAGAAGAATGGTGATTCTCGCCTGCAGGCCATTGGTATCCTGATATTCATCGGCCATGACATATCGATAACGCGATGTAATCTGAGCCCGGGCTGTTTCGCTATCGCTCAGCAGGCGATGCATATAGATCAACAGATCATCATAGTCAAGAAGCAGGTTCTTTTGCTTGTATTCGCCAAATCCTGCGTAAAGGCGGCAGATGTCTTGTGAATGCTCAGAGAATTGCGGGTATAAATCGCTGATGACGTCTGCCAGACTTTTTTCAAGATTGTTCGCCTTTGAAAACATCTGAGCCACGGTTTTTTTCTGTGGGAAACGTGATTCCTTACGGTTAAAGCCCATTTCACTGCGCAGCAGATTTATAATATCAGACGCATCGCCCTCGTCTATTATTGAAAATCCTGGATTAAGCTCTATATGGTGGCCGTATCGGCGCAGTATATTTGCGGCGAAACTATGATAGGTGCCGCCTGCAACCGCTTTGCCCGTGGCTCCCACCAGGGTTGTCACACGATCCAGCATATTGGCCGCTGCCTTGCGGGTAAAAGTCAGCAGCAGAATGCTGTCTGGCGCTATGCCACTCTCAAGCATACGCGCGACCCGGTAAATCAGCGTGCGCGTTTTCCCCGAACCTGCTCCGGCAATACAGAGAACCGGGCCATTAAAACAGGTCACGGCCTCATACTGTTGTTCGTTGAGCAGAGAACGGTAATCAATCTTGAAAGACTGGCCGACGGCCGTTTCTGTGTTTAACTGATATGTTCTGGCCATTCAGGATGTCGATTCATAAAGCCATTGCAGATAGTTCTCATTGCCATAATCTACCGGCAGAGCGATAAACTCATATACAGCATAGGGATGCAGCTGCCTGATTTTTGCATCAAGCTCTTTCAGGCGGGACTGGCGGGTTTTGATAACCATCAGCACTTCAGATCCATGCTCGATTTTACCCTGCCAGCGATAGATCGATTCTGTGCCGGGGAGTAGATTGGCACAGGCACACAGGCCTGTTTCGACAATATCCTTTGCTATCTTACGGGCAGTGTCAAGATCGGGTAATGTTACCAGGCAAACTCTGGCATCAGTCATTCTGCACCTCCAGGCTTCAGTTTACAGTATTTGGGCATGCTTTTGCAATGTGACGGAATCTGATATCAGAGGATTAAGCGTAAAATTTATTCGCAGATTGCCGATAGATTAATAAGGCTGTATCATGGGTATGGAGAAAAAATTATGACAAGCTTGTTTCTGGCAACAGTTCTGACGATTGTGCTGTCACTCGAAATCGGGGTCGATCTCTGATACCAGGTCAGGCACAATAAAAAAAGCGCAGTCGATCTGCGCTTTTTTTATCGCAGTTTATTGCTTAACTTCGGTGCCAGGATAGTAGAATTTGAGAATTTCGAGATATTTCTGCGATTTTTTGGCCAGCCCATCTGCCCCATAAATACATAATCCAACGCCTTCACCCTGACCCATGCCGCGAAAAATAATGGTTCTGCGCAACAGTTCCATGGTAAATTTCATGCTCTTTATGCCATTTGGACCAAAATACTCGTTAAGAGCGCGATGGAAATCTATTCCTGACAAGATTTTGGGAACTCGACCACGCAGAGTGACCTGCTGAATTCGCCCGTAGGAATCGACCCTGGCGGGCTCCCAGCCGGTATAGATTCTATCTGCGCCGCCGGCAAAAGCTATTGACAGAAAATCCAGAAAATCAACTTTCTGCAATTCTATTGTCCAGTGAAATCCCGGACTGTGAAAGCAGTTCTCTGACCCTTTTCCATCGAGAAGATCTGGATGAGCGGGATGATACGGTTCATCAGTTCCAAAGATATCTTTTGCCGACGAAATATGGCCGCCGCATGTATTCTGGTAGCGCGGCAGTATGGGTTTGCCACCATATCTGATTATCTGGTCCGCTGTCATGCTGGCAAGAATATCTACAAGCTCTCTGTTGTAGCCGCAACCGCAAAAAGGCACACAATGCTCTTCATCACAGACGTCGTATGGAACATCCTTGTGCTGTGTGTTGGCAATAAGCCAGGCAAGTCGCGATCTCGCCATTACGCACAAAGCCTTGAGCGCCTCGGGTTCGTTGGTAATGCCTATTTTAGAGATACTCGAAACTACGTGCTGATGAACTGTAATTTTGTTTACCAGACGCATCGAGTTCTCGGCAAAATCCACTTCTATTATGTTCTGAAGTAAAACTGGCTGTAGATCTGGGATTTCAAGATTAAGCAAGGCGCCACCCGAAAAGGTGATTTTGCTAAAACCAGCCCCAAACTCTTTGCCATCTGAAAATCTGGCTACCATACCCTTGGGAACCAACATTATGGTGCAGTCTTCACCTTCGGTCAACAGATCACGGGTTGCTGAAGCTCCGGCAAACTCGACTCTCCAGTTGCCACTGAAAGACTGCAGGCGCAGCGTCGAGAAAACTTCTTCCGGGCGTATGCCTACCCTTACCATCTGTTTGTCAAGAGGCTGAGAGAAGCAGGGATAACAGACAATAAACGATAAGACTATTAACAGTTTTGTAAAAATTTTAGTCATAAACATGTGAGAATAATAAAGCAGACTTTCCCATTTAGCAAATAAATTGTTGTAACACACCGATCATCAGCCGGACAGGATAAAGAAGAGTGCGAAATAACGGGCGCGAAAAGCTGAATTTTGCGGCGGAAACAGTTACAGCCGGGCTGAATCTGATATAGAGGCAGTTCAAAGCCATGCCAGCCCGTGAAGTCAGGAGAAACTCGCGCCTGAACCACCTGAAATCATTTATGATCGCTGGTTCACCCTCATATGCAAAGCTCGCGATGAAACACAGAGAGGCTGACGACTCGCGGTCAAAAGCGGTAACGTATTTCTTGTTCAGAACATATATCATGGCCTTGGTTTTATAGGAATCTTCGCGCTCACCGAGGTATTTTTGCGTGGTGTAGAGTTTGTCGAGCAGATCAATGTTCTCTGGAACATACTCCAGAGACTTGACAAGGCACTTCTGGGCTTTGCGGAAATGTCCCTCGCCAAGGCTCAACCCCAGTTCAAGCGCTTTGTGCAGGTAAACATCTGCGGCTTTGCAGAGAATGCCATATTTTGTTTCATTGATACTGTTTTTTATTTCAAGAACTTCGTTTATGTTCCGATTATGCTGTTCTGCTTCGATTATTGTCTGGTCGGCAGCCTTGAAACGCCGCAATTCGGCAAATGATCTTGCTTTGAGCAGCAACAGAGGTACTGTTGTCCGATACGACAGGTGCAATTCATCGACCTGCTGTATAACATCGTGATACTTCTTTTCCTGGAACAGTTTCCTGATATTTTCGACCGCCGACTCTTCCATTTCGAGTTCGCGGGCCGCCTCGCGTTTACGTTCTTCTTCAGCCAGTTCGGCTTCTCTGGCCAGTTCCTGGCGACTTTTTTCACGCGACCGCAACGCAGGTGAAAGCTCCTCGATCCGTGCGTTAATCTCTTCAACTAATTCGTTCTCTCCCAGAATCTGATGGCAGCGCATCAACCCAGATAAAGCCGGGACACTGTCTTCTCTGAGTTCGAGAGCTTTGCGGTAGGTCTCCATGGCTTTATGCACAATTGCAGCAAGAATCTTGTCGTTTTCTTCGCGCATTTTTTCGCGCGCCAGAGAGTCAGCCTTTTTGATGCTTTCTGTGAACTTGGTTTCCTTGTCGTCTCGCTCGAAAAGGAGATTGTTACCATGCAGAACCAGGTTGTCAAAATAGATGCCTGTCGCATTTTTGTAGAGCTCTTCTACATGTTCGTTATCCGGATGCCATGCGGTAGCTTCTTGAAGCGTCTCAAAAGCCACTTCATGCATGTTGACCTTGTTCAGCTCGATGTAAAAACTTTCGAGGAACTCCGGATCGGCCGGGCTTTCTGCGGTAAAAGTCTTGTGATAAAGCTTGAGCGCAGAAGAATGCTCACGGCTTCGCATGAGCGAAATGATCTTGCGCTTGTATTCGAGTATCTTCTTTTCGTGTGCGTCCATAGTCAGTCAGTAAAATAACATAAACCGGGCACAGGTTAAACCGGCAAAAAAAAATCCGGCATCGCCGGAAGTGCAAAACATCTCAGATTATCGTTGTAAGACTCTTAATGCCGCTTTTTAGGCGGCGCGTTACGTCCGAAATAAGATAGATCCTGCAATTTTTCGCGCTTAATAAACTTATGCAGCATCCATGCCCGACTACAGATGAGCAAAACTGTGCTGCAGACCAATCCTCCAAGAAAACCCGCCACTAATGAATTAACATTCAAAATTTCTACCCCCAATTCGATGTTTTGCGGTATCTTTTTCGGCAGATATTTGAAATTATTAAACTATTACAGGAAGTTTTATGTTTGATTTTGTTTTGAAAAATGGCCAGGTGTTCTGGAACGACGCCCTAGTGCAGGCAGATCTTGCGGTTAACGGCGAGCATATCGCTGCAGTCGGCAGCAACCTGAAGGGAAAAAACGAAATTGAGGTATCCGGCCGCTGGATTCTTCCTGGTGCCGTTGACGTTCATACGCATTTCTCGCTGCCCTTCGCCGGGGCGATCTCGGCTGATGATTTTTATTCAGGCAGTATTGCCGGCGCCTGCGGTGGCGTGACAACTTTTATAGATTTCACAGCCCAGAAGGGTGACGAGGGCGTTTTGGAAAGCCTCAAACGCAGAAGGGAAGAGGCCGACGGTCTGGTAGCGATAGATTACTCGTTACATGCCTGCATCGGTCGCTACTCTGAGCAGGTAGTAGAGCAACTGCCCATGCTCGCTGCGCATGGTGTTACCAGCCTTAAAATTTTCATGGCATACGGTCGATCAGGTCTTATGCAGAACGATGTCAACCTGTACAGAATTCTTAACGCATGCCGCGACAACGGAATACTCGTCACAGTTCACGCCGAAAACGGCGAACTGATCGATTATCTGACCGACAACGCGAGCGCAGCCGGGAATCTCGGAATTGAGAACCTTCCGGTTACCAGGCCGGTATTTACCGAAACCGAAGCGATTCGTCGTCTGGCCGACTTCTCAAGACATACCGGCTGCAAAGTTTATGTAGTTCATGTTTCGAGCGGTGAAGGGGCGCAGATTGTCGCTTGCGAACGCCAGCGCGGCGCCCACATCGCAGGAGAGACCTGTCCGCAGTATCTCTATCTCGACGACCGGCTTCTTACCGGCCCGACCGGCCATTTTTTCGGCTGCTGTCCGCCGATTCGCCCACTGCAGCAACAGCAAAAACTCTGGCAGAGATTTGCCGCCAATGACCTGGCGGTTGTTGCTACTGATCATTGCCCATTCACCACAACAGACAAAAACTCCTGGGACAACAAGATCACGAGCCTGCCAATGGGGCTTCCAGGCATCGAAACACTCCCGTTGCTTGTTCTAAACGGAGTCCATTCCGAGAAAATTTCATTGCAACAGGCAGTAAAAGCAATCTCGGAAAATCCCGCCCGAATTTTCGGCCTATACCCGCAGAAGGGGAGTCTGGTGCCAGGTACTGATGCTGACATCATGGTTTACAATCCAAACTGCGACCATGAAATTACCGCAGCTTCCCTGCACATGAAAACCGACTATTCGCCTTACGAAGGCCTGCATTGTCGAGGCTGCAACGAAATGACCATTTTGCGTGGACAGGTTGTCTACAGCCACGAAAAAGGCTGGCAGGGCAAAAAGGGTGGGGGACGCTTCATCTCGCGTCATGCTGCCGATCCTGAATTCTTCATGAAAAAGGGGCTGCCGCTATGATGGCGGCAGCCCCTGGCTGAATTACTTCAGGAGCGGCTGAGAATGCACTGTTCGAGATGCTCCATATCTTCGTCGTTCAGGATCAGAGTGCGTTCATACCGGCTTACAATACGCTGGCACGCCGGGCAGTTATTACCTGAGAAGCGAAACAGAGCCACAAGTTCCTGAGCACACATATGAAGGCACCTCCTGCATAAAATAAAAAGTCTCTATTTGATATATCGGCAATACCCCGACAAAATTTTAGCTCATAAACAAGCAGTCCTCTGCCAACATAGAATCTGGGTGTTATCGTCATTGCGAGGAGGGCGTCAGCCCGACAAAGCGGATGGTTACTGGGCAATATTGATTTTACTTGCATGGCGGCGCTTGCAACATTAGAATCAGCTGTATGAGTAAAAAAGTCTGTATGATTACGGGTTCCCGGGCAGAGTGGGGGATTATTCGCCCGCTTTATAACGAACTTGTCAGCCAAGGTGTTCAGGTAAACCTTGTCGTTACCGGCAGCCATCTGCACGCGAGCAGCGGATTTTCTGTCAATGAAATCGAAGCTGATATTGGCAGCTCATACAACAAGGTTTACATAACCCCAGAAGACATGTCGCTGCCTGATAACACCCTGATGTTCACTTCTATGGCGACCGCGCTGGAAAAGTTTGCGCTGTTTTTTGACAAAATGCGGCCTGATCTGGTTGTGTATTACGGTGACCGTTTCGAAATACTGGCTATAGCGACAGCCTGTCGACTTTCCGGTGTCCGCAGCGCACATATTTCAGGTGGTGAAATAACCCTTGGCGCCTTCGATGATGTACTGCGGCACTGTCTGACCAAGCTCAGCGACCTTCACTTTACCGCGACCGAAGAGTTTCGCCGGCGGGTTATCCAACTCGGCGAAGATCCGCAACGCGTTTTCAATACTGGCGAGCTTGCCCTGGCCGATCTCGACAAAGCGGTGTTTATGTCAAAGGCAGAGCTTGAAAGCGACCTTGGACACAGCCTGAATGACTTTTTTTTGATCACTCTGCACCCTGAAACCTGCGCTCCGGGCAAAGCCATCGCAGGCCTTGCTGATTTACTGTCACTTCTGCGCAAGCTTTATCCCGCGACAAGACTGGTGTTCACCGGCGCCAATGCCGACCCGGAAGGCAATGCAATCAATGCCAGACTAGCCGAAAAAGCACAACTTGAGTCTGCTACGATAAATTTTCATCAACATCTTGGCCGCTTACGCTATCTATCAGTCGCGCGAATTGCCCGCTGCGTTATTGGCAATTCATCGAGCGGCATTATCGAATTGCCGTCACTTGGCATACCGGTACTTGATCTCGGCAACCGGCAGGGCGGTCGCCCGCGCAGTCGTGCGGTCATTAACGCCGACTTTAGTGAGAAAACCATCAAAAAATCGCTCAAAAAGCTGCTGGCACCAGGCTATCGCGAAAAGTGCGCGCAGTTTCCCAACCCCTATGAAGGGTGCGATGCCGCCAGAAAAATAGCCCGCATCATTGCCGACTACGACTTAAACAGCATCAGCCATGAAAAGAAGTTTTACGATCTGCCTGGAATACGCAGATATAAGAACATTTAAAGCCAATAAAAAAACCGCCTCGTGGGCGGCTCTTTTAAACTGATGTATTAGCGCTCAGTTAACGGCTTCGGCTACCTCTGGCAGCACGTTTACGCAATGCTTGCCTTTGCGCCAGCCGAACTTAACTTTGCCGGCAGTGAGGGCGAACAGAGTGTCGTCCTTGCCTTTGCCGACGTTGAGGCCGGGATGAATCGGAGTGCCGTTCTGGCGGATGATAATGTTGCCGGCTTTTACGACTTCACCGTCATACTTTTTAACGCCCAGGCGTTGCGAATTACTGTCTCGACCGTTGGTGGTTGAGCCTTGTCCTTTCTTATGAGCCATTCCAGAATCCCCCTTAGGTGATTAATTCAATTTAACTTGTTCCGGGTAAGATTCGGCAATCTTACGGAACCCGAATTTAAATACGTTATAGACCGCTGTCATTTCCTGATGCCTGTTCTCTGTAACATTAACCCTGAGATCGCAGTTGCCTGCCTCGAGGTTGCCTTCAAGAACCGCTTTCAGCTCGTTTTCGACTCCACCTGCGAAGGTCTGTATCAGTGCCGAAACCGCTGCACAGACGATGTCTTTTCCTTTGTCGGCCTGGCTGGAATGCCCGCTGACTCTGAGTCTGACACCCTTGTCGTCTTCAGTGAAGTCGACGAGAATCATTCAGCACTTGATGTCTTCGATGAGAATCGAAGTGAAGTGCTGGCGATGTCCAAGTTTGCGGCGATAATTGCTTTTGCTCTTGTATTTGAACACGACAATTTTTTTAGCGCGGGCATGACCGACGATTTTGGCCTTTACTTCAGCTCCGCTGACGTAGGGGTTGCCGATCTTGACGCTTTCGCCGTTTTTGACCATGAGAACCTTGTCGATAGCAAAGGTCTCATTGGGCTGCTGGTCGAGTTTTTCACAGCGCAGGCGGGTGCCTTTCTCGACATTATACTGCTTTCCACCGAGTTCGATAATCGCGTACATTTGTTCTTTACTCCCAGGTTTGAGTGTAATCAAGGTTTTCGAGGTTAAACCGCGTAATAGTTAAGGGCAGGATATCGTGGGAAAGTCTATTTTATCACGAAACGTCAAATATTTCTACTGCAAATAGTTTTTTTTTGCATTATCAGCAGAAAATATATGCCAGGTTTACATAACACCGCAGATGAAAGGAAAATGTTATCGTCACATCTCGTCGAGATCGACCATTTTCAGCAGCATTCTGATCTGCAATGGCAGTTCCGGGAGTTCATTGCCTTCAAGGGTATAGTTTATTGCCTCAGCCAGGGCAAAGGCAGCTTCGGCTATATATATGCGCCCAAGTTCAGGGTCGGCGAGTGAAGGGGAACCAAGATAACCATCTTTACTGCCCATTTCCTGGAAAGAAAAGTTGCCTTTCAGCACTTCCCAGGATGTATTTATCAGACAAGCCGGCAGACCAGGCAGCAACTCGCTGCGTACCAGTTCAGGATCGAGGTGCAGGGCGGCGCTGGTGTCTTTTATATCCGCGTGAATCTCACTGGCCGGATCGATGTTGCGTTCGCGCAGATAAGATTCGAGCGCTTCATTCGGTGAATAGTTCCAGAGCGGCAGCGGATCGAAAGCCCGAAAATCTCGTAAGGTATTGAGGTCTTCGACAGCCACGCTGACTGCCTTGATAGCGTCAGGCGAAAGCGACAGGTTAACGAAATACAGGTATTTAAAACCATCACGACTGAAAGAGCTGCCGATATCGTATAACGCGTCAGAATAAGTGCGGGCACCCATAGCAAAACTGGCTGTGAATCCGGCGCTGCTCTGGCATGGCATAAATGACACTGTCGGCGTTATCAGACACTCTACCTGTTCACTGCGCAAGCGCGCCGAGGCGGCGAAAGCAATAGACTCGACGAGGAAACTCTTGGTCCCGATGGGGAGATGGGGCCCGTGCTGTTCGGTTGAGGCAAGCGGTACAACAACAACTGTTGTCTCACGGTCGAGCGCACTTATTTCTACAGATGTCAGATCTGATAAGTTCATGCCGCCATGATAAAGTCTCGCCGCGCTATAGTCAACAGATAGTTATTCTGCGAGTCGGGGCAGGGGGTTAAAGTGACGAGCACACGACGATACGGTTCCGACCACCTTCTTTGGCGACATACAGGGCGCGGTCAGCTTCTTTGACAAAGTCATCGAGCATCATACCAGACTCGAGCTGTCTGACTCCTCCACTTACAGTAACTTTAAGAGTTTGCCCGTTGAAATCGAAAGGCGACTCCTCAACCACTTTACGGATTCTCTCGCTTACGCAAAGCGCTCCGCTTTCATCAGTGCCAGGCAGTATAAGTGCAAATTCCTCACCACCAAAGCGGGCCGCAACATCTATTCCAAAGCGCACAGACTCATTAAGAATGTTGGCAAACTCACGCAAAACCAGATTCCCGGCGAGATGACCATAGCTATCATTAAATTTTTTGAAATAATCAATGTCAAACATGACAATGCTCAGAGGCGTCTCAAAGCGAAGCGCCCGGCTCATTTCTTCCTGCAGGCGTTGGCGGAAGAATCTGAATGAATACATGCCGGTGAGCTCGTCCTTGATTGAGATGTTATAAAGGCGCTGTTTCTGCCAGGCGAGTACAATGAGCTGAGAAACCACTTCAAGAGCGGCAAGTTCGTCGGGGGTGACATAGTAATCAGCCTCTGTCGAACTGAAATTCAGCACACCCATCGGTTGTCCCTCGACAAGAAGCGGTATGCACGCCATATTGACAATTGACGGGAATTCTTCTGTTGATGCCCCGTTCTTAAATGGAATAAAGCGAAGATCTCTGCCACCTCTGGAAGCCAGAATTGGCCGACCTTCTTTCAGTGCCGCTCCGGCAAGTCCTTCACCCATTCGAAAAACCATCTGCGACTTCAGGAATGGAATTCCAATGGCAAACTCGGTTTTGAGTTCGTCAAGCTCTGCGTTATAGCGCATGAACGAGCAACGGTTAACATCGACCAGATGCATGGCGCTTTCCAGTATGCGGCGGCACAGGGCGGCAAAGTCTTCTTCCTGGCCGAGAGAAAGGCTAATTTCATAGACAAAGCTCAGCTTGCGAGTTTCGCGTTCTGCCAGTCGGCGCGAGCGCTGGTATTTCTGCATGAGAAAGGCGTGCTCGAGACCGTTATCGATCTGTGAAGAAATCGCCGAAAGGTAGTGTAGATCTTCGTCTGTCCATTTCTTTTCGCGACCACCAACAATAAGAGCGCCGACGAGTCTTTCAGAAACGGCAAACGAAAGCACCGCGTAATCAGCTGGGAATAACTGGTTGCCTTCGTTACTATTAACGGCCTGACCGCCAATGCCGTGGGTTACGGCATCATGCAGCAGTTCTTTCAGGCGCAGGACGGCTTCGTTTTGAGCATTATCAATGCCGACGGCAAGATAAAACTGTCGGTGCCTGGCTTCGCGGTCGGTAAACAGCATGGCAGCAAACTCGCATCTGAAAAATTTCCTGGCCAGCTTAAGGGTAGCGTTTGCGAGAGTTATCAGAGTTTTACAACGGTCTGTAATTTTGTCAACCCGGTTTACCAGCTGTAACTCACGCAATTTCTTGCGCAGGAAGCGTTTTTTTAAGTTTTGCGGGACATCAGCCAGTTTGAGTGTCAAATCCATTTGTAATTCCGCCTGTGAACTGTGTTAAAAGCAGCTATTGCGCATGATGTATCATTTTGTATGATAGTGCAATCTGCAATCATTATACTACAGACCTGAAATATTTAATATTTTGACATGCTGCCAGTAGCACTGATGATTCATCTGCCTTTGCATAGCGATGCAATTACCAGACACTTTCTACAGGCTGCATTACAAGGCATCATCCCCTGTCTCAGGAAACACAACGTCTGATAATAAATATTATGTAAACCAAAAGCAAAATCCGGTTTTGAGACGATCTGGCGCATCTGTTCTGTGTGTTATGTAAACCTTGCTTTTACGAGTTGCAGAATCGCTTATATATTCTTATAGTTAGCAAATAGCCTTGATGTTTGGGGGAAATAATATGAGAAAGCTTTTGCTGACTGCTCTGGTTTTTTGTCTTACGCTGAGTCTGAGCCCAATTATGGCAGCTACCGATGCCGAAAAGACCGCACTCAAAACAGTGGCCGCCGAAATCAGTGCCGCGCTGGCCGGTCGCTCTGAATATGCCAAAAATCTTGGCCGTTATACTGACTTCAATAAAGACCTTCAAAAAGTTCTAAAAAAGTATTCTGAGCCTGGCCAGCCAAAAACCTTGAATTTCAATGGCCGGCCGGCCAAAATTCTGGTACCGCTTAACCTCGATGAAAAGCGTGTTGGCGGTTTCTTTCAGGTCTCAGTCGATGGCAGAAAGATCATTTCCTATCTCGTCTGGAACAAAGAACTACGGCCTCTCTTCGTGGTTGACCGCAACAAATGGGAAGGCACTGTAGACGCCGGCCTTCTTGCAGAACTTGCTGAGCTGATGCCTATAAGCGAAAACCACAGCGCCGGCGTGCCGGTTGAAAAGTCAGATTTGACCGACCTTTTTCTAATTGATTATCTCGATAACCTGCCGGGCAAAACCCAGGAAGAACTGGCAGCTTATACCTCGACAGTAGGCCTGAAAGCTCATCTTGGCCGCAGAACCGGGTCATCGAAGTGCCTCGGTTACTCAGCCAGTTTGGCCAGCGACTGGTGGAATATCGCGCAGGGCAACAAACTTGGCAGTTACCACTCCTTTATAAATGGCGCCCGAGAATACGGCGTTGATCCGCGTCTCGTTGAAAGCCTGTATTTTCAAAACAGCAAATGCCCTTACAGCTTTATCAAAGAAACCGGCAATGACCGCGTCACTGGCGAGAAGGTGCCCTACTCTCCCAAGAACTATGCTTGGATACTCAGTTCTATAAAGCTGCCTGAGCAGATCAATGATCCGCTCAAACGCGAAATCAGCTATCAACTCCCTGCCAACAGATTTGCCATGGATCTGCCGTTTGATAATTCTTTCAATAAAAGCAAAGGGCGCGTCGAGAAAATTCGTTCAGACCTGCAAAAATACGGCATCATGTATGCGCAACATACATCTCGCCTGTTCAAAGACAAAGTTTCTCTTACCCTGCAGGGCGTTCATTCGGTAAATATCGTCGGAACTGCAAAGCTTAAGGGCGAACCAGTCGTCATCTATTATGAAACTTTTGGCAAAAATCACCGTGACTATATGGAAGACAGCTTCTATGGCCCTTCTTTGCGTGCCTTTCCGGCAAAGTTCTTCTATCAGGGCATTGTTTTCCCACATCGCATTATCCCTGAAGTCAGCCTGCGTAACAATACCGCCAACGTGGTTTTCAAAACCCACGAAGGCAAAGAGATCGCTCCTGAGATCATCAGTGTAAAGGTTAATGGCAAAGCAATCGAAGTTAAGCCCGCCGCAAAAATCAGCATTGCACTTAATGGCCCGGAAACCACTCTCAATCTTAAATTCGCGCGCAAGTATTTTTATACTCCTGAAGAATCAAACGGCTATGAGCGCAACTACCTGATCAGCAACAATAAAATCATCGAGCTCGCCCGTTATGAAGCAATTCTCAAAACTCTTGCCGAACGCAAAGGCGGCCTGTTCAAGCAGGTATTTGGCAAAAACGACAGCTATTCAGACCACCTCAAAGTCGCTGAGGAAAAGGCCAGAGAGAGTCTCAGAAGCCAGTTGATTGCTCTGCGTGGTGATGCCGCGATGCTTAAACGGGTTGCTGCCGAAGTTAACAGAAGCGAAATTCTCAGAAAATCAGAACTCGGAAAAATCGTAGCTGGCATGGTCAAATTCAACCAGATCAGCAGATAATATAGTTTTTTCAACATTGCTCGGGCATGAATCGATTGCAGATTCATGCCCGAATTTATTTCTTCGGAAAATTCTCCGGCCAGTGCTAGAATGTTGCTTAATCGAATCCTGACGTAATGTCGAGCTAAGACTTGAAAATAGCCCTGATTAAACCTGTGATTGGTGCCAGGAACGGCCGATCCTACCATACTCCGGCCGTTCTGACGCCTCTGGTCGCCGGACTGATTGCCGCTTTAACTCCACCCGAAGTGTCTCTCGAGTTCTTCGATGAGCGGCTTGCAAAAATCGACTTTTCCAGACATTATGACCTTGTTGCAATTACGGTTGAGACTTTTTCAGCGTTGCGCTCATATCAGATTGCACATGAATTCAGGCGCCGCGGCAGCAAGGTTCTTCTTGGCGGCTTTCACCCGACCCTGATGCCAGATGAAGCAGCGCTGCATGCCGATGTTGTTGTAACCGGCACAGTAGAAGGAGTCTGGCCGAAAATTGTCAGTGACCTGCTGGCCGGCCAACTGGCGGCACGCTATGATAATGCTGCCATGCATGCGCTACCGGTTACTGCCAGACGCTCAATTTATAATGGCAAAGGCTATCTTCCCATCAGTCTGGTTGAAACAAGCAGAGGCTGTCGTTTCAACTGCGACTTCTGTTCAGTGCACAGTTTTTATGGCGATATTGTCGTGCATCGCCCGATCGATGAAGTAGTAAGAGAATTACAGTCTCTTAGTCGCAGAATTGTTTTTTTTGCCGACGATAACATAGTTTCAGACCCTGATCACGCGCGCAAATTGTTCAAGGCGATCAAGCCACTGGGCCTGAAATGGGCCAGCCAGGCCAGCATAACCTCGGCTGCTGATCCGCTGTTTTTGGATGAAATGGCCGCCAGCGGTTGTCAGGCGGTGATTATCGGTCTTGAATCGCTACGCGCCGGCAATCTGAAAGTTATGAACAAAAGCTGGAGCCTGAATATCGGAGAAGTATCGCAACTGCTCGAAGCATACCGGCAGCGTGGCATAATGGTCTATGCGACATTTGTCTTCGGTTACCCCGAAGACACGCCAGGTTTAATCAGCGAAACCGTCGAATTTGCCATCAGTCGTCGTCTGTTCATGGCTAACTTCAATATGCTTTATCCATTTCCGGGAACCCCCGTTTACCTGCAGCTACAGAAGTCTGGTCGCCTGCTGTTAGATCGCTGGTGGCTTTCACCTGACTTTCGCTGGGATTTTCCAGCATTCAGACCTGAAATGATGAGCCCAGAAGAATTGGCTGATTCGGTAAAAAACGCTCGCAAACGTTTCAACAGTCTCAGCAGTTTGTTCCGCCGCAGTCTGGAATTTTCGGCCAACCTGTCAGACCCTTTAAAAGCACTTCTGTATCTCAGCACCAACCTCGTCTCACGTGCCGACATCAGTCGAAAATCTGGCCTGCGACCGGGACTGCCGGGTTGCGCCATCGCGGGAGAAAGAGCGTTATGAAAATCACCTTCATCAAACCCAATATGGGTCTGGTTGGCGGGCGTCCCTATCTCGACCGTGGCCGTATGGAACCACTGACTTTTGCCGTTCTCGCAGGCCTGCTGCCTGAGCATGTCGAATCTGTACTCTATGACGACCGCTATGAGCGCATCCCTTACTCTGCTCCGACCGACCTTGTCTGCATCAACGTCGAAATCTATACGGCAAAACGTTCATATGAGATTGCCGAGCACTTTCGGGCAAAGGGAGTTAAAGTTGCTCTCGGCGGCTTTCATGTTTCCATGATTCCAGAAGAAGCAGCAGAACATGCTGACACTATATTGACCGGCGATGCAGAAGAAGTCTTTCCTGAGATGATTGCTGATCTCGCTGCCGGGTTGCTGAAAAAGCAATACACCGGACATTTTCCGCCACGCCTGCAGGGATTGCATACCCGCTGGGAAATCTTCAACGGCAAGAATTACCTGCCAATTAGACTTACTCAGTTCAGTCGCGGTTGTCCGAACCAATGCAAATTCTGCGCTACCGGAACGCTGTATCGGCGCACGCATTGCTATCGACCAGTTGAAGATGTCATTGGCGAACTGGCGGAACAGAAGTCGCCATTTGTGTTCTTCGTCGATGACAACATCATCGGCCAGCCAGACGCCGCTAAGGAGCTGTTCAGGCAACTGATTCCTCTTAAAAAGCGCTGGATCGGCCAGGCCAGCCTGAGCTTTACCGAAGACCCGGAACTGATGGATCTCATGCAACGCAGTGGCTGCGCTGGCCTCGTCGTTGGATTTGAATCGACCGACCCTGAGAACCTCAAACAGATGGAAAAGAACTGCAACATGAATTTTGCAAGCTACGCACCGGTCATCAAAAAGATCCGCGACGTCGGCTTTCAGCTCTGGGCTGCATTTCTCATCGGTTATGACGCGGATGACCTCAGGTCAATACAGCGAACGGTGCAGTGGGCGATAGATCAGAAGTTCTGCTTTGCAGCTTTTAACATTTTATGCCCCTACCCTTCGACTACTCTATACGATGAAATGAAAGCCGCCGACCGTCTGCTGTTCGACAAGTGGTGGCTCGATGACCGCTATCACTTCGGCGATGCCGTCTTCAAACCGGCGCGCATGACGCCAGACGAGCTGACCGAAGCCTGTTTCTGGGCCCGGCGCCGCTTTAATCATCCTCTAAGCATTATCCGGCGCGCCTTTGATTTCAAAACCAACGCCAAGGATCTCTGGAGCTTTGCCACCTATTTTGCCTACAACCCGCTTTTCCGCCGCGAACTATTCAAAAAGCACGGCATGAAATTAGGATATAAGAGGTTGTAGGAGAGCGCTGACAGGAACTCAGGCAATCGGTGTGTGAGGAAGGATGGCTTCCCAGGCTTTAAGAATCTCCTGCGAAACTTTTGAGTTCCGAAGAATTTCTCTGACAGTGTTCAGTAATGCCGGGTCATCGGGCGGGATCTGTTCGCGCGTGTTGGCCACGACATCCCAGTCAGATGGAAAGACGAGCCCCTGCGCGCAGGAAAAGGCTGAGAGAGATCCGTTATCCCAGAGGATTACGCGGTCGCTGAATACCAGTCTCCCATATAGCAGTTGATCTGTTGTCAGGAGAGAGAGAAGGTGAGTATTATGTATTCCAACATAAAGTGATGCCCTGGATCCGTATGGTGCAAATGGCTTGGATTCTGAGGGTGGAGCAACGAGTTCCAGTGATTTGCCAAGCAGACGGGGAGTCAGAAACGTGGCCAGATTCTCGACATCACCAGGATTTTCAAGCTTGAGACCACCACCAACAATAAAATCATGCTGGAAAACCACTTTAAAGACTGCTGACAGCTTTCTGTCCGGCAGGCACAAGTTTCCTTTCAGAATAGTTCCGCCGGGGATTTTCCTTTTAATGGGACCATCTGGCAACAGTGCTGAAATTGCGGTTGCGCAAAGGCTGACCACACGAAGAACGGCAGGCCCTGATTCATCAGTGAACTCGAACGTAATGTTTGCATCCTTTTCAGCAAGGATGACGCGACTGAAGGTACACTTCTCTTCGCGAAACATGATGCTGCCGAGAGCAATATAGATTTCTTCGGGCAGTGCTGCGTGATCGAAAATGATGTGTCCCAGCTTTAAAGCCCTATATGAAGGCGTTTCATGATATATGATGCTTCCCTCACCGGGGGCCCGGTGACTGCTCGAACCAAGAAACGGCGTCTGAACAAAGCCTGTTCGCAGAGAATTGGCCTTTCCATCAAAGCTGATAAGGTAATCCATAAAGTAGAAGTCTGCTTTTTCCAGACCGCCTTCAGGTCTCATCCAATAGAGAATCTGGGTTTTTTCATCGCTCTGAAACCAGCGGAGATTGGCTTCGGTCGATCTGATTTCCCTTAGACCTGCCGCCAAAAGGCGAGGTTTCAAAAAATCATGCAAAACACGCGAATGACCAAACGGCATAGAGACAAAAGCACAACCGATTTCATCGCCGCGAACCGAGGAAACTCTAAGATCGGTTTCGAAAAACACGCTGCCTAACAGAAGCCTGACAGACAAAACCTTTTCCGGCTGAAAGCTTGCCGGTTCAGGAAGATCCTTCGCGTTAAGTGAGAGACCGCCCTGCGAGAGGTCTTTTACTGGCAATTCCCCCAGCCCATCGATCTGCACCATACCTTCAGAGTAGCTCAAGCGATGCGAAATGCGGCGTTCAGCATGTGCGACAGACCTGGCGGCGGCTGGTGCCGTGAGCAGGGCCTGGGCAGGCTGAGAGCGACCAAGGATCCAGTTCATCATCTGATTAAAATTCATATGGTATCTGCCTGTTCCTGTTTGAGATCGCTCAGAAGCTCTTCAAGATCAATCTGATGCATTTCAGCAGCATCAGCGAGACTTTCTGATTCTCCGACAGCGCAACCAATACAATACATGCCATGGCGCATGAAGATTCTCTGTGCCTTGGGGCATAGTTTGAGAATCTGTGCAATTGTCATTTCAGCAGATATTTTTTCCATTTTTTACTCCTGCGCTGAACTAAATACGAGAACTCTTCGGCAACGTGCCGAAAGCACGCTGCCGAAGAGATCTTATCAACTTTGCTTTTTGACGAGTTCGGCTTTTTTCTTGAGGATTTCTTCGAGGTTGGTGCCCTTGACCAGCTGGGCAAAGACATCGGCGATACTCTTGCCGCCAAGTATGGCGAGCGGGGCCATGCTGTCGGCGAGTTTCTCGGCGAGCGCCTTGTCGCCAAAGGCCTGCAGCGCCGCGATAAAGTCTGGTGACACAGCGTTGGCGCGATCGACGACACCGGCCACTTCGGCTTTGAGTTCTTCGAGGCGAAGATTAAGGCGTTTCTGAGCGATTTCTATTTCGAGGGCACCCATTTCACTCTTTCGGCCAAGCTCTTGAGTATTGATCTGGCTCAGGGTTTCCTGCTCGGCAAGTTTCGCCAGCAAAGCCTTTTTCTGTGCTTCGGTCTCAGAATCAATTTTGGTCAGATTAAGCACCAGTGTGGCTTTTGTTTCATCAGTCTGCAGCTCGAGATCCTGCTTTTTGGTGGCAGATTTAAGCGCGGCTTCTTCCTGTTTAATTGCTTCACTCTGCTGAACATATTCAAGGGTACGCCTTTCAGACGAAATCGCCAGTGTCTGCTTGACCACCGAATGCTGAGCCGCTACCAGAAGTTGTTCAATTGCTTCATTGCCAATTTTAACATCGAGAATTTCGATATCGTAAATTCGCATGCCGTTTTCTTCGAAAACTCGACCGGTGCGTTTATTATCGGCACTCGCGGCGCCAAGAACGCTGTCGCGAACAATAGCGATGGCATTGGCATAAAAGTCTTCGATTTTGTACTGCTTTACGGCATTTCTGATCAGAGAGCGCATATGGTCGGTCAAAAACTTGACATAGTTCTCTACATCAAACCATTTTTCAGGCTCTCCCTCAAAATTGACGCGATATGAAAGGCGAACCCGTACCCGGCACAAATCACTGGTTTCAGCTTCAATAATGTCAGAGACCTTGTTGTGCAGGCAACGCAGATAGGCTGTTCTAATGGTCTTTTCGTCAGTTTTAGGAGTTCCGGTCGATAATTCCATGGCTTCTATCGCCTGGTCATACTCGAGCAGAACCGTCTGCGGCCCGACAACCACCTTGCGCTCGCCGGTGCGTCCAACAACAAGTACCGCGTAACCAGTCCAGACATCGAGCGCAACAGCGCCCTCGTATTTGGTATCGAGGGTTATTGTACGTGGCTGCGAAAATGCCGGGCTGCGGGTAAAATCATCGCCGGCGAATCCTTCTGGCGTCGATTCGGCTTTAACTGCAATGGCTGATCGGGGCGCAGCGAGTTTGCGTTTGAGTTCACTGTCGGTAAGGTAGTCTTCGCTGCCACCTGCTTTAGCTATTGCTTTAAGGCGGATATTGTATTCGAGAGCCTCCTGATTGCCAGGGTACATCATGGCAACCTGGCGAGGTTCCAGGAAACGGCGCACGATTACTTCAGTGCGCGGATCAGCCAGCAGCATGGCAGGGCCTTTGACCAGAGTAATTTTTCCTGTCATGCGATTGAGAACATAGCGGCCCTCACCGGCTGGAATAGCTACCGCATAATGCAGTTCCTTTTCCCCATACTTGATAATTGCGTGTTCGGGGCGCGGGAAATAGATCATCTGATCTTTACCGGTGATGAACAACTCTTCGCCAACCTTGTGCTCAACGCCGTTCTCAGTGTAAGGCGCGATAACTTTTATGTAGATCCCGCTGATTTCGTTGAGCTCGATCGCCTTGAATTTGCGACTGCCACCTTTTTCGACAAAGGTTTCGGTCGGACTTGGGAACACCACGGCCGGGCCCTGAATGAAGCGCTTGTTGCCGTCTTCATCGAGGAGAATGCAATATTCCAGGCGCTCGAGAGTAACGGCCTCCCTGAGATAGCCACCGTTAGCGTCTCTGACGACTTCGACACCAGTAGGCGGAATATAGAACGACACTTCTGTGCCTTTGATCACCAGCAGCTTGCCCATGATCAGATGTGGGATATCATCAGAAATTCCGGCGCTTTTAACCTCTTCGCCAGCCACCGACTGTTGCGGCTTGACCACCGCTTTTTTCCAGTTGAGCTTGGCGGCTTCTTCGTCATATACACGTACTACCAGATATTGGTTGAGGTGAAGATAATGGCCTGGAATAACACGAACCATCTGTCCGGGCCAGAGTGCAAAATTGATCGGGCCGGGAATATTCATCTTATGGCCGACCCTTAACTCAGGCAGGCTGTTGGAGCCGAAATGCGGTGGCTGGATGCCGTCTTTGGCAGGATTCTTGAGCACGAGATACCAGCCCTCGGGCGCGGTCGAGAATATCGCGATAGCCTGTTCAAGCGTAGTCCGCTCAAAGCGCTTGTTACTGTCGTTAAAGAATACCGGCTGGTCAGTGTTGGCCAGACTGGTCTTGTAAGGTCCGACATAAACTACAATGTGGCCTTTGGTCTGGTCAGAGATAAAACAATACTCGTTTGGCGCCAGGACAAGATCGCGTTCGCGAATGTTAGTATCAGCCATGCTGCTTCCTCCTGCTGTATATAGATCCTACAAAAAGTAGTATAATCGACAGGATTCTGCAAGGCAACAGAAACATAATTTACTGGCTAAGTAAGCTTGAACTGCGGATGAGACTCGATGGCAGCGGTTATCTGTTCTTTTTCGTGTAGGGAAGCGGCGGGCGGAAATCGCGAACCACTTCGCCGCCAGCGCTCAAGCCAGCGGGCGTCAAGCAGGGGTGGTCGCTGCGGGTGTTGCCCTGCCCCGTCGGCACGATTGAATGCTATGGTTGTAGCAGATTTGGGGCCGGTCGCAATACCCTCTGCGACGAAAAAACCGGCGCGTAGCATGGCAACGCGCACGGCCGTTGCTGCCGAATAGGTGTAAAGCTCGACGCTGCGCTCTGTCAGGTTTTTATACAACAACGAAAAGGTTTCACTGGTCCATAGTTCGCTGTCAGTCTTGGCCGAGAACGGGTCATAAAAAACCAGGTCAGGTGTCGGAGCTTTCCAGAACAGTTCGAGAAAGTCGCCTTTGGCCAGTTCCCAGTTCAGCTGCTGTGAACTGTGCTGCCAGCTACCTTTGCGCAATATGTGATGAGGTGCACTGTGGCGCAGGTAGTGAAAATGTGAATTGTCACGGCAGGCCAGTGTCAGCGGATCCAGGTCGCATTCGAAACTGATCAGCCGCAGCGGTCTGACTTGGTCAGCACCAAGCTTGGCCAGAGTTTTTTCAAAGCAGTGTACAGCTGCCATGGCATTGGTTGCGGCGCCAAGTCCGACATCCCAGACTACCAGTTCTTTGTCGCTGTCGGCATGCTTTATAAGGCGATCGGCCAGGTGCGACTGCCCAACGTAGAGTTTTTCGGCCTCTTCTACCGGCCTGTTGACCGAATGCATTATTTCACCGGAACTGCGCTGACGGATACTTGAAAAGCCTTGAGCAAACCGGACTACTTCGTAATCGCCTAAAGAAGGTGGGTTGTTATTGCGTCGTTTCGGCGGATTCTGCGGGTTGTCTTCATCGTCACGGATCAATTCGGGGCGCATTTTTTCGTAGAACTCGACAAAGCGGCCGCGCAAAATTGCATCTCTGATCTGCGCCATCAGGCGATGGTAAAATCTTATATTGTGGCAGGTGAGGAGCCGCCAGGCCAGGGGTTCTTCTGCCTTGACCAGGTGGTGCACGTAGGCGCGCGAATAGTTTTTGCAGGCGTAGCAGTCGCACCCGGCATCGATCGGATCTTCATCGAACCGATAAACCGTGCGTCTGAACTGCAGCTTGCCATGCGATGTAAATACCGATCCACGATGCGCCAGTTGCGACGGAATAATGCAGTCGAACATATCGACGCCGCGATGAACGGCTTCGAGAATGTCAATCGGCGTGCCGACACCCATGAGATAGCGCGGCAGGTTTTCGGGCAAAAAACCGGTCACCAGCTCGGTAAAGTCATAACGTTCACTGTTCGTTTCGCCAACCGCAAGTCCACCGATTGCCAGACCGTCAAATGGCTGCTCGCGCAGAAATTCGGCGCTCTGGCGGCGGAGCTCAGGGTGGCAGGCACCCTGCACTATTCCGAACATGGCCTGCTTAGAATCACCGCGGGCGGCCAGCGAACGCAAAGCCCAGCGATGTGTCAGTTCCATGGCAGCATTAGCTTCGTCGTATCCGGCGGTTGAATTTATGCACTGATCGAGCACCATCATGATATCGCTGCCGATGGCTTTCTGAGTATCGATGCTCAGTTCAGGCGTCAGCAAAAAAGTTTTGCCATCGACATAACTGGTGAACCTGGCGCCTTCTTCGGTCATTTCGCGCGAGCGCGGCAACGAAAAGATCTGAAAGCCGCCCGAATCAGTAAGGACAGAGCCTCGCCAGTTCATGAAACGATGAATGCCCCCGATTTTTCTGAACACTTCAGGGCCGGGGCGCAACAGCAGGTGGTAGGTGTTGGCCAGCAGCACCTGCGAACCGGTTTCGACCAGACTCTCTACTGTCATGCCTTTGACCGTGGCGCGGGTTCCGACCGGCATGAATACAGGAGTTATCACCTCGCTGTGTAGCGTAGTGAATCTGGCAGCGCGTGCCCGCGAACCATGTGCCTGCTTTTCGATAGTGAAGTTAAGTCTTGTCATAATCTATTTCTGCGCTTATCGGCCGACAATATACCAACCAAAACAGATATATACAAGCATGAGATAAGTTCAATTTTTAATGGGCTGAACTGCTGGTCTATACGTTATACAAAAGCTCATGGATTAATTCGCTTTCTGTAGCTTCGGCCTTCAGCCGGGTTGCTTTTTCTCCAGCGATTCGCTTCGCTCACAAGCTTACGAAAAAGCAATCCCGTCTTCAGGCCTCGCAATTTTGAATGAGCTCTTATATATTTTAATCAAGTCAGCTTTTTTAGCGCAATTGCCTGGCAGAGTTAAATAGAACTTGAATTATTGGCTGGCAGCGGTTATTCTGTTCACTCATTTCGACGGCATCAGCGCTGAATCCTGGTGATGCCTATGACAGGAATAATATGAGCAACAATACAGTATGGTTCGTTCTGCTGATTTTAAATTACAGCCTGATCGTTATTGCGTTCAGGTATTTCAGGCATTATGGCCTGTTCGCGTGGATAACGCTGGCGTCGATACTCGCCAACATTCAGGTCATCAAAACAATTGAGCTGTTTGGTTTTGTCACCACACTTGGTAATGTTATGTACGGAACGTCATTTCTGGCAACCGACATTCTATGTGAATGCTACGGTGAGGAAGAGGCTAAAAAGGGTGTAAAGATTGGCATTTTTTCGATAATTGCCACCACATTGATCATGCAGGTCTGCCTGTGGTTCGCGCCACACGCGTCAGACACATCGAGTACAGCGCTCAATGCCATTTTTTCGCTTATGCCGCGTATCGCCTTTGCCAGCATTACGGCCTATATGATCAGTCAGAATTTTGATGTCTGGTTTTACAACTATCTCAAGCGCAGATTCCCGCAGCACCTGTGGCTAAGAAATAACATATCGACGATGACGAGTCAGTTGCTCGACAACACTATTTTTACGTTGATGGCTTTTTGGGGCGTGTTTGAAGCCGATGTCATCTGGCAGATTTTCGCGACGACCTACGTGATGAAATGGTTCGTCGCATTGTTCGACACACCGGTCATCTACTGGGCTCGAGCAATACATGCCAGATCGCAAGCCGCCACTTCTGATTAATTATTTTGCGAGTTGCTGGAAGGCTTTTTCGGGGTCTGCGGTATCGAGAGGATGGGCAGCGCTTATGAGCCAACTGCCTTCGACCTTGCGCAGTGTCAGAACTCCGGTGTCGGCACCCTGGCCGCTGAAGGCCTGAAATTTCTGGCCATCCACATTGCCGGTGATAACGACGACTCCGAGAACCCGTGCTTCACTGGCGGTTGCCGGCAGGCGGTCGATCTCGTGTTTAAGATACTTGATGTTTACTTTGACATCGCGCACCTTAAAGAAAAACGCCTTCAGATAATTGAGAGTGGTTTCACGATCGGCAAATTTTTCGACCTTGAAGTCTTTTGTAAGAAAACTTGCGACCTCTTTTGAGCTCTTCGCTTCAAAAGCAGCGGCAGCCTGTCTGACAACCTTTTCGATCCTGTCGTTTTCATTTATGGGAAAAAGAACGATACTTACCAACCAGACAGAAACAGCTACTACCAGTATGACAAGTATTGTTTTAATTTTGCTGACCATATTATTTTTCCTCTATCGCCGATGAAAAATTATTGCTGTGACTAAGAGATCATTGATGGGACTCATAAACATTGCATTCTAGCACAATCTTCAGCAATAGGGCATATACTACGAAATGTTCAAGATAGAAGAGTTGTAACGGCCTGACTTGTCATGAATTCTATTTGACAGCGAATCAGAAGCGCAATATAATACGAAGTCAAGCCCGACATGGAATTATCTTCCATGTGTGTTTATAGAAACGCCCCGGGCAACACCGGGACTCTTCTGGCAAATTTGAAACTGTCAAAGGAAGTATTATATGAAGAGTTCGAGCCTGATTCTACTTGCGGTGCTGGTCATTTGTACATTGGCCGGATGTGGCGGTGGCGGTGGTGGTTCTACAACACTTCCGGCGACCGAAACAACGATTTCAGGGCAGATTGAAGTTCCCGCTGTTGATAATGGACTGCTCGGCGCAGTTTCATACGCTACAGACGAAGCCCTTCTCCAGAAGATCGCCGATTCAGGAACCTGCACAGTAAATGGCAAAAGCACCGCTTTCACTCTGGTTCCGGCTACTCATTATTTTTCAGTTTCTGAAATTCCGGTAGCTACTTTTTATGAGGTAAAGTTTACCTATGAAGGCGTAGAATTGCGAATGATCTCACCCCATTCATCTACTTACATCTCTAAGAAAATAAATCTATCATCAACAGCAGAAGCTATGCTGATCGATAAATACGGCATCGACAAAAGCACTCTTTCAGACGTTGCCATTAAAGATGAATGGAAAGATTACCTTGCCGGGAAACTGCTGACCCAGTATCAGACGGTCGGCATCACCAGAGACGCATTTGAATCATTCTTCTCTACTGAGATGGCTAGTTTCACAAAAAATGTTCCTCTCAATACGTTGACTACTGTTCTTACACCAGCAGTCGATCTGACCGGAACCTGGAAAACAGCCATTCCGATGAAGTATTATACTCTGAACGGCCTTGGCGAAAGAGCCGCAGAAGTTACAGCCAACGCAACTCTGACAGTCAAACAATCTGGAAACAGTCTCAGCGGCACCCTGGAACTGGATGTCATCAGCTGGACGAAGGTTGCCGGGTCAGACGCTGGCTATACTCCCATAGACGAAGGCATTGACGTAACCGGTACAATTTCTTCAACGCAAGTTGCGCTTAAGGGACAATTTACAAGTGCTGCGCTGGAGGCCACTTCTGATTTGCTGCGTGGTAAACTGATCAACACCGACGACTATGCCAATCTTGGCTTAGAAACCGATGAAAACGGATTAAATCTGGTCAAACAAAAATAACGCTTATAAGAAAAAGCATTCAGCTCTCAACAGAGAACTGGATGCTTTTTCTTAATAACATGCAAACGCCTTTAAGTGTACACAGCGTGCAAGTCAACTTTTATTCGCCAGGTTAAGAAAATGCCCCCATTCAAGCAAAAAAAATAGTTTTTTAGGGTATTGACTTGTGCAATAAGGTCGATATAAACTGGAAGTCTGGAGATATTTTCTTATAAGTCGCCGCGGCCGGTCCCGCCCCTTACCAAAGGTGCTCAGCCGTATGGTAATAAGACTCCAGGAGCATGTAGTATACGAAAGGGGACAAGTGTGAAAAAGTTTTTTACAGTATTGATGATGGTTCTTTGTATGAGTGGGGTCGTTTTTGCTGACGAAATCGTTCTAGCCGATGCAGTCCGCAGCGGCGTCGATGTCGTATCGGAGAATTATAGCGAGGGTAATTTGACTCTCGGTATGAACTGCGGCATGAGCAAACTGCATTTCTATGATGCAGAAACTCCGATGGGCAGATTCAGTGTAATGTATACACCTGAAATGTATTTTGGCGGTGCCTATGGTGCTCCGCAGCTGCCAGTTATCACCAAACTGATTCAGATTCCGTTTGGCGCAACCTGCAAAGTAGTAGTAAAAAGCTACGATTCAAAAGTTTACAACCTCGCCGATTTCGGCGTGTCGAACAAGATTTTCCCGAGACAGCCTTCAGCTCCCAAAGATGGCAGCGACGTGCCTTTTGTCTATGAAAAGTCTGCATACATTTACAAAGGCTTCAACGGTCAGCCTCTGGCCACCATCGAAGAAATCGGCGTTATGAGAAATATGCGCCTGGCCCACCTGACCATTTCTCCGATCACTTACAACGCCGTAGACAACAAAATCAACGTCTACAACAACATCGATTTCGAAATCGTCATGGAAGGTGCAGACATTGCAGCCAGCAGAGCCAAGCATGCCGCCTATGCCGCTCCGGCTTTCGCGTTTGCTGAATCAATGGTAACTGTTCCCCAGGCACTCCAGTTTGGTGCCAGCAGAGCCAAAGAAAGCTATGTAATCGTTTCTGACCCGATGTTCAAGGATGCAATCGCTCCTTTCGCAGCCTGGAAGAAACAGCAGGGTTACATTGTTAAGACCGTATTCACCGATGAATTCGGTACCGGCCCCGCAATCACCGAGCCCCTTAAGACCTATCTGCATGACCTCTACAACAATCCGACCGCAGACATGCCAGCTCCCAGCTACGTTCTGTTTGTCGGCGACCATGCTCAGATTCCAGCTTTCAAAGGCAAGACCGGTTCACACATCACCGAACTCTATTTCGTTGCTGTTACTCCCGGCGATTTCCTGCCCGAAATGCTGACCGGTCGATTCTCAGCTCAGACTGTTGAACAGCTGCTTCCGCAGATCGAAAAGACTATGGAATATGGTCAGTACAAATTCCCCGATCCTTCATTCCTTGACAACGTAGTATTGGTAGCCGGTTGGGATGGCAGCTGGGCTCGCAGCCACGGCTGGCCCCACATCAACTATGCTGAAAAGTATTACATCAACAAGGAAAATGGCTTCAACGTTTACAAGTCACTTTCTGCCGGCTCACAGTATAACAGCGCTGAGATCGTCAAGAAGGTTGCCGAAGGCGCAGCTTACGTAAACTACACTGCCCACGGTTCTTCAACCTCATGGGCTGACCCGAGTTTCTCGATCTCTCAGATCAAAAACCTCGGCAACAAGGGCAAGTATCCTTTCGTAATCGGCAACTGCTGTCTTACCAGCAAATTCGAAGTATCTGAATGCTTCGCCGAAGCCTGGCTGAGAGCCAAAGATGCCGGCGCCATCGGTTATGTTGGTGGCACCAACAGCACCTACTGGGATGAAGATTTCTGGTGGGGCGTCGGTCTGCACTCAATCGTAAAACCGAACAATGACGGCGTTCCTCCGCTCAAGGAAAAAACTGGCCCAGGCGCTTTCGAAGCGATGTTTGAAGGCAATGGCGTCAGCAACGCCGGCTTCATGGTAGCCGGTAACATGGCCGTTGAAGCTTCAAGCTCAAGCCGCAAGCAGTATTACTGGGAAGTATATCACCTGATGGGCGACCCGTCCCTCAAGACCTATATGGGCCAGAAATAAGCCAGCAGGGTGTTTGTGCCGGCACCTTAAGGGTGCCAATAACATGATCTGGAGCGCCGTGCCACCGTGGCACGGCGCTTTCCCTTATCTTGCGAAGCGTGCAAGCTGACACGCTGGCCAATACATAAATATTCTGCCAGTGCTCTTGATTATTGCCAAAAGTGGCCAATGATGCTAAACTCAGGCCTGAAATAAAATTTGCAGTCTTAGTCTGTTGTCGCAACAGCATTAACTGGAAGGCCTGATAATGAACTATTTTCATTGTAAACTTGCTGTTAAAACTCCTTTTGTTTACCTGTTCGTGCTGATTTTGACGATAGCTGGTTTTTCTGGCGGCTACTGCGAAGATCTCGAGATGGAATCGCTGTCTCTTCTTTACGAACCAGAGAACGTAGTAACGGCGATGCGCACACTTGAGCCAGCAATAGAATCGCCGGCGATCATCTCAGTGTACACACAAAAACAGATAAGACAGCTTGGGGTAAGAACGATTCCTGAGTTACTTGAGTTTGCACCTGGTTTTACGCCCTGGCGCTCGATCGCCGGCGACTGGTGGCCGGGGCCACGCGGCGTCTTTGACTCGAACCGCAGTTTCATGGTTCTCATAGACGGCGTAAGTATCAACAATCAGTTCCTTGGCACCCCCTATTGGACATACGATCTCATCGACCTGACCAGATTCAACCGCATCGAAATCATTCGCGGACCGGGTTCAGCGATGTATGGAGCCAATGCCTTTCTCGCGATCATCAACTGTATTACCGAAATCAACCCTCCAGAGAGCGGATCGCTGCGGGCAACTGTCGGCAGTTTTGACGACAAGGGAATTGGTCTGGCCAAAGTTTTTAAATCAGGGCAGACAACTTACGACTTCAGTTTTGCCGGCTCCAGCAGCGATGGCGACTCAAGATATGTTATAAGAGATATTTTTGGCAAATCAGGTTTTACAAGAGATGGCTTCAGCACAAAGGATTTTATGCTCAAAATATCGGATGCGCGTGGCTATTCGTTTCTGGCGCATCATGTAGAGGGTGGGCGCGAAGGCTATATCGGGTATTTTGAGAATCTCAACGACAAAACCTTTTTCAGACGCTCAAACGACCTGCTCTCGCTTAAATACCAGCAAAAGCTTGAAAATGAATCACATTACTCGCTTGAACTTTTTTTCAATCGATTTAGTGACAGCGAAGAAGGCGAAACAGTCAGTCCGGGCATGAGCAGCGGCGGCGTCACATACCCTTCTGGCGTAATGGAACTGGATCACTCAAAAGATACCATCTGGGGCATGAACTTTTTATGGAAAAGTTGCCGAAAGAATCGCCATCAGTTTTCGGTCAGAGGCGAACTTTCATGGATAGAGCTGCTGGCAGCATCGGTAGCGGCTTCTTATGCTTCGCCCAATGACCCGACGCAGCTGAGTGAACTGGCCGGTGCAGCTCCAAACCCGGAACGTTTTACCAATCATTCGCTGACCATACAGGATGACATAAGACTTGACCCAAGAATGCGACTGGTTCTCGACGCCCGTTTCGACAAGCACTCGCTGTTCGGTGCCAGTTTGAGCACCAGAGCCGCTCTGATCAGGCGCATGAGCACTGACTGGACGGCAAAATTCCTCTATGGCAGAGCTTATCGCAACCCAGATTTTCATGAGATAAACAATAATCGCAATCTTAATAGTGAGAAGATCGACACTTATGAATTTCAGCTGCTCGGCGAGCTTTTCGATGGCTGGCTGGCCAAGGTTAATTTTTTCGTCAACAGTCTCAGCGACCGGATCGAAAGCCCGCGCATGTTTCTCGATTATCGCAATGTCACCAGAACCAATATCGATGGCATGGAGTTCGAGATAAAGAAGCGATTCAGAGGCAACCAGGAGATTTTCGCCAATCTATCGACTTTTCGCCTGCGCTCTGAAACTCAGGCCAACGCTGTCGCACCGGGCCTGCCTCATAACAAACTGAACCTGGGCTACAGTGTTAAATCGGGTGATCATGCCGCTACGGTCTGGAGCAGCTTTTCAGCCCGGCAGCCCAGAAACGTCGCCGATACCCGCCCGGCGCTTTCTGGCAGAGCCATTACCAATCTCACTTTACAGCGCTTTAATGCTGGAATCGCTGACAGAATCACCATTAGAATCAGAAATCTTCTAAATGCCTACCAGTCTTATGTCTCGGTGTTAAACCCGTCTGGTGTGCTGGATGAGCACCCACAGGCCGGCCGTGAAATATCGCTCGAAATGTTGTGGAATCTATAACAGCTCTATTACAGAAAAGATGTTCAGATTAAAAACACTGATTTGTTGCGCGGCCATGTTGCTGCTGCTCTGCGGGCAACCTGGTCAGTCACAGGCGGCAGAAGTCTGGGTCTTTTTTAGACCCGACATTCCACTGCACGTTGCAACATTGAATCATCTGAAAGAGAAAACAGAACACGACCTGGTATTCTGCCCGGTAGGCAAGACTACGTTCAGTTTTCTTGAGAGCCGCCCGCCAGCATGTGCTGTTGTGCTGGGCGATGCCGCGCAACAACTGGCGCTTTCGATGCTCTGGAAAGTCAAGATACTGGTTACCCTGGTAGACCAGCCTTCTGCCGACAAACGCGTAGTGTTTTTAAACACCAGCCAGCCGGCGGCATTGCAGATTGAAATGCTGAAGAATTTCCGAAAAGATCTGGCAGTTATCTGGTATCCCTATGTTTCAGAGCGTTTTGCGCCAGACGCCGGGCTTTCAGAGGCTGCCACGGCGAACGGCGTGCGTATCGAGGCCTGCCGGCTCGCTGACCCGAGAAAATTGCCGAAGGCGCTTCATTCTCTCAATGCAACTGACACCGCGGCCATTCTTCCGCCAGACCCCGGCATAATGAATGATGCGATTATCAAAGCCATTCTCCTGTCATCATTCAGATCAAGAACTCCTGTAGCAGGTTTTTCCGATGCCATGGCAAGGCAGGGTGCTGCCTTTGCTTATATACTGAGTCCGGAAAATCTTGCCGGGGCCTTATCAGAACATATCGACGAAATTGTCGAGAACAGGCAGTTACCAGACCAACACAAAGTGTTTAAACCCTGGCATCTCATTCTGAACGTTACTGTGCTGGAAAAATTAAATTTTTCTGTACCAGAAAATATCAGGCACCAGGCGAAAAAAATATACTGAAGATCGGGAAATGAAATTTGTTGTCAATTAGAGCACGCATACTGCTGTCTTTTATAGTGACTGTCGTAGTAATGATGTCAGTCATCGGAATCGGCCACTATCGCAATGTTAGATGGTATATGCACAATTCTTTCGAGACCGCATCGCGCACATTTGCATCGCAGGTCGCACGGCAGGCTGTCTCGGCCATGTATTCAGAAGATATCGTACAACTTGAAACACTGGCATCACAGTCGATTCACATTCCGTCACTGATATCGCTTGCTTTCATCAATGCCAGCGGTCACCTGATCTATACGAACGCAGTGCCATTTCAGCCTGAAGAAGAGAGCATAACTATTCGCGAGGCGGTTTATCTGACAGAACTTGAGTCCGTTTCAGATCACCCCCAGATAATTGGAGAGGTGGTCATGCGCTTTTCGCAAGAGGCAATTAATTCGCGGCTTGCTGACATTCGTAATGCCATGGTAACAGCTCAGATTCTGGTTGTTCTGATATTTCTGCTGCCGATGGCTCTGCTTGAACGCTGGTTAAATCGACCGTTGACCAGTCTCATCGAAAAAGTCAGGCAACTGGCGGAAGGGGACCTGTCGGTTCGCGTTGAATTACCGCATTCCGCGCGAGAAATAGCAACCCTGTGCAATGCGGTCAATCTGATGGCAGATTCAGTAGAACAACATCGCCAGCAACTGGAAAAACTTAATCTTGAACTTGAGCAACGAGTGCAAAATCGTACCGAGCAGCTTGAATCGGCCAACCGTGAACTGGAAGCCTTTTCATATTCAGTTTCACACGACCTGCGGGCGCCGCTGCGCGGAATAGACGGCTGGAGCCTCGCTCTCAAAGAAGATTATCACGACAGTCTTGACGAGCAGGGTCGTCAGTATATCGACCGTGTTCGTTCGGAAGCCCAGCGCATGGGGCAACTGATCGACGGTCTGTTGTTGCACTCCCGGGTAAGCCGTTCGCCGCTGCAGTTACAGAACGTTGATCTCACCGCCATGGCGATGGGAATTGAAAGACGACTTGCCGAAAACTATCCGGGACGCAGACTGGAATTTATCATTGAAGAAGGCTTGACCGCGCAGGTTGACCCGTCTCTGATAGAGATCGTGCTGGCAAACATTTTTGAGAACGCAGTCAAATTTACGCAGTTCAAGGAAATTGCCATTATAGGATTCAAGAAGACAAAAACAGGACAACAGACAGCTTTTGCCGTCACAGACAATGGCGCCGGCTTTGACATGCAATATTATGACAGCCTGTTTATACCATTTCAGCGACTGCACAAGACTTCCGAATTTCCGGGAACTGGCATAGGACTGGCTACAGTCGCCAGAATACTACACCGACACGGCGGCAGAATATGGGCTGAGTCGGAACTCGAGCGTGGAACAACGTTCTATTTTACGACCGAAGAAAACATTCATGGCACAGACAATATTGCTCGTTGAAGATAACCAGACCGACATAGATTTGACGCGGCGGGCGTTCAGAAAGCTTGCAAACGACTACCGACTGGTGGTCAAAGACGATGGGCAAGATGCGCTTGATTACCTGCTGTCGGCTGGAAATCAAATGCCACAACTGATATTGCTGGATCTGAAAATGCCCAGAGTTGGTGGGCTGGAAGTGCTTGCGCAAATCAGAAAAAATGTAAGCACCCGGCGAATTCCTGTTGTGATAATGACTTCATCGGCTGAAGAATGTGATATCACCGCCGCCTATGATCTCGGTGCCAGCAGTTACATCTGCAAGCCGGTGGATTTCAGTATTTTCACCGAAACTCTGCAACATCTTGTCAGCTACTGGTTCGATTTAAACCGGTTACCACCAGCAGGCTTATAATTGTTTGCATATAGCCATTGCGAATCCAGCACCTTGTCAGTTAAAATTAAATTAGAATATTAGTGCGATGTAATCACAGAATATCTGGGCAAGACCATTTTAGTCACAGAAAGGGCACCTATATGGCGGTTCCATTGCATTGCCTGCAGGTCGAAGACTCTGAAAGCGATGCTGCACTGGTCTTTCGGCTTCTAAAAAAGGCAGAATTTGATGTACACGGCGAACGGGTCGAGAGCGCCAGCGACCTGCGCAAGGCTCTTGCCCGCCAACACTGGGATGTAATCATAGCCGATTACCATCTGCCAGGCTTCGATGCCTACAAGGCTCTGAGCATTCTGCAGGAAACTGGACTGGATATTCCATTCATCGGCATTTCGGGCAAGGTTGGCAACGAAATTGCCGCCGAGATCATGCAGCGCGGCGCGGCCGATTATATGACCAAAGACGAGCTTACCAGGCTTGTTCCGGCGATCAAGCGCGAGTTGCGCGAAGCCGAAAGACGCCGCCGGCACAAAATTGCCGACGTGGCTCTGCAAAACGAACGGGAGCGCTTTACTTCGGCATTGCGCGGACTGGCAGAAGCTGTAATAACAACCGATGCCGACGGTTCCATCGTCACCAGCAACCCGATTGCCGAACAGATTACCTGCTGGTCATCAGCTGAAGCGACCGGAAAATCTGTGGGCGAACTCGTGCATCTGCGTCATCCCGACACGAATAATCCTGTCCCGAGCCCTGTAAAAACCCTTCTCGAAACCGGCGCACCCCTGGTCGCCGGAGAAGCCAACATGATTGATCGACAGGGCTACGAGCGGAAAATAGCCTATGGCGCCCTGCCGGTAAAAAACGAAGATAACGAAATTCTTGGAACGGTTCTGGTATTTCGCGAGGTTGCCGACGAGGAAAGGCAGAATGACAACCTTCTGAGCTCTAACCGGCTACGTTCGATCGGAATAGTTGCCAGTCAGATAGCGCATGATTTCAGTAATTTCCTCAGCATAATAATGGGTAACATCGAACTGGCGCAGGAATACTGCCGCCGCAAGAATCTTGGCAAAGCCATGGAACGCCTTGATTCAGCACTCAAGGTTTTCAATAACGCCAAGAATATGGCGTTTCAGCTGATCAGCATCTCGCAGGGTGGCAAACCGCTTGTCAAAGCAATGGCGATCGGCCCGATCATCTACCATGAAGCAAGAAAGTTTCTGCGCCGAGACGGCATAAACTATGAGACTGAGCTACCCGAAGACCTCTGGCAATGCCGCATCGATGAAACCCAGATGAGTCTGGTGTTTGACAACATATTTTCCAATGTTCGCCAGATAATGGCCTCAGGCGGAACCATCTGCATCAAGGCCGAAAACCACGAAGCGGGATCGCCCGACATGCCACCAGTGATTAGCGGCAGGGCCTTAAGAATAACTGTCAACGCGTCTTGCCCGGGCATCGAACCAGATCGTCTGCCCCGGGCAATGGATCCTTACGATGCGTCGCGCAAGTGTTCTGAGAGCAGCCTCGAAATATGCAGCGCGACTTCGATTATCACTCAGCACGGTGGATTCCTGCGAATAGAACCGCAGGTGGCTGGCGTCAGCTATTTTATCTACCTGCCCGCTGTCAGCGAAAAATAAGCATCAGAATTTTCCACTGCTGCCGCCGCTACTGCGACTGCCGCCACCGCCGCCACTGGACTTACTGGAGGTGACTTTGGTTTTGGTTGTAGTCGTGCGCAAATACCGGTCTTCACTCGATATCAGATTGAATGCCCCAGGAACGGCGTAAGTCGAACTGCCAACAGTAATTGCACCCTTGTGATTGTAGGCGAGAAAACCCACAACGATCACGGTCAGAACCAGGGCAAAAACCCAGGGCTGCCAGTAACCGGCAATAATTATCATCTTGCCAAAAAAGCCGGGCGGACGCACCTGTTCGGCAAAATGCATGAAGCCCTGATGATAGCGCTGGGCGGTCATGTATTTGCCGATACTGGCTCTGACCTTGTCGAGACGACGCTTTTGCTGATCATAAATCTTGCCAAATGCAGTAAAATTGATATCGCGCTCAGCCATTGAAATGGCAATAATAGCGCCTGATCCTTCCTTGTTGCCATGCTCTTCAAAAAATTTGTTGGCAAAACTTTGAATAGACATGCCATTAAGTTTCTTTTTGGTAACCACAATAAAATCTGCGTCGAATTCGCTCGATATTTTGTCGAGCTCTACCTGTAGAGAATCTTTTTCTGATGCACTGAGCAGTTCGGCTTCGTCAAAGACCCGTGGTTTTAAGAGTTCCTGCGCTGAAACAGCTGAAAAACTCAGCAGCAAGGCAGATATGAAGAAAAACGTCAGAAATTTTACCAGATTTTTATTAGTATATTCCAAGAATAGCCCCTCCTGTCGCCGTTACCAGAAAGGTTGTAATAAACAGACCCAGTGTGAACAGAACGAATTTCTTTTTGTCGAAAGGAGTTTCGCCATAAGTCTTGCCCGTCTGTCCGTTAATGATGAAGGTATGCTTTTTGCCCTGATAAATATTAGTCAGAACGTATATTGGCAGCATGGCATAGCCAGCCTTGATGCTGTTGACATTGATATTGCTGGAACTGATGGTGACGGACTGATAGCGCTGACCTGAGGCTTCGAGAGTCGTTCGCAGGAATTTCTGGGCACGCGGCTGCATGACCCGCGAAGCTTTCTGCTCATCGACATCGTACTTTTCGGCCATATAACCCGACATATATTCGAGGGCAAAATCTTTAAGGCCAATATAATCAAAGGGTTCGATGCCTTCCATGAGATCATCCGGCAGGCTTTTCGAGCCATCGACCGGAATCTTTTCGTATGCCGATGAGCCCACTCTTTTTATGAAGTAATGCTGGGTTTCGGTTACGCGATAATCCCCGCTGCGCCAGCTTTTTGAATTTCGCCCCTCGCCCTGTATAAATCCCGACGCACGACAGTCAAAAAGCCAGTAAGGTGCGTAAAGGCCACGAATGCTATCAACTTCTTTAGCAGTTTTGAATTCGTTTGGTGCAAAGAAACGCTTTTTGATCCAGGTGAAATAAGTTTCTTTCGCCTGTTTCTGGGTAATTTTGAAGGGAATGACATAGCGCGGATGAAATTCGCCGGAAAAGCGCGACTTGATTACCGATGGGTTGCGGCAATAAATACAGAATGTCGCAGCAGCATTGCCCTCAGTTAAGATCTTAGCGCCACAGGCATTACAGCGGTATTCGTCAAGCTCAGGCATTTTGATGCTGAGATCTTCTTCGACCTCCAGACCATTTTCGTTGCCGTCTCTCTCTTCGATCTCTTCTTTGGCAAATTCACTCGAACAGTATTCACATTTCCACTTTTGCTCTTTGATATCAAAGGCAATCGGCGCCGCACAGGTTTTGCAGTAGTATACCTTAACGCTCATGAACTCTCCTTTGCTTAAATCGCAAGACCTCAGAGGTCATTGAGTTGTCTTTTTCTCATGCTCATTCTATACAGAATCTCGCTGAATGTAAATCAATGAGAAGACTACCGTCATAGCGTTCGTTTTCATGCAGCTAGCGGCAACATTCTTCCCACAGAATCAGCAAGCGCTGGCGCGTCTGAATCAGCGTTTCTGGCGGTTGCGGCCACTGTTCCATCACCACAGAACCGGAAAATCCCCTGCCCTGCAGGCGTTTTACCAGATTGCGCACAGCAGTGTCATCCTGCGCCGCCGCGCCGGTAAACAAAGGCAGATGATTGTCGCGATCGCCCCAATTCTCGTGGGCATGCCAATGTATTATGGGAACATGCTTTGCGAGGCGGTCAACGTAAGCAACGTAATCATTACGGGTTTCTTCGAAGAGGTTGGCATGGCCCATGTCCAGGCACAGACCAGTTCTTGCGGCGGTCTGTGGCGATCGGCCCAGCAGCTCAAAAACTTCATTCACATCCTCAGGTGCCGTCTGCCTGGTATTCTCAAGACTCAACAAACTCCCTGCCCTCTCTACCATTTCAATCAATGGCATCAGCGCATTAACATAATAATCAGCCGCATGCTGCGGAAACAGATGCAGGTTGACCAGCGCAGCGCCTATTTCTTCAGCAAACAAAATACTTTTTTTAATATCGGCAAAGCCTTCTGGTGTGGTTGGATCTGCAGCCCAGGGAGCGTGAACACTGAAACGGATGTCACGTTCACTCGCGATCACACGCACTCTGGCCCGTTCGTCGGCAGACATGTTGTCCTCGTTCCAGCCAACGCAACCAGGGTCACTGAACCACTCGAATGCGTCAAACCCGTTATTAACAGCAAATGCAAAAGGCAGCTCAGCTGTTACATTACAGCTGGTCTGGTTGCCGATGCGAATACTCATTTTTAATAACCTCGCAGAAACAGTCAGGCAGAGAATAATCAGACGATAAATATAGCACGATGGAGTTTACGGATAAAGAACTATGTCATCTTTGGTCGCCGGTCGGCCGTCAGGACCGGCGCTGAAGAGGCGGGGGCCGGATGCAATATCGTAAAGCAGAGGCAGACCGGTGAAAAGGTCACGCGGTAATTTAACTGGATCTTCCGGAGTTGACGCCAGCCAGGTGCACAATTCATTGAGATTAACTGGCATCAAGTCTTTTTCAGCCTGAAAAGCCGAAATAGCAGCGATATAACCGAGCGCATGCAGATGCTGGCGGCCATTTATCGTGTTTTCCCAGATATCTGGCCAGTCGTAGCTGCAGTCCAACGCTCCAATAAGATAGCGAAACTCATAGGGAAGCAGAAGAGTGTCGAACACACGCCAACCCCAGCTTTCAACCGTGCTTACGGCCTCTAACCGACAAAGTTCGAGCTCGCGAAGGATCGCCGGAAATGTCACCAGACCTTTTTCATATCGCTGCAGAACCGGAAGAGGTTTTTCGAAAATAATTTTTCTCAGTTGCAAAACCCTCTTATCATCAGGGTCTGGGTAATTCGATGCGCGGGAAAAGTTGGTTCTTTGCTGTTGATATTCAACAATTCGCATTCGCAATCGTTGTCCCCAGCAGTAGTTTTCGGCTGCCAGCAGCGTTTCGGCATCAGGCAAAACCGTCTCGAGTTTACGGCTGAATTTAAGCAGTTCAAGCGCCGTCTGCCGCGAAACAGTTGATTTCGCAAGATACTGTCTGAGCAATTTTGCGGCAAAAATGCGAGAGTTTCCAGGAGCTATTCCGACGAACCCAGGATATGTAAAAGGCTGGGCAGCATCGAGTTCAGCAGCACAAAGGCAGAGAATACGAACCATGGCTACGATAGTTTCTTCCTTTTCTACTGATGGCGCGAAAAGATGAAAGAAGCTATGACGACGGCCAACCTGCCTTATCGGCTGCAATGAAAGGTCAACAGCGCTTTCTCCTGAGGGTTTTGCCAGCTGTGCACTTATCATTTGCGGATTTGCGGCCGTCTCGACCAGTTTTCGTTCATACTCACTGCGATTTTCGCGAGACCATTCGGCGACCACTTCAGCAAAACCAGCTTGAATTTCTTCATTCGTGACATGCCTGGTCAGTATTGAAGAGAAAATTGGCGGAGGATCAATGGCTGATAGACGTGAGGAAAAAGCGGAAGATGCGGCGGGAGTTTTTTTAACAGAGCTATTCTTATCAGTCATATTGGCTGCTTCATAAAGTGTCATTACCACAACAGCTATTAAAGGTATCAAAATAAGGTCTGTTCCGCGGTTGCGTCGTTTCACCACCGCGCCGCGCCGATGCGTAAATGAAGAGACAAAGCGCAGAACAACAAGCATAAAAGCAAGGAAAAACAGCAGACATAAGAATAATCTGACGGGGCCGGCCGTCAATTCGGCAAGTCCAGCCAGAACAAGAACTGTGATAAATGAAAACCCGATAACAGTCGCAATAATCTTCAGAGGCGAGTAATGCCAACCGCGCCGCACCGCTTCGTCTCTGTCAATCCGCGGCAATGAAAATCGGCCTGCCAATTCCTCGACCAGCCTGGCTTGATCGACAAAATGTTCTGGCAGTATTCTCAATCTATTTTCAATTACAAGGCCGAGGCTGTTGATTGAAAGAAAGACCTTCCCAGGTGGCATTACAACTGCCTGTAGTCTCTCGCGGGCGATTACTTCCCTGACATAGTGGTCTTCCAGTATGATGCCGCCGGCATTGATTATGATCTGGAAAGAGTAATGCCCCTTCGGTGGGCTGAAAACACGTCTCTTAGTAATCAGAAGAACCGTATTGAAAAAGAACAACTGGCTGATAATCTGCCAGTCTGGCAGAAAACCTTGCTCAAACATCCAGCTGTAAAGAAACAAAAGGTTTACAAAAAGTACGATAACATCGGCCCAGAAGACGACACGCATGCAT
>PGYA01000149.1 GCA_002839435.1 Candidatus Riflebacteria bacterium HGW-Riflebacteria-2 | reverse complement strand
ATAAGTTCGGGGAAAAGTTCTCCTCGGGTTTCAATCTGAAATATCTTCACCACCAGGCTGACACACTCACTGGAAAAGGCTGGGGGCTGGATTGGGGAATTCTCTACAAGCCCACGGACAAAATTCACATCGGCGCCAATGTAAAGGATCTCACAGGAACTGATGTGAAGTGGGACACCCAGACAACCGACACCATTCCTCTCACTGTAACAGCGGGAATTCTTGGAATTTTTCTGGACGGAAAGATGAATCTTGAGGTTGATGTGGATGCCGTCAGCGACAAGCCTCTGGAGTGGCATGTTGGCACAGAGTACTGGTTCAACAATGTACTTGCCCTCAGAGCCGGCTCGGACAGACAGCAGTTCACAATGGGAATGACATACACTCAGCCAAGATGGTCCATGGATTACGCATATCTCAACCATCGAATGGAAGACATTCATCGATTCTCGGTGAACCTGTTTCTCGATGAAATCAACAGGAAGGTAATACTGGACAGACACAAGAAGAGAAAATCCGATCAGATTCTGGAGAGGTACAATATTCAGCCAAAGGATTTCAGGCAGCAGGAAATCGATCGGGTGCTGGCTCTGCAGAAGGAAAGAGAAGTGCATCTTTTCGCTGCCAATACGGCAAAATCAGAGAATATCCCCGACATGGCAAGCGACAGCCCCGTGAGAGCCCTTCCGGGAGATGTGGCGGCTGTGGACGCACAGAAAAAGGGTGCATCCATGTTCTTTGACGAGGATATCCCCTCTCCGCCTCACGGATATGACGGAAGGCGGAGGGTTCCCATTGTCAGAGCCACAAGATTCACCGAACCTGCCATGAAAGTGGACTCTCCGGCAGCCAGCAGCATAAAAAAGCTGACCACAGCTGATTCCGGACTTCCCATTGATTCCGTTCTTGCCTCAGATCCCATGAAACAGCGGGAGACGCTGGAAAAAGTTGCAGCTGCCACCCTGAATGAAAGCGTTTCGGAAGGTGCAACCACCATTCCGCTTATAAGTTCAATCAGAAGCCTGCCAAGAAGCGCCGATGAAATCGAAGGCGACAGAAAAACCCGCGTTACAGATGAAAAGACAAGGGAGCTTATTGCCACTTCCCATGTCATTAATTCCGGCAAGAAGGCTCAGGCAATGGCGGATCTGAAAATTCTCAAGGAGAGCGTGATCATGTACAACGGAAGGGAAGCTGATTTCCTGACAAGTCTTCACCAGCTGACCGGAAAATACATGAACAAAACTCTTGTGGACCCATGGGGATGCGAATACAAAATTTTCCCAATGCAGGCCAAAGTAAGATCATCGGGACCTGACAGAATGTTCAACACCGACGACGATGTGTATGTAAACTATCTGGAATAGCCAGACACAATTACAGACAACAGATCAGAACCATCACATTTCCCTGAAAAGT
>PGYA01000091.1 GCA_002839435.1 Candidatus Riflebacteria bacterium HGW-Riflebacteria-2 | reverse complement strand
GACCTTGTCTTCGAAGTCATCGATTTGCAAATCCGTGCAGTCAGCTGTGAGTCCGCACATCATTTCTGAGGCTACTCTTGGTGCAAGTTCTCTGCCCTTAAGCGTGGCGCCGAACAGTAAAATGTTGGGCTTGTGCTTTTTTAAGAGTTTTACAAGAGCATGAGCGTACGGAAGAACGGTAAAAGGTTCGAGGGCCTTGTCTTCTACCTGATAGACTTTTTCGCATCCGTAATGGAAGAGGGAATCAAATTTTCCGTCGAGTTCGTCTCCGAGTATTACTGCTTCGCTGGCGACTCCAAGTCGCTTTGCAAGCTCAGTTCCCTTGCACACGAGTTCAAGGCTGACTTCGGCAATCTTGCCGCCTTCCTGTTCAATAAAAATCCAAACATTTCCCTTGGTATTCATATTAATCACCCTAAAGTATGGTCTTCGATAAGTTCGCGGATCAGCCCATTTATGCCTGCTTCAGTCGGCTCAATGGAAACGACTTTGTCGGCCTTGAGGACGACACTTTCTATTTTCTTTACTTTGGTCGGCGAACCTTTTAATCCGATTCTGTTTACATCAGCCTGGATTTTTGCGGCATCCCACTCGTGAATCAAGAGGTTCTTAGCCTTCATTTCGTTTTCCTTTTCAGCCAGAACCTGTGCACCTGTATAATCCGCATCTCTCATGAGTTTGGCTAATTCGGAACGGGTCTTAGCTTTTTTGAACTTCATCAGGCCTTTTGCTGAGGCTGATCTTGGCTCGTTCGCGTCAATAACTGTAAGGAGGGCCGGAAGAGGGGATTCGAGAATCTCGTAACCGCCTTCGATGGCGCGTTTTGCCTTGATTGCTTTATCGGATAGACTGATCACTTCTTCTACATAAGCGATTTGCGGTATGTTGAGTTTTTCTGCGATCTGCGGACCTACCTGAGCGGTATCGCCGTCAATAGCCTGTCTGCCGCAGAGGATGAGATCGACACTTCCAACCGTTTTTACGCAACAGCTCAACGCATAGCTGGTAGCGAGCGTATCTGCTCCGGCAAATGCTCTGTCTGTAATAAGGATTGCTTCATCAGCGCCTCTATAGAGGCATTCTCTGAGGACTTCTGCCGCATTCGGAGGGCCCATCGTAGCAACTGTGACTTTGAAGTTATATTTTTCTTTTAACTGCAGACCCAGCTCCAGAGCATTCAGGTCTTCCGGGTTAAATATTGCCGGCAGAGCGGCTCTATTTACTGTTCCCTCCGGCGTCATAGCCTCGCCTGAAATGTTCTTTGTGTCAGGTACCTGCTTTACGAAAACCATTAATTGGCGTTTCACACTAGCTCTCCTGTATTTTTATTGGACAATGAATTATGAGACAAGATCTTAACATCTTATCACTATAGAGGCAAATAGTTTCAATTTCAGAAGTTTCTTATGATAAAACAAGAGAAAATCAAGAATCTTGGCCTGATAAACTTCATCAATCAAGATAATCCAACTCTTATAACACCTGACACACTCTCAATCGTTTGATCAAGCTCCGGCCATTTTGCGCCGATTTGGTACCAAATTTCCTCCAAACTCGAGAAATGCGGCAATAATAATCGTTTGAAACGTCACCATTGATATCATGAAAAAGATTCATGAGAAGGTCGAGGCGATTTTGTTTCGGTGCAAGCATGCATGATAGTATCAGGGGCATTCATGCCAGAAATAACACTGTATTTTGTGCAAAACTTTGTTGGATTCAAGCGAGTGAAAAATACGGAATCGCAAACTGATGCATCAGGCTTTCCGCCAGCCTTGTTTTGCCAGTACAACTTGTTCCGCCGATAAGAATAACCATGCCAGACCTTGAAAGTTGAATCTAAATCAGCAATTATTGCGCTAAGCTTTGGGATCAGCTTTTTCGTTATCAATAATTCCAGTCACTCATCGTGCCAGTTGACCGGGGTGGTTTTCAGAGCCCCACATCCGGCCAGAACGCCGAACTCACAGGCGGGAACCGGTGTAAGCCCGTCCTTGTCATCATTATAGTAGCCCTGTGCCATGCGTGGGCGAAGTGCCTCCGGCAGCTCGATAAGGGTCTCGAGCATTTCCAGAGGCTTGAGAATATTTTCCTGAAGAAGAGTGAAGAAACTTTTCTGCCGATATACTTCAATGAGATGGCCTAGCAGTCAGGAGTCGAGATTCGAATACGAATACCCTGTCCTGGGTTTGATTTCAAGGGTGTGAGTAGCGAGAAATTCATAGAGGTGTTGTGCCATATAGCCTGCATAGGGATGGAGTTGATCGGCCGGTTGCATTTGGGCGGAAGCCCCTGATATAATCGAAGGGTCGATTGAATCGGGATGTGAGAGAAGCGAATGCTCTGATATGCAACCAGCGATTACAGGAAAGAAATACGATAAAATTGCCCAATGGTGGCATGATCAGCATGTCGATTCTTTATACGGTGTCAGCCATCTTGAGAAAGCTCTTGGATTCAGCTCAAACAGGGGAAAGGCCCTCGATGTGGGCTGTGGCGCCGGAGGCAGGCTTATTCGTGTTTTGCAGGAGAATGGATTTTCAATTACCGGCCTTGACGTCTCAAAAGAAATGGTCAGGCTTGCCTCTGAAAAACATCCCGAGCATACCTTCCTGAATCAGGACATCTGCACCTGGAAGACGTCAGAGAAGTTCGATTTTATTGTCGCCTGGGACAGCATTTTTCATTTGCCACTTGCCATGCACAAGCCTGTGCTGACCAAACTATGCCAGATACTGACTGAAAAAGGAATTCTGTTATATACATTTGGTAACGCCGAAGGCGATCATACTGATCAATGGCGCAATGATACATTTTATTACAGCTCCATTGGCATTAACGAAAACCTGCAGATTCTTATGAATAACGGCTTATCCATGCTTCATCTTGAGCTGGATCAATATCCGGAAAAACATGTGTGCGCAATTGCCACCAAGCTTAAAAAATCAAATCATAGCTCTCACAACAGGAGTAGATGTTTATATGAAAAGAAGATACGCTCAGGGAAATGATGAGCTTCGGCATATCTGGGATGTCGAAAGGATATGGAAACTGGCTGAAGAGCTCGAAGAAATAGAAATTGATATAGCTGAAATTGTCGGACTCGATTCGGTAACCTGGTTTCATGAAGGCGGCGACTCACCAACGGTCAGATCTGTTGCGGCTCATGCCAAAAGAATTATGCAGGCCGACACTGGTTACCAGCCAATTCTGACCGAAGATTTTCGCGTATTTGACGGTATGCATAGAATTGCCCGGCATCTTTTGGATGGCAAAAAAAAAATATTGGTGAAAAAGTTTGTTAAAAACCCTGAACCAGATATCATTGAAGGCACTTCCTTGAAAAAAACATTGCATAAAGATTTTGCCTGTGCGGGGCCGTCAGCTTCGAAGTTGAGGGAGACGTATTCCGACCCAATGCCTGCCACAGTTTCAAAAATGAGCCGAGTTACGCTTCTTGAATTTGATCCAGAAACCCCCGCATTTATCGAGCCTTCCGAAGTTTTAAAAAAGCTTCCTGATATGCCGCAGCACTGCGTCATCTGTTTTTTCAATGATGTCATAGAAAGCATGGAAAAACAGGGTCGCCTGCAATTGATAACCAGATTGAAATCTGAAATAGGATACAACCCGATCTACCTGATTAAAAACATTGAAAAACCTGTCGCTCTACTTCATCCCGGGGTTGGTGCGCCGCTTGCTGTCGGATTTCTCGAAGAAGCCATTGCCCTCGGCGCCGACCGGTTTATCGCCTGTGGGGGGGCCGGCTCTCTGAAATCGACACATCAGGTCGGCAAGCTCATAGTTCCAACCAGGGCCATACGAGACGAGGGCGCCTCTTTTCATTATCTCGCCCCGGAAGAAGACGCTGTCCCAACTGAAAATGCTTTTAATGCAATCATTGAGACAATGAAAGAACGGGGTGTCGATTATGAGTGCACGCTCACCTGGACTACCGACGGAATTTACCGAGAAACCAGAAGAAAGATTGAAGAGCGTCGAAATATGGGCTGCGGCGCTGTTGAAATGGAAGCTGCCGCATTGTTTGCCGTGGCCAGTTTCAGAAAGGTAGAGCTGGCGCAGATTCTCTATGCTGGCGACGATTTAAGCGGCGAATTCTGGGATTCGCGTAACTGGCACAGCAAAACCGAAGTGCGCGAAAAACTCCTGGATTTGGCCATAGCCGCCTGTGTTAGACTCTGAAATCAGAGTTCCTGGCACTGATGACGAGCACGATCAGAAAAGTCTTTTCAAAAATGTCTTGACGACATGACTCCTACCTGATCACCCGGAAATTCACCGGCACCGAAGCATACTAAGAGCTGGGATCCGGGGAAAAGGCGACTCTCGTGTCTCAGAAACGTGAATCGATGCCCACCTGGACAGGCAGGTTAATTTCATTAGAGAGTTGTTCAAACGTTGGCTTCGCAAAAAGATAGCCCTGAAACAGCCAGATTCCTTCGTCCCTGAGCCACATGAATTCATCGGTGGTTTCGACCCCTTCAGCGATGACATCGATTCCAAGATCGGTTGCCGTGACCATGATTCCCTTGATGATGGCCTGCCGGGGTCCTTTGTTATCAACTCCGCGCAGAAGATTCATGTCGAGCTTGATCAGGTTTGGCTGAAACTCGGCGGGCGGGAAGGTGTTGCCGAAATGGGTGAATTCTACGGGCGTGAGTTCGATCGTGCGGCCGCCCCGGTAAGTTGAAATTCAGAACAGGATATTTCACTTTAGAAAAACATTCGGTTATAGTAATCTAAATTGGATCGGAAACAATTATATAGAAGACAACCCGGCGACTGACGGAGCTTTTGGGGGAGAAGCTATTTGCTTTTGTAAGCTCTAAGAAAATAAAGACAATGATGAGAGAGGCCAGAAAAGTTGAGATGGAATCCCAGAACTACAGGCTGACAACATGAAAATCTTGAAAGTTCTGTCCTGCCTTGCGCTAATAACCATAACAGGTTCGATTGCACTGACCGCTGATGTGGCAAACGGTGCCACGCTCGAGAAGCTTAGCCTCGAAGACCTGCTGAATGTACCGATCGTTACCGCCAGCGCAGTTAAGGAAAAGCCGTCCAATTCGCCGACCAATGCCTACGTAATTTCGCGGGAAACCATACGCGATCGCGGATACAGCAACCTGCTCGACCTGCTCGAAGATGTTCCGCAGGTGCAGATTTCCCGCAGCAGTGAGTCAGGGCACGGCAATACCGTAACCATGCAGGGAATGAACGGGGTCGAGCGTTTTCAGATCATGATCGACGGTGTCAGAGTAACACCGGTAACCGGCAATCTGTATGCCATGGGGCGCCAGTTTTCACTGCGCAATGCACGACAGGTCGAAATCATTCTCGGGCCGATGTCGGCCCTCTACGGCGCTGACGTGTTCAGCGGCGTCATCAATATCGTCACCAGAAGCGGCGACGAAATGCCCAACGATCGCATCGACCTCGGCTTTGCTGAAAATTCGACGCATGATATTTCTATTACCGCCGGAGCCGTTATCAATAAAGGCGAACGATCCGGCCGTTTCCTGCAGGATGAATCGGCGGTCGCCTTCACCGCGCATCAGTTCAAATCACGCGGGCACTTCATGCCAAAATTTTACCCTGATGAATATGCCTGGTACAACAATGAATTTCAGGCTGGCCGCGTGCTCAACGGCACGGGCAGCGCCGCCGAAACTGCCGTAGCTTTTCAGCCCTGGCGTGCTGACGAAGAGGCTGACTTCAATCATTTCCGCCTGAACCTCGAAAATCTTGAAATCGGCGTGATCCGCATGACCGAATCACATTCGTCATCCACCGGCGTGCGCCCTGAATACACGCTGTATTACAAAGATGCCATCTTTAAGACTCATTACAATACGGTTTACGGCAGACATACCCATAAGGCCGCCAATGGCGGCTGGCAGTTGCAGAGCCAGATTTCGCACCACTATTACGAACTCGACCCGCAGTCGCGCTTTTTCAACAATTTTTCCGGTTACCGGGCTGCTTACAAGTATGCCCGCGACGAAAGTACGGCCATAGAAGAGCGTTTCAGTTACAAACTGCGCGACGATCGTCTGCTGATGGTCGGAATAACCTGGCAGGAACATTCAAGTTTGCCGCGAACTGCCGATCTGGCCTGGCCTTTCGACCCCGACCGATCTGCTGGTTCTCAGGGCTACATTTACCCGGGTTCTGATCTCAGCACTATCGAACCGCAGGGCATCCCGCAGGAATTCTATAAGACCAGATATACCAATCTCGGCGGCTATGCGCAGCTGCACCTCAATCGCGATTCTGCTACACAGTATATTTTCGGCGCGCGCTACGACAAAAACAGCCTGTATGGAAGTTCTTTCAATCCCCGCGTTGGCATTGTACACCGACCCGGCGAAAAGACCAACATCAAGCTCATGTATGGCACGGCCTTTCTGGCACCGCCGACTGACAAGAGCTATGCGCATTTCGGCGCTTTTGCTGCCGATCCGAATGTTCCCGGCGATATCAAGAGTTATTACATGAACATCGCCAACCCTGATCTCAAGCCAGAGAAAATAAGTTCGCTACAGTCTGAATTCACCTACAGTTTCACCGACAACCTGCGAGCGACCATCAGCGCCTATGACTCGCATATAAGCGACATGCAGAGAGGCGGCGACATCATTGGCGCCGGAAGCTTCAAAGGCAAACCGGTCGACACGCTCGCGCACTGGAACAACCTTGGCAAAGCCAGGTCTTACGGCGGCACAGCTCGTCTCGATGCAGTAAAAAACTATCAGAACTACACACTGAGCTATTACGGCGCTTTCACTTATTCAAACGGCGATATCGCCGGCGATCCCCTGCCCTACTCGGCAAAGCACTCGGTCAAAGCCGGCATGACCTTCAAGAATCGTCGTTTTACCGTATCACCACGCCTGATTTATCAGGGCCACAGCTACAACCAGCTCAAAGACGCACAGGGCAACCGCCTGAGCAGCGATCCTTTCACCATCTCCAACCTCTATCTGCAGTATCGCTGCTGCCAGCATGAAAACATGACGAGAGCCATCTTCATCAACATTACCAATCTTACCGATCTGCGCTACTACCACCCCGGCTTCGCCGAAGGTGGTGTCGGCTTTTCGGCCGCGCCGCAGGCACCGCGTCTGATAACCGGAGGCATGACCTTTGAGTTCTGACCATCGAACTTTAACCGTCATTGCAAAACACAAAGCGACAGGTCATAGACCATGGTCGTTGCTGGTGCTTTATGAGAGAGCAATGAGATTGCTTCCTGCTTCGGCTGTGCCTCGCAGTCGCAATGACATAAACACCACCAGCGCAATAACTCTGGTGCTGGCGTTTCTGCTGACGATGAATTCTGCTGCCTGGTCGCAGGTCAGTTCAGGGTTTCCGGAGTATCAGGTTAAGGCCGAAATGCTTTTTCGCATCGCTGAGTTTGTCAACTGGCCGGCTGAAGCATTTTCTGACCCGGACCAGCCATTTGTCATTGCCATCGCCGGGCGCGACCCGTTCAATTCTTACCTGATAACCCGCGCTGATGCCGCAAAAATTCATGACCGCAGAGTTGCTGTCGTTCAATATGACGCAAAGAAACACAATGAATATCACCTCATTTTCATCGAAAAAGGTGAGCAGAAGCATCTAGAAGACCTTCTTGCCGAGATTAACGGACATCCTGTTCTCACGGTAGGAGATACGGGCGAATTCACCCAACATGGTACCCACATCGGCTTTCAGGTAATCGATGGGCGCATGCGCTTCAATATCAATCTCGGTACGGCTGAAAAGTGCCGGTTGCAGATTCCGGCAGCACTTCTGCGGCTCGCGTCGCGCGTATACGGAGAACTGAAAAGATGAAACTGCTGATCAAAAACATATCGATCAGCGCCATGCTGACCGTTTCCATCATGGTGGTCACTTTCGTGGCCCTGGCCAGCTTTTTTTCAGTTGCCTCGTATTTCGACAGTATTTACTACCGCGATACGGTTGCGCTGCAGTCAGGCATGCTGGCCCGGCTGGCAGCAGAATACAGCGTGAGCGAACTGGTGTTCGGCTATCAGAAGGAAGCCGAAGAAAATCTCGAGAAACTTTTTCTGCTTCCCGATATCGAACAAGCGCAAATTTATGACGCAACCGGAAATCTGTTCGCAGCTCGGGCCAGGCCGGGAATTACGGCCTCGGCCCCACAAAACATAGGTGAAGTTAAACAGCCTTTGCAGAATCTTTTCGGGACGCAACTCGAAATTCTGCAACCCATGTCTTTCAAAGGCACCCGGCACGGCACGCTAAGACTGGTTGCGTCGACTGCCTCGTTTCAAGATTACTTTGCGTCAAGGCTGAGAACCATGTTGATCAGCCTTGCGGTGGTGCTCTTTCTTTCTATTCTGCTGGCGCGCGGCATTCAGGGCTGGATATCGAGCCCGATAAGCCAGATAATTGAAAAAGTTCAGGAAATGGCCGGCGGCAACCTTTCCAGTCGCGTTGTGACTCCGACAACCGGTGGCGAAATCGCCTCTCTGTGCCATAACGTCAACGCAATGGCCGATGCTCTTGAAGCACGCATAAGCAAAGAACAGGAAGCCGCTGCACGTTACGAAGCGCTGATCGGTGCGTCAAACACCGGCGCCTGGGAATATCATGCCGACACCGGCTTTTTATGGTGCAGTCCCGAATACTTTTCAATGCTGGGCTATGAAATAAAAGACTTCGACCAGTCGGGCAGAGCCAATCTCGAACAGACCTGGCTCGATCTGCTGCACCCGGAAGACCGCGACATGGCCGGGCAATTTTTTGCCAACTACCTGCAAAATCCGGAAGGCATGTATCAACAGAACTTTCGCATGCGCCAGCACGACGGCCGCTGGATCTGGATCTGGTCACGCGGCAAAACCCTGCGCGACAGCGATGGTCAGCCAACACTTATAACCATCGGTACGCACATCGATGTCACCGAACGCATCATACTCGAAGAGCGCCTGCGCCAGGGCGAAAAGATGGAAGCGATCGGACAACTGGCCGGCGGCATCGCACACGACTTCAACAACCAGCTCAGCGGCATGCTCGGCTTTTCCGAACTGCTGGCCCAAAAGCTTGAACATGAACCGCAACTTAAAAAGATGGCAGAAAGCATCAGAAGCGCAGTTCTGCATTCGGCCGACCTGACCCGGCAACTGCTGGCCTTTGCGCGCAAGGGCAAATTCGTCAGCCGCCCGGTCGATATACACCATCTGATCGCCGAAGTCATAAGTATTCTTCAGCACAGCATCGACCGCCGGATAACGATCAGGCAACAGCTCAATGCAACAGCACCCATTGCCATGGGCGACCCTGGCCAGCTTCAGAACACCTTGTTGAATCTGTCTCTCAACGCCCGTGACGCAATGCCGGAAGGCGGCGAACTCAGTTTTTCAACGGCGAACATCGAGTTTCGCGAGAGAGTAAAGGGGCACGATCTGCCGCCCGGCAGCTATCTGCAGATATGTGTAACCGACACCGGCACTGGCATCAGTGAAGAGATAAAAAGCCGTCTCTTCGAGCCTTTTTTTACGACAAAACAACAGGGAAAAGGCACCGGCCTTGGCCTGGCCGCCACTTATGGCGCTATAAAAAATCATGGCGGCGCGATTTCCGTCTACAGCGAAATCGACAAGGGCACAACCTTCAGAGTGCTATTGCCGGCGGGGGTTCCTGACGGGCAGTCAGAAATTCATGCCAGCAGTGCAGTCGGCCGCATTCCCGGCAAAGGTAATATTCTTTTGGTCGATGACGAAGCGTTAGTGCGCGAAGCCACCGCGAGAATGCTCGAAAATCTTGGCTACAAGGTTCTCGAGTGCCGCGATGGCGAAGAGGCCGTCGATCTGTTTCGCGTCATCAGTCACGATGTCGATGCTGTCGTTCTTGATATGGTCATGCCAAAACTCGCAGGCCCGGAGGCTTTTGCAGCTATGCGCGCCATAGATCCAAAGGTCAAGGTTCTGCTCGCCTCTGGTTTCAGCATCAATGGCGCGGCCAGCGGACTGCTCAAAGACGGCGCCGCCGGTTTCCTGCAGAAGCCCTATCAGATCGAAGAACTCTCACAAAAACTGCACGACATCCTCAAATCCTGATCAGGCGTTACTGCAAATCAAAGCTTTACCGACATGAATTTTTCGGGATCGAGAACAAGGTCGAAACTCTGCGATGGCTTGCTGGCGACAAAATAGGTCTTATTGTAGCCGACTTCAAAATGCAGATGGCGGGTTTCACTGCGACCGGTGTTGCCCATTTCACCTACAACATCGCCAGCAACCATTTTGTCGCCGACCTTTGCCTTGACCGAGCCGGGAGCGAGATGTGCATAGCGCGTATAGATGCCGTTGCCATGATAAACGACCACATGGTTGCCCCAGCCGGCACCGGCTTCGCGCAGCGAGGTGTTGTGAGCAAACATCGAGCTCTGTGGACACCCGGTTCTTACATAAGCGACAGTGCCTCTGGCAGCAGCAATAACCGGAACATGCGGCACCGCTGCCTTGTTATGCACAAAATCCATACCTTCATGTGATGCTGGTTTGCCAGGAGTGCCGGCAAAAGCCACCTTGTAGGTCATGATACTGGGAATTTCTTCCATCCGCCATTTGAGATTGCCGGGAAAAGCAGAAGCAGCAGTCTGCACTGGCGACTTTTCCTGAAGCGTCGTCGAATGGAACGCCGGCGCCGGGTTGTCGGCGTAATAATCGGAAGCGAAAGCCGGCCAGCCGAACATGATCGCCATTATAGCAGCCGCCGTCAACCGAACTGATGCCGTCCTAAATCCTGATCTTGTCATAGTTATACCTCCATACGAGTCCTTAATGTCATTCGATGCTAATTATACGGAACATCCGGCAAAAGATAATGAAACATCGCAAAATGTCCCTTTATATAATCAGGCGCCAGAAAAAAGAGAGGGAACCAGCGTCTGACAACAATTTTGCCGTTATCGCGCCACAGATTTTTCTGCTGTTTTTATGAGCCAGCATGAAGTAACAGAAGATAAAATTTGGCTGGCAATTGAAATACAGGTGTCAGAAAGGTAGACAACTAGTCCTCTGTCAAAGTTGAACTTATAGATTAATTGAAGATAAACAGGCGTTGTTAAAAACAACACTAAGGGCGTAGGCAGGCATACCATAAGCGGAAACTTCGAGC
>PGYA01000090.1 GCA_002839435.1 Candidatus Riflebacteria bacterium HGW-Riflebacteria-2 | reverse complement strand
ACATATTACGCCCGACGACAACTCACAAATCCATTTAAAAAGACCTTTAATTGGATGTTTATTCATCGGATATTATTGTCAATGAGCTCGGCGCTTTTTGAACTGCCTCGCCGGGGCAGGAAATTTATCTTAACATTCTTCGAGCTCAGTGTCAACTATTTTGCGAAGATTTTTTACAAATTGTTCGCCGACATCAGCCCACACTGTTTCCATCATCTAACAGGCGATCTGAAGCCTCATACTTGCCAAAAGCAGCCAAGTTGCTGCTACGAAATTATTCTGAGAATTCACTTTGTTAGCAATACATTGGCAGGTCGGTATTTCACCATGCAACCTTGCACAAGAGTTTTCGAGCCCAGTATTATGATCTTTGTATACTCATTAGTTCTGAAATCAACACTTAGTGCACATAGATCGTGTAACACCAAGCAGAATTTGCATCAGAAAAGTAACAGACAAAGGCGACAAGACTACATCACAGCTCTGGCTTACACGCCCGGGTTAAGACAAAGAGCTTGGTTTTCACTTTTGTTGACAGGTCCGGGGAAATATCTTAGAGTCTTTTCAGATGTATATCTGGAGACGATTAATGCATGATCAGCAAATCGAGCATGTCAGTATCAGTCCTTTGTTCAGGCCTACACCCTTTCATTACTTTATCAACAAACGTTAGAGGCATGCGAGTCTGCCCGTAAATCCAAAACAGTCGCTTCAAAAGGAGCTTCTTATACAAGATACTTTCTTTGCGCGATAACTCTAATATAAGATATGAATGGAGACTAGCATGGTTGCTATAAAGACCAGAATCTGGATGGAAAAGCCTGTTGCCGACAATGAATTTGCACCAGAGCAATCTTTTTTGTATGGCCAGAATTTTTATTCTGATCTTGCAGAAAAGCAAAGTTATGTGGCATTAACCTTTCTGCATTTGAATGGCCAGCTTCCGACGAGCCATCAGGAGAAGTGGCTGGGGTTCCTTCTCTCCCTTGCAGCGAATCCGGGGATTAGAGATGAATCGACTCTGGTCGCCATGAATACTGCTATTGGCGCGCCGCCATCGGTCAATTCTGTTCTGGCGGGGCTTATGGCACGCAGCGGGCTCAGTCGCGGCGCTCAATGGGTTGAAAAAGTTATGGAAAACCTTTCTCTGGCAGAAAGCCAAAGTGCTTCTCTCGCCAGCTTTCAGCCCTACAACGGCTTGGGCAAACATTATGACGATTCTGACTGGCGGGCGAAATCTGCCATGCCATGGCTAAAGGCTAATTCCTGCTGGGGAAAACACTGTGAACTGCTTGAAAACAACGCCACCCAGAGTGCAGAGATACTGCTCGAAGGCCTTATTGCGGCTGGCCTGCTAGATCTTGGCTTTTCTCCGGCGGCCGGGGCGGTTTTATTTTTGCTCGCAGCGGGACCGGCCTTGACGGCCTATGCTCTTGAGCAACAGGCGGCTGGTTATAAGAATTTTCCGAATTACTTTGCACCTGGTCATTATTCACATTCGGGCGCCAAACCTAAAAGCGAAAAAGAAACGGAGACAGATTAACAGCATGCCAACAAAAGCATCTGATCGTGATATTGCAACCCTTCGACTCTGGCAGCAAAAGGCATATTCTGATCTTGGCGGTGTCAATCCTGACCAGAGTGTTACGCTTGCTGGTTACAACCTCTTCTCAGAACTGGTTGGGAACCTTTCGCTCGCCGCCTGCTTTCATCTGTATGTAAAAAGGAGTCTGCCGTCGCCCCAGGTTGAAAGGCTGCTTTCGGCAATTGTTACTGCGACAGTATATCCAGACATCAGGATCTGGCCGAACCGGGCGGTGGCGTTTTGCGCTTCTGCAGGAACGGGAAATGCCGCAGGCATCGCAAGCGGAATGCTTGGTATGGAAGGATTGATGTTTGGTGGGAACTGCGTAGCTGAAAGCTTTCGATTTCTTTCTGACATTAAAGAGAACGAAGCCAAGGGAGTTGCTGTTGAACTACAGATTGAGAGACTTGCTGCCGGGGAACGTAAAATCCCGGGATTCGGCAGGCCTTTGGTAAGTGGTGATGAGCGTCTCAAACCGATTTTAAGGGTTGCCGAAGAGTGCGGGTTGAGTAACGGTGTTTGGTTGGCACTAGGCCGCAAGATTGAGGCTTTACTCGAACTTAAACTTGGCATTAAATTTAACGTTGCTGCACTCATAGCATGTTTGCTGGGAGATATCGGCTATTCGTATACTGAGGTGCAGACATTTGGCACTTTTTTTCCTATGATATCGTTTTTAGGCGTTTTTCATGAGCACTCGCGGCCTGATGCCAAACCGGTATTTCCTTTGGCAATCAGTGATATTGAGTATATTGGAGAGAAAGCGTCATGAATTGTGCCGAACAACTGACAAAGCTACTGCAGGGCGAAGGAGTTAAATACATTTTTGGAGTTCCTGGAGCTCCGTTGATGCCACTTTTCCATGCGCTGGATTGCCCGGATTGCCGAATAAAGCCAATCATTGCCAAGCATGAAGCTGGTGGCGCTTTTATGGCCGATGGTTACGCCCGCGTTTCCGGGCGGCTTGGGGTTTGCTGTGGGACTGCCGGGCCTGGAACAACGAACCTGGTAACTGGAGTTGCAGTCAGTTTCAAAGATTCCATTCCGCTTCTGGTTCTTACCGCTCAGGTTCCGCTCAATGTTTTTGGTAAAGGCGCAACTCAGGAAAGCTCCGCCGAAGACAGATCTTTTTCGTCAGCCGAGTTACTCAAGCCATTGACCAAATACAGCGCGATGATTATGTCCCCTGAACATCTCACGTTTTTTGCAAGAAAAGCGTTGAGAAATGCTTTGCGACACCGCATGGGACCTGCTCATCTCAATCTTCCTCCCGACGTGATGCGCCGCCCCAGCTCTTCTGACGGCACGCTCATGGAGATGTTTGAGGATGATGCAAGATATTTTGACCGTGCCAAGGTAAAAGAGGCGGCTCAGGCAATCTTAAGCGCAAAAAAGCCGGTCATATTTGCCGGGTTTGGCGTCATTCTTTCCAGTGCTACCCAGAAATTGCTTGAACTGGCAGAATTACTGAGCATTCCCGTGGCTTCAACCCCGAAGGGCAAGGGTTGTTTTCCCGAAAGCCATCCGCTTGCGCTTGGAGTAATGGGGCTGGCGGGTTCTGAGGCCGCGGAAGAGAAAATTCTGACTCCTGACAACTCAGACCTGTTGATTGCGATTGGTATGAGTTTTGACGAATGGAGCACAAACAGCTGGGATCCAAAGATTAAGGGAACAAAGAAACTGATTCACCTTGATATTGATCCACAGCAGATCGGCAAGAATTATTCGGCCAATATTGCTCTTATCGGCGATGCCAAGACTGTGATTGCAGAGCTGCTTTACGAGATCCAGCGACAAAGCGAGCAGACAGGGTTTGTTCTACTCAGAACCCAGGAACAGCAGATGTCTTCTTATGGCAGGCTGCTTAGTCCCTCTGAGACAGAGCAGGTGATGTCAGACAGCGTACCAATCAAGCCACAGCGACTGATTCATGAACTTCGCCGCTCTCTTCCCGATGAAACCATATTCTTTATTGATGCTGGCAATCACACACTCTGGGCTTTGCATTATCTGCAAATAAATCAGCCGGGGACTTTTGTCATAGCAGCAGGCTTTGGTCCCATGGGCTATTCAATTCCAGCGGCTATTGGCGGAAAGCTTGCCGCAGGAAACCGGCCGGTTGTGGCACTTTGCGGCGATGGCTGCTTCCTGATGCATGGCATGGAAGTGGCAACAGCGGTCAAATACCATATTCCGGTAATATGGGTCGTTTTTAACGATGGTCGCCTGAACATGGTTTATCAGGCCGAGCAATTGCAGAGCAGAGGCGGCCTTGAAAGCTATGAATTCCCGAGACTTGATATTGCAGCAGTGGCAATCGCGCTTGGAGCCATGGGCGAGAGAGTCAACCGGCCCGACCAGATAAATGCTGTAATTACAAAGTGCTTAAAAGCGAACAAACCGGCGGTAATTGATGTTATCATTGATCCTGAAGAAGTTTCGCCACTTAAAAAGAGAATTGAATCCATACTCAAGAATATGAAAGCCTGAGTGAATTTTTGCGATGACCTCGAACGATAGTTTACAACAAGCAAACGAGGAGCTGCGAGTTCTTTCCAAGATCATCCGCAATGTTTCCGGCAAAGTTCAGGTTGATGAATTTTTGCAGGAAATCGTCGAGGACGCACGCCGTTATATCGGGATGGATTCGCTAAACATTGGTCTTATTTCCAAAACCTCACAAAGTCTTGAGCCCTTATGGGTAAGTGGCATTTCGCCCAAGCTTGCGCGCAGAAATTTTCCCAAGATTCCATTGGCAAACACAGAGGACGTTGCAATCAAGTGCCTGACCGAAAAAAAGATGGTCTGCGTATCTGATGTTAAAGCCAATTCAAGCGTTCATGATGACATTAAAACTCTGGCAGCCGGAGTGTCATTTGTTCTGATGCCTTTAATTGTTGATGACTGCGCAATTGGACTGGTAGGTTTTGTTAACAACGTTTCAAAGCATGCTATTGAAACTGAGACTATCCAGCGTTACCAGCGCTTTGTCGATACGCTCGCCATGTTTTTTAACAATTCGATGATATATGCTGAGCTGGAGCTTCTTAAACAGAACCTTGAGCGTCAGGTAGAAGAAAGAACCACCGACCTCAGACAAGCGCACGAAACAATATGGGAAGTCAACGAGAACCTTTCAGCAATCATTGAGAACTCGACTATCGGTATTATCGCAACCGACCCAGATGGCGTGATAAGAGTTTTTAACCGGTCTGCCGGGGAGATTCTCGGCACCAGACTTGGCTTGTTGCCTGAACCCCGCATCAGTTCGATCATCAGCCCCGAGCTGATGAGAAGGCTCGCAGAGTCGAATTCTGGTGAAACTCCTGACACTAACGTATTATGCAGAAACTTTGAAACTGAGCTTTCACGAGGTGGTGAGTCTTCACACGACTCTTGGCTTGTACCGGCGAGCCTTTCAGCAGTAAGGCTAAAAAGTCGTGAGGGTAAGGTTTCCGGTTATGTCTATGTTTTTCAGGATATTCGTGAGGTCAGATTCCTTGAGACCAAACTTATTCATGCCGAAAAGCTCAAAATGATCGGTCAGATGGCCGCCGGAATCTCGCATGAGCTGAACACGCCCCTTGCCATGATCAAGGCTTCTGCTGCTGTTATTAAACAGGCTGAGAATGAGCATAATAGCGAAATGGTGGCGAAGCATCTTGGCTTCATCAATGAGTCTGTGAGTCGGGCATCTTCTTTTGTTAAGGATTTCCTGACACTTTCCAAGCCTAGCATCACCCATTTTCAGAAGGCAGAGATTGCAGATGTAATCAGTAAGGCAATCGAACTTTTTCGGCTTAAATCTCATACCAGAAAGACTGATTTTATAATATCTGCTGAAGAAGGCATGCCGCCGGTCTATTGTGATGTAAATAAATTGATTCAGGTCTTTATCAACCTTTTTGATAATGCCGTTGACGCCATGTTCGGAAGTGGAGAGGTTGCCGTTAAAGTGTTTTGTCGCGAGCTTCTGCCAGCTGACATCCTGTCTGAAGATCAACTAGAAAGACGGGCAGGTGATCCATCAGGCAGCATCCTTATGAATTATCGAAATTTTCATTTGCATGATCTCTCCAAGCTGCCACCGATTTTTGAAGTTGGAGCCAGAATAATACAAATTGAAGTGACAGATATCGGCCGGGGCATGTCCCCGGGGTTAATAGAAAATGCTTTTGCTCCATTTTTTTCCACAAAGGCCGGAAATGGAAGCGGCCTTGGCCTGACAATTTCGCAGGGAATTGTTAAGGAACACAAAGGCTGTATCGCTCTCAGTTCAATTCCCGAGAAAGGCACAACAGCGACGATAAAGCTACCAACGTATCAGACAATGATCAGATTTGAAAGGACGGCTTAAATGATCCAGGACACCAGATTCAATGTTTTGATTGCAGACGATGAACCAAGGTTTTGTGAAATACTCGAAGATCTGCTGGCACATGATAATATCAACCTTTACAGCGTTCATACTCCTGAAAATGCTTTAAGGGCTATTTTGAACTATGATATTCATCTGGCTCTGCTGGACAAGCGCTTTCCGACCGATCATGAAGGCGTTCAGACTCTGAGGCGGGTAAAAGAACTAAAGCCGGAGACAGAAGTGATAATGATGACGGCCTATCCTGACGCCGAGTCAAATCTGGATGCTGTTGCGCTGGGTGCATACTGCTATCTTCCCAAAACCATGGATTATGAGAAAATGCAGGTAGTTCTCCTGCGACTGCTTAATCTTATTCAGCAGAAGAGGCAGAACACCAGCCTACTTATAGAGCTTGAAGAGAGAAACAAATGGCTTGAGTCTATTTCCAATACGGTAAAGAATTGGAATGAAAAGCTGGTTCGGCGTGTCAAAATTGCCGAAAACATTGATTTCTTGGGACAAGAAGAAGACGGAGAAAAGTTTTTGCCGCCGGACAACATAGAATTGTTTTCAGTGGCTCTGGTTCATGAGCTCAACAATCGTCTTCAGATCATCAACGCTGTTATGACAGATCTCACTGATGAATCAGATATGGACAAAGCCGAACTGATTAAAGAGCTTGAGGACGCAATCGGCCAACTCTCAGAGATTACCGTGAACTATTCGCAAATTTTTGTTGGTGCCGAAAGTAAGAAGAAGACGCCTGCCAATTTAGAACTGATGCTCAATTATGTATTTAAGTCCGCTTGGCGACTGGCACAAAGCAAAAACCTTCAGATCATAAGACAGATTGCTTTGAAAAATCGTGAGATAGTGTGTCTATCCAGGCTGCTGTCAGATGCGCTTCTCAATATTATGAAAAACGCAATTGAAGCAGCCAAACCTTATGGGACAGAAGAGGTCGCCAAGGTATTACTGCAGGCCTACGAAATGAATTCAGAAATTGTTATTGAAATTGGCAATACTGGTGCGCCGCTTGCGGAGGATGTTTTAAAGAAGCTTTTCATTGGGATGAGCCAAAAAGAAGGGCATATAGGGGTTGGTCTGTGCCTTGCCAGATATGCGATTGAAAAGCATGCTGGCAAAATGGAGTTGTTGAGAAAAAATGATTGTTGGAACATCTTTCAAATCAGACTGCCAGGGAATTAACCATATAAGAATAATGAAGCTGGCTTATTCAGTCCCTCTGTAGAACGCACTGCGGATCGTCGGCGAGGGGGTCGCCGGTCAAAGCGCGGGCCAGGGCCCGGCAACCGGGACAGTTCTCAAACTGGCAGACGCCGCAGATGTCGCCGTGCAACCTGGGTCGAATATTTGCGCAGTCCCAATCGGCAAGGCGACGGCGAATAGCCGGAAAAGGCTCCTGGAACAGATTGCCGACAGGGATTTCGAGGCGGCGACAAGGGAACACCGTGCCATCAGGCATTAACGCCATAGATTCAGAGCCGAGATTGCACAAAGCGGCATCGAGCGCATCTTCCGGATCTCGGTCCAGCCACAACCAGAAAGCGCGACAAGCTGCCAGATCATCAGGATCGACTTCCAGGCCGGAAGCATGGCCGATAGCAAGAATGGCCCGATACCAGTCGTCGGCTGAAAGAACCGCTTCAGACATTCCCTGCCCAGTACCAAGCGGGACAAAACGTTCGAACATTATACCAGCAGCCCCCGCCTCTACTGCAAAATCAACGGTCTCAGCAATAGTTTTGGCGTTTGCCCGCGAAAGAGTCATCATCAGCGAAACAGGCCGGGAAGAAAGCTCCCGGTAAAGAGGAATGCTGCGTCGAAGCGTTTCCAGCGAGCCTGCTCCGCGAATATAATCATTGATTTCCCGGTTGCCTGATTCAACTGACATTTTAAACATAGAAAAGCGCGGAAAATTGCCAAATGTTTTGATTAAAGCGGAGTCATGAATGGTGCCATTGGTTATGACACTGACATCAGCCAGATTCGGAAAAGTTTCGAGATAGCCAATCAGATCTATTAGATCAGGTAACAGAAATGGCTCGCCGCCGGTGAGATTCACCGAAACCGGCTCATTGGGAATAGCCTTGAGAATGGCGTCAGCCAGCTTGCGGCGGGCACCCGGGCTGGCTTCAATAGTTCCCGGCTCGAAAGACTCCTGATAACAATGGCGGCACCGACGATTACAGCGATCAGTCAGATGCCACTGAAAACCAAACATATCATAATTCCCTGATAATAATGCTCTGACTAATCTATTCGACCAACCGGAGCCATGTAAAAGGCAAACTCTTCTTTGCCATCGAGACAAAAAAGAGCGTCCATGTATTGTTGATTATAAGCGCCAATCATGCAGGTGCCGAGGCCTAACGCGGCACAGGCGACGTGCAGATTCTGCCCGATGTGTCCGCAATCCAGCGTAATCGCCTTGATAGAAAAAGGCAAGCCATATCTCCAGATGGTTCGATAAGGTATGACGCTCCAGAGAAAGAACGCCGGCGCGGCGCCACAGAAGCGCTGCCCAATAGCCCCTTCCGTAATCTTGACTGCGAGATCTTCAGGCTCATTTTCCAGCACCAGAGAATTAACCGATGCAAGATAGCGATAAATGCCATACGCCAGTCCCTCTACGTTGCCAGCCGCAACATAAGTTTCGAATGGGTGGCGAGAACCAGCTGACGGAACGATTCTCTTCACCGAATGGTGCTGATGCCGCTCATCGTCGGCCGCTTTCTTTATACCCTGCGTTGCCCAGAGAAGAAATGACAGTTCGTCGAGAGTAAGAGCACTGTCTTTAAAAACTCTGGAGCTTACACGATTGTCTAGGCACCTTAAAACATCTGGTTCTGTCAGTTTAACGAGAAATGGATCGGGCAGACGAACTATTGTCTGACCTTCTTGAACAGACTTTTCATAGGCGGGAACCGGCACGCCTCTGGCCTGATCGGACATAGGATAACTCTGCCCATCGATATAGCCTTTCAAGTATGACAAATGACTGTCAGCATTTCGGTTTTCCGACATAAAAGTTCCTCCTGCGCCAAAGCAAATTACTGCTCATGATAACAAAAACTTTCCTGAAAAAGTATCTGGATGTAATACTGCCTAAGCAAAAACCGCAGCGTTTCACAGGGAAACTAAGGCATGACAGATCTGATTAACTCTATCAAGAAGCGATTAAAGTAGAGCATATCGCTGAATCAATCTGGAGAGGAAAGCGCCAACATGAATTACTTTTCCTGCTGATAGCAGGTATCTCCTCTCACCTTTTGCGCCAGAACGAAGAAGAAATGAAGGACAAGGCAAGAAGCTAAATTAAAAAAGCCGGTGAGCTGAACTTTACTCAAGCTCAACAATGGCTGAAAAATCAATCATGACTGCAAATGGCAAATTTTTTGGCAGCGACTACCCGCTTTTCACAGATGTCTGCTCCTTAGAAGGAACTGGGCTGATCTGACCGCAGACGAACGTAGAGCAACTCGCGGCGTAAGCAGTGCAAATCGAGAAAACATCGATCACGTGCAATTCAAAAATTCTGCTTAAAACGAAATAAAGCAGAGTGATGATCCCGAAATTGAATATTGCGCCAAGGAAGGGACTAAGGGAATCGGCTATAGATTCCAGTTAAAAAAACATTGTCGAGATTGTATTCGACATGCTTCCTTCTTCATACTGGAGCTAAGTTCACCGAGCAGTTTTTCTGTCGTGAATTACTGCATTGTATTAACAAGGCGCTCAGACTGGCTTTGCTCAAAAATCAGCGCACCTTCTTTCTTTTATCAGGAATTTCTTCAAGAAGGGTTTTGAGAAAGCTTTCTCCTAATTCCTGATTATCCTCAGAAACCGCGAGTTTTAATATTTCGAAATCTTTCTTCCAGTAGCCAATTTCTGTTCCGTCGATCCTGCTGGCCCTGAGCAAGGCTAAGCGCAACCACGCCCATGCCCAGGCCTCATCTTCTCCACCCAGCTGATCTTCTTTGTCCATGGCTACAAACAATTGTTTGCGTACAATAAGCTCATTTGAAAGCATTCGCATAGCCTGGGGGAAATCTTCGCGAGCTGCCTCTTCGAGAAGAGCAAAGTCTTCATCATTCGGTGACTCAAGAGGTGCCAGTTCCTTTTTGTGGGCAAAGAATTCATTGGTCTTTCTGAGAGATTTATTCTCGTCTTCGATATCTCGGTAATAGTTATTGTAATCAGTTACTTCAACGGGTGGCGCAGCAAAACTAATTGCGGTAAATAAAAGCAGGATGAAACACCAAAAAAGAATCTTCTGTGCGTTTGAATTCATATTTTCTCCCAAATCTACATCAAAATAAAATCATTCTAGCCTGTATTTTCTTAGAAAAGCTTAGTCGGCAAAAACCAATATGGCTGCACGCAACAGCAGAGATTTAAAGCGGCTTGAATGATGCGGCAATTTCATCGAGGTCCGGTTCGAGTATATCTTTGTCTGCAAATGGGCAGCCGCCCTGCAGAGCGTAGAAAAATTTCTGTCCCGGAAAAACATAGCTTTTGAGATAATAGCCGTTTCGCTTACGGCCATCGAATGATATTGCTATGCCGACGACGCCATCGCCTGAGAAATCTTTCTGGCCTATGATTTCCGGGTTATCCATATCCTTTTGAAAGGCTGCGATGTAACCTTTGACGAATTCAGCGAAATCCTGGCCGGAATTGTCATAAGCGCGCACCTGCAGGCCGTATTTACCTGTTTTATGGGTGATATCAAGCTTTATGAGATTCCTGCTGTTGTGAGAAGGTGCGAGTCGCCACGCATCGCCTGGCTGCCGCAGACTGTAGGAATTGAGCAGATCCTGATATTTTCCGTCAAAAAATGAGATCTCTGACTGATGGGCGGGTTCTTCTGCCGGCGGCTTAGAAAAAGCTCGCCGGTCTCCGCCCTGATTTTTCATAATTATGAACACCAGGGCGGCTAGCAGAAAGATAACTTTTACAAAAAAGCGCAACATTTTATTTGTTTTGAAAAATACAATCCGTATAATGCAAAACCGGGCCAGATTCTTGATGAATCCGGCCCGGTTCAAGTTTATGAAAAAGATCAGAAGACCGCATAATTAACCAAGCTCGACGAAAATCCGTATCTGCACTGCTGACGATGAGATTGCTTCGTCGCCCGAAGGCTCCTCGCAATGACATTTATGCCAGACTTACGCCAGTTACATGATCTCCATAGAAAGGAGGTGATCCAGCCGCAGGTTCTCCTACGGCT
>PGYA01000015.1 GCA_002839435.1 Candidatus Riflebacteria bacterium HGW-Riflebacteria-2 | reverse complement strand
TTTAAGAAGCTTGCTCTTGGGTAGAAACACTGCATTGCTTGACTTGTAAGCTTTTTTGATGTCGTCTAGCAGCTTGAACTTGAAGGCCAGATTTTCAATTTGTCCACAGGCCTCCTTAATGGCGACATAGAAGTCTTCTACAGATTCTATTCCGTCAGAAATTGCTGCGCAGAAAGCTTGTGTGATGGGATTGTCCTCTTTCATCGTCGGAGTTACCGGCTCTGTAACATCGATATCTGTCATCATGTTATAGTGTTCCTCCGGGGTTAATGGTGAAGTCTTCATAGTAACTGCGCTCCTGCCTTTTTTCTGGGCCAATAGCCCTGTAATTTTTGAATTTGTGGCATTTCTGCCTTTTTTAACTTTTTTCATAAAAACTCCATTTCATTTGTTTTGTCGCAAAGCGAAGTTTTTCGGTGAAAAACCTTTAAGGCTCTGCGTAAGGATAAGAACATTTAGTTGTCAAAAAACTGTAAGGTCAGGTAAAAAGCTTTTCATCTGATCCAGCCGTGGTTGGCTTGAACCCATACGTCGATTTACTCATACTCGGACATCTGCATGCCTATTGAGGCTGTAATAATCTGTTTTTTAGCTGTTATCCTCCTTGTAAATTTGGTGTGCGAAACCATTCCTATAGCCAGCCATGCTGTGTGCCTGGCTATAGGCTGATTACGGTTGTGTTATCTGTTTAGAACAATCAAATGGCTGTTGCCACCAGAAAGTTCAGCTAGTCAAGTGTTCAGTTTTTTTGCAAGAAACGATAACTTTGAGTTGCCTACAGATGTAGCTCTTATTCAGTTTGAATATTTTGCAGACCTGGTGGTTGCTCAAGCGTTGACAGTCCTTCTGCTCTATTTTCTCCAGAATCTGCACGGCCTGTAAGCTCGCCCAATTTACTGGGTCCTCCGGGCTCTTCGATCCTACGGGCACCTTGATCTTGTGTTGACCCATCGCAGTCTGTTATCAAATCGCTTTCGTCCGAACTGTCGTCTGAATCGTCTATTATATCTGAATCGTCGGCCGGATCGTCGGTTCTATCTGAATCGTCATCAGGCTCATCGATTTCGTCCGAATCGTCATCCGGGTTATTGTTCGGTGTCGGTTTTTGTAGCTCGGCGATCAAAGCAAATAGCTTTTCAACTGCTTTGCACGCCCATTTTTTCGATTGGTCAGCTTTGACCGAAGTGGCAATTCCCAATATTTTTTGCAAAAAGCTATCTTTGGTGACATTGCCACTCATCCCAATAACTGTCAGCACTTCTGGTGGCAATTCTGTCGATGGGACCTTTTCCGCTGCCTGACTGCATGCGGCTGAGGCGCGTTTTGTTGAAGGTGAATCTGGCTTGGGCACAGGTTTTGGCGGCGTTATCAGCCTGCTCACGCCTGCCTGACTTATTCCAAGTTGTTTCGCGATTTTTACCTGGTTCCATCCATATCCAGAAAGTTGTCTGACTATTTCTCTCAGCTCATCCTTTGTAAGTGGCTGTCCATGTCGGCAATTTCGAGTAACTGCAAGCGAAAAGGCTTCTTCCTCATTTGAAACCTTGGTAAGTTTACACCTTACCGTTTCTTCTGCATTGTGTTCTGCAGCAAGCAAAAAGTAATTGCCATCAATCACTTTCATGTGTATTGGAGGACAGGCTGGACAGTCTGCAAGTTCAACTAGCTGTCTATCCGCCACTGGAATCTCGCTGCGCAGTTGAATTGTTTCATAGTCATATTCTTCTCGTAGAGTTCCCCAAGGAGGCATGGCATCAACGAGATCCTCTGTATTCATGACAATTACGCCATCGGCTTGATGGCCTGCACTATTGCCAGCATTGATCAGGTTCCGAGCGTCTCTGCGCTCAAAGATTCTTGTGGTCATTTTTAAATCTCCTATGTTTGTTGAGTTGTCGAAAAGCTGTTCTCAGATGAAGAATTCTTCATCTGGCCCTACGCGGTTACCCTCAACCAGCGAGTCGAGGTCGTCACGTTTGAATAGATATGCTTTGCCACCCTTCACAACTTGGTAGGTAGGAATTGTGTGGCGCAGCTGTCTGTCAATCATTGACACAGAAACACCGAGATAATCAGCAGCTTCCTGTCTGGTCAGCCAAGTTTTTGTGGCGACCAGAGCTCCGTGATATGCGCTGAGTTGACTCGTTAATTTTGTCACCCCGTTAATATACAACGTGTTTCTAAAGTTATTGAATTTAGATCTTTAGAAACAGGGTTTATGGTCACTGTTATGGGTTTGAACCTGACAAAAAAAGTCAAAAAAAATATTGACAGTCTTTTAGTAACAGCCCGAGAAGCATTAAAAATGCGGATACTCTAATATTGTAAAAAAATGAATTGCGGAAAGCTCTGTTTTGCTTGAATCTTGATGGGATTATTGCTTCTTCTTTTGGGCTGTGCTTGTGCAATCTATTGGCTGTTTAGGAGACTTAATTGCAGATGGGCAAGATGTTTCAAAAATTCATAAGTGGTAGTGATTTTGGTAGTGGTTTGTGCTAATATATGCCAACTTATGCTGACGAACTGGAATGACGAAGTTCGAGTTGATCAGTGTTAGCGGGAGTTTTAAGATCGTTCGGTCGAGTCCCGTCCCCGGCACCGAACAAATCCTCGTCCATGACGAGGATTTTTCGTTTTTAGCGAGGTTTTCAGAAAAATTTTAATTTAGGAAATCTGTCCTGGAAGACTTTACGGGTTACTATTTTTCCAAAACATGGGTGCTATTGAATTTGTTAGCTATTTATTTCCAAACTTAGGTGGTGTTTTATCAATAGCTTCTGCGGGATAAATATCTTGTTCGGCTTTTAAGTATTCGCCCTTGCTATTGATTAAACCAGACTTTTTACCTTCAAACACCAGAAAATGGCTATTCCCCTTGGGCACAATCTTTGTGTAGATATGAGGTTGCAGTTGTTTCCCATCCCTGTTTATGAACCCCCAAAGGGTTCCTTTTCTAACTGCAGCGATACCTCTTTCCATCTCCGTAACTTCTTCATAACTCTGCGAATTAATCATTAGCCCTTGTTCATTCAGAAAACTGAACTTGCCGTTAGATTTAACCCAACAGCGATCTTGATGAATTTCTCCCACTTCGGAAAAAGTTGGGCGCCGAGTGGGATCTTTTTCTGCAGTTAAGAGAACCCACAACTCTTTACCCGCGGATTCGTGCTTCGCAAGTGATGTTCCAGTTGAGAATATTTTAAAATCCAGATAGTCGGGTCGTGTTACCCAGACCCCATCGGAATCCTGAATTCCCTGGCGCCCCTGGAAACTCACTCTTTGCCAGCCCAGGGTATTATACAAATTTCTTGTTGTTTTGGGATTTGCAATCGGCTGCCCGATGAGATCGATGATTTCGATACCATTATGCCCATCAACAGCAGCTTCGCCAGAATCGAATTCTGTGACCCATGAATAAATTGCCGGGATAGTCAGCTGAAGCTGACTATTCATGAAACCCCAATTCCCTTTACTATCTTGAAATGGAGCCAGATCACTTGAAATAAAATTTTTCACGCGACCAGACTTGACGAGTTTGTTTTTCTTGTATTCGAAAACTGGAGAGAATTCTTCTTTGCTAGGAATCAGAATGAATTTCCCGCGTGCTTTTATGGGAGCATCTGTCATTGGCAAAATGACTTTGCCTCGGTAATCAAACAAACCTTGTTTGTTGTCTTTGCTTGCAAGAATTACTTCATTACATTCAAGCGATAATTCAGAGTAGCCTGGCGATAAAATCATTCCCTTGGTTCTGTGAATAATCCCAGCTTTCCAGTCGTCGAATACAAAAAACATGTCTGGGTTATCAGTGCGGGAAAGAAAACTATACTTTGGTTTAATTGAATAGTTGCCCTTTTTGTTGATAAGGCCATAGCGTTTATTGACAACCACTATGGCTGTGCCTGAAGCAAATGACTGTGCTTCATCATATCGATACGGAATCTTTAGTTTTCCTGTGTTGGAAATGTAGCCCCAGCGTCCATCCAGACAAACAGCTGCCAGGTCTTCACTGAAGCTTCTGGCTTTATCCGGTAGCATAAAAATCCCCTGGCTCGCATTTTTCCCTTCGAACCCGTATTTGTCTCCAATCTGAACAGGTTTGATTTCCCAATCATCTATACCTTCAAAGGTTACATATGCACGATTATCATGGAAGATTATGTTTTTTTGCTGAGCTTTACTGGAAATCACAACTATGAACAGAAAAGCTATCAAAAATGGTATTGTTCTTTTTGCCATACTCAGCGCTCCTATGGTCTGCAAACTGCCTAGAATTGGTCGCGTGATTCCTTTTCACATATTATACCATTTTAAATGAATACCAAATTTCCGGACGAGAAAATAGCTCGGCATAGGTCCCCGGCACCGATCAAGTCCTCGTTCTAGGGGATAACTTGTTCTTTTGTCTGAAATGTTTTGCTTGCCAATTGAACTTTGTCGATTTACGTTAATAGTAACGTACCCGTCACGCTTCTTACCCTCTAGGGGGTTCGCGCAAATCGACGGGTTGTTTGCTTTTATGGAGGGATAGAATGAGAGAATCATACAGCAAAGCTGCTTTAAATTTTATGGTTTGTTGTAACAACATCATTTTCTTCCTCCTTTGTCTGATAATAAGCTTTGCCACGGATGTTTTCATGCTTCGGTAACTGCCTGTTTTCACTTTTGTCAGAAAAGCATCTGTCTTGGCCACTTTCCAGAATCGCTTTTACGCTTTTGTATTTCGGAGATCCTATGTCTATGGCTTTTTTGCAGGCATTAAGCAGTCTTTCTTCACCCAGAATTCTACCGAAGCGCAGCAGACCAAGTGCTGACCTGAAACCTTGTTTCGGGTGTGGGCGGGCCTTGAAAATTGCCTCAATGACGCTCTTGACAGGCTCACCAATTTTTTCAGACATAAACAGGAGTGAATTCTGTCGTAAACGCCCTCTAACTCAACACTTGGGTGGGGCCAAAAGAAAATATCAAAAGGGGCCAAATTTCATTGACGAAACCATATTGTTTGTCAGGTTGATGATTGTGTTGTCAGCAGCTTCTAATTATCCCGTTGTTGAAACTTTCCACAAGGACGCGGGCCTCAAGGTGATGCAGTTCGTGTTTATAACTATTTAAGACTAGTGCGAAATATTAAGTAAAAAAATGAAGTCAGAGCTATTTTGCTGAGCCCAACCATGGTTTTTTTCTCAATCTTAATTGTTGATTCCAACTCACAAAAGCTGTTTTATGTTCTTGCCATTACCTTTGGTTTGCAAATATATTAAATGAAATTGAATCTCTGGAAGGGTAAAGTATGAAATTGGTATTTAAGATGGTATGTCTAGTCTTGCTGGCAATGTTTACTCATGGCTTGGAAGCATCGGTTGCCCCGGCGATTATAGATATGGGAATGCCCACGGCTGTCAGTGAAGGTCATGGGATTTTGGGAACGACTGATGTTCATGAAACAACTGACAGTGGTCATAACGTCCAGGTCTGGCGTGTGCAATCTCAGTTTTACCACCCGGGAAAATTCAGGCTTAGCATGCAACACGCAGTTGCAGGTGCACAGGGAAGTTTCTATCTAATTGCCTGGACTGACATTGATGGGAATGGCATTCCTGATAAAGAAATAGGGCGATCAGAACTAAAAACTGGAAACTCCGCCGGGGCATGGAGTTCATGGGATTTTACTTCCACTGCTGAAAATATTTTTGTGGGCAATACCTGGTCCCAGAATAATGAAAAGATATACTATAGTCAGGGCAGCAATAATTCTTATCATGGCATAGAAAATAAGCTGTTCTTTTCCAGAACGTTCGATGCCGTTCCAAATCAATTTGTGTCGCCACGTTACACAAATATAAAATTTTCAGCCTTGTTTCCTGAACAGAAGGTTCTTGGTGTGACCACCCATGAAATACAGAAGATAGATGATACAGGTCACAATGTTCAGGTTTGGGCAGTTAAGCCGGAATTCTCCAGGCCAGGAAAATACACAATCAGTATAAAACATGCTGTTGCCGGAAGTCATGGAGGCTTTTACATTATTGCATGGGCGGATACGACTGGCAATGGTATACCAGACAGAGAAATTGGCCGTTCCGAACTGAAAATCGCTGATATGGCAGGTGAGTGGAGTTCCTGGTCATTTAATGCTGATGCCTCATGTCGCAAGATATTTGTAGGCAACACTTGGAGCCAGTCTGATGAGAAAATATTTTATCTGATGGAAAACAAGCTTGTGCGTTATGAAGGCCTTGAGGATAAGCTGTTTTTTGCCCGCAAGTTCAATGCGGTTCCAAATAAGTCCACACAGCCACGCTATACCAACATTAAAGTAACGGTTCACTGATAGCTTGATGCTCTTATGTTTAATTAGTATTTTGTGCTGCTATGGCGATATTTGACTAGTGTTTTTTATAAAGCAAACTGCACTCTGTAAGCAGAGCCGGCGAATTTAACCCAGCCAATGTTTTCTCCCCAGGCATAGCCACTCAGTGCACCAGTTTGCATGTCTATGGCAGCCGTCGACTGCGCAGCAGCAAAATTAATCCAGCCGGCATTTTCGCTCCAGGCGTAGCCGACAAGCTTTCCGTCGGCGCCAATATTAACGCCCCAGTTGGTGGCGGTGGTGTTGCCATAGGGTGCGGTAGCCGAGTCTGCTGCAAATTTAATCCAGCCAAGGTTTTCGCTCCATGCTGTTCCTGAAAGGTAGCTTGTGCTTCCAAGCTTGACAAAGACATTGCCATTGGTTGGAGCAAAGTTGATCCAGCCGGCATTCTCACTGTAAGCATACTTGTTAATACCCGGTGTTTTCATTCCTATTTCCAAAAATATTGCGGTTACCGAAACATTGCCATTAAGGTTCAAGTCAGTTCTTGGGTTATCGGTGCGCGCATCGCTCCAGTTTGAAAACAGATATCCGGTGTTCGCTACGGCAAGCACCGGCGTGCCGCTGCCGCCTGCAACTACGGTCTGAGGTGATGTTCCAGTGATGGCTCCGTTTGCTCCGGCGGTGTAAGTCAATGTGAACTGTTCTGGCAGATTGCTGGTCCATTTTGCGTAGAGAGTAGTATTGGCCGAGACCGCATCGGTGGCAAAGTCCCATTGGTTGATCAGCTCTGCTTCTTTATACCAGCCGGCGAAGGTGAAGCTGGCGAGCGTTGGGACCGTAGGTGCCACGGCCAAAGCACCGGATGCAACAAGCTGCGCTTCTACCGCGCTGCCGCTCTGTGAATTAAAGGTAACCATGAAGTTTCCGACTGTCTCGGGAATCCACTTTGCGTATACTGTTGTATCGGTGGTGACCTTGTCTGCGAGAAAGTTCCACAAATTGCTCGCAGCAGCTTCTTTATACCAGCCGGCGAAAACATAGCCGGTTCTAATAGGTGCAGCTGGTTCTACGACCTGGGCATCTGACTGGATCGTCTGCATGGGAACATCACTCCCGCCCTGCGCAGCAAAGGTAACCCTGTAGAATTTAACTGTCGCTGTAACCCACTTTGCATACAGAGTCATATCGGCCGAAACGGTGTCAGTCACAAAGTTCCACTGGTTCTGCAGGGCCAGGTCTTTATACCAGCCGGCAAGTTCGTAGCCATCTTTAGTGGCTGCTGCCGGTTCGCTGACATTGCTGCCCGATTTTATCAGCTGTGCGATAACCCGGCTGCCACCCTGCGGGTCAAATAAAACCCGGTAATACGGCAGGGCGTCGGTTTGCCATTTGGCGTAGATTGTGGTGTCGCTGGTTACTGTGTCGACTGCGAAGTTCCATTGGTTTGTCAGTGCTGTTTCCTTATACCAGCCGGCAAACGCGTAACCGGATCGGATCGGCTCTGCTGGCTCGGCAGCATTTGTTCCTGATTCAATGATCTGCGCGACTATCGGACTGCCACCCTGCGAGGAAAAGGTCAAAATGTGGGTTAAGACAGCTTCATCAAGCCATCTCGCGTAAACGGTTGTTGCCGCGGTTACTTTATCCAGGGCAAAGTTCCATTGGTTCACCAGGGCGGCTTCCTTGTACCAGCCGGCAAATTTATAGGCTGCCAGCGTCGGTGGGAAAGGCTCGACCGCTTTTGCTCCTGCTTCGATTGATTGTGCGCTTACTGAACTGCCTGAGCCTGAATCGAAAGTTAAGGCGAATCTGGGTGCCTTAACCGGCACATCAACAACGAGCGGCAGTGCAACCTTGAAAGAGCCGTGGCCCGGCGCGCTGATTTTTACGCTGATGACCGCCATGCCAGAGGTGTCTGGCGCGAGCCATATTGCTGAATCGCTGATTGTCGGGTAAGTTGCAAAGCTGCCGCGGCCTGAATCCCATTCGTAGGTAACACCGGGGGCATTGCGGTCAAGGCCTTTCAGGCTCAATGAGAGATCGACAATATCACTGTTCTGGATAACATTGACTACAGTAACCGCCTGGCCATTTATTTTGACGTTCATAACAGCGGTAAAAGGCGTAAAGTCATCCTGTCCGCTGCCAACCTGCATTTCTACGACGGTCGGCGCCTCGGCTGAATAGAATTGCACCGGGATTACCGGTCGGTCAGCAACGGCTATATCAGCTTTTGCAAAAATTATGTCGGCGATCTCGACATCATTGGGTAATGCCGGAGTCGTGAACTGGCCTTCCTGGCCAACGACGAACTTCTCGCCCCAGAGGATCAGCACCGTACCAGCCGGCACAAAATCGCCATTGTCATCTCGCAATACGCCGGTAACAACTTTGTCGGCGGGTGCAAGTGCAAGCGCGGACGCCGTGGCAATATCGGTGATGGCGGCAATAACAACCGGTTCAGAACGAACTTTCATCATGCTGTTGTCAAGTTTTTTATAGGCCGAAATGATGTGAAAGTCGCCTGCCGGCAAGCCGGTGAAGGTGTATTTTCCATCTTTGTCAGTTATCTGGTGCGGGAAATCAGGCAGCTCTTCGATCCAGACTTCGGCTCCTTCGATGCCTACATAACCAGAAAGATCGGCTGGCAGTAAAGATTTGCTGGCATATCTGTGGCTTGCCAACAACGAAGACAAAGAATCTGGATCAACGAGTATGCTGCCGCTCAAAGAAAGATTTGGCGCACTGGTTCCGGTGTCATTGTCATAACTGAAAAATCCCTCAATAATGCGGCATCCCAAAAGGCTGACGGCCAAAATGGCCATGAGCAGAATTGAGGTCATTATAAACAGTTTTTTTGCAGTTTTTTTCATGCTTTATTCGGGCAGCTCACCATGCGCTGCGCACCCGCCAGACGAAGATGCCGGTGTAAGTGGCGAGCTGTGGCATTGTATTGTTAAGATTAGGATAAACGCCGCCGCCATCGTGGGTATCCAATTTTACTGTCTGGTATGCGACAAGGTGAGGCGCAGAAGGATAAATAATTCTGGTGGAGGTCCACACCCAATTCGTTGTTATATTCGCAAATATCCCCTGAGTCCTAAGGTTGGTGGTAACATACTCCGGAGCTTGCCACATTGAAACTGCCGTTTCCAGTTCACCTAACGTGGGGAGTCGCCAGTGGTCAGTGCACAGCGCTTGAACAGTATAGAATGATCCGGATGAAACCGTTCCCTGCTGATCCCAGATCAGGCCGCTATAGGTGTCTACCACTGTTCCGTCGCCACGGTTGCACCAGCGCCCGCCAGCACTCCATATACCGGTGGTCGATGCCACGTAGGTGCCGCCGCTTAGCCGGCCGGTTACCAACTGTCCATTGACCCAGGCCTTAGCTCCGGCAGCTATCTGCGATTCAAGGGCGTTGCCCGTTGAGGTGTCAACGACATTGGCATTGCCGGCAACCCCAAAAATTGTGGCACCAGACTTGATGTTCGCGCCTACCAGGCTGGCATCGCCGCTTACTGCGCCGGTGCCGTCATGATAGCCCTGGTTTATGGTCTGAGTGGCTGCGCCCGGAATAATCTGCTGCGCGCCAATATTGCTCATGGTGCCCGACTGTGCGCCCCATTGGCTGAGGTTCAGGCCCCAGTATTTCTTACCGGCCAGAACCTGGTCGGCAGTGGCGCCGAGGGCATCGACAGCCGGTGCTTTGTTCATTATTTCGTTGAGCGTGTGCATGGTGCTGCCAGGCGCTGCAACAGGTTCCGTGAAAGCGCCGGTGCGTTTGGCGCCGGGAGTGCCTGCATTAAGACGGTTGTAAAGATCGGCAAGATTATACATGGCGCTGGTCGGGTCAGTGGGAGGGGCAGGAGGATTCAAATCGCCGGCCGTTAAAATACCAACCAGCAGCACCGGTATGAGGGCCGCCGCCAGAAATGCCAGGTTTCTCTGCATGTTATGGAATTTACTCATCATTGAACCCCTTCTCAATTATCAAAAAACTACAATGAATGATTACGCCATTCCTGTAAGGGTGTTGGTGAATCAGATCCTGCTTACCCGCATCAGGTCTTGCAAGCCTTTTGCGCATCTGGCATGCCTCTCGTCGCCAGGTTTGTCATTGGTAACTATCCAAGGTTCGCGTAAATCCGGCAGCAAACTTACTTAAACAGTTAAAAATTTTTGCCTCAGCAACACAATCATCTACTCAGATTTTACCATATTGCCTGGGCAGGCAAATGCTAAAAATAGAACTTCTTGCGATACCATTCTTAAATTGCTCTAATCTGGTTATTCGACCGCCCGGTTTTCAAAAGCAGCGATTTTGTTGAACATGCCGGTATTCCTGCACCTTCAGCTCGAAGAATTATTCAAAAAATGCGGGGCAACGGTATGTTAAAGGTTGTAGAAGAAGCATCTGGGCGAAAATCCGGTGTTTATGCTTTTGTAGAGCTTCTAAATATTGCTGAGGGCAAGGTAGTATTTTGACGATCATATTTTAGCAACTAACTGGTTTGTCGATCATTTTTTGCCAATCGCGATTGACAAAGTTATTCTCAAGATCGTTCGGTCGAGTCCCGCCCCCGTCACCGATCGTTAGGACAGCCTCTGATTAATTCAGAGGCTGTCTCGATTTTTAGCTGGTTTTGCGGTGAGGGGTTCAGCCGTCAAAAAAATGCTGCGATTACGTCTGGATAATGTATACTGGAGTGCGTAAAAGCCGATGTTGGGAGGAAGCTGTAATTGAAAAACAGCAATTCTGCATTTAAAGGGTCTGGTAGAGTCGTTAATAAATCAATTGCCGCGCCGCGTGCGTTGAGGCTGATTGGTCTGCCGTTTTTTCTGATCGGAACCATTATTGCTCTGGTCGGACTTAATATGTTCTATACCTGGTATAAGTCAGAAAACTGGCCAAAAGCGCAGGCAAAAGTAGTTTCTGCCGAAATAGCAACGCATCGTGGCAGTAAAGGTGGCTCGACGTATTCCCTGAAAGGCTCTTTCACATATGATTACGAAGGGCGCAGTTACACGGGGCAGCAGTTTGAGATTGAATCTGGCTCAAGTTCAGCATATGACGAGAAGCGGGCAATGCTCGATACCCTGCAGGCAGCAATAGCTGAAGATAAGCCGTTAGAGGCTTTTGTTAATCCTGAAGATCCGAGTGAAGCTTTCATATTCAGGCATGTCTCGATGGGCATGATGCTTTTTGTCGGTATTGGCGGTCTTTTTTCGATAATTGGACTGGTTATTCTTACTGGTGTTTTTCCTTTAGGGAATGTCGCGAGCATAGATGATACAATGCTGAAGAAACAGCCAAAAGAGCCCTGGCTGGCAGATTCAAGATGGCAGGGCTTCAACTTGAAAACCAATCACTGGAAAAAGCTGTGCAGCCAATGGGGAATCGCGATCGGCATGTCGGTCTTCATTTCATTTTTCGTTTATCTCGTATTTACCGACAAGAGCGCCCCATTTTTTGCCAAAGCGATTATCGGTCTGTTCAGCGTAATCTCTGTTGGTTTGCTGGTTCAATCGGTATATATGACTTTGCAATACTTCAAATTCAGAGAATCAGCCCTGCTGTTAAGTCAGATGCCACTTTGTGGCGGCTGCGAGTTCATGGCGGTGCTGGCTGTCGAAGAGCGTTTTACCATCGGTCAGGAATTCTGTTTTGAACTCGTCTGCGAGCGTCGGTTGGTAACTGGTTCCGGTAAAAATTCGCATACTACGACTGATGTCCTGCACAAGAGTTCCTACCAGGCCAGTGCCGGCAGCGAGTGTTTTCGCAATCGCCGAATTTATATTCCGGTAAGAATGCAGATTCCAGCAGATTTCATGCCGAACACCGATGTCACCGCAAACCCGAGCATCACCTGGAAGCTGCTGGCTTCCGCCTCGGTTCCCGGCGTCGACTTTGCCGCCGAGTTTTCACTGCCGGTCTATGAAGCTGAACCCGAGCTGGTTAAATACCGAAGCTGAAACCGCCGGCGCAAGCCTTACCAGTGAAAGCCTTCCCAGCCTTCTGACCTGGCTATCTGATTGATAACCTCCTTGATTACCGGGTCGGCATTATCGCTGTTCGCAAGAATGAATGCCCCGCTGCCAGAAGACTCATGCGCAAAGAACAATGATCTATAGCCTTCGGTATTGCCTGTATGGCCAAATGACATTCCTGGCCCTTTGTCATTATAAAGAGCAAACCCCAGGCCAAAGAAAGGCTCACGATATGGAGAAATCATTTGTTTGAGAGTTTCTATCTGCAGCAATCCAGATGAATCGGACAGCAAAATTTTCTGTAAATGCAAGGCAAATCTGGCCAGGTCACTGGGAGTAGTCCAAACACCGCTGCCCGCCAGAGTCGGATAAACGAACCAGTTGCCAGGGACCAGTTCGCCAGCAGAACGATGGCCGCATGCCGCATTTCGACTTAAATTTTCAGAAAGGGGCTGTGAAAAGAAAGTTCTGTGCATATTCAAAGGCTGCAATAATTCGCGTTGCACAAGAGTCTCAAAACTTTCGTTGCTGACATCCTGCAAAATCATCTCTAAAACGGCAAAAGCACCGGTAGAATAATTAAATTGCTCGTCAACGGGCTTTTCAACGATTACCGCAGGAGCATCACATGACTCGATTCCGTCTAGCATGTCTTTGCATGTGTGAGCTGAATCTTCTTTAAAAAAACCTCGATAAGTCGGAGCATTGATCCCGGAAAAATGGCTGAGAATGTGCCTGATGGTTACGGGTGTCTTTTGGGTCCACTTGTTTTCCGGCAGTTTCCACGATTTCAGATATCTATTCACTGGCTTATCAAGGTCGAGTTTGCCTCTTTCGACCAGAATCATGGTTAATACTGCTGAAATAACCTTGCTGATTGAAGCTCCTTGAAAAATACTGTCCGGCCATAGGGGTTCCTGCGATTCGTTGTTGATAACACCTTCGCATTGGGCGTAGGTTAAGTGAAAGTCCCGCAAAACGGCAAAACTAATGCCTGCGACGTTGTGTCTTTCCAATAAATTTTTGAGTTCATGTGCTGAAAGGCTCATTTTTGCTCACCTGGTTTATATCATGTTGATAGAATTCGATGTCTAGACTATCACAGTTAAAGCTCAGCTACAAAAAAGGTTCATACGACCTTAGCCATGGCCGAGTATTCGTTTATAGGCGGGTTTGCTTGAGAATTTTTCACAGAGACAGTATAGTTGTACAAAAATAAGGAGTCCCGATCATGATAAGAGCTCGTTATCTCTTGTTTGTTCTGATTGCATGTTTGTATTCTTCCGCTCTGTTTGCCCAGCCAGATTTGATTAAAATCCTCAGCCGAAAAGAGCCTTCTCCGGGCTTCATGGAAGTTCGCAAAGCAATCCGTGCTGGCGCAGATGTTAACAAGTCCACAGATGATAGCTTAACGCCGCTGATGACAGCGATTACAAATGGCGTTGACAAGCTGATCATTAAAGAGTTGATAAAGTCAGGGGCAGATGTCAGGAATTCTGGAATTGATATTCTGGCGATGGCAGCAAGATTCTACCGCGATAAAGATGTGCTGGAAATCTTGATTGAAGCCGGTTGCAAGGTTGACAGCGAGAACTTGCGTTTTGCAATTGCCTTTGGCAATCTGGCAAACATAAAGTATCTCATCGAAAAGGCTGATAAGTCGCAATATTTTGGAGACAAGGGAATTGGCTTGCTGCATTGGGCGGCAGCAGGAAGTGCCGATTCTGCGCTGATCACCTTTTTGCTGGAAAAGGGTTTCGGTGTAAACCGCACCGATGATTTCAACCAGACTCCCCTGATCTTCTGGGCGCGCTCCAGTAAAAACATGGAAATTCTCAGGGTGCTGTTAAATGCAGGTGCCAGCATTAACCATAAGGCCGCAAAGGGGCATACGCCTTTGATATGGGCAATTCGCTCGCTGAATGTCACTCAGGAAAATGCTCTATCTCTGATAAAAATGGGAGCAGATGTTAATCTTGCTGATGACGAAGGTAAGACCCCGTTGATCTGGGCCGCAAGCTACGAAAATAAAGCTGACACGGTAAAGGCTTTGCTGCAGGCTGGTGCCCGCGCGCGAAAAAAGGACAAAGCCGGATTTACTGCCCTTGATTACGCCGTTTCACAGGCACAAGATGCAGAAACTGTCGATTTGCTGCTCCCTCGCCACAGAACCCTGAAAATCAAGCCAGATCTGCTGAACCAGGCAATGTTTCTGGCAATTGATGCAGGAAATAGGGATCTGCTGGTTCGGCTTCTGAAGATGGGCGCAAATCCCAATTCGCTGAATGAACTCGGGGCAAATCCAATTCAGGCGGCCGCTTTCTTAAATCAGAAGCCAGAAATTTTCAGTGTTCTGATTAAAGCGGGAACCAAAGCCAATGTCTTTGACGACAATGGCATGACGGCCATGCACTGGGCTGCCGCAGAATGCACGTCACCTCTGGTGATCGAGATGCTTGCCAGAGCAGGTGAGCTCGTCGATGCTAAAGAAACAGACGCTGACATGACACCCCTGATGATTGCATGTTTTAAGAATCCCAATGAAAAAGTGATTGAAATGCTGATTAAACATGGAGCCAACGTAAATGCCACAGACACGCTTGGCAGAAGCCCTTTATCAATTGCCGCTGCCAGCTTTTCTAATGTCGAAGTTATAAAAACGCTGCTTAAACATGGTGCCAATCCTGCCTTTGTCGAAACCGACGGAAGGACCATTGCAGATCTCATTCGCGAGAATAATAACTATTCAGCAGAAGAGAAAGCCAGGATGCTTCATATTCACCTGCAACGATGATTACAAAAAGCTTGCACCCATTGCCCTGACTCAAAATCGAGCTGTTGCAATTTTTGCAACAACTTAAGCCGCAGGCTGGAAAAGGCTTGCCGTCCCGCCGCCCGCCTCGGCTCGTTTGCTGATGCCATCGCCTGGTTTATGGGCTGTTTCTTCCATTCTTTTTCTGGTGTGGTTGTCTTGATATTTGATACGGGTTATAATGAAAGTGACAAATCACACATACATTGCAAAGGCTGAGCCTTCAGGATCGTGCAAACAATGCGCCATAATACCGTGCAATACGGCGGTTTATCATTGCCCGCAAAGCGCGGGTACATTTTTCCAATGGTGCTGTTTGCATCACTGGCGGTGGGTCTGCTGGTTCTTACAATTAGCCAGTTTCAGACTTCCAATCGCCAGAAATATCAGCATCTTAACGACTATCAGGCTGCCTTCAATATCGCCTATTCGGCGTTGGTAGAGGTTCTGGCCGACATTCAATCGCGGCAATGGAGCAACCGTTCCTTCAAGTCAGGGCCGAAAGACCGTTCAGCCTCTCTTTTTGGCGGCAGCTACAATTTGCGGGTAGAGGACCATGCTTCGATCGAGTTCATGTTCAATGTCAAAATCCGCGTTAAATTCAAGGAAAAGAGCCACCTTTTCTACTGGCGCATGCAATATAATCCCAGTCTGCTTGATTTTACCAACCTGTTCATCCCGGTTTATTACGAGGAATACGGCGATCCGGCCAATGCTCCAACCGATATCGACAGTAAGGTCGATGAAATAATGCAGCGGCGCAAAGACAACCAGCCCAAAATCGAAGAAATCGCAGAAAAATTGCGGACAACAGACACAGTCAAAGAGGCCCTGGAAGTCGTAGGAATTGATCCCGGTGGCGTGAACCAGGCTGATCTGCCGCGGCCCGGCGTTGTCACGATCAACATCCCTCCGGCTGATCTTACCTTGAAGCCTGTTTCAGTGCTTATTTCGGCAGTAGATCCTGCCGCAAATCATATAATCAAATCCTTTAATTTTGGTCTCGACGTTACCGAACTGACCCCGGATCAGGAATTGCTGCTGGATACGCTTGCCGATCTTTTGAAAGATCAGCAGCCCGACACCCGGATAGAATTGCGAGGACATGCCAGTTCTGATGGCTCGGCTGAAACCAACATGCAGCTTTCGATTGAGCGCGCGCAAAGCGTGGCTGATTATCTCATCGCATCAGGAATTTCGTCGGGTCGGATAAGTGTCGCGGGTTTTGGCGAAACGCAGCCAATTGCCAGCAATGATACTCCTGAAGGCCGTGCCAAAAACCGCAGGGTTGAGTTCGTTCTGAAAGAAATTCCGTGATGAAAAACAGTATCCTTAAAACAGGTCTGCAATTATCTGGCCAGATCAGGCGAAGAACCGCGTTCACCATGGTTGAGCTTATAGTTGTCATAGCCCTTGCTTCACTTTTTTCTATCCTGGTTTTTCGCCTATTTTCCAATTCCAATACCAGCCAGAAGAGCACAATGGCTGATCTGAGCATGCAGTCGCGGGTTCTCACCACGCAGAACCGCGTTACTCGCATGATAAGAGAAGGCACTGATTTTCTTCTGCCTGAAATCGGCGAGCCGTCTTCCGCGCTCTTTTTTGCTGATTTCATGGGCAATGTGCAGGTTCTCTACCAGGTAAAAGATGTGGAAATGTCGAAAAACACCGGAAAAACACTCTACAAGCTGATGCATTACAAGACCGATGTTAAAAATTTCGATATCAGCAATCCCGTGTATGACCCTGATGCCGGCGCGCTTGTTGCAGACCAGATCGGCGACGTCAGCTTTCTGGTAACCAGTGCGAATTCGGTAAATGTAACAGCCAGTTTCGCCACCGAAAAGAGAGATTTTCAGACCATGTTTGAGGCGGGCCTGCAGAACACCGGGGGAATCCAATGATACAAGCCAGACATAAGGGTTTTACGATGCTGGAACTGGTGATCGGATTTTTTCTGGTGACAGGTGTCTCGATGATGTTTTTTCAAGTCATGCACCGTTTCCGCAAGGAAAGCACCTTTAATTCCGAAAATTACCTGGCCTCTTCGCTTGTCGAAAAAGTGCTCGAGCAATGCTACCAGGAATCGCAGCTGAATCCGCATGGCATGAAAGCCATCGGCCTCGCCGATGCCGATGGTGCCCCATACGAAGTTTCAACCGGCATCACCGACAGAGAGACGGTGTTCTTTTCGAACCCGGGCATCACCGAGACTCGCACCCCGGATCTGCATCAGGTGCTTAAAGATAACTATGTGCTGAGTGTCGAGACCGTAAGAGAAGATGGTTTTTATGACGTCGAGGCCAGCTTCAAATGGAAGGCCGAGACAGGCAAGGGGCAGACTTTGTCGAGCAGTCGGGTTTTTTCTTTCACCGGCGAAAAAGAGGTGCTGACGACCTGGTCAATGACCGACGACGAGGTCAGAGATCGGCTGGTAAAAGACATTTTCAACGATCCCGGCGCGAATCTCGGGGCAAAGGTGAGCAGTATTGGCGCGCAGACCATGTTGGTGCATATCGGCCACATTTTTTACTCAAGCATCGACTGTTTGCGTTCACCCGATTTCAAGCAGAGACTGCAGCAGGCTGAAACCCTCGAGGCCAATACCCAGACCGACTCTGACCAATTCTTGTTATGCTCGCAGCTTTATTTTGATATGGCGCGTGACCTGCTGCATCTGATGATGAGCATGCAGCCCCATATCAAGGCAGCGGCCGACAACATCAGCTTTCTGCCCAACATGCAGCTGCCCGAAAGATTTATTGCGGAAAGCCGCATAGCTCGCGGCGGCTTGTATTATCGCCAGCTGCGCCGCATTTTCCTCAACTGCCTGTTAAAGCTGTCGGAACGCTACGAAAAACAGTTGCGGCATGCCGACCTGCAGAAACGTCAGCGTCTGCTGGTAGGGCGGCTTTTCAATATCAACCGCATTCTTTATGCAAACCGTGCTTACAGCGAAGAGATCAGCCCGGCAGTGATTGAAGCGCGTTACGAAAAATTACTTGATATCACACAGAATTATTTTAGAGATAAAGACCCGTCGATATTCCGCATGGCAGCGCAGGAACGCGGTTTTATCGCCAACAACTCGCTGCCGCAAAATTTTTTCGTTCTCAGGCTGACCGGCAAGCTGTTCAAAGAAATCGACGACTACGTAAACGTTCTCGACTAAGCAGCCGCGCCCATGCCACAATCAGCAGATGTTGGCCTTTTCGTGTGCGCTATGCTGCAAAATTTTTATAAATTAATGGAATAAATCGTCGGTAGATGGATTATAGATATTGTGATGACGACAAAAATGCACAATATGCCGCAGATGTTCGCCGACATGCAGCGCCGCTACCAGGGCCTGGTCTACTCGGTGATTTACGCTATAACTCTCGATGCCGCAGAAAGCTGGGATCTGACTCAGGAAGTCTTCGTTAAAGCCTATGAATGCGCGGACTTCTGGGTTGACGGCTTTCGTCAGAAGGCCTGGCTGGTGACAGTTGCCCGCAATGAGGCGCTTAAATACCGGCGTAGCATTAAAAGCCGCCTGCGTTATCTTGCCAGATTCTGCGGGCTGGAAGGGGCCAGCGATGCCCGCGAGCTTGAAACCCGGCTGATCCGCGCCGAAGATGTCGCGCGCCTGCGTGAACTTCTCGCGAAACTCGACGACGAAGAGCGCCAGATCATTACCTTGCGCTTCAGTGCCGAAATGAGTTATCAGCAGATCGCCGACGAAATGGACTTGAAAATCGGCACGGTAATGTCGCGCCTGTCGCGACTTAAAGACCGGCTTGGTCTCGAATTCGGGGAGGAAGAATGATGCAACCTCAGCAGATCAAAAATGCTTTCGCCGGTATAGCGCGCGAAGCCGCCAGCGATGAACTTCTCAGCCGCGCTATCGCCAGCCGTGTCAGCGCAGAAAAGTCGCTTGTGCCGGTAAATCAGCTCAAGGCGCTTTTCTGGCAGTTTCTGGCGGTGATTCTGCCGGCAATAATTTTGTATTTCGCACTTGCAGGCGTTCAAGTCGATATTGTCGTCGTTTCGCCTGATATTGACATGCTGGTTGAGCAGGGACCGCTCATTGCCTGGAACAACACTGATGCCCTGGCCAATACTGCTCTCATGACCATGTGGTTTATCCGCGGCGCTTTGCGCGGTTTTATCTTGCTTGCGGTGCTGACCTTCATTCTGACTGCAGCAGCAATGCCGGTTCGCCGCTATGACGAAAATACAGGAGGTTCGCCATGCGTAGCCTGATTGAAAAATTCTATAGCAAAAGTCCGCTCAGACGATTCCTGACTGTGGTCGCATTGCTGCTGCTCATATCGGCAGTTTCGACAATCTACAGCTTTTACAATCTTACTTCTCAGCTCAAAGTTTTCAATGAAGCAAACTCTTTCAAAGAAACCGGTTTCGAGAATATCCCGGCGAGCAGGGGGTATGCCTTTGTCGATGAGCCCTTGAAGAACGCACTGGCTGGCTGGAAGACGCTGGCCGGTTTCTCAGAGACTGTGATGATACAGGCTTCCGGCGGCCAGCCGAACCGGCTTGTCGAGAAGGTTGCGGAACATGATCAGGAGATCATCACAGCCCTGAAAAATTTCGGCAATCTTGACTGGAAATACCTGCTACCCGCTGTCAGACGAGCTGGCCGAGAGTTTCAAAAAAGTCCGCTCTGTCGGGCGTTTCATCGCTCTATATCACCGCCGTTTCAAGCAGCTGTATCCCGAAGAGAACAGCTCTTTCATCTTTGCGGCGCAGATAAAACTGGCGCGTCTGAACGATCTGACCAGCCCTTTCCTTATCGGCAAAATGATTACGGTTGCAATCGATGGTATCGCGACGCGGCAGCTAACCAGTCTGCATAATGACGGTCTTCTCAGTGATGCAGAAGCCGCTGACTGTATCGAGTCGCTGCTTGGCTCTCTAGCCGTAGATAAGCCGATGAAGACGGCCATGGAAGATGAGTTTATCTTCTTCAAACATGCCTATGGTCGCTTGTTTTCGCGTGCTCCCCTGGCGATGTGGATTCTCGAAAGATATTACGGCGAACCTTTTGATCAGTATCAGAAGCTGAGCCGCGAAACATTCGACAATCCCGAATTCAAGCTCGACATGGATCTGGTGTCGCATAACCCAATTCTCATGATCGCTTTTCCGAATTTTCGCCGCGCCAGTTTTCAGGCAAAAGAGAAGGCCTGCCAGAAGTCGATTCTATTGGCAACTCTCGCAAGTCGCCTTGGTAAAGAATTCAACAACTTCGACCCCTGGAGCGGCCAGCCGCTGAAATCGATGCAGCAGGGCGACAAGCTGGTATTCTACAGCGTCGGCCCCAATAAAGCAGATGATAATGCTTCGGGTGACGATATTCTTCTGCCCACCGAACTCTGAATTGAAAGCCCTGAGCTGTCAGCAGCTCAGGGCGAAAACGAGCCTTTCCAGAAATCAAAAATGTAATTGGCGGCTTCACTGCCAAAGCAGAGCAGATAGACAATGCCCATTCCTATTATGAGGAAAAATTCGACGCTTTTGCGTGGCAGGCGCAGATTTGAGAGATCAGCGAGAAACTGCTCGTTCAGATAGTCGAGCAGAGCCGGCAGAATTTTATAGCTCCAGGGTGGGCGCAGTAACAGCAGCCAGGCGGCCAGAAAGGTTGTCAGCACTGTCCAGGGAAAATACAGTTTCGGCTGAAACAGCATGCTGACCAGCAGCAGAGTATCGACCATCGTCAGCAGCAGGAAGATGGCAAAGCCGCCCCAGTTGGTCAGCGCTGTCAGCAGGCCTGGCTTCTTCAGCAGTTCAGCCTTTTCCAGCATACGTCGCACCAGCGGTTTTGCCTTTGCGTGCGTCGCCACCAGAACTGTAACGATCTGTGCGAGTTCAGCCGCGGTGAACACCAGATTGCGCTGCTGCCAGCGCAACTTTACCCGTTGGCTTTCAAGAAAAACCGCCGAAACATCGCCGGGCAACTCGATTGCCTTGACTATTTGTGAATTGCTGCTGACCGCTTCATCGACCTTTTTTTCGAAATCTGCCAGGCCATTCACCAGTTGCTCATAATCAGCCCAGGCAATCTTTTGTGGTTTTTCGTCAGCGAAGCGGAACAGTATCAGCGGCGGCATGACGCGGTCGAGAAAAGCCGCCGCCTCCAGCAGTTGCGAATGACCGAGATAGGTCGTGTGCGTAATCATCGCCACACTCGCCCGCGCACTCGTCGTTGAACTGTCTGCCGCCACTTTTGCCATTTCCCGACACCTGCATAATCAAAAGCTCAATGTTGCAATATAATAGCCTGCCGGGATTTTGCAAACCAGCAATTTTACTTTTTCTGGTTCGGGTTTTCCGGTGGCAGTGCTTCTGTCTCAACCGGCAGAAATTCGCCAATATCGCTGATGAAGGCGATTTGTGTGTCTTTGTAGACAATATAGCTGCCGTCGCCGCGCGAGAGAACATGGTCATAGATGTGCGGTTGAATCTGCCCGCCGTCTTTGTCGATGAAGCCCCAAAGCCCGTCTTTTCTGACGGCGGCCATGTTGTTGCGCATATCGGTAGCTTCCTCGTATTGCAGAGGAATGGCGATTTTGCCCATTTCGTCGATGTAGCTGTTGACCGAATAGAACTGCATCGGCACAACCAGTTCGCCATCGAGATCGACAAAGCCCCAGCGTTCATCGGCAAAAACCGCCACGCGACCGCATGATGCCGGGAGCATGTGTTCATAAGCAGCGTCTCCAACCTGTATCTTTTCGATCTCCCATACGCCATTTTCCTCACGCCTGAATTGAGTGTCTTCGGCAGCAAAGCCGAGATGCGTTTCCTGCCCGCAGCAAGGAACCGCCGCCGCCAGAGCTACCAACAATATGATGCCGCCCAAACAGGCTTTATTCAATGCAACTCACCTCACAGCCGAATTCTGCCACGCTTTCAAAAATAAATAAAGCCGATAGTTAAAAAATGCTTAACAGCTTCCGAACCCATTGCTCGATTGTAAAAAATTGCCAAAGGATCAAAAAGGGGACGCGATGCTGTTCAATTTCCGTTCGAGAGTTTTAACGCTGCTGCTTGCTTCGCTTGCGTTTGCCAGCAATGGGTTCGCGTGGCAGGGTATCGAAATTGTGCCGCCGCCGCCGATAACGGGCGCTGGTATGGAGGTTCTCTATACAGATCGGGAGCCGCCGCAGGCGACTGTTGTCGAAGCGCCATACGTTGCTGACGAATTTGAGGGCAGGAGCATGGCTGTCGATGTAAACCTCTGGCACAGCGATGTTGCCGGCGATGTCGATTCGATGGGAATGAGTCTCGATCTCGGCGATGATACCGATATCGGCAGCCAGAACCGTGTTGGCATCAGCGGCCGCTGGCAATTCTCAGAATTGACACAGCTGCAGCTCGACTACTTTCAATTCAATCATAGTGGTTATCTGAATCGGGCAGTGACCTTCGACAGCCTGAATTACGCAGCAGGCTCATCGGTGCGGGTTCGCAACAACCTCTTCGGTCTTGGTCTTGCGCAAACCGTCTCAGAATATGAGACAGGCGGTTTGCGCGTGCTTTGCGGCGCCAGGTTCAGCCAGTTAAACACGCGGCTTGAGCAGAAATTTGCAGCAGGAACGCGCGTTGGTGAGCTTGACCAGAACATCGGCATGCCTTATCTGGGTCTGGAAGGTGCCACGCGCCTTTCTGCCAATGCCGGTCTGACCGGTTCCTTCAAATATTTCGATCTCGATCGTAACGGCGAGCCGAACCGGCTTTCTGATTTTGATTTTGCCTTTGTGTTTGGCCGCGATTATGCTGCTGCGCCCGCGCAGCGTGAATGGTATGGCATGCTTGGTTATCGACATTTCATGCTGAATGATGCATCGGACGGCAGTACTTCGCGGATCGTCTATTCTGGCCCGGTTTTCGGCATCAGAGGAAGGTTCTGACATGAAACAGCCTGGCATCGATCGGGGCAGAGTGCTTTTAATTTCGTGTTTTGTGCTGGCTGTTTCCATGTTGAGTGGGTGTTTTTCTGGTTCGGCCAGCGTCTCTTCCTGGCAGTCGCTGACGGCTGGCGGTGGAACCATTTCCGGCAATGTTACCGCTTCCGGCAGTATAAATGTTGGCGAATCCGCCAGAGGGGACTTGAGGGCGCTGTTCAACATTGATGGCGCAACGCTCTGGTTGCAGGAATACCCTGATATAAAGGTAACATCAGCCAGTGATGGCTCATTCGTTTTTGAAAATGTTCCGTTCGAACGGATTCGTGTTGTTGCGAATCTCAGGACGAAAGACAATAAAACTTACAAGACTCGTTCAGAGCCAGTCGATGTGACTCCGGAAAATCCGGAGCAGAGCGTCGGCCAGCTTTCGGTCGCATTTGCCAATAACCGGGCTCGTATCATTCTTCGTGATGCCAGCGGAAACCCTGTGTCGAACGCAGTGCTGACATTATGGGGTGAGGTCTGCGAGCTCGATGGCGATGGCGTTTATCTCAGCCCGCCGTTACCAGATTCTGAACTTATCGAGGAGATACTTATCGTCTCAGCCGGCGGACTCGAAGGCGGCAGTCTGTATGCCCCGTTCACGCCGAATGGCGAGTCTACCGTCGTTTCGACCTTGACTGAGCCCGGTGCTGCAAACAAGGCGCCAAACGTCTGGCTGACTTCGGTCAAAGAACCCGCTGACAAAATAAATCCGGGCGAAGTGGTTGAACTCTGGGCGGTATATCTCGACAGTAACAGTCAGGATCTCGACCAGATGACACTAATCTGGAAATGTTCCGGCGGTACGCTTGCCTCGGGTGCAACCCCGCTGCCGGAAGACCATAAGCGCAGAATGCCAAAGGTTGACTGGGCTGTTGCCCGTGTTGTTCCGGTTGAATGGAAGGCCCCAGCTGAACCGGCAAATTACAAGGTGCAGGTTGTTGTAACTGATCCGGGAGGACTCAGCGGTCAGGCTCAGCACCCGCTCAATGTGCATCTCAGCGACAACGACCCGCCGCCGCTTCCGCCGGCCAATCGGCCGCCAGCCGCATATATAGTGGCGAGTTCTACTGTGCTGACCGGGCGCACTCTGGCTTTAAGAGTAGTTTCCGGCGATCCCGATCTCGATGTGCTGTCTTACGAATGGTCGGTTAATCCGGCCGGTGGCGCCTTTTCGACGGTCAGGACTGAAGCTGTAACCTGGACGGCTCCAACCGCTACCGGTGTTTACGAGCTTCGCTGCCGCGTCACTGAAATCAGGGAAATGCCGCTGAGTGTGCTGGCGACTTTCAACGTAATTGTTCAGGAAGACCCGATAATCGTGGCGCCCGGCAAGATCGCCGGTCATGTTCTCGAAGAGCACACGCGGGAACCAATTCCGCGCGCAGTTGTTGCGATATCGGGCTCCAATGTCTATCGAATAGCCGATGATAACGGGTATTTCGAGTTTGTAAATCTTGCTCCGGGCACTTATACCTTGATCGCGACGCGAAATGGTTATCAGGCCAGAACTTATCCAGGAATCGTCGTTCCTGCGCTTTAAACCGGGGGGAAACATGAAATCAGGTGAAACTATGAGAGTGAAGATGTTTTTTATTTTGGCGCTGGCGATGGTTGCCATGCTGGCAATTGGTTGTGGCAGCAGCAAAAGCAGCACGACGAATCCTCTGGCCTCTGCGGCCGAGGGAGTGCTGGTGCAGGGCCGTGTGGCCGGTAAAGGCGATATGAGCGGAATTCCGGTTTATCTTCTCGGGCTCGAGGCGCAGGTGCCGCCGAACGCCGGGTTGCGCGCATCTGAAGCTGCAACCAGCGTTGCCGGTCAGTTGTATTTTTCGATTACCGACAGTTCGGGCGCTTTTGCGTTTAATGATGTCACGCCCGGCGTTTACAATCTCGTTGCCAAAAAAGACAAGAATCTCGGCGGAATCAGGCGCAATCTTGCCGTTGGTCTGGCAGCCTCGACAATGCCCACCGATCTTGAACTGCTGTTGACCGCGACCGGCGACATTTCCGGGCAGATTGCCGTGCCAGAAGGTTATGCCGCAAAAAGCGGCGTCATCGCCTTTCTGCCCGGCACATCCTTCGCGGCTTTCACTGATGAAAACGGTTATTTTGTGATTTCCGGCGTGCCGGTGGGCGATTACTCTGTGCTGTTTACCGCGCCCGGCCTGGCCCGCTCACGCCTTGACAACGTTACCGTCGCCGCCGGTCAACAGGTAACCCTGCCGCTGGTCACGCTCGCCAAAGACGCGTCATCTTGTGCCTGCATGACCTGGAAAGGCACCCAGACCGCGCACCCCGCTTCCCCCCAGCTCAACTGGGCCTACTACAACAGCACCGACAAAAAAGCCTACCTCTTCGACGGCACCACCTGGCAGATCATGTCAGAAAGCATCACCGGCCCCATGGGCCCGCAAGGCCCAGTTGGCCCCATGGGTCCGCAAGGCCCCGCCGGCACCAGCCTGGTATGGAAGGGTTCTCTCGAAGTTCCGCCTGTGAACCCTGAGCTGAACTGGGCCTATCTGAACAGCCTTGACGGGCGCTCATACATCTGGGATGGTGACAGCTGGAAACTGTTCGCGGCTTCCGATTTGAATCCTCCAATTGTCGGACCAGTGACCGTGTCTCCAGGCGCTACCACAGCGCTGATAACCTTTGTTACAAATGAGCCTGCTATATGTGCCGCTGAATATGGCGCTAGTTCAAGCTATGGCAACTGGACGGATTGGAACAACATTTGGTGGGAGGGTTATGGAGATAAAATTCGCATTTCAGGGCTTGAGCCTGAAACTCTTTATCATTTCAGGATCAGAGCGAAGGATTCTTCGGGAAATGAGTTTGTTACCAAAGATCATATATTTGTAACGGTCGCTCCTTTTCCAGAGCCTGCCCTTATTCAAGGGGTAATGTTTGAGTTTGAGAATTATTGGGTTCCTGCAGTCGGAACTGAGTTTGAAATCGCTGATAATCAGTTTACACCAGCCCGTACCTGTACGTTAACATTTTCTGCTGGAGCGACTTACTTTGTAGCAGATATCCTAGATGCTATAAATGCTGAGATTAAGAGTAATGGCATTAGAGCTACAGCGGTTTATGACAGTTATGTTAAAGCATTTCGCATCGTCAGTGATTTTGGAGGAAGCAATAAGCAGCTCGAAATTCTAAACGTAACTGGTGATTTCGCTGATCTGGGTCTACCGGTTGGAGTTGCCAATGGCACAGGCCCGTCTTATCCGGAGGTTTTCAATGATGCAGTTGTTGCTCAAACAAACAGTTCGGTATGGGATCCCGAAATCGACATCTGGGATCCGGCGAGCGATGTCTTGTTAACTATTGCTGACAAGAATGGCAACGTTGCTCTGGTTAATTTTTTCGACCAGGTTCTTGGTAACAACCAGATATATCCGCGATCACAAATAGACGCTACAATTGCGCAGGCGCTGAACCAGGAAAGTGTTGCTGCTTCGGTTACGTTTGTTGATACGAACAACAATGGGCCGACAGATCAACTAGTAATCTACGGTACTCATACTGGCGCCGCCGAAAAAATCGTCATTGGCGGTACGGGCATTGAACAACTTGGGCTTGTCGCAGGTGAATACTTCGGCACCGACTAGGGCTGACGCCACCCTTTAAGCAAAACACTAGACTAATCTAGCAAAAATACTAGACACGTCTAGTAAAAATACTAGATGTATCTAGTAAATATTTGCAACAGATTCAGTCTCGCTCAATTTGCTGCCTGCCGCGGCTCAATCTGATATTGCTTTGAGGCGTAACTCTACCAGCTATTCTGAGCACAGATCTTCGCCGGGCGGAAGTTCTGGCAGCGGTGATTTTTTAAGCGCCTGGTCGAGTTTTTCCTGCAGCAACGGCCAGCGCGCGACAAAGCGGCCGGAAGTGCCCTCATTCAGGTTGCTTTTTTCGGAAGTTGTCGCGTAAATCTCTACCAGTTCGCTGATTTCTGCGAAGCCGTGTTCTGCTGCCGTTACCCTGACATCACCGACGACTTCACCGGTCAGCAGCAGGTGAATGCCGGTCAGCGCAACCCGGTAGATATAAAGCATCGGCTTGATCGGGAAACTCCCGGCTTTCGTGTATTCCTCGCATTTTTTCTGAAAGAAGCCATTGTAATGATGATAGAAACGCTGCGACAGATAATTGCTTTTCAGCTCCTGCAGCTGTTTCAGCTCTGCGGTTTCGAAAAGCTGAAGCGGCGAGAAGATGCGCTCAAGCATGTTGCCGTTGCCCTTCAGAAGCAGCCGCAAAGCCTGCTCGATCTCGTTGCTGCTGAAATCACAAAGGCAGCCGCGCCAGTCTTTCTCGATATTTATTGCCGGCTGTGGCCGCGACAGACCAACTGCTTCGCGTAGCGAATCGGCATGAATTCCCTTGAGGTCGAGGTCGCTGTCTGGTGCCGGAAAACCATAGTAGTGGCTGCCGGTAATTCCTGTCAGCAGAATCTGGCGGCCGCTAAATGACGCTCTGACAAATTCGCGGCCGAGATCAATCGTTTCTTTTTCGATCATATAGTAATTCTCCAAGGATTTCGCTGCACAGCAGATTTAGCTCGGCTTTGTCTGGCAACTCAGGCAGGTGGCTCTTTTCGCGCGCCTGCTGAACCTGTTGCTGCGTTCGTTCAGCGTAGTCGATGAGGTCGTCAAATTTCCAGGCACCCTGTTTTACTTCCAGCAGTTCTTCGCGATCGGGCCGCCTGACGATTACTGCGCCGGTGGTTAGAATTTCGAGCGCCATGCGCAGCAGCCGGACAAGATGCAGCGCATGCTTGGTGTCGTAACCGAATTTTGCTTCGAGTGCCGCCCTGACCGGGTTTCGTTCTCTTTTCCAGGCTTCATATTGTTGCCATTCTTTCAGGGCTGCGCGGTAGCTTCTTTCGCGCTCGAGCATCAGCAGAAAATTCGGCGATACTTCGCCAGGAGAAACCTTGCCACTTGCAAGCAACGCATCGGCAGCGCCAAGCTGATCGCCTGAAATCAACGGCTTTGCCGGAAGTTCAAAGTGCTTGCGCTGTGGTTGTGATGTCGGTGGCTGTAAAAGCCAGCGGCGATGGGTCTTTATGCGCTTCAGCTGCGACAGTGCATATTTGCCAAAACTGTCGGCGACACGCAGCGAAAGAAATTTTTCCCGCGCGGCAAGCAGCTTTTCAGCCGCCGCTGTGCAGACTCTGATGCAGGATTCTGGTGCCCAGAGCATTTCAAGAGCAGTCGGGTTGGCTTCTATGGCCAGCCGAAAAAACTTTCTGATGTCGTAAAGCGTGTGATCCTTGTTCAAAATCAGCTGTTCAGGCGCTTCCAAAAAGCCATGATACCAGCAGGCAGGGCCGGCGATGATGCCCTTGATATCAATGTCAGAATCAGGCCCGTCGAGGCCAAAGGCCTGACTGCCATGCACGGCTTCGAAAATTATCTCAACTCCCGGTATTGTCTCTTCTGTGTAATCCGACATTCATTGTTCCCTGCTGCTTGTGCATCTGAGCTTGACTGATTATATCGCTTCGATCACAAATACACCATCGTCCTGATACTTCGAAATCTTGTCGTGGGTTCGCCAGCTTAGGTAAATGCAACTCCTTGAAATCAGATGATTTTGCGGAAAATAGTCAGCGGAAGCTGTTGCCGGGCGGGACCGTGCCGGTTTTAAGCTGCAAAACAAAAGGCTGCCGGAAGGCAGCCTTTTGATTGCTTGATTTGTATGTGTTGATTATTCGCCGTGAATTTCCAGAAACTTTTCGCGCTGGTCGATCGCTTTGAGTGACATTTTACCGACGTTGGCGATAGTGATTGCTTCATGACCAGCTTTTTTGATGAAATCATTGGCTGTCTTGCGGGCACTTGCCAGTTCTTTTTTGGTTCCGAGGCCGGAAATATATTTCTGCAGTTCAGTCGAGGTCTTTTCAAAACCCTCGTAGGCGAGTTCCTGGCTCATGCCATTCGAGCTGTTTCCTTCGAGAATGCTAAGATATTTGACGCAATTCTGCATAAGAGACTCGAATTTTGCTTCACTGAATGCGGCAAAAGCCGGAAGATTACCAACCACGGCAAAAAGAGCTATGAACATGGCGATCCTGGCGAGTCTTTTCATGATTTTCTCCTGTGTTTGTATTGCGCTGTTTGACGCAATTCGTATGCCATGGTTAAGAAGCATTTATAAAGCTGGCTTTGCCAGAATCGTCGGCAATTTCTGCCAGATTTTGGGCTGATGAGCGCTGACTTTTTGAATTCGGCGCAAAAGCTCATTGTGCCGCCTGTTTGCGACTTTCCAGTCATCAAAAAACAACACCCGGAACAAAGTTGTTACGGGTGTTGTTTTTCAAGGCTTCAGAAAACAAACATCGGAGAGGGCGAGATTTGAACTCGCGGAAGGCAAAGCCCTCAACGGTTTTCGAGACCGCCCCGTTCGACCGCTCCGGCACCTCTCCAGTCTGTTCATATTTACCCCATAATCAGACTCTTTGCAAGCTTTTCGCACAAAATTTTTGCGCGCAGCAGTTGCTCAGAGAGGCTCGGCGGAACTATTTTATCAGCGCTTTGAGGGCGGCAAGATTCATGCTGTTGAGCGCGTCAAGGGCTCTTTTGTCGGCGGCTTCAATTGATACGATAATGGATCTCACACTTGCAGACGGTTTTTCAGGCTGCTCTGGATGCTGCATGATCGAGATGTCGTTGTCTTTTCCGGCTTTCCAGGCGTTGCCGAGAAAGACAAATGATGTGCCTTCAATCCAGGTTCCGTTTCTGTTTCTGCCGTCTTCAACGCGATAAAATGTGGTTCCGTCACTAAGTTTGCCAGTCTGTGGCTCCTGGTTAAAGCTTTCGTAGAACTTGTTTATGGCGATGCGCACGGTCATTTTGACATCACGCGGCAGATTTTTTTCGATTATGCTTTCGATTTTCTGGTTCATCGGCTTGTAGCCTTCTTCAATCTGCTTTGCCATAACTTCTGCTTCTTTCTGCAGGCGTTCGACCTCTGCCATATCACCGGCTTCAGCAGCCTTGCCAAGCTTTGCGGCAAGTTCTTCAAATGCTTTGGTGTCAGTATTTGCTACCTGTTTCTGCATCTCAGGCGCAAAAGCTTCAAGCTCCTGGTTTGCTTTCATACTGGCTTCCTCAATGCGCTTGTTGTCAGCCCAGCTGATGTGGAAATGGTGAACGAGCGGGTATTTTTCGCTGTCTTCGGTAATGCGGTCATTGTTCCTGACGCCAGAACGTCTTTCTTCTTCCCAGGTGGTTTTGATGCCGGCTACAGCGCTCTGGCAGGCCTTAATTACTTCGTTGAAAAAGCTTTTTTCAGCATCTGTTTTCAGCCTGGTGGATGAATCGGCCAGCAGCGTGGCAGCAAGCATCATCGCGAGAAATGTAATTGACAATATTCTGACGGTTCTCATAACTGTCACCCACTTTATAGATATAAATATTTGCCCGGTTTGTGCGGGGCACAAGATGTCAATATTCCAGCTTCATTACAAAGTCAAGATGCGAACAACGGTTACTGGCATGAGCAATCACCTGCCGCGATGCTTTTTGCGGTTTTTCCCAAAGCGCTTTTCGAGTTGAACGATCATGCGGGTGAGGGTCTGCTCCTTTTCTGAAGCGCTTTCGCCAGGCAGAAGATATGAATCATCTTCGAGAAGTATCTCAGACTTGCGCTCTTCCGATTTTTGAGCTGTCAGCCTGTGTTGTAAGCTGGTAAGCTGGTTCAACAACTTTTCCGGGCTCCAGTCCCAGTATTTGGCCTCTCCGCAGCTGATTTCTATGGTTTCAGCCGTGTCACCAAGAGGATCTCGACACTCGGTCGTTTTTATCTCAATCTGCTGTAGTTTGTCTGTTTCGGAAACCTGCGTCTGATTATTTTCGAGTTGCTCAGGCCGGGGCGGGCGAGCTTTTGCCTCCGGTATCTTGCTGCTTAAAAGCTGAATCAGCCTGCTGGCCAGCGGCATACGGACAATCATCGAAAAGGATTTTCCAGCCCGCTCACTCTGAATGCCGACTCGGGGATCCATCTCATTGCCGGCACTGAAAATATCGATCTCTTCATCAAGACTTTTATGCCGCTGCTCCTGCGTCTGCCAGTTGTCGACAAACGCTGTGAGAGCTTCGCGAACCCAGGCGACGTGTTCCAGATAAATTTCGACCTCAGTTGACATGTCGAGGCCATCTTCAATCAGCGTCTGGTGCAAAATCACCTTGCCGTCATGTCGCCATACCACAAGCGATTCGTCAGCCATGGTAAACGCTCCCCTTTCAAAACAGCCATCTCATAAGAGTTTAAAGAAAGTGTCCGACAGTTTTTCGTGTGCCTTATGATATAATTTTTTATAATAAAATACACCTGCTTCTGGAGTGTTCAGATGAAAATACAAGAACATAAGTCTTTCAAGCAGATCTTGGTGAACAATGAGGATCAGAGACGCTCGGCCTGCGAGAGGATATTGAAATTCCATGGTATTGAGCACCCGATTAGGGATATCAGAGGGGTATTTCAGAACATATTCGACCGGCCGAAAGGGACTCCAAAAAAAGTGCTGATGGCTCTATGGCAGAAAGCCCAGCAGGAGTTGATAAGATATATTGAAAGTTATGGCGAAGAGTCTGATTATTCTGCAATGTCGGTGCAGGAGCTCAACGAATGTCTCTTTGATGCCTGCTATACCTCGGTAAATAACCCTTTGTTCGCAAGGATTGGCGAACTTATCAGGCGCGGTGCCGATGTAAAGGCCTGCGATGATTATGGTAACCCGGCGTTCAGATATCTGTTGGTCAGATTCGACCATAGTCAGCATGACGAGATGGGTAATACCGTTTTTACTCTTGCTCCAGCGGTCACCGAAGATCTGTTGAAAACCTTCCTTGACGCAGGACTCGATATCAACGCTTCCTGCGACTATGACGGAAAATGCTCCACCTTCTGGATCACCCTGGCCGGCGTGGCGAGCTGCAATATTCTCAGGTTAATGCTGGAGCATGGTGCCCGGGTTAACGATCGTGATTCAAATGGCCGCACCGCCTTGATGGAATGTCGGGATGGTCGGGGAGACGCGGAATGTATCAAATTGCTGCTTGAACATGGTGCCGATCCTTCTATAAAAGCCGCCTCGGCAGACACAGGACTTCATCATGCCGTAACCACCCGGGGCAGGGGCGAAGATATCATTATGATGATCGAGGGCGGAGCCGATGTTAACCTTCGCGATAATGAAGGTAATACGCCTCTGCATATATATGCAAAAGCCAGTATCGACAAGGCGATTTTGAACATACTGTTCGACTATGGCGCTGATGTAAACGCACGGAACAGTGAGGGTGACACTCCGCTACACATTGCTGCCGGTCGCTGCGGTAGTTACGATACTGTAAAAGCGCTTATCGAACACGGGGCAGAAGTAAATTCGCTAAATTCTCAAGGCAACACGCCGTTGCATGTCGCTTCTCTCAAATGGGATTACGATACTTCATGCAATGCAGAATGCCTGCTCGAGAATGGAGCGAATCCGAATCTGCGCAATCTTGCCGGCATGACGCCATTGTTGCTTTCTGCAAGCTCGGATCGTTTTCTGGTAGTAAGCGCTCTGATAACGCATGGAGCTGATGCTGATCTGCAAACCACTTCCGGGCAGACAGCTTATGATATTGCTATTGCAAACGGGTTTTTAGACTCGGCCAGCGCTATCAATCCAAATGCCAGGGAAGACTATGCCAATTCTCCTGCCGGGGAAAAAGCGAAGCGTGCAGAAGCTGCGCTCATCGCGCAAATTAAGGCCGGGTATATGCTTGAAAAGGGTGACCGCGAGGGCTACTGGGAACTTTCGTGGGATCCGTCGGCTAATCCTCCCAGTTATCGGCTTTATGAAAATGATTTAGGCGGCACTCGCACCAGCTGGTTTACATCTGACGACAGGGCAATTGGTATGAGCATGGGCGCAAATCTTAAGAAAGATCCGAACAGAGACCTTGCGAAAGAAGCCGAACAAAAGGCAAGGGCAGGCTTGATTATAGACTCTGCGATTTTGCTGCAACGCCTCGGCCAATATCAGGAACTTTGCAGCTTTGCATTATCCTTGCTCCGTTCCGAAGACGATCTCAAGCGGCTGATGAGCGCGCTTGACGCGATGCATGCCCATAAATTTGGCTACAGTGACCGCCATATTGCCATGCAGGCCATGATTCCGCAGGTATTCGAAATTGCCCGCCGGCACGTACACTCGCTCGACGATCTTCTGCTATTGTGCTGCAAAACCTCTGAAATCATCGAAAGCCTGCCGGAAGATTCCGAAGACAGCCCGGTTGGCCGGCTCTACTATTATGATCTGGCCACTGTCAAAGCTCGTGGCCTGCTGGCGCTGAACATGTCAGAATTTGTCGGGTCCGAGTCCATAAAAATCGCCGGCAAAGAAATTGAACTAAAATAGCCATTCTTTACCATTTTTTGTTGGCCTGGCTTTTCGTTTTTGATGTCACAAATTGTGACTTCAAAATTTCTTCTTTGCTGAACATTTGTTAAAGAATGGAGCTGAACGGCCTCGACAATGCGAATGTCGCGCTCTCCCAGCTGAGCTACAGCCCCTTGTGCAAAAACGCCGCGACGGGATTCTGGATTTGCGATCTAAACTCCCAATAAGAACATAAGTCTGATTCCCATCAGGTAGGCAACATCGAGTCGAGATTCGATCACCAGCTGATCTCCCGGGAAAATGTCAATGTCGCCACTGTCAGGTAAAAAGACTATGACTCCTTCCGGGCCGACATTGGCCTTGTCGGCAATCAAACGAAGCTTCATATCGCTGCCGCTTCTTATATAGGCATAGAGTTCTGACCACCCCAGTCTGCCGAAATGCTTGTCTTTATTATGACTCAATATAGTGTTATCAACATCTCCAGCGGCTATTTCGACCTGTCTCAGCTTTTTCCCAGCCGGCAGATTCAAATTTAGTCGCCCCAATGCGTCTATATAGCCGTCTTGAGGCAACGGCTCTGAAGTTGCAAATCTGTGCATCAAATGAATCGCATTCTGATAAATCCTTCTAAAATGACGACGAACACCAATCATCAAAGCGCCTGGGTATTTTCCGCCAAATCTCGGGCCGCCGCCATATGCAGGAAAATCCAGACCCGCTGCTGGATCAGAAAATGAAGTATCAGCTGTAAAAATAAGTTCGCTGATGCTGGTTCTGGCAATGTCAGGAAAAACAATCACTTCAACGCTATATAAAAGCGCAATCGACTTTTCCCTGTCACCTGATCCGATGTGCTTCAAAATTATTCTATCTGGCTGCACATTTTTCATGCAGCTCAGACAATCGTGCAGACACTCTGTTTCGGGATCGTCTGCCGTTCTTGGTTCGACATATTTTTCGCGGCCATAGCGATCATACCATGGCCAGATATGCCCGGTGTTGCGATCACGAGCCTGAACGAGAATACTGGCAGGGTTTTCATCAAAATATGTATCAGAGGCGATTTTTTCTGATGATTGTCGAAATTTGATCACAATGTAATTGATCTGTCGGCCCGCCATGCTTTCCGGCAGGTTGAAACACCAGGATTCGTTCTGATACATGGGCAGTCCGGCCACATTATCGATATCGAATCGCACTTTATAATCACCCATTGGATTTGCAGAAAAGACTCTTGAGTAAGTCTCATCTTGCCGCGGTTCTTCGACAAAGAAGAACTCTAGGTAGTGGACTTGAGCCACTGCCAGCTCCGTTTTGCCGCGGCCTTTATTTTTTATGCGAACTCGGTCGATTGGAAAACCGCCAGCCATGCTTTGAATTCCGTAGAAAACATTGCGGTTAAGATTTTGTTTTGAACCGACTGTCGCAAACTTTTCGCTGCCAAACTGGTCAGACCAGACATGCCAGGTTTTTTTATCAGCATTGCGGTAACTTAACGAAAGATAGGCGCCGTTCTCATCAAATTTTCTATCATTCAACTCAAGAAACTTCGGGTCTTTGCAGAAATGCATCCTTACATAATTCAGCCTTCTGTTCCTGAACTGCTGCGGAAATTCAATTTCCCATTCTTCGTTATGCCTGATGCTTTTGCCGGAATCTTCTTGAATTATGAGTTTGCACGAATCAGCATGACTTTCCAGGAGTGCGGCATCTATAAGAATGTTGTCTGCCCTCACTGATGCTGCCTGTAATAGCAGAATCAGGCCAAGGACAAACAGTCTGAGAACAAACGCGATTTTTGTCATATTTCATGCTTTCTCAGTATTCTATACGAAATCTGCTCTGCTGGAGCCAGCTGTCAGCAGATTTTACAGGAATGAACTGAGGAAATTGTAAACGCTTTCGCCAAGAACATCTATGTTATAGCCGCCTTCCTGGCAGATCAGCGTCGGAATTTTCAGAGCTGCCAGCTTACTGCCAACCAGCTTGTAATCTTCTGTTCTGATTTTGAAACCGCCGATTGGATCGTTTTCGTGGGTGTCAAATCCGGCCGAAACAATTAAAAAATCAGGCTTGAAAGCCTTGAAAGCGTCAACAACTCTGTCAACTGCCTGCGCATATTGATCAATTTCTGTTCCCTTTTTCAGGGGAATATTGAGGTTGCGACCCTTTGCCTGACCCTTGCCGGTTTCTTCGGCATAGCCCCAGAAATACGGGTATTCATCTGCAGTGTCAACGTGAATTGAAGCGGTGAATACAAATTTTCGTTCTTCAAAAAATTCCTGGGTTCCGTTGCCGTGATGATAATCAATATCGATGACCGCAACTGAACCATGATTCGAGAGATACTCGGCAGCTACGGCTGCATTGTTAAAATAGCAGTATCCGCCAAAAACACGCGGGCCGGCGTGATGGCCTGATGGGCGACAAAGGGCATAAACAACTTTCTCGGCTTTTTTGGCGATCATTTCTGCACCGGTCAGAGCGCATTCTGCCGATGCCTTTGCTACCCTGTAGGTTTTCTGCATTATCGGGGTCACGGCGTCAGTGCACCAGATGCCACCCCAGAGTGGGTTATCTGATTTTCTGGCGAGTCCGGCACGGTCACCTGGAAACAGGTCAGGGTAATACTCTTCTTTCGGATCTTTAATGCTTTCAGATGTTTTTTTTATATAATCATGATATGGATGAAGCTTGGCAATGAATCTTTCAGAGAAATCCTTCGATAATACAAATTCAAAATTTGCGTCTGTGCTGAGTTTCTGTCTTATTTTTTCAACCCGATCCTGAATGTCCTTTGTCTGATAAGTCTCTACGCCGAGCTGGAACTTCCAGTGCGGGTTATGTTCGTCCTGAATATGTTTACTGATGACTTTCATTTATTTCGACTCCTTTCTTCAGGCTTTCCAATACAAGATCTACCGGTAGAGCCGGGCAAAAGCGATCTGAGCGACCGGTCATGCCATTCGAGCAGAATATTGCATTGAGAACAGCCTCTTCTGTTGCTTCAATTGTAGCCTCATAAACTGGGTTTATGTGGGCATCAGATATGCACTTTAAGTTGAGAAACTTGCCTTTCTGCAGTGATGGTCGTGAAGTTCTGTTTGCAGTGCTGAAAGCAACGACAATTTCACCACTGGTTGAAGCCGCGATAGAACCTGTTCTGCCGAGCCCGAGCGCAGCTCTTTTAGCAATTCGATTGAGCTGGCTGCTCAACAGCGGAACATCAGTCGCAATTACTACAATAATCGAGCCATCAGACTTTGTTCGCTTCTCGAAGTGTCTGAATTGTGGCTCCAGATCTTTTCCAACAACTTTGCCGGCAATGGTAAGATTGTCAATGCGACCCAGATTGGACATGACAAGAACACCTACGGTAAAAATTCCTTCTTCGATTTCGAGAACTCTGGAAGAAGTTCCGATACCGCCGGCAAAATCATAAGACATCATACCGGTGCCACCACCGACAGATCCCTGTTCTACCGGGCCGCTTCTGGCCGCCTCGATTGCCGCAACAGCACTTTTGGCGCCATTTATGCCGACTCTGACGTCATTTAAAAATGAATCGTCAGCTTCGCCGACCAGTGGCAGAATGACATCAGTGTGCAGTCCAAGTCCGGGCACGATTTTGCTCATATGTTGAATTACACCCGAATGAACAGTTCCGACGCTGTGTGAGTTCGTAAGCAGAATAGGAGTTTCCAGCCAGCCCAATTCAAGCACCTGCGTCAGCCCTGACATTTCGCCGACCCCATTTAATATGAAACCGCCCGCCATAACCCTCTTGTTAAAAGTTTGGCCGCCCGGCAGGACGGCTGTTACTCCGGTGCAGGCCACTCCTTTTTCAGCCGTGCCAGGTATTTGCAGATTGAGCGCGATGATATTTGAATGACCGACTTTGACACCTTTTACATCAGTGATAGCGTTGTGGACTCCGGGTCTGAATCTGCCGATGCGAATGCCGACCTCTCGAGCAGTGGGCCTAGGTGATTGTGAAATCGCAAATTTGGCTGAGCCTCTTTTTGTTGGCCTGATCTGCAGGTTATACCGCCGGGCAGCAGATCTGATGATAAGTTTATAAAGATCTTTGGGGTCAAGATTTCTGGTTCTTGCTGCAGCCATGAGTGAAGCGGCAGGGTGCAGGCTTGGCAGGGGATTCAGTTCAATAAAATATGGGTCGCCATTTTCATGCAGCCTGATGTCGACTCTGCCCATGTCAGGACATGGCATTACTTCAAAAACCTGCCGGGCCATCTGATAGACTGTCGCAGCCTGCTCCGGTGAAAGATCGGCCGGGCAGACAATATTGACAGCCCTGGCGGAATCACCGCCCTGTTTCATGTCGTAATCGTAAATGTTATATTTTACACCGAGCTTTTTTAAGTCAAAAGTGTGCTCAACTATCTCAAGAAGCTTACCTGGGAAGCTTTCGAGAAAAGGCACGCTAAGTTCTTTGCCCGGAATAAATTCTTCTACCACCAGCCCCTGCGGGTATCTTTTCAGTAGATCGGCTATTACTTTCTTGGCCTGGCCTATGTTCTCAACTACAGAATTTTGCGAGATACCCTTACTTGAACCTTCTGAGTTTGGCTTTATCATCCAGGGAAAACGCAGGTCAGCAGGCAGTTCATAATGTTCCTGCGAAATGTGGATGCCTCTGGGAACCCTGATTCCTCTTGACGCCAGAACAGTTTTGGCGAGATGTTTGTCAAGGTTCATGTGCAACAGCGACGCGTTTCCGCCGGTGAACGGGATATTCAGCTGCTCGTATATTCGCGGATAAAAAGCCTCTCTTGAGCTGCCAATCGTGCCTTCTGCCAGGTTGAAAATCAGGTCTGGTTCGCTGGCCAGAAGTCTCTCGATAACAGCATTAGGCTTTCCGGAGACTTCTACTGGCGTTACAGTGTGCTTCAAAGAACTGATGACAGAAGTTATTCTATCAATGTCTTCTTTGCTGAGGAGTTCAGCGGTTTCTTCGGATGTGTCTGGTCTAAGATTGTATGCAACAGTGATTCGCAAAGTTTGCTCCTGTTAATGAGCGGGCAAATGCTCATGTGAATTACTTTTATTGTAAAGCACTTTGCAGCGAGATGCAAAAGTCATCAGCGCATGATGAGTCTAAAATTGCTTCTGAATGCGGATTATAAGCTGATAAATTTGGTCGGGTTAAAATTGATGCCTGGCAAAAAAAAATCGGAGAGAGAGTGATTCGAATCCTCGGTAGGCATAACCCACAACGGTTTTCGAGACCGCCCCGTTCAACCGCTCCAGCATCTCTCCAGACATATTCTTTTTACCTGAGAATTAGATTCTTTGCAAGCTATTTTGGCGGCAGATAAAGTGGTTGCACATTCAGGTAGTTTTATCTATAATTCCCTTATTGCATATAGCAGAACTGTTGCCCTGCTCACGGGCAGCAGTTTTTCGTTTAATAGATATAAGGGCTGGAATGTAACTTGTTTAAATCACACAAGCTTATTGATCTGGGCAAAACTTTTGCCAACGGCTTTATTAACTGGATCAGCTTTAATCAGGAAATAAGCGACATTGTCGATAAATTGAATCAGGCGATAGAAGAGCCGCCGGTTAAGCTTGGTCATCGTCATATTTCTCATCCGGGCGGGTTTGGGCGTGAGTTTTCTCGCCGTCGTCTGAGCATGGCCGAAGCTTACATCATTATCACAAATCTCCATGATCCCGAGTTATACGAAATTCGTCTGCAGGCGCTGAGAACCCTGATGGAACAGTCAATGCACGCAAAGACTGTAACTATGCCCATTAACACCGCCAGAGTTCAGATCTATCTGATCAAAGAAGCAATAAAAGCTCAGGGTGACCGGCGGCGGCAGATGGAGCTCGTTGCCGATTTTGGACACGCATCGTTCGGCAATGAGGCGCTTATTCGCAAATTTCTTAAAGATTACGGTTTGATCGAGGTTCCAGAAGAAGGCAAGGCTCTCAAGACTCTCGATCTTGGCTGGGACGACCATGTTCACGATTCCCTGACTGAAGGGCGCAAGACGCCAACCCGCATTCTGGTGGATGCCTTTGTTAAGGGCATTTCTCGCATTACTCTGGTTTACAATTCTATCAGCGAAGAACGCATGATAAGTGAGGCCATCACTGCCGGAGCAATCCTCGGCATCTCGGTAGAGGTTGGTCTGGAGTTCAGTGTCGGCTTGAGTGGAACCCGCAGGCATTATCTCTATGCGCCTCCGGCTTTCAGGCGCAGTAATGAATTTTTCAGTTTTTTGAAAGAGCATGAAGATGTTATTGCTCAACTCAAGGATGGTCTGCAGCAAAATATCGAGCACAGATACCGATCTATTGTTTCTGTCATCAAACAGTTTAATGAAATGCATCTGCCCAAGATCAACGAGGGTTTTGCCGACGACAGTCCGTGCTGGTTCTCGCCTGTTGCAGAGTCGGAACTGAAGAAGATTGTTGCTTATGGTCAGCCATCACGCGAACATCTCAGCGAACTTTTGTTAAAGCGGTTTAAGAAGGTTTTTCATAACCGGGTCATATTCTACAAAACCCAGGTCATGGCCGCAGAACAGCGTTTTCGTAAGGGTGCTTTCAGTAAATGGGAACTGGATGCCGTCCACTCACGTTACCATGAATGCCGGGAGACCTATGTCCATCTTAATCGTTTGGATCTCGCTGACAGATACCTGGCTTCGCGCAGTTCGGTCGACTACGACAGTTCGTTTAAGACAGAACTACCATTGCTCGACACTTTGCGAAGCCTTCCCGGAAAACTTGTGCTGATGCACCCGGTAGAACTTGGGCTGAAGAATGCGATCAGGCATGTAATTGTATTTGCGCCGCATATCACTCACGTTGAAACCATGAATTTGCGCGACAGTGCGAAAAGAGACCCTTCTGATCTCATTGTTTTCAACAAGTTTATTTTTTATCTGAATAACCGTACTGTAAAAGAACTTCAGAAGTTTCTCGAACAGGAAGAGATCACAGATATCCCGGAAGGCGCCTTAGAATCTGCCCGCAGAATAACTGAAGCTCGAGCAATCATTCCAGCCTGTGGCAGCGATTCAAGCGGCCGCAACAAGCTGATTCCCGGCATGGGCTTCATAAAGGCTTCGAAGATTTCAGATGCAGTTAAAAAAGTTTTTCTCGAAAAACATATTGTTCTTCCCAAGCCTATTGGCAAACTCATTATCAACCAGGGCCGCTGGACAAATGAGTTGTCCCACGAAGAAACAGACAATGATGCCGTTGTCTGCATGGGCAAACAGCTGGCGCCGGTTCCCAATAAAGTTGGTGACGAGCGTACGGTTGAGCTTATTGATTTTGCGAGCTTCTGGAGGTATCTGAACCCTGATCTCAAGAATTTGTTCAGGCTGACTTCAGGCTTTGCGGTTGCACTTTACTGGATGGCAGTATTCCAGTTCGAATCAGAGCCGTTTATTGGCGCCTTTTTTGCGGCGCTGTGGCTTTTTATTACCTTTGTCCGTAATGTTTTTGTCGACCTCATCGCTTCATCCGGCACCGACTTCAAGCGGTGGAGTTTGCGCAACGTCAATTTCGACAATGCCTACCAGTCCCTTTTCTGGACAGGCTTCAGCGTTCCGATTCTGGGTCTGGTTAAAAACAACTTTGATGGCCTCTGGCCTTATGTCAGGACCGGTATGCTCTTTGAAGGCAGCAAGTTCTTCTTTATCTGTATCGCTAATGGCACCTATATTTCGCTGCACAACCGGCTGCGCAATTTTGATCGCAGTGTTATCAAGGCCAATTTTTTCAGATCAGTACTGTCGTGGCCGTTCGCTGCGATTTTTGCCCCTGTTGGCAATCTGATTGGCATTCCGAGCATTGTCCAGGCCAAGTTCTGGTCAGACGTCGTCGCCGGACTTATCGAGGGAAGTGGCAAATTCACTCAGCGCTTCACTTTGCGCAAACGCGATCTGACTGAGATTCTTCCGCATCTCTATTCATCTGACCGCAACGACCGGATCACAGCCATGCTCGATGTGTTATATATCTGGGCCCGGGCGCCCCGCGGAAAGACCTGTCTAAGACTGCTGCTTCTCAATAAACCTTCTCTCGGCGAGAGAATCTGGCGTTCGCGCCGGGAAACGCCAGAGGAAATCGAGATCCGGCGAAAGCGTTATCAGGCACTTTATTGCCAGCTGGTTGAACTGTTTGGTCTTGCCGGAATGCTGAATATTCTGACGGAATATGCGCTGCGTAATTTTTCCGGTAATGACGCAGCTTTGCTGGCACATCTTATCGGCACAGAAATGGAAGGGTTTCTGGCATGGCTTATAGACCTGCAAAAGCATTTTCCCCCTGAAGATAATGCCTCTGAAGAAACCCAGTCAAAGCTCGACTGATAAGCCGATGCCCTCAAAACAGATGTCAGCAACCCAGATAAAACCTTCTGCTTAAGAACATGTTGCATTTATCCTGCTGAAGGCCTGATATAGCAAAAAGACCCGCTTTTTGCGGGTCTTTTTGTTCAGGACGCACTTGCTTCCCGGTGGAGCTGAACGGGATCGAACCGTCGGCCTCGACAATGCGAATGTCGCGCTCTCCCAGCTGAGCTACAGCCCCTTAGGCAAAGTTCGCTGCATCGGGTTTCGCCGGTTTGAGGTGGTAACTCCCAATATCAGCAGGTTTGCCGTCGTCAATATACCACTTCTTTGCCTTTGCGGCAAAAAAAATCTATTGAAAATATTTGTTGCCGCGCGGTGCCGAAAATATAACAAACCCGACACTTGAGTTGCCTGAAAGCGCCTCGAATGCCGGGTTTGTCAGTGGCGGCCGGATCGGCCGGAGATGATTATTCGGGAATGATGCTGGGCACGGTGACATGGCCGCTGCCGTTGCAGAAAGTGCAGCGTTCGCGGCCGGTGCCGTTGCAGCTGTAGCAGATTTTGTAGACCGGGGTGTTGTTGGGGCCATTGGATACTATGTGCCCTGAACCATTGCAGCTGCGGCAGGTGACATAGCCATGCCCGAAGCAGTGGCTGCAGTTAACCTGCTTGGTACCGACCCGGAAATTGGCCTGGCTTTCGAATGAGTAGCGGGCGGTTTCGTCAGACTGCTTGACGGCCCAGGTGTATTTGCCGCCAACCTTGACGCTGCCTTCATCCATGACGCAGGCATGGTCGTTGAGGATAACGCGTTCCCAGAGGGTGTTGCCGTTGCTGCGGTCGAGCAGGCTGATGGCCGAATAGTTGCCGGCACCGCTCCAGGCGAATTTCGGGTAGCTCTCACCGTAGACTTTGAGGTTGGCCGGAGTAGCCAGAACCGGAACGATGGCGTCGGCATTGCCAGCTTTCAGCGTGATGTCTATACTGCCTTTAGCGAACCACAGAGTGGCTTTGGGCAGGCGAACTTTAACGTAATAATAGGTTCTGGTGAGCTCTTCGCGTTCTATAACCAGCTTGCCATCAAGAGTCAACCCGCGGCCGATAAAGAATTTACCTTCAGCGGCCCAGTTTTCGGGAAGGTCGATGCGGTGCTCGTAGCTTTGGGCTGAGCTGCCGATCCCGAGTGAGTGGGCGAAATTCTGGTTCAGTTCCTGGGCTGACAGGCTGTTGGCGCAACAAATCAGCGCAAATACGACGAAAAGACTTACAAATTTCCTCATGTCTGACATTTCTGCCTCCTTATACAACTCTCTTATATGCTTATGGTGAAGCGTTATACTCTTTATCTATCGTCAAAGTGCCTGGTTCAACAAGATATAGTTTAAGTCTTGTCTGAGCGTGCAAAAAGAAGGTGTGCGTAACAAATTATATGCTGAATTTTTGCGGCAGATTGTTGTGTTGGTGCCTGATAAGAAAAATCATTATGGCGGTCGTGACTTTTATCATCATTTACTGCATGGAAAAGTCCTGTAAAATATATCGGGCCCCTGAAATGATTTCAGAGGCCCGATAATGCCATTTATTAAGCGTTTATCTCTGGTGAATTCTTTCGAATTTCTGTAGAATCCGGTACCTTTCCATGTATTCGCGCACGGTGGCAGTCTTTAAATCAGACTTTTTAAGCTGCCTGGCGGATTCTGCCATATTCCTTTTCCTTTCAACCGCATTCATGAAATTCTTGATTCTTTCGATCTGAGCCTTGTTGAAGTTGAAACCGGCAAAAGGATCACTGCTTTGCTTGCGTGATGAACCTGGCTCTGGGGCTATCGCTGAGGTTCTGCTGCGATATGGTGAGTTATAGCCGGAGTCTGTCTGCTGAAGGATTTGTGTTTTGGTGAATGAGTTTTTACAGGCATCAGCGAGGATGCGCAGATCACGATAGCCATACTTGTTCTTCTGGGCTGCTGTAAGCAGAAGTTGGTCATGAATGAAGCTGTTGCTGCACGTCTGCGCCAGTTCTACCATGGTGCGGGCATTGATGAACTGAAACGATTTGCTCTCACTTATTGCGTCGAAGAGCTGCTGGCGGAGTGCGTCGTTGTTCATGGCGGCTGAGACCTCGACCAGGTCGTAGTTACTTACATAATCGCGATTTGCCATGGCGCTGCCAAAGCTGACCAGAAACATGTCGCGCTGGTAAGTGTTGTTGATCAGTGCGGCAAGATCGAGCATGCTGCGCGTCGAGAAGTTATTGTAATTTTCGTTTTTGCTTACCCGGTCGAGCAGCTGACTGCGGGTAAAGGTATTTTTGATTGCATTCGCCAGGGCAACGAAATCTTCGCCGCTTCTTGCACGATCAGAGCCTTCGAGCAACATCTGGTCGCGGGTAAAGTCATTGTTTACGCTTTCGGCTACGCGAAGAAGGCTCCTGATTTCACGTGAAATTCCGCCGCTATGCCCCGGGTGGTTGTGTCCATTATCGTTTCCATAGTCGTTGTCATGGTCAGGATCATAATTGCCGCCAGTGTTATCACCGTCGAAAGGATCGGTACTGCCTGACCCGCCAAGCTGTTGCAGGCGTTCCTCTGATTTCCGGGCATACTGACTGCGCGGATAAGTTCGGCTGCAGCGGCGGTAAACTTTGATCGCACTGCGATTGTCGCCGGTTTCTTCGTAAACCCTTCCCAGCACGTAGAGAGCATCGGGAACGAATTCTGAAGACGAACCGTTATCATACTTTTCGATAAACTGTTCAAAAACCCTGATCGCCTGCCAGGGATCGCTGTTTTTGACATGGCAGTAGCCGACATAATACAACGCCTCTTTGCGCACCGCCGGCGAATTGTAATGCGAAGCGGCGATGTCGGCAAATTTCTCGCCGGCGTAGGCATAATCGCCATGCTCGAGCAGACTCTTTGCCCATTTCAGATCTTTTGTGCCATCCTGGGCGAAGACGCCGGTGACAGTGATGCTGATAAATACAGCCAGCAACAGAAGGTGTTTTTTCATGTTAAGCCTCCTCAAAATTCTCATGCTTAAATTTACCATGAAAATTGGTGATGTGTATATGGAGAAAGTCATCGTTGTCGGTGAATGGCAGAGCTATGCTGGCAACGATTCTGACTGCCTTTGCTCCTGTTTTAAAGAATCTGGAAAGAGTAGTGATCCAGAGACATACAATACGGTCGCTGCGATTATGCCGTAAAAGCTGGCGTCGATGCCGATCTTGTCGATCTGTTCGGGAAGCGAAATCACCGAAAGTTGCAGGAGCAGGGTAACTACTCCGCCGCCGATCATGGCGGCAAGAGCTCCTTTGCAGCTTCCCCGTGGCCAGAAGTATGCGCCGAGGGTGGGTATGAAAAGTCCTGCAACCATGAAAGCATAGGCATAAAGAACGGCGTCGAGTACCATGGTAAACTGCGCGGCGAGCAATACTGAGAGGATTCCTATGATAAGGGTGATCAGCATCGAATATCGTACCGATGCCTTGTCCTTGTCTGAGGTAAGCCAGAATTGTTCAAGAATGTCGTTGAGAAAGTTACCTGATGCTGCCATCATACAGCTGTCGCTTGTCGACATGATCGCTGAAAAATACGATGCTATAACTATGCCCGCTACACCTGCCGGCAGCACGTCTCTGATCAGCATTGGCAATGCCATTTCGGCCTCGGCTTCAGGAAACACCAGGCGTGCGCACATGCCGAGAAAAACGCCGGCAAAGGCCATTATCGGGTATTCAAAAATTCCGGCGATATACCAGGCTTTTTTGGCATCGGCCTCGTCTTTGCAGGCATACATTCGTTGATAGAGAGTCATTCCGACCAACCAGATCGGAACGATGGTGATCATCCAGTTGAAAAACTGCACCCAGCTGAGGTTAGTGAGAGTAAAGAACTCGGGGGGTAGACCTGCTCTGAGAGCCTGTAGACCACCGATTTCATATAATGCCGCCGGAATGGTAATCACAACCAGACCGCCAAGCAATATACCCCACTGTACCGCATCAGTGTAGATAACGGCCTTGAGGCCACCGAGAACAGTATAAAGTATTGTTACGACGGCAATGATCATCAGAGAAAAGTTCATCGGATCCATGCCGAGAGGATTGCTCTGCAAAATGGTTGCAGAAGCCAGCTTGGCGCCAGCCAGCATTTGTGCGCCGGCAAAGCCGAGATAGCCGATTCCTGAGATCAGGGCTGCTGTTACCGCAACACTCTGATCATAACGGTCGCGCAGAAAATCTGGGTAAGTCAAAAATGACTTATTCAAGTCGATGCGTTTGATTTTTGGAATAATCAGAACGGCGCACAGCCAGGCGCCAAGCAGACCGGTAAAAAGCAGCCAGCTGCCGGAAAGACCCATGGCAAAACCGACTCCGCCGAGGCCGATCGAGAAACCACCGCCGACGTCAGTGGCCACTATCGACAGCCCAACATATTTCGGGTCGATAGATCGCCCGCCGACGTAATAGTCTTCGCGATCCTTGTTTCTGAGAAAGTGGTAAATGCCTATTCCGAGAACGCATGCCATGTACGCGGCAAAAATGAGATAGTCCAAGAGCGACATTAGAAGCCTCCAAAAAGAGATTTGTCTGGCCGGTAAAATTTCGCTTCTGCGATTGGGTGTGCCTAAATAGGCACTGGCCGATGACAAAATGATGGGTCTGAAATAGACTAACACTATTTTTGCCGATGCTTCAACTCATAATTTTTGAAGGCTTTCCGCAAAAGCGCACTGGTAGCAATTTTTGTTGAGTCTTAGTGGTTTGACAATCAGTGTTTTAGAAGATAGAATGAGCTTGCTCTTAACAGCAAATACATGGTCGGTGCATGACAGGGTGAAGTTTTCCAGGATGTCATGCGGCGGCCTGTTTCTATAAGGTGTTATATGTCCCGGCTCAGACGCATAAAAATTCCAATAGGTACTGCTCTGCCAATGATCTGGAACTATGCCAGAACCAAGATTGGCGAACAGTTGCGCGCCGTTGCCTTTATCATTGTCTATCTGGTTGCCTTTAAAATACTGGTGCTCAATACACCGCCTGCCAATGCGCTCCAGCTTTCTGCAGGTATTGGAATGGTCGTGCTCGGACTTACTTTTTTTCTCGAAGGACTTTTTCTCGGTCTGATGCCTCTTGGCGAAAGAGTCGGGTTGCAGCTGCCACAGCGCTGCAACATCGCAGTCATTATGTTTTTTGGCCTGCTGCTGGGGGGGGTGCAACGCTGGCTGAGCCAGCTATCGCATCGCTCAGGCTCGCCGGTCGCTTCTTCTATTTTAAGGATCGCACAGGCACTCCGCGACCGGTTCCTTTCGAGTCTGAGCGTTATGATGCTGTAAATCGCAGATACGAACACGTCGTTGAGCGTCCACCACTATTTGGGCCTGAATTGACGATGGTTGGCATTGCGCTGGTTTTTATTTTTGCATTTGGCATGGGCTATGGCTCGACTGTGGCTGAACCAGCTCTCAGCGCGCTCGGCGCTACGGTTGAAGAGCTGACGGTTGGCATGGTGACGCGCGTTGGTGTGGTTCGCACAGTGTCGCTGGGTGCTTCAGTCGGTTCCGGCTGCATCGGTTTTTACTCATAAACGCAGCTGATGTTTCTTCTGGGTTGCTATAAGGCATATTGTTGCCGAAGTAATTGTATAAACATTACCAGGAGCCACGATGCAACCAGAGTCTCTCAACGAATTCGCCAACAAGTCGGCTGAAGAACGCATAAACAAGCTACAGAACAAATATGACCCCGAGCGGGCCAAACCTGCAACTTTTCTGTTCAAACTCTATCTGTTGGCCGCTTTTCTCATGGTCGTCTACGCAACAGTTTTTGCTGTATATGGCTACCATCAATTGCCTTTGGGCCGGGAAGTCGCTGAGTTCGCCGGGCAGCTGCCGACCGAATTTCAGCTGGTCGATGTCAACCTTCTCGAAAAGTACAATGCCCGCGCGTTTGTGCACATGACAAAGCGACAGCCTTTGCGCTCTGAACCCGATCGCTGGGTGGTGAATGTAAAGCATGGTTATGCTCTTTACAATTTCAGGGTGGTGACTGATGCCGATGAATACCCGATCTTGAAGGTTTATAACCAGCATGGTGACGAGATTATCAATAACAGCAGGCCCGCAGATTATAAGCCGGGAAAGCGCGATGAGCAGGAAAGGGGCGGACATCTAAAATTGGTTTATGCCGGTTTGCAGCCCGGGCAGGCTTATCTGGTCGAAGTCGCTTCGCCTGGAGTGCCTTCTGGAAAGCATTATGTTCTCAGTATCAGAATGCGTGGACAGGAGCCTGAACCTTATGGTCTTCTGATTCTGGTTGGGAAGGCTATTGTTTTGACCCTGCCGATGGCTTATTTTGGCATGATCATACTCGCGGTTTATCTTGCCAGAAAAAAACCACCTATACCGGGTTACAACCGGAACGAGGGCTCTGGCTGAAGGCGGTCAGGGGCGGGTAAGGCCTTCGCTGTCGATCAGCCATTTATAGCTGGTCAATTCTGGAAGCGCCATCGGGCCGCGTGCGTGCAGCTTTTGTGTGCTGATGCCGATTTCGGCACCCATGCCGAACTGCGCGCCGTCGGTGAATGCCGTCGAAGTATTAACGTAGACCGCGGCGGCATCGACTTCTTTACAAAATCTCGCGCCGGTCTGCCGGTTGCCGGTAATTATTGCTTCGCTGTGGCGGGTGCCGTAACGGGCTATATGTGCCATAGCCTCATCGAGGCTATCGACAGTCTTAATCGACAGGCGATAGTCGAGATGCTCTTTGCCAAAAGATTCTTCGTTGGCCGGCAGTAGCAGGTCGGCCGGGTATCTGCCGCTCAGCGCCTGATGTGCGCGTTCATCGGCTTCGAGAACGACCGATTTATCGGTCATTGGCGCCAGCAGGTCAAAAAGATCGCTGAGGCGCGAACTGTTTATAACCAGGCATTCAAGGGCATTGCAGACGCTGACGCGGCGCGTTTTGGCATTGAACAACACTTTTCGGCCTATTTCGAGATCACCTTCAGCATCGAAATAAGTATGGCAGACGCCGGCCCCGGTTTCGATCACTGGCACTTTCGAGCCGTTACGCACTGAGTCGATCAGGCCCTGCGAACCTCTCGGAATAAGAACGTCAACGAGGCCGACCGCGTTCATCAAATCGTTTGCTGCCTCGCGTTGTGGCGGCAGCAGCTGCACCACATCCGGCGAAACCCCGCATGATGCGAGACTTTCATGAATCAGCGCGGTTATCGCTGCATTAGAATGAGCCGCGTCCTGACCGCCCTTGAGCACCGACACGTTGCCGGTTCGAAAACACAGCGCAAAAACGTCGAAAGTGACATTGGGCCTGGCTTCATAAATGACACCGACCACTCCGAGCGCGACGCGGATTTTTTTGAGATGCAGTCCATTCGGCATTGTGCGCTCTTCAAGTACCTCGCCAACTGGCGATTGCATGGCAGCCACGTTGCGTAGATCGCCAGCTATGGCTTTTATGCGCTCAGTCGTAAGCATGAGACGGTCATAGCGAGGGTCGGTTTTTGGCATGCGCTCGAGATCGAGGCGGTTGGCGGCCAGCAGACGCTCGCTATTGTTTTCGGCCCGGTCAGCGAGATCGAGCAATACCCGGCGGTTGCACTCTTCGTCGAGTCTTACCATCAGCCGCGTAGCTTCTTTTGCCTTTTTCAGCTGTTCAACTGCACTCATGTATTTGCGCCTTTCCTGCATGTTTACGGAAAAAGATAGAGATAATCATAATGTACCAGTGGTTTGTATTTGGGGTCTTTAAGATGTTCGTCGGCCTTCTGGCGGTCATACTGCGCCTTGCCGATACCGATCAGTCGTCTTTCGTGATCGATTATACGCAGCAGATCGCCCTTTTTGAAGTCGCCCTGCATGCTGGTAACGCCGGCCAGCAGCAGGCTGGTTGCTTTCTTTGCATGAAGGGCATTACACGCGCCTTCGTTTATGTAGACTTCCCAGTTGGTGAAGTCGGCCGAGCAGGCCATCCATTTTTTGACTGCCGGTCGCGGTGTGCCCGGAACAAAGCGGGTATGCGCAACCCTATCGCTGTTTTTTGCAAGGTCGAGCAGAATATTGTGGCGGGTGCCATTGGCAATGTGCACGGAAATGCCGGCGGCCGCAGTGTTTTGCGCCACCCGGCCCTTGGTCAGCATGCCGCCGCGCCCGAAATTACTCTTTTTGGTGGTTATGAAACCGGAAAGATCGGTTGTCGTGCCGGAAATTTCTTCAATGAGCTGAACGCCGGCGTCGCCGGGGTTGCCGGTGTAGATGCCATCGACATTGCTGAGAATGAAGTAGGCCTCGGTATTCATCATGGTTGCCACCAGTCCGGCGAGTTCATCGTTGTCGGTGAACATCAGCGCGGTTACCGAAACCGCGTCATTCTCGTTGATGATCGGCACTATGTTGTGTTCTAGCAGCACCGTCAGGCAGTTCTTCATGTTCAGGTAGTGTTCGCGGGTTCTGAAATCTTCTTTGGTGACGAGAACCTGCGCGCATGTTATGCCATGCGCCTCGAACAGTGAAGCATAGGTCGAAACCAGCTTGATCTGCCCAACTGACGACAGCAGCTGGCGCTCAGAAACCGGATCTTTCCTGGGAGGGTTGGCAACCATGCAGCGTCCTGAGGCAACAGCGCCGGAAGAAACCAGAATGATCTTTATTCCCTGGCGGTGTAGAGTCGCGATCTGATCAGTGAGATGCGAGATGCGCGCAAGGTCGAGTTTGCGGTCAGGCTGCGTCAATACATTCGAGCCGATTTTTACAGTGATAGATTTATACATACTGTTGCCTGGTTATTTGCTGAGATTCTCGATTTTCTGAAACGAAGTTAGCAGGCCCTTGATCAGCGATGAGCTGAAGCCCTGGTGTTCCATTTCGTTGAGCCCTGAAATCGTGATGCCGCGTGGAGTTGTGACCTTGTCGATTTCAGCCTCAGGGTGGCTTTTACCTTCGATAACCAGTTGGGAGGCACCTTTAACTGTCTGTGAAGCGATCTTTAGTGCCATGTCAGAGCTGAAGCCGATTTCAATGCCACCCTGGGTTGCGGCGCGTATAAAGCGCAGCGCGAAGGCGATGCCGCAGGCGGCCAGCACGGTGGCGCCGGCCATGAGTTCCTCAGGAATGAACAGCACGCTGCCGAGTTTTGCAAAGAACTGTTCGATTTCTTTCTCCTGTTCAGGGGTTGCATTGATGGCGGCAAGGCAGGTCATCGACTCACCAATTGCTATGGCTGTATTGGGCATGGCTCTGAAAATTGCATGTTTGCCACCCGTCATCTCGATGAGTTTTTTGTTCTCGATACCGGTTGCCAGAGAGATCACAATGGTGTTGCGGGCGAGATGCTTTTTGAGTTCTTCGCAGACTTCTGCCACCTGATAAGGCTTAACCGCCAGCAGCACTATTTTTGCATCTTTTGCCGCAGCAGCATTGTCGTTGCCGGTTACAATGCCTTCGTTGGCCAGTCCTGCCAGCATGTCGGCCCGTCTACGGGTGATGTGAATCAGCTCTGGCTTGACCGATTTCGTGTATAAAAGCCCGCGTGCTATGGCTGAGCCAAGATTGCCGCCACCGATGATCGCTATTTTTTTATTCATTTTTTTTGCCCCTTCTGCGTAAGTTCCTGCTGGAAGCGTCATTGCATTCTCCTTGTCAGCATCACTGTCTCTTTACTATTACACAGGTCACGTCATCATCAAAGCTTCTGCCATTTTTGTGGATGTTTACGCCGTCAAGCAGTTTTTCCAGCTGGCAGTCATCGTTAAAGGCCGGAATAGTCTGCTGTAGAAAATTATACCAGGCCGGAAAGGTATACTGCTCGTTCTGCCAGTTGAGTGCTTCAACGATGCCATCAGTGTAAAGAACCAGCGAATCTCCTGGTTGAAGCTGGCAGGACAAAGACTTTACCGGCAAATTTTTGATGACTCCCATGGGAAACCCATTCTTCTGGAGTTCCTGCAACTGCCCGTCAGCACGAACAAGAAGGGGTGGAAGGTGCCCGGCCAGAACGATATCGATCTGGTGGTTCGCAATGTTGATATGCCCGACAATCATGGTCATGAATTTTTTCTTTTTAACCAGTTCAAAGATTATCTTATTGAGGGTCGAGACAAGAGTGTCTGGAGTAATCAGCTTTTGATGCCTGAGAAGCTGAATTGTTGTTTTGGCCATGATGGTAAGAATCGCAGCAGAAAAGCCATGGCCGGCAACATCACCAAGAACGAAGACTATATTGCCGTTTTCGAGCTCAAAGTAGTCATAGAAGTCGCCGCCTGTGGCATCGCATGGGATACACATGCCTCTGACGCTGTAACTGTTGCGGTTAATGACTTCCTGGGGAAACAGTTCGGCCTGAATCTGGCCGGCAGAGGAGGCTTCGGCTATTTCAATCTGCTGTTTTATCATGGCCAGGAATCTGATTATCATGTCGTAGGTTATTTCAGACAGGGCCCAGGTCAGAAAAAAGCAGCTGAGAGGCACGAATAATCTGTATAAAGTGCATAAGTGATACATGGCAAACAGCGAAACGATGAAAATGACAAATGCAACCAGTTCATGCCGGTAACGTTGACGGGTTGCAACCAGGAAACTTGCTATAAATCCTGCCAGCGCCGCGAACAGTCTTATCGGAAAGCCATTTACGGGCTGAGATACCCGGTTGCTGATGATTGTGTCGAGAGCAGCCGTAAGGATTTCGGGGCCTGATGTAAGACCGAGGCTGGTTTCGTGATAGTCGTGCAAGACATGGGCGGTTGCACCAACCACCACTATTTTGTCGGCGATGTCAGGAACCAGGGTTTTTTCAAGCAGGTCGAGGGCTCGGTATATAGGAACTCCTCCATTTTTTCTGGCGAAAATGACTTTGCCGGTCTCTGGCGCTTTCTCAAGCGCTGTCAGGGATAACGGATCTGTGCGGGTCTTTTTGGCCAGTCTGATTAGACAGCCTTCTTCGGCCAGTTTCCTGTTGTATAGAGAAAATGTGCGGATTCTTGCATCGGGATCTACGTAAGAATGCGTGTATCCTTCACAAAATGCGACGTCTCGGAACATCTTTAAACTGCGGTATTTTCTTTTGCTCTTTCCAGCATCGGTGGTGACTTCATCCGTAAAGCTGATGAGGGCTACTTTCCCAGATTTTTTTATGGTATTTGCCAGGATTTTGTCGCCTTCGCCCATGTCCGAGTCTTCCTGATGCTGAAATACAATATCAAGCAGGATGGCTTTTGGTTTATGCGAATCTATGGCAGCTATCAGATCTGCAAAAAGTTCGCGTGACCAGGGCCATCTTTGTTTGACGCCTTCCAGAGTTTCAGTGTCTATGGCGACTATAGCCAGCTCAGAAGAGGGTTGCAGCAAGCGTGCAACGTTTCGTTGCGCGAGGTCGTAAAATAACCAGTCAAACTTGTCGGTTTGCCCGGGCCAGAAAATTATGGCGGCCATGAGGACCAGAAAGAACAGAATGAAAGCGGCAGCTCGTCTTTTATTCAGCCTGAGAATAAATAGTTTCAGGTTGTCAACGCACTGGTTGATTCGGTTGTTCATGGTTTCAGCTTTCAATTCAATTGCTGGTAATTCATCTTACAAAAGAATAAACTAAAAAGGTCCGGATATAAATTACATAATCATATTTTTTTGCGTTCTACATAGTTGAAGAGAAGTGAATCGCTAAGGAGAACTACATATGAATCCAGTAAAACATGGGGTTGTGCCCCTGGCTCTTATTGTGCTGGTTTTTGCTGTGGCTTTTGTCGGTTGCAGTAAAGACGGAATCGATGTTACTGCCAAAGTGCTTTCGGTGGACGGTACAGCTGAGATCAAAAATGCCTCAGCGCAATCGTTTGTTAGTGCAAAAGTAAACGATACCCTGGATATGGGGGGAGTTTTTAAGACTGGCGAAGCTTCACTTGCAAGTCTTGAAATAATTAACCGTGGGATTGTTGAGATCAAGCCCGACAGCATATTCGAGCTCGAAGCCGGCAAGGATTCTATTTTTCAGAAGGCTGGAGTTGCCATATACAAAATAGATAAGAACAAGGAAGGTTTTAAGGTCAAGGCGCCGCACGCCGTCACCTGTGTTCTTGGAACCAGATTTGTGGTTCGCATACTGGATGGTATGACAGTTGTGGGAGTGGAAGAGGGGCGCGTTTCGGTTACTGCCAATAACGGCGAAATCAGAGAGATCGCTGCCGGCAAGAAAATTACCATTGAGAACAGTGGTTTTCGCGGAGCAGAAGAGGAATTCGATGTAAACACCGATTCGTTTAATTACCTTCAGATCGATGGTAAGTGGGTGCCCAAAGAGTAGGTCTCAAGAAGAAACACCGCTATATGACGCTCCGGTCGAATCGGGCGGGCCCGGTTGCTGAGGTGTGTCCTGCTGATCGCTGGGTAGTCGGATTGTACTGCCCGGAGGCGCGGCAAGTCCTTCGTCATAATGCTTGCGCAGGTAGTTCAGAACGTAGCTGACTTCCATCATAAATGGGTTGCCAGATGTTTTGTTGACAAAATTGTAGGGGATCTCTACCGGTGTGATAGTGATGTCTGGTTTAGTATACCAGCCATTTCTGGATGGCCAGAACCAGTAGTCAGCCGCGTTGATGGTGCCAGCAGCAACCAGTTCTTGAAAATACCCATCATCCCATGGTGTTCCCTTATTGAAAACTACCTTTATTTTTTTGGCGGCGTCGGCGAGAAAAGTCGCATCGTGAATAAAGTCAGACGTTGATTTCTGCGCGTTGGCCAGATCCATTATTGTTTTATATCTCTCAGTTGACGGGATTTTATACAGCTCAGGATCTTTTCTAGGCCTGGTTTCAATGTCGCCGAGCCTGCCAAAATGTGCGAGAACTTCCATGATTTCTGCGCGTGGCGTGCTCTTTCCTATGGCGAGATGATATTCGCTGTTACCAGGAAATTGAGACCGTTGCTGGGCATCGAGACCTGGCATTACCCACTTTTCGATCATGTCTTCGAGAAATTTGTTGCCGGCAATTTCGGCTGAGAGACCGGTTGAGGCGGGGACGTCTTCGAGTCGTTTTATTACCTCTTCTTTACTGACTGTTTCGCTTGTTGCCAGGCTTGCAAAAGAACTTTCGAGATTGCTTATATGTGGCTGGTTTTTGGCGTAATTGATAACATATTTTTCCGATAATTCCTTTATGTATTTATCGACCTTGGCGCGTCTGACATCAAAATCTGTCAGGTCAAGGTCGGTAATCGAGCGATCTATTATTTTGGTGACACGAACCATCTTTTTAAGGGTTTTATTAGACCTTGCGGCGGTCATCAGTTCGTCGCTGCATTCGCCGAAAACATCATTAGCAAAAATTTTCTGGCCAACCGTAAAATTTATTTTTGTGAGCTTGCCGAAGGCGGGAGATTTGATATCCCAGCTCATGGTAATGTCAACGGGGTCGTCATCATGACCTTCTACCGAGGCAATAATTGTATTTGGATCAACCTTGTCGCCAACTTGATTGTTTATTTCTTTTACAACAAGTATTGTTGGAACCGGGCCATCCTGTGACCATGGTTTTGGCACTATAATTGACGCGACTCCTTCGCCTGATGCCGCGGATACCTGCGTATCGGCGCCTTCGGTGCTGTCAGAATTCAAAAAAGGTTCGGGACTCATAATGAACTTGCCATATACCAGAACTTTTGAGCCCTTATATTCGCCGACTGAAAATACTCTGATGTGGTCTAGGCGCTGTACTTTGTCGTAGCCTTCTACTGGCGATGGATTGGTTGATTCAAATTCTTCAGCGATAACATAAGTTTTGCCATTGCCGCTGCCAAAAAATTCGTGGACTGCGGTGCCGCCAGTAGGTCGTGACACTTTATTTGATATGTCAAAGCCCTGATTGACCCACCATCTTTTGCGCATCAATTGAGACTCTGCCCAATTCAAGCCAGAGTAGGCAAGATACTCTGCGCGTTTGCGTTCATAGTAGGTCTTGACGCTATGCAATTCATTGCTGGAGAAATTGAGCATGGATACCAGAAAAATCATCATTACAGAAATCAGAACCAGAGCAATCGGAATAGCGATACCTTTTTTAGTAAGCATGTTCAAACTCCTGTTCTTACCAGGGCTCATTGGTTTCGGTGTTACGCATTTTCACGGCGTTGGCAATAACGTTTTCTTTGTTATCTTCATCACGAATTCGCACAAAATATTTGATAAGATGGGCATCCGGTCGTTCAACGGTAAACTCGATAGCGTTGTTGGCAATAATTATCAGACCGCGGGGATCGTTGCTTTTGTATTTTTCATAGTTCAGCAGGTTGAGGCGCATATCTTTGTCGAGAAAGAATACCAGTAGTTCGTTACGGTCATTCTTGAAAAGAACCTGGTGGTATTTATCGTTGGAAACAGGCGGAAAAAGAATGCGGTTACCGTATGACAGTTCATTGTTGACATATATGGATGCCAGTCGTAGATCTTGCAGATTGCCTATCTTCTGGGTAGCGTCGAGGGATTTTCGCATCCAGAAGAAGGCTCCGGTTGCAATTCCCATGAAGATGGCAAAAATAACTGCATAGATACAGGCTTCAACTATAGTTACTCCGCGATTTGAGCGAGATTGATGTTTCACAATGCTATTCCTTCCTCTTCAGAAGTTGTAGTTCGACATTGTGAGTAAATTTATTCTTTTCATAATTTCTGTCGTTCCAGTAAAAATTAAGCTTCAGTTCAATCAGGTTCGGATCAGCAGTCGGTTTCGATGACAACAACACTTTGCATCTGGCCAGATACTGTGTTGCATCCATGTTGTCCTGGCCGTAGAATTTATCGAGAGCCATACTGACCTCGTTGTTTTCCAGCACTGCTTCGGTTATATCGACTCCCTTGTCGCCGCCGCCGGCAAACATGGCAACATCAAAGCGCCCTTCGTCAATTTCGTTTTCTATTGTCATCAAAACTCTTTCAGCAATACTAAGAGTTACCGGAAAATCCCTTAACATGCGTTGTTGCGAAAGACCCGTTTCTGAAAAAAGTCGCATCAGCGGTATGAACGCTAACGTAAAAATAACAGTAGCCAGCAGAACCTCAAGCAGAGACATTCCCTGCCGTGTTTTCATGTTAGTCAGGCTTTTATAGTTGGCGATCATATGTCCAGAGTTTCTCCACATTTCGCTATTGTAACAATATTTTGGCGGTTGAGTCAGCTCATTCAGCTGCTCCAGGTAACGCGGCCGGTTCTTTGATCGTTTCCTGAGAAGCAGCCGGAGCTGTAGACTGGTTTTGCTCAGAAGTGATGCTGACTTCCTGCTTGGCGGAGCCGGTCGCCTGCTCTTCTTTGACTTCTGCGCCGGTGGTCGGTTTTGCTGATGCAAAGTATTCGTTGCCAGAGTTTTTCCAGGCAGAAGCGGCATCATTGGCAAACTTGGTGAAATCAGTCTCACTGATCTGGGCTGCATTGGCGGCTGAGATAACCGCTGCTCCGGCCACCTTTATCACAGCGGCAATTTTGCTTAAAAGACCTGCAACGCCTGATAAGACTACGCCTACTGCTCCAATGAATGCTCCGACGTAGGGAATTGCGCTCAGGGCAGAACACCCTTTGCCGGCAAGACCAATAACCATTGCCGCTGCCGACAGTATACTCGCGATTCCCTGCAGCATTTCTCCTACTCCACGCAACGCGGTCTGGGCCGCGCTCGTAGCTGCCGCTGCTGCTTTCAGGTTTTCCTTGCTACTGGCAGAGTCTGACTTGGCTACTGCTGCTTTGGTGTCGGCAGCGGCTTTATCTGACTTTTTCGAGGCCTCTCCTACTTTCGTTTTGCTCTCGGTGAACTTGATTTTTGCCGTTTCCAGTTCTTTCTGGGCCTTTTTAATCTGCTTTTTCAAGCCTTTTTTGAAGAAATTTCCGATTGCAATGCCAATTTTGTCGAGAGTACTGAGTTTTATTGTCCACTTCGAGGTGTCAACTGCATCTATGTCTGTTTTGGCCTGCTGAGTCTGGGTGTTGGACTCTTCAACCTTTTTTACTTGAGCGTCGGCTTCGCCGGCATATAAGGCGGCTTCAAAGATAACTGGCTGCAAAATGAGCGAAAAAATAAGACACCAGGCGATTACAGAGGCATTATTGAGTTTGCAAACCATTTTTTGCCCTCCTTCATCTGACTTTTAAAAATTATAACGTAAGAAATTCCGGAAATGTAATAAATAAAATCTTCACCTTGGCTGGTGATAAGTTCGATACTGCCAGTCATTGTGATTGATCGCATCGGCAACGAAATTACTGTTGAAAAAGACGGTAAGTTCAAGTGGCTTTTCGCTGTCTTTATAATAGTCCTGATCTAGTAATATCCTGGCCCAGACGGCAGGCACCAGCGGATTGCCGGCGTGCACGAAAGCCTTGAACTCGACCTCGCGAAAACCTCGGAATTCTCTGATATTTTCACCGCATTGCCTTATCAGCTTTTTTTCTGCCGGGTTGAATCTATATTCAACTTCCTCTACCTGAGGTTGCTCGCTAATGCTGAAACCGATTTCGGCATACTTGTAAAAGATGAGTTGCGTCGGTGAGATTCGAATACGGCGGTTTGCCCCAACAAATTTTTCGTTGATACTGGTTACGGCCAGAGGGGTCATCAGAAATTTTTTGAGCTCTTCGATACCGTCGCCGGCCGTAACGTAAGGGCAGGCCATGTTGTAATCATGTCGCAGCATGTTAACTGCCTGATGCGCCTGCCTGAAATTTTCGAGACTTACGAAACCATGTTTGTATTTAAAAGCCATATTACTGGTGAAACTTGAGATCATATACATTACTATGCTGATGATGAGGGTTCCGGCGATGATCTCGATAAGAGTCAGGCCCCGAATATTAGGCGGCAACGACTTCATGGCTGCTTCTCCCAGTCGGTGATCAGAGTCGCGAGAACAACTTTGTTGGTTTTGCGCGAAAGGTCGTGCAGGTTGTTCCTTGCGCTGGCGTTATCCCAGTAAACCGTTACAACGACCTTTTTCAGCAGTCCCGCATAGCTGGCGCCGCTCAAATCAGCGACCTCTACCGTTCGATAAAAACAGGCCGGATTATATTGCTCAGAATATTGAATATCTGAAACAAGAAAATCTCTATATCTGGGATTGTCGCCAACCGCTATTTTAGCTGCAGAGAAGCTGTCGTCTGACTGCTCGATCAGCATGCTGCCAGAAAAGCCTTCGGCTTTTTGCTTGAATTCATGATCGACGGGAAGCAGGCGAACGTATTCAATAGCCTCGTCTGCCAGTTCCATTGCGCGAAAATAGTTGATGCTTTTGCGCGTGTCTGTTTGAACTCCGTGTAAAGACTGATATAGAGGGATTGCCAGCATTGCAAATACTGCGATGGCTACAACAATTTCCGCGAAAGAAAACCCAGCGCGCCTGCGATTGATCATCTGAATTTTTCCTCCAGTCTGATCTGAGGTGATTTCTTCGCTGCCTGGGTCGAGGAAGCTGTTGTCTCACGCGCCAGTTCTTCATGCACTGCTGCAAATTCTTCGAGACTCTGGTTTTGATAAAGACTTGCCGGCGGTGTTGCCAGTTCGGGAATCTGGTAATCCCATGGTCTGGAGACTGTTTCTGCCGGGGCATCTGCTTGCATGCCGCCGAGATCGTTGGAAAAAGTCGTTGGTGCTACGGGAACCTGCGCTGGCTGTCGCAAATTTGACGGAATCTCGAAATTACCGATAAAAAGCAGCGCTGCAATAATCAGCAGGCCGGCCAGTGCCAGATTCATGCCCTTTGAGCCAAATAGATCGCCCAGTTCCATCTGCCTGTTTTCATAGCTGATCTGTCTGATTTTAGCATGAATCACAGCCCACTGTTGCATAAGGCCGGCATCGTTGATGAAAGAGGCAGGCTGATCCTCGTTTTCTGGCGCTCCCAGCACCTGCTGGATTTCGTGCGCCAGCAGGGTGAAATGCTTTTTTAGTTCACCAGAGCAGCTTTCAGCAATTATGCTCAGCTTGTAAGCGGTTGACCGATCAGGGTTAACCAGCAGTATGGGGCTGTAGTATTTGATCAGTTCAATATTTCTGCTGCTTTTAAAAAGTGACATGATTATTTCACGAGCTCTTTGAAAATCGACTTTGAGCAGCCCCTGATAGGCTACTGCGCGTATTTTGCTGTCTTTGTCACGCAGCCAGAGTTTTAATTTCTCAGCCAGTTTGTCGGGAAAAATACCGGCGTAAGTTTCGAGACTGGCGCTGGCGACAGCAATATTCTGACTGAATACAAGAACGGGCAGATGCGGCAGCAGGCGCAGCTGGCCAGCCTGCTCAAGGGTTTTTATGGCGGGAATGACAACTTGAGCTGAATCACTGTCGAGAAGGCTTTCGAGCCAGCTGCAGAATTCGCCTGAAAAGAGTTTGTGCTTATTAACCAGGTCTATTCCAGAGAGTATTTCGTCGCTGTCAGAAAGTTGTGAACACAATTCGAGAAGTTGCCTGGTCTGGCTTTTATCTATCTGCTCAGCGGCTGCAAAACTGGCCAGTTTCTGATTTCTGGTTCTGACCGGTAGCCGGTTTTCTTCTTTTACTTCTTCTCTCTGTTTGAGATGTGTCCTAATCAGCTCTCTGGCTGTCGCCAGCATCTCGTTTTTAAGGACCTGCTCGCTTTTTTGAGTCAGACCAGATACTACAAGGCTTCTGGCAGCTAAATGCCAGTAACTCTGCAATCTGGCGATTCTTTTGCCGTGCATGAGATATGAGAGCGTGATGCGTTTAAAAAACCGCAGATCCGGGTTGTTGTATACCAGATAGCGGATGACATGTTCGAGATTTTCCGGCAGCTCAGGGCTTTCAATGAGCCTGATTACAATGTCGCCGGTATCTTCAAAGGGCAGCACAAAGAGAGACGTAAAGGCTGAATATTGCCTGCCCCGGTTGCCTGATGATATAAGTTCGTTCAGCAGTCTTATTGCCTGAGCTTTAGACAAAAGGTGCAGACCTTTGATTGCCATCAGGCGCACTTGCAGATTCTGATGCACGAGCAACTGCGGCAGCCGGTTCATCAGTCTTGCCGGTTGTAGTTTTATCAACAGCGAGATTACCCGTATCAGCAGTAATGAAACGTTGCTTGATAAAAGATTTTCGAGCTGGGCAACTGACGTGTCGGCAGCCAGAACTCTTCGGCTTAATTCGAGCAGCGGCAGTATGCGTGCCGTTTCACCGGTGTTTTTGAGAACTTCGCAGAAAACCATTATCTGATCTTCTGTCGAAATGCTCTTGAGGTGTTTGAACAACCCGGCCAGTTGTGCTACGGGAGTTGTTAACCATAGCTGAGCTATCCTGGCCGGGCTGCCTGTTTGGCTCTCATCTATTTTCAGTGGTTCTTTTTCTGTTAAAGCCAGTTTGAGAATTTCATCAAGATCAGCGATACATTCTTGGCTGGTTTCGATGTGCCGGCGTTTTTTAAGAGCTGTGACTGCTCTGCTGTCAGAGATAAAATCATGCAACTGGGCAATCGCTGACTGGCGTGTCATCGTATCGGAAGAGTCCAGCTCCTCCAGACATATGCTCAATTTGACTTCAGGCAGGGAAAAATTCTCTGACTCGCCGCCAGTTCCGTCAGATTTTGTCATATCAGCCTGTTTCGAAATTTTGCTCATTTGAAGAAACTCTGCTCACGACTTGCGTTTACGCTATATACGGTGCGAACGGGACCTATTGTCGACCACTTTGGGTAGACGGGTGTGAAGAGAAAAGGGTCATGCTTGATTACAAGAGATTTCCCGGCAGGAATGCCATAGTTTCTGTCGGCGAGAAAAAGGTAATCGACAGCAAGATTGCCGATTATTTCGACACCATGCCGATTGGGAATCAGTTTGCCGCGGTTTTCCAGAGCTGCTTTGTTGCGTTGTGGATCAGAAAAATAAGTCAGTGCCAGCAATGAAGCCGAAATTTTGACATCCGGCCTGTCGCTTTTTATGATGAAATTGCCATCCTGGGCGAATATTTTGAGTATGTCTGCTGGTTTTGACTTGGCCAGATCGCCAAGGTATACATCGCCTCTGAAGCCGATCCAGATCATTCCATGCCCTGAAAAAGATTTGAACGAGGAGAGGTCGAGGTCGCCTGACTCAATATACATTATTCCGTCGATTTTGAGGCGCTTGCTGTTATCAGCCATCTGAGTGGTGTTGGCGGCAATAAAATCTTCAGGAGATTTGTAGCGGTAGGATATTGCAGCAACAGAGAGGTTGGGAAACAGATTTTCCGGGGCTTGAACATTCTGGGGATATGGGCTGACACCGATTTCAAACAAAGAATTTACCGGTATCTCGTCAACTTCACGGCTCATCAGCTGTTTCTCGAGCCCATGCACCCGTACTGCCCGGTTCAGAAAACTGGCATTGCCGGCCGCATCCTGAAAGTGCAGCGGAATTGCCGGCATCTCAACCGAAGCGGATTTGCCGCCAAGGGTCATACTTGTCGTGAACTCATCAAAGAAAGCAATTTTAAAAAATCTGAAAAAGACGTTTCCTTCAAGAATGACCGGCTGCTTGTCATCAGCTCCAAATATCCCTGGCATGTTGCCGGCAACCGTTTTGTCAGGGTGAACACGCTTCATCGTTTCGATGTAATCAGAGAGTCCGCTGAATTGAATTTTTTTGGCAAAAGCTGTCCAGCTGGAATCATCCCAGAGATGTCGGGCGTCAGTATAGGCATAAAGATAATTCCAGGCCTCGATGCTGGTAGCCACTACCATTCTGAATACCTGCGAGTCTGCATAATTGCCGCCGCATCTGTTCCAGTCGTCCAGAATCATCGCAGGCACTGAATATTGGCTGCCGCTGGTCTTCTGTGCCGACTCAACAAAGGTTTTGTAGTAGCCCTGTTGCAGCGCCTCGACCGTGTAAAAATCGCTGTCTCTGAAATCGCCGCGGTCATAGATAGGTTTAAAACGAAGTGGCATCGGGACAGCCCAGAACACATTGTCTTTGCTGGCTGCTCTTACGCTGCCATTGATTGAGGGTATTTCCACTCCGCCCGCAGGAATGGGCGAGTGCAGGTTGCCGATCAGTGCCGGCACCAGATTTTTGTTCTGCTGAAAGTCAAAGTCGAAAAATATTGGTGCCGGGCCACTTATGCCCTTGAATGCCTGATATGGCGGAGCATGCCGCGAACCCAGAAAAACGCTCGATCTTACCGGTGGGCCGAGGCCTTCTATGTATAGTTTCTGTAGTGTTCTGTTGTAGTCGAAGCCATAGTCCTTGACATAAAGGGCGTATCTGTCAAAGATATCTCTGGTATCGATGATTTTGAAATCGCGTCTTTCCTTGATCTCTATTATTTCCTGGCTGTCAGATTTTGGCCGGGCGGTAACTATGGCTTCAATGTGACCAGAAAATGCCGGGGGAGATTTGCGGATCAGTCGGGTAAAATAAATGCGACAATGGCCTCTAACCTCGATATTTCCGGCTGATATTTCTTCGGCCAGAATGCTGGCATAAGGCAGCTGTTCTGCTGAAAATGCGCGCTCGCAGAAATATGGTTGCGCTGGCGGAACCTCGTTTGAATTGCGGTCAAAAACGCGATTGAGCATGTTATAAAAATGTGTTTCATCATTTTTGCCGATCTTGTCATTGGCCTGCAACCGTGCCAATGCCCATATTTCACTCATCCCGGCCGCAGCCGCGCATGTCAGTCGGCTCTGCATCGAGGTGTGACTGAGCAGATTCACTGCTCCGCTTTTATACCGGGAAAGGCTGAAGGTCATAATAGCCCAGACCAGCAGCAGACTCATGACAAGGTACAAGATATATCCAGATCTGTTATAAGATCTTCTTATGCGGATTTGCGGCATCAGTCTATGTATCAGCTTGTTCATCAATACTGCCTGTGCTTTTTGTCTCTGACAATATAGCACAATTTAAAGAATGGCAGAAACGCTCTATAGAGATGCCAAAGCCATTTCGATGGAATCATGCTCTTCGACAAAGTTGAGAAGCCCGAGACTCAGCATGCCGAGGCGGCAGGCAGATGGAATGGCGCAGAAGAGGATTCTGATATTATCCCGTCCCATTCCCTGTGAGGCAATTTCCAGAAGTTCGCCGAGTGCTGAAGAATTTATCTGTGTCATCTCGGCGAAATTGAAAACAAAATCGCAGAAGTTTTCTTCGAGTTTTTGATGGAATGTTTCAACGAGACCATTCATCAGCGACTTTTCGGCATATCCGCTTATACTGGCAGTCATGACTTTACCTGTAAAGTTGTAGTCTATTTTTCCAGACAAGCGAACCTCCTGTTTGCCTTTTGCCAATTCCCTGTCGGAATGCCCATGATAGCATGGCTTAAGAACTTTAGTGGGCCTTCGAACAATAAAGAATGATATATTGGTATGACAAAATTGGTCAAGTTTGCGTTGTTATTGTTGAGGGAAGTAGTTAAGCTTCATGAAAATCCGTAGCCCGGAAATCCAGCCTGAATTTATCGCCGCTTTACAGAGACAGGACGCCAAAGCCTTTGAAAAGCTCTTCGCTTTGTATTCGGGCCTGGTTTACTCGATTGCATTTTCTTCGCTTGCCGATCGAATGCTGGCCGAAGACATACTGCAGGAGGTATTTCTGAAAGCCTATCATGCTCTTCCAAGATTTACCGGCACCAGACTCTCTCCCTGGCTGGGAAGAATAGCTCATAACACATGTATCGACCTCCTGCGGCAACAGAAAAAATCTCCCACAGTTGTTGCAAAGCCGATAGAAGAACTGCATTTGTCGGCGACAGAACAGGTTCCTGATGAGCTGCCAGATATGATGAATGCGCTTTCTGCGACTGAAAAAGAGGTATTGGTTCTTAAAAAGATTGAAGGGCTGAGTTACGCAGAGATCTCCGAAATAACCGGCCTGGCCGAAGGTACCTTGCGAAATTTGCTGGTGAAAGTTATCAGGTCGCTACAAGGAGTTGCCGGTGAACAAAGACTGTGAAAGGGTTGTAAATCTGCTGGCAGAAGACGAAATCACATCAGAAGATGGTGCTTTCATCGATGCTCATTCGGCAAAGTGTGCCTGCTGTCGTGAGTTATTAAGCAGCTATAGCAATCTTACAACCAGCCTGCAGTCAGCTGTCAGTCTTCCAGATGCCGATAAAAACCGGGTGTTTTTACGCTTAAGAAGCCGTCTGACAATAGAACAAAAAACTTCTGACTCTTCATCTGGTGGTTTTCTGAGCTGGTTCGTTGGTGATTTACGGTTGTCGCTGGCTCTGATGGCTGCTGTAATTATGATTGTGGCAGCCCTTGCCTGGCAAGGTGACACAGGCACAACGTTTTATCAGGCAACCGGCTCCGGAAAAATGCTGCTGGCCAGAGGTGAGGTCAGTCTGGGCAGTGATCCTGTGCCGCTCAAACATGGCATGCCGGTAAAGCTCCTACAGGGACAGATCAGCTTGAACTGGCAGGGCAACGAGCAGATGACAATAGCCGGCAATCTTAGTTTTACACCAGAAGATAGAATTGTTCGGGTCGAAAATGGCAGTGCGTCCGTTGATTTTCTTCCCTCTGCTGCTGGTTACCAGATTTTTACGGCAAAACTGGTTCTAACAATTGTTGGGACAAGCATCAACCTGAATATCTCAAAAGACAGCGAAACAGTAACGGTAACAAAAGGCAGAATACAGTGGCAAGTGCTTGCAACAAAGCAAAAGGGTGACCTGGCGGCCGGCAGTTCTTTGCGCATTGACCATACAGGTAAGGTAGTTGTCGAGAAGGTTGCGTTCGAGCCTGCAGCAAATCAGACGCATGCGCCCAGGAATGAAACACCAGCAGAAGCCGGCAACGAATTGCCAGGCGGCGAAATTCGTGAGCCTGAACTTTATCAAGATCAAGACCTTTCAGACCAATAACAACAAAAGCCGGACAAATCAGTAAAGGGGTTTATCCGGCTTCTTCATGCTTTTCGCTTATTGGCGCCGTCTGGCTGAAGAAGTGATGTTTTTGTTTGTCTGTTTAGGGAGTTTGCTGGTTAATCAGGTATGTCATTGTCTGTAGACGGGATTTTGCCGGAAAATTTGTACTAAACAAAGCATCAATTGTGCCCGACAAGGTTTATGGATTTGTTTGCCTCCTTATTTTTCAGCCCGGGATAATCTCCCGGTCTTTTTTTTTCAGGAGGTGCTCATGCAGAAATGCGCAGGATAGAGCAGTGCTGCCGAGTCAGGCACCTTTGAGGCAGAGTTAAAGCTATTCAACAATATTGAACCCAAGTTCCTGCGCGGCCTGCTTGAGACTATCATATTCTGTCATATAGTTCAGCAGGCCTATGGCCGACAGACCCCAGTGGCATTTTTCAGGGATCGCGCAGATGTAGAAACCAGAGTCGCTCTCGCCGATGCCTTCGGAGACGACTTCCAGCATGTCTCCCAGGGCAACCGAGTTTATTATCGTTACTTTCGTAAAATCGAAAAGGAAATGACGCATGCCATTGTTCCAATGCTTTCTGAATTCAGCTACAAACAGCTCAGAAACCGATTTTTCAATATAACCTTCAAGAGAAAAGATAAATATATTGCTGGCGATTTTATAACTGAATTTCCCTGACATGCATAACCCTTTCGCCTTTTACGGTTAATTTGCCGATTTGCAGATGTTTCGGCCCCAAAAAGGCTGTAATGTATTTTTCCAGACTCGTTAATCAGTTTACAACTAATTTTTGGACTCTGGCAATCATCGCGATCGTATCGGTAAAACGTTTGAAATTGCAGGTTATCTTTCGGTGCGATTAGCTCCGTTGGTAACTTCCCATTTTACGCGACCGCCTTTGGCAAGGCCCAGTTCGATGGTAACCGGGCCACCGTATTGAGCACCCTTTTTCTTGAGGAATATATGCATGCGGTTGCCGTTGGCATAATCAGGGCGCCAGTCCAGTACCTCATTTGTCTGCCCGTTTATCCAGATTTTTTTGTTGAATTGCTCGTGTCGATACTTTGATGGAAGCAATATTACTGCTACTCCACCCCGAGATTCCGATATTGGTTTCCACAAAAATCCTCCGCCAGAGCCCATTACTGTTGTGCCGGGAGCGCCACCAGCGTTGTCAGAGCCAGGTGTTTTGTCATTTTGCTCGATTCCAGGGCCGGTTATCGAAAGGTGGGGATTGGCACGGCCAAAGTCACCAGAAAGGTTGAGGCTGACCTTGTCGCCCTTTTTTAGTTTGATCTTTGTTTTTTGCGTCGTCGGGGTGTAGTCGCCGCCGCCAGTGTCTACATTTGATTCTTCAACTTCTTTGCCATTTACGACGAGTCTGGCTGGATCTTTGTCGTGACTGCGCGCCCAGCTGATAACTTTTTCATCGTTTACGCTAACAGACAATTCTGCATTACCATAGGTCTCGAGGTTTGAACTGATTTCTACTTCGCAGTCTGTAACGGCGGTATAGGTTTCGCTTCCCTGATTCCCGGCGTCGAGGGTGATTGTACCCTGCTCGCTGCTTTTATCCGTGCCTTTAAGCACTTCATCAACTGATGCAATTTTTTTGTCGGTGGTATCCTTCGCTGTCTGGCACCACCCAGAATCTGTGCAAACAATTGTTATGAGCAGAAAGCAGACAATAAAGGTTCTGATAGCTGTATTGGCAGTTTTCATAAATAGCTCCCTCCATAAAATGATCATCTGATAATTCTTAACGTAATTGTAAGTGGCCTTGTCATATTATCATATCAGTTTTTTTCGGTTGCCTGAAATCTTTCAGGCGGGTTACCATTATTGATTCAGACAAGATTCTAAGGCTGAAGGACAAAGCGCTGTTTGTTCACGACCATGGCGGTGATTTTTTGCGAATTCTTGAGCGCTGATAAAATTTCTGTGACAAAATTAGCTGAGAATCGTTAGAAGGTATATGAGCAAAAGATTTTTGCCTAATTTAAAATGTGGCACTGCAAAGGTTTTACAAGGTTTCACCCTTGTCGAGATGCTGATTGCGGTTTTTATTTTGCAACTGGTTATAGTGCCGCTTTTTCTCATGTTTACGTCATCGAAGCAGACAATGTTCAAGGCGGCAGATACTCTCGTCGCTGCCAGCCTGGCCAGTTCGCTTATCGCGGGTCTGCAGGAGTTGCCGGCAAAGGATCTGCGTCCGCAGCCAATGCTTGTTGACAGTGAGTTGAGCTCATCACTGAGCCTTGAAAACCTCGGGGTTTCGCCGGCGCCACCGGAATTTACCAGAATGATTGAGATAAACCTGGTGCAATCCGTAGCGGGCGATAAAACAAAGCTTTATCTGGTCGAGGTACAGATATTCTGGTACAACCGAAAAACTACAACTCCGGTGAGCTATATTGTCAGAAGTATCGTGAAAGGAAAGCCATGAGACGCAGATTTGGCATGATTTTGCCGGCGCTTATGCTGTTGATTTTTCTGTTACTTCTTCTGGCCGCGACCCGGCATTTTTTCTCGCAGCACCAGCTGACGCAGGCTTCACACGGCGCTGACTACGAAAAAGCATACCATCTTGCTGTCGGTGGCCTTGAGTCTATTGATGTTCTTCTGTTGAAGGCCGTGGATTTTATCAATGATGGTCGCCCGGGTTCCTTTCCCAAACTCGAAAAGGCTCCCGCCGAGCTTAAGCCTATTCTCAAGGGTCTGCTTGACTCTGATGGCCAGATTACCCCACGAGAAGCGAAGACTTCGCTTGATTCAGAGCTTTTTAAACATCTGCAACAGGACTTTGAAAATTACTCGAGTCTCAAGGTAGAAATTGAATTGCGCAAGCTCGAAAACCTTTTTGCCTCGCCGATTGGCCCGGGTTTGCTGACAGACGAACGTGAAATGAAGGTAATGATTATGCTGCACGCTGAAGCCAGCGTGCACGGGGCATTTGCCAGAGTCTACCGTTATCGCGAGGCCAAAGTGGTTAATATTCTGCCGCCAGTTGTCGGCAAATTCGTTCTTTTTTTGCGCGAGCAGGGCAGTTTGGGAGCAGACACAGTGCAAGACTCAATAAGCGGTAAAAACCAGGTCAGTGATTCGCCTCTACTGTTATACGCTGGTGATTCCTGTTCTTCTTCGTCACTTGAACCAGCTCAGAGTCGCCAGTTTTTTGACCGTCAGGGCTGGGTTTTTCTTGGGTCGGAGGCACCCTGGAATCTGGGGTGCGGTCCCGGCGGCGGTGACGATAATTTTGCGTCCGTATTGCCCGGCAACAGCGCACGCCTGTTCGCTATTCCAGAAGCCGATACATTTTCCGATATAGACTGCCTTTCCTATTATTCTCAACCGGAATTTATCTTCAAAGAACTCAGGGAATCTGATTATCACGAAGTTATGAAAGATTGTAATGCCGACGATCTGATGTCGGCACGCATAAGAATAGCGGGCAGTGCCGATCGGCCAACTCCAACTGTGGTCCTTGGTAAGGCAATCAGCCGCTGGACACTCCTTCAGGGTCTGATGAATGAGCTTACCGATCTCTACGCTCCTTTTCCCAGGCTTGATGAAAACAGCTTTTCCGGCAATGCCTGGCCGGGAATGACAGTAGAGGCGGTTGGGCGTGTCAGAGATAATTTCGCCGGCGACTATCAGAGATATCGCGAACGCATGAGCAGTATTGTTGAAGAGAGCTGCAACGCTGCAAATCTCAGGGTTATGGCTTTGCGCGATCCTGACCTGAGCTCTCAGATCGGGCTGACACCTGGTCAATTGCCCGCTGACCTGCCTGCTGCTTCTGAGCGCGCATTGGTCGACAGGCAGGGGGTTTCTTTCTTTAAAATGAATCACGGCAGCCTTTATCAGTTGAATTGCAGCGATGGTAGGAAATTATTTGACGGCAATCTTGCTGATCTTGAAGACCTTGGTTATCTGAGAGCCAGAGTAGGTCAAAAGTTTGCGACGGCAGCAGAGTTTTTTAAAAAAATAGAAAATGAAAAGCAGGATTGCATCTTGAATGATGTTTATTATGTTGCTGGCGATCTTGAGATTAATCGGTCGATTGCTGCAGAGAACGGCTGTGGGGGCATGCTTCTGGTCGAAGGAAATATCACAATTCGTGAGCCGGTAAGCGCTCCAGCCAAAGAGCCGGTTGTTATTATCAGTCTCGCAGGAAATCTGCGGGTCGCAACTGCGCAACCGGTTGAAGCCGCATTGATAGCTCTTAAAGGCACCATATTCATAGAGTCCTCTTCTACAATCTCGGGTCTGCTGGCTGCCAGAAATATGGGGATGAGCAGAGTGCCCGGGTTGCAGCGCCGCAATGTCACTTACAATGAGAATCTTGACGTCACCGATGCCGAAGCCTGTTTTCGTTCCTTTCGCCTTTACATGAAGCGTGAGGGGGTGACCTTTGTTCGCTAAAAAAGGGTTTTCAACCGTTGAGCTGATAACGGTATCCGCAGTGTTGAGCATTGTTATTACTCTCTGGTACTTCGCTTACTCGCAGACACGCATGTCAGCCGATGAGCTTGAGGACGAGCAGTCATTTCAGGCGTTGAGTTCCGCTCTGGTTGGAGAGTTGCGGCGAGATATCCGATCTTCTTTTACTATCAACCCAACGGGACCGAACCGCTGGGAGATTGAAACTGTTTCGACCGACATAACCTCCCTGCCTGTAAAAGCAACCGTCGTCTATGAATTGAGCGCTGATCAGCAGAAGGTTTATGTCACAAGGTCGGGAAAGGTAAAGACTTATGATTTTTCTGAGACAACTGATGGAAAGAAAATCACCTTCAATATCGTGCCGTGAAGTTTTACTGCTCTTGCTGGCAATTTTGTTGATGAACTGCCAGGCACATGCAGCCAAAATTTATCTCGGCATCGGTTCAGAGGCAACTTCTATTTCTGTCGAAAAGAGCAATCCGCCCGACTCGGTTTTAAATGAGACTTCTTCCGGGCAGACAGTTCCGGCAGCATTATCCGGAACCACTGTTTCGCCGCCTGCTGACACTGATGCCGGTCTTGCACAGAGTTATCCTCATCTTTTTGCCAGTCCGAAAGCTGTGAAACAGCTTAGCTCAAAGCTCAGTGCAACTGTGCAAAAAGTATTGCAGAGCAATGTTTCTTCGCAGGAGCAGACTTTGACCGGAAAGGGCGAAAAAGAACTGATTGCGCTTGCCGATGGTGAAGTTGCGCTTGCGGCTTATCTTTATACATATAGAAATGCCAGTATCGTTGCACGCCTCTATGATGAAGAAGGCAATGAAATCAGATTTGCCGGCCAGCCGCTGCTGAGTTGGGTGCGTGCCAATGATACTTCATATGCTCCGATTCAATTCAAAGGCCAAACAGATGCATCCAGCATGTTTGAAGAGTCTTCCGGTAATTATTCGCCGGTCAAAGGAATATCGTATAAGTTCAATATCAGGAAGGGGCAGAAACTGGTGCTGAGCATAAGCGGCGCCGCAGAAGACGACAGTTATGTCAGAGCCGAAGGCGCGGTCTTTTGATGGTTCGCTGCGAGATTGTGCTGCTTATTTAAGCTTTGCGACCAGTTCGCAGGTTACCACCGGATACCCCAGTTTGGTAACAGTGAAATACAATATTTTGAAGTCACCTTTGAAACCTGCCGAAAAGTCACCTGGAACTGGCAGTTTGAGACGATAAAACTGCCCGTCAAGGCCTGTTGCCTTCCATGAGCGGTTTATCGGGTCATAGCTTTCGAGTTTGAAGATTCTGTTTTCTCCGACTTTAAGTTCAGGTATTTTCTGGTTGACGGAAAAGGTCTGCTCGATCTCAGATGTGCTGGTATCCGGTACTGAGATGCTGGAGTCTGGCCAGAATGTGTAGGCGAATAGGGCAAATGTCAGCAGCAGGGCTTTCAATACATGCTTTTCGGCAAATCCTGTCAGTGTGTCAATAAACTGCTGATTCTTAGAGATGTAGCGTATTTTTTCAAGGCTCTGTTTGAATTCTTCCCATTTGACATGAATGCCTGCGCCAATAATGTTGGCCGTGCCCGATTCCTCGTTGCCCTTCGTTACCGTCACTCCCAGAACTTCTTTCAGTTCGCATGTAATCTCGCTGATCAGCTCGTGCTTGCTGCCCCTGCTTTCGGCGGCCAGCAGTTCAAGTTCATAAAGGGTCATGTGGTCGGGCGAAATTATAAATACCGGCGCGAAAAATTTTATCAGTGAAGTGCGACTGGTGGTCTGAAAAGTTTTTATCAATATCTCACGCGCAACATCTATTTTCAACTGGAGAAGGGCTGTCAGGGCGGATTTCCACGATCGTTCGCGGTCTTCCTGAAGCCAGCTGTTTATCTGCTTCAGCAGCCCTTTCAGATTATGCTTTCTGAAAAGTCTTATTGCCTGCGTTGCGATCATTTCATTCTCGTTTACGCACAGAACCGGCAGATGTGGAATTATTCGCGCCGGATTGAGTTCTGCGAGCAGTTTTATTGCCAGTAGAGAGCCTTTTGGTGGAAGCTTTTCCAGAGAATCTTCCAGCCACTTGATTGCCTGTGAATCAGAAGGTTTGAATCTGGCCAGAATCTGAAGCACAAGATCGTTCGTATCAACTGTTCCGCCACTCATCAACAGCTTGCGAAGTACTACTCTGTCGTTTTGCGACAAAGATTCCTGCGCGAGTATCTCCCTGAGTTTTCTGGTGTCAGCATTTTCTAAGATTGGTTCAGCTGGCTTTGTCTCAACCTTCTCCGTGATTGTCTCAGCGTTTTCAGAAGCTGAATCCGCTTTCTCAGCAGCTGAATCAGGCTTCTCTGACCCCTTTGTTGGCTCTGTTGCAATTGCAGCGGGCGCAGGCGACTCTTTTTCTATCGGTAAACTCTGCTGTTTTTCCGGTTGAGGTTTGGCGGCTTTCTTTTGTGGCAGAGGCGCTGCAACTTTTTCTTTTTCTGCCGCATCCTGTTCGAGAACAATATTTACTCCGGCGCGTTCTTTTATATAGGCGGCTACCCGTTCGCGTGTGCTTCTGCAAAATTCTTCGATATTGCGATCGATGATTCCGGCCAGTTGCAGGGCTTCTGCTGCTTCCCGGCGCAGTTGTTCGATTTCCGGAATTTCGTCTTTGCGCAAAACTTCAGAAATAGTAAGCCTTTTAAAGAAATCTGCATCAGGATTGTTTGCCACCAGATGAGTAAGCAGTTTGCTCAAGAAAACATCCTGCAAAGCTCCGCTGTCGATAAGGCTTAAGACAATGTGCTGAACATCTTCGAATGGAAATAGAAGAAGAAATGTACTTGCCGATCGGCGACTGGCTTCATCTGCAAATATAAGTTCTTCCAGCAGTCGCAGGGCGTGTTGCTTTGATATTTTGAATAAAAACCTTATTGCTTCAGCCCTGACCATGAAATTTTGATGTTTAAGGAGTGCTGGTAAGGCCTTAACAAGATGGTTCCGGCTATGTTCGCTGAGAAATGATATCAGTCTGATTACGAAGATGTAATCACTTGCATAAAGCTTCTCTGCCAGTGTTGCAATGATTTCTGGTTTTCTGACCAGTTCGCCCGGCGGCGAAAACATCGGAAGCAGTCTCGACAGCTCAGACTCATCACTTATCAATTCCATGATGGTTGAGATATGCTGCTCTGACGGCAGGAGGCTGATACTCTGCAGCATCTCCTTAATACCAAGTTCGTGGTTGCGCCAGCGCAGCAACAGAGCGTTTTTATCGATGGAGCTGGCGGTTGGTTTGTCTTCAGGCAAATCCGGCGCAGAGGTCATTGCCAGCAGAGAGCCGATCATATTTTTGAGGAAAGGGTCGCTTTCACCATCGGCTGCCTCTGACAACACCTCTCTAACGCGGTGGGCGCCGATATGGTGATAAAGCTGGGTGATGGCAAGTTCTCGGATAAATTTGTCTTCAGATTTTAGATCTGCAAGAAAAATCTCTATCAGAAAATCATCGTTTGCACTGTGCATTAACTTGTTCCTGCTATTTTGCCACTTTTGCCGACAATTCTTCAGTTGCTGGCCAGTTCGACTGTCCAGGCTTTGAAATCATTCTCGAACTGGCGTATGCTCAGGTCGGTTACGTTTTGCAGGGCTTCTTCCATTTTCATGCCGTTTTTTAAGCAATTGATGATCTGCCGGGGTGCCGCCATGGTGCCATTCTGCACCAGAAACCTGGCGTAGAGGCCTGCCATTTGATAGGCTTTGTGGACTCTTTCAAGCGATTCTTTGCCGAGCTTGCGGATTTCCTGAAATTCTTTTTCGAGTTCCTCTATGTCCATGATTTCGCCTGGTGCCGGAACATAAGGTTTGAACTCAGTAAAGCCGTCATCTTTCTTCTCAGAAAATACCGCCAGGCCTTCATTCAGCCAGGTTGGGCATTTGCCTCCACCCATGATGAAGATTATGTTGTGAGTGAATTCATGTGTTAACAGTTTGCGCGCCGGTAGTCTGGTCTCAGGTTCTGAACGCGGAAAACTGTCGGCCGGCAGGGTCATCGACTTGCCGCCAGAGGCAAAGCCGCCGGCCCAGGAAGTAGGACTGACTTCTTCAAATTTTATGGGGTCAAGCACCAATATTGAAGTGCGATATGCGGGTACACAGGCGAGATCACCAGTTACCTGCTGATAGATTTCTTCGAGGCGATCATCGATTAGTTCGTGGGTGACATAGGTATAGGCACTGTCTACCGGCGTGTAAATGATGAATCTTCTGCCGGCACGCATCATCATGGCATTTTCTTTTGCCATGCGTTCAAGGTTGACCATCACTCGTTGTCGCAGGTCGCGTTTTTCCGGGTCTTCATCGTTTTCAAGAAGTTCTCGCAGCGTTTCCCAGCAGGAAACTTCGCTGGCTGACTGCTTGAGTGCCTGATGACACACCGCCAGTTTTTCGAGAATGCTCAGTTCTTTTGGCTTGAGCTCATAGGCGCGCTTGAGTCTTGGAATCGCCTGCGTATAATCGCGCTTTACGTCAGCAAGATATTCGCCATGCCGCAGAAACAGCTCGAAAGAGTCTGAATAGAGCATTTCGGCCAGAAACAGCAGCTGCCGATCTTCTTCTGGGATATCGGTTACCGGCTGACCCTTGAGAACCGGTTCTATCGCTTCTTTTATCTCGCGAATACGCTCTTCAGTGAAGCCTGCCAACTCTGTCTCGGCGGCGAAAGCAAAATGAACAACACAAAAAGTGATCAGAAAAACTGTCAGAAACACACGCCAGGGCCGTTGCCGGTATTCCTTTAACATGGTAACCTCCGCTTTGTTGGCTTCTGGTTTAAGTGTACCCTGTTGCTGCCTCTCTGTCAAACCGTCGATATTTACTGTGAATTGTTGAATATTTTGGCAATCTAGTTTTATGCTGTTATGTATGAGGCTTATAAATAAGCGGTGGAGTGGGCTGATATGTATGTCAAAAATTTGCGGCAATTGTCTGGTCAGGCAGTAAACCCCGTGTCCAGGCGTCTGCGCGCGGCCGCTCTGCAGGCTTACAATTCGGCCATTTGTGCGGTCGCTCCGGCCAGACTTATGAGGTCTGAACTGTCACTTTGCAACCACATTCTTGCAATTGGCGACAGCCGTTTCGACATTTCTGCTGGCCGGGTTTTTGTCATTGGTGGCGGCAAGGCCAGCGCTGCCATGGCTGCCGCGCTTGAAGATCTGCTGGGCGAAAAGCTGGCTGGCGGCAGCGTGAATATTCCGCCCGAAACAGTTGGCAGCACCCGGCTGGTTGTGCTCAATCGGTCTGGTCATCCGATTCCCGACCAAGCAGGAGTGGAAGGCTCCCGCCGTATAATTGAGCTGGCTGAACGAGCTGGCGCCGATGACCTGGTTGTCTGCCTTGTTTCAGGCGGCGGTTCGAGTCTCATGCCATTGCCGGGGCATGGTGTTTCGCTGGCAGACAAGCAGCAGCTTACATTCATGCTGCTCAGGACGGGGGCTTCTATTGGTGAGATGAACGCTGTGCGTAAGCATCTCAGCGGCATTAAGGGAGGCTGGTTGGCGCGTCGGGCTTTCCCGGCCCGGTTGATTAACCTGATTCTCTCCGACGTTATTGGAGACCCGCTCGACGTTATTGCTTCGGGTCCGACAGTGCCCGACCCGACAACCTTCGCTGACGCCATGGAGATTTTGCAGCGATACGAGATCTGGCACGATTCACCTGAGACTGTGCGAAAGCTTTTAACTGATGGGTCGCGCGGCCTGGTCGAAGAAACGCCGAAGCCGGGTGACGCCGTGTTTGAGAGGGTCAGCAATCATGTTATCGGCAATAATTTTACCGCATTGGCTGCTGCTGGCGAAAGTCTTGCTGACGCCGGATTTCGCGTAGAGATGATCAGAGATCAGTGGCAGGGCGATGCGCGCGAACTTGCTCGAAATCTCGCTGCCCGGGCACTTGCGGCCACCAGATCTAATGTGCCTGTGGCGCTTGTTTTTGGCGGTGAGGCAACTGTCAGAGTCACCGGAACCGGCCGCGGCGGCCGCAACCAGCATGCCGCGCTGGCGGCAGTGCGCGACCTGGCAGGATATGACAATCTGCTGCTGGCTATGCTGGCAACTGATGGTATAGATGGCCCGACCGACGCTTGTGGCGCACTTGTTGACGGCAGCACTCTGGCGAGGGCTCATAAAATGGGCATGACACCGGAGGCCTTCTTGCAGAACAATGATTCATACAGCTTTTTCAACGCTCTTGGGGAGCTGATGCATACCGGTTACACCGGCAGCAACGTCAACGACATCTATCTGATACTGTCTGCTGGTTCGTCGGCATTTTAACCGCGACTTACACATGAGTGACACCCGACCATTTAACTGGTCATTTTGCCTGTCACGTCATTTTGCCGAATAAACTTGCATTTTATAGATAAATTTAATATAATCTATTCATATTCAAACGAAAGATGAGAATGTTTATGAAAAGCTCGATAAGCTGGCAGGAATTACCGATAGATATTATCAAGCAGGGCTTTACTGAAGGCCGGAAGTTCTATGAGTGCATTATCTGCGGTCGTGAAATTGAGAAGGGTATGATCTACAAAGATGGAGCAGAACTCTATGAGGCGCATCGCTTCATGGAACTGCATATTACACGGGCACATGGCTCTGTGTTCGAATATCTGACCGGTCTCGACAAAAAGGTGACCGGCCTTTCAGAGCATATGTGCAAACTGCTTAGCTGTTTCTATAAACGGTTGCCGGATGCCGAGATACAGAATCAGCTGGGTATCGGGAGCGCATCAACCATTCGTAATCACCGGTTTGCGCTCAAGGAGAAAGAAAGGCAGGCGAAAATTCTCATGGCATTATGTGAACTTATCAGGGAAAACGAAGCGGCACCCGAAAAATATCTGGAGCCACACCCGACCGCGACCATGGTCGATGACCGCTACAAGATCACCCCCGAAGAGAACGGAAAAATTCTTAAAAAGTATTTTCCCGACGGTCTCGACGGGCGGTTGGCCACCTTTTATATAAAGGAAAAGAGCAAGCTGGCGGTGTTGCGCCATATTGCCGCCAGATTTGAATCAGGTCGGAAATACACGGAAAAAGAAGTCGATGCGATACTCAAGCAGGTTTTCGACGATCATACGACGCTGCGTCGCTACCTGATCGAATACGGTTTTATGGGTCGCACAACTGATTGCAGGAGTTACTGGCTGATGTCAGCGGGCTGAATCTTCCTAAAATCAGGCTGTTTATAAAAATCCGGGCTGTTGCAGAAACGCAACAGCCCTCTTTTTATGGTAAAAGGTTTGGTCAGTATTTCGCTATGAGCGCTTGAAACCGCATTCACCGCAGAATTTTGCATCTAGCGGCAATGGCAGGCCACACTGTGGGCAACAGGCTTTGTCGCCGGGCGCGTCTTCGAGCGAGAACACGGTAATCGCCTCGCTGCCTTTGATGTTAACGCCAAAGCGTTCTTCGACGGCACCGGGCCAGTCTTCGATGTTCTCGTAGCATGTGCCGGTAATGAGCACCTCGCCAGGTTTGGCGATATGACACAGGCGCGATGCGATGTTTACGCCATCGCCGACGGCGGTGAAGTTTGACAGTCTGGTTGAACCGACGTTACCGACAATTACTTCCTGAAAATTTATGCCAATGCCGATGCCGTATTCAGGAAAACCTTCGGCAACCCATTGTGGCATCTTGATTTCGAATGCGCGCTGTATTTGCATCGCAGCCTGTACAGCCGAAAGGCTCGGGTTGATGTGAATGTTCGGGGTGCCAAAAAGCGCCATGGCCGAGTCGCCCATAAACTTATCAAGTGTTCCACGGTTCTTGAGGATAATTTCGGTGATCAGAGTGAAATATCGGTTCAGCAGTTCGACTGTCTGCTCAGGTGTGATTTTCTTGGCCAATGCAGTGAAATTGCGGATGTCAACAAACATGATCGCGATCTGCTTGCGTTCACCCCCAAGCGTTATACCTTCCGGGTTTTTTTCGAGCAACTCGACTACTTCTGGCGCAACCATGCTTGAAAAAAGACGGCGCATCTTTTCGAATTCACTTTTTTGAGCTGCCAGGGCCTTGGTATTGCTGAGAACCAGCCCAAGAAGCGTAGCGACCATATTTACCGTGTCGAGGTCGTCTTCGCCGGTAAATACGTTGCCGGCGTAAGTGCAGATGATGATGAGCTTCTCGATATTGCCGTCTATCCGAACCGGGCAGGCAACTTTGCAGTCGGAAATAACGCCGCGTCGCTCAAGATAGGCGAGATCATCCTGTTTGCGCAGATGGGCAAGGCTTAATACGGCTCCAGTTTCTGCGACATATCCGGGCAGAGAATCTTCGTTCAGCGGAATAACCGGGATTTCGTCTTCTTTGAAGCCAACATAATGTTCGGCAACCCAGCCTTCGTCAGTTTTCCTGTAAACGGCGCCCTTTTTGATGACCAGAGCGAGATCGAGGAGATCCCAGCAGCGCTCGAGTACGTAGGTGTCTTCGAGGGTTCCAACCAGAATTTTAAGACGTTCCATGAACGCGTGCGTCTTGTCAATAATGGTCAGATACTTTTGGTGATGCAGCGTTTTCTCGTTATCACTGAGCTTCAGCTGGCTTTTAAGAGTTGCGATTTCGCGGCGCAGATCTTCGAGCTCTTTACTGGAACCGCCACCACGCAAGCTGTCGAGAATTCCCATGTCACTTTTCCTCGAGGTATTCTGGTGGTATGTCTTCGTGACGCACCAGTTTTCGTTTAAGAAGTTCTTTAACAACGGTATTCATCGGAATACAGCCAGATCGCTGGCCGAGGCGCATGACTGAACTAATTTCATGAATTTTGCGCTGCCGGATAAGGTTGCTGACAGAGGGCAGCATTGGCAGGATTTCGTAGGCGAGCACACGTTTTTTGTGATCGGCCGAGGGCAGTAACACCTGCGATAATACGCATTTTAAAGAGCTTGAGATCATAAAACGTATGTTGTCGCGCTGATGCGACGGAAAGATATTGATCATACGGGTTATGCTCTGCACGGCGTTTGACGTATGCAGGGTGGCAACTACCAGGTGCCCGGTTTCTGCCGCTTTCAGACAGGTTTCAACGGTTTCGAGGTCGCGCAGTTCGCCAATAAGTACTACGTCAGGATCCTGCCGCAGAGCCGAATTCAGACCTGTTTGAAAGTCGGGTGTGTCTTCGCCGATCTGGCGCTGGCTGATAATAGATTTGGGATATCTGGGAAAGATATACTCTACCGGATCTTCGATGGTGATTATGTGCAGCGCGTGATTGCGCGCGACCAGATCGATAAAGCTGGCGGCAGTGGTCGATTTTCCGGAATTGGTAGCTCCGGTAATAAGTATCATGCCGTTGTTAATTTTGAGAAGGGTGTCGGTAACTTCCTGGGAAAAGCCAAGAGTAGCCATTTCTGGGGGAGAAGGCGGCACCAGGCGACACGAAATAGCGAGACTGTTGCGCTGAAAGAAAATGTTGGCGCGCACTCTGATGATATTAGGTATGGTAAACGAGCAGTCGATCTGCCCTCTGGCTTTGAAAGCTTTGCGCTGATTCTCGTCGAGCAGAGAGATTACCAGTTGCTCCATCTCTTTGGGCGAGAACGCCGGCACATCCATGCGTCTGATTTCGTTGGCCACCCTCATGATCGGAGGAAACGCCGATTTAATATGGAGATCGTAGGCACCATGTTTGAGCGCCTCTTCTATCAGTGGTTGCAGAAGGTTGCTCATAACAGTCCTTTCCTTTCGAGTCTGGTCATGAGAGCCTCGGGTTCAGGACTATAGGCAAATGCCTGTTCGCTGGCAATCAGTTTTTTTACTATCAGTTCTTCAAGTGCGGCATTCATCGATATCATGCCGATATCTGAGCCGGTTTCGAGAAACATCGGGATCTGCTCGTGCTTTTCGGTTCTGATAAGATTCGCCATCGCAGGCGTGTTGAGCAGGATTTCCCTGACGGCGATACGCTTGTTGGGCTCATCCTTTTTGGGTATCAGTGCCTGTGATACTATGCCTATAAGCACTGAAGCCAGCTGATCGCGGACGAATTCGCGGGCATCTGTTGGAAATACGCCCATGATACGGGCAACTGCCGATGCTGAACTGCTGGCATGCAGTGTCGAAATGACGAGATGCCCGGTTTCTGCAGCTGTGAGCGCGAGTTCTACGGTTTCTGCTTCGCGCATTTCTCCGATCAATATGACGTCGGGATCCTGGCGCAGGGCGCCGCGCAGCGCCTCAGGAAAACTCATGAAGTCGCGACGCAGCTCGCGTTGCAGAAACTCGGCTTTGGCGTCGCGGAAAAGAAATTCGATCGGGTCTTCAAGGGTAACTACGCGTACCTGGTAATTCTCGTTGATGAATTGCAGCAATGCCGCGATTGTCGTGCTTTTGCCTGAACCGGTCGGGCCACACAAAAGAAACAGCCCGCGCCGCCGCTGTATCGAATCTACGATAATGTTGGGAATCTGTATTGAATCTATCGTGGGAAGCTCGAACGGAATCTGTCTAAAAACGAAGGCCAGGGTACCCTGCTGTAAAAAGCAGTTGACTCTGAATCGGCTGATTCCAGGCACCGAAACCGAGTAGTCAACATCTTTGCGGGCTTCGAAAATTCGGCGAATGGTGGGAGTGCCCGTTGATTCAAAAAAACGTCGCAGTTCCTCATTTGTCAGCGGCAGATTGGAAGATATCTGAATGGTGCCGGCAACTCTGAATACCGGCGGAATTCCAGAATGCAGGTGTACGTCAGATGCTCCCAGTTTATGGCCGAGTTTGAGAATGTCGGCAAGTTGTTCATCCATAGGACAGGCTTCTCCCGGACGTAAAGATACAACCAGTTAATCAGGTAATTGTATCACGAATCGGCAGACTGCTGGAAAAACTGAACGATATTAGATACTTATAATTCAATTTTACCATGTCAAAACAACGAAAGTTTTTGGTGTTTTGTAGCAACTATGTTTGCTGCAGGGCAAGTAATTGTGCGCTGGCGTTTCTGCGGACTGACTTCTCCTGGATGCATGCGCTTTGCCACAAGTGAAAAAAATAATTCGCCGCAGTTGACACATTTGCTAAAATAGGTTAGTGTATTAGTAGAGCAATACACCAAAACAGTAAAACACAAACTCCGGTGCACAGGACGAGTGTCATCTGTCGAGGGCCTGTATTAAAGGTATTATGCATACTTTCATCAGAAGGAGCACATTATGAGATCTATATTATACAAAGACTTCCTTGAGCAACGAATGTACTTCCTGATTATTCTTGCTGTAGCTGTTGTATCTCTACTGCTGGCCGCCTGGTTCAAACAGCTTGACGCCGGTGTTGCCATGTTCCTGCTCTTCGGCATGCAGGGGCCACTATTTATCTATCTCGCCGCCCATCACCAGATCAGCTCAGAGGTGAATAACCGCACATTTCCATTTCTGCTCTCTCTCCCGCTCAGTCGCGGGCGCCTCTGGCTCGCCAAGCTTCTCTTTGTCATTCTTTATGCTGTGTTGCTTTATGCCGTATATGCTGTTCTCGCGCTTATCTGTGGTGCCAGCCAGGATGATTTTATCAAGCTGTTCAAGATCAACCCGGTTCTAGGCGTGGCAATGCCTCTGGTAATAGTTTCTTATGGCTATTTTACCAGTATGCTGCCGCGTGGTTTTGCAACCGTATCGGCATTGATAATCGGGCCGGTCGCTTTTGCCATAGCTACCAGTGTTACCACCGTGTTAACCATTAACTATAGTCTTCTGGCTATTTTCCTCATCTCCATTTTTCTCTTACTTTCCTTTTTGTTATTCATGCACGATCGGACCATGAACTCTTCAATGCGAGGGGTGAAGGGAATAGCGCTGCTGATTGCTGCAGTGACAGCGCTGCTTGGCTGCTGGTCGACTATCAATGCCGTGGCGGAAAACTACTGGGTCATGCAGGAAGTCAGCAATTCAGCCTGGGTTCCCCTTAACGACGGGCGCCAGATCCTCTGGCGTGTCGAAAGTGAGCCGAAATGGTGGGATGTTGTCGATACTGAAAGGCATTATTCTAAGCGGCTGTTGGTGCAAGACCTGACACTCGGAGAGGTAAAGTCGCTGGGTAAACGCCTGAGCAGTATCTCAGGCTATGAGCATATTTTCAATGAAGGTTTTGTAAGCGTTACGTCAGCCAGATATTTCTCAGGTTTTCTGCGGTCATTCGAAAAAACAATTTTTGATCATGACGGCAATCAGCTGGTTAAACTACCGTGGCCATCAAACGAAGACGAGAGTTACTTAAAGCTGATTGACGGCCGACGTTTCATCTATACCGAAAAAATAAAGAATGGTCCGAGCGAGATTACCGAATTCAACCTCTATGAAAAGGGGCGCGGCAATAAGGTTGTGTTCAGCGTTCAAAAGGGTTTTGGCTTCAGCGAATTCATCGTAATGCCATCTGCGCATGCTTCTCAGCCTGCCAGCGTTTACATCTGCGGAAAAACCTCTGAAGACCGAAACAAGCTTACTCTAATTTCGGTAAATGACGGCACCAGGCATGTTCTGCCGGTTGATCCGAGCGCCAACTCTGTTGCTGCCTGCAGTGATTTCATCGTCTTTGAAACCACTGACTGGAACAAAGCCCGCGATGTTGCCAGTTACACGCTTACCTTGGCGTGGCTCGATGGCAGAACCGAACACCTCGACTGGATAAACGAAAGACTTGAAATAGCAGGAATAACTGCAGACGGCAGAATTATCGCAATGCGCTATGAACCAGGTGACAAAGCCTATTACAATGAAATCAAGCAGAGTCTGGTAGAAATCGATATCGCGTCAAAAAGTCTGAAAGAACTCTACCGCCTGCCGAAACCCGGTAGTTTGACAGTCATTTTTACGCAAAATCGTGATAGTGCCTTTCTCTATAGCAATTCACACAACGTCGAACCAATAATCTGCCAATACATGGCCATAAACTTCGGGAGCGGTGAAATCAGAGAATTTGAGAACCTCAACAATCAGAGCGATGGAAAAAGCAGAATCGGTCTCAACCTCTATGATGCCTTTCATCTTTCTGGCAGCCGCTTTATGGTCGAAGCCGGCAGCAGCATCTATGAACTTGATGTTTCCAATATGCAGATTGTCAAACGAACTTCCTATGAAGCTCTTTACAATCGCATGACGAAAGGCGGTGGCCGCTCATGATAAAAATCAATGAAAGCTCACCGATTCCCATTTACCAGCAGATTATCGAAGGTATGCAGCGCGAAATACTCGCGGGCGTCTTCGCGGCCGATGACCGGCTTCCCTCGATCAGAGACCTCGCAATCTCGCTCAAGGTGAACCCCAACACCATCGCCCGTGCCTACCAGGAACTGGCCACCGCTGGAACCATCTACTTCAAACGCGGGCAGGGCGCCTATGTTACCGCAAAGTCGGCCGACGACCTGCTCGAACAGGCGAAAGCCGAGATGGCGAAGCATATTCACGAGATTATCGCCATCGCCCAAAGTATGAATCTCGACCGCCAGCAGGTGCGCCGAATTTTCGATGCGGTGCTCGATCAACAGGAGGTGAAATAACATGGAAGCTATCAATATCAGCCAGGTTAACATGTCTTACAATGGTCACAAGGTTCTCGATGCGGTCAATACAAAGATCGAGCCGGGAAAGGTTGTCGCGCTGCTTGGTCGCAACGGCGCCGGCAAGACCACTCTGCTGAATATTCTCAATGGCAGCCTCAGGCCGGTCTCCGGCAATGCGGCAGTGCTTGGCATCGACCCCGAGCAGAATGCCGCCATGCTGCGGCAGAGCTGCGTTCTGGTCAGCGAAGAGTGCCACCTCTACCCGTGGATGACGCCGGCAGTGCTTGCCCGCACCTTCGCGCCGATGTACCCGACCTGGAACCAGGCCCTCTACGAAAAGACTCTCGCCGGGTTCGCCATCGCAGCCGACCAGAAAATCGCCACCTTCAGCAAAGGGACAAAACGAAAACTGCAGCTCGCATTTGCGCTGGCGACCGAGCCGAGAGTTCTGTTGCTTGACGAACCAGTTGGCGGTGTCGATGCCGTCGCCCGCGAAGAAATTCTCAACAGTCTCATCGAATCGCTTGTCGAAAAAGGCGTGACTGTCGTTCTGTCTTCGCATGAGCTTAACGATATCTCGGGCGTCTGCGACCATGTGCTCATTCTATCTGGCGGCCGTTTCGTCATCGACTGCAGCAAAGATGACCTCGCAGCCAGCGTTCGCAAAATTACCGTACAGCTTGAAAATGCGGTTGAGACACTGCCGACACACCCTGCTATTCTTGCTGTCAGAGCCAATGGAGCTGAACTTGAACTGGTCGTCAGAGACTGCCAGCAAGAAGAACTTGCCAGGATTCTTGCCAACTTCAGGGTTAAATCACAGACCAGCTCAGGCATGACCCTCGAAGAGCTCTTCAAAGCGATAACTCGCCACGAAAAGAACTGAACTGCCCGGGTTGAAGCAGTCTTGTTCATGCTGGGGCTGCTAAACGTAAGTTTCTGCCAGATATTCAGAAAGGTTTGTCATGCATAAACATTTATTAAAGATAGCACTGTTGATATTGGCTCTGACAGGCCTTTATTCAGCAGCAAGGTTATATTTCGGATCATTGCAGCTGCACAATCCATCTTATATGTGGTGGATCATGTCGAATGAAGCCTGTAGTGACGAGTATCTACATAAATTTGTTCTAAGAGATCTGCATAACAGTTGGATTGTGAAGGGAGTTCCTGATGATCAGATCAGGCAACGATTTCCGATGCTGAGTGATGCAGAAAACTATCCCGGAAACTCTTATCGTGGTGAAGTTCTCGAATACTGGCGTAACAATTTCTATAAAGGTCAGAAGCTTAAAATGCTATGGTTTGATGAGCAGGATGGCTGCGGCTGGGTCGTTATCGTAGTCGATGGGATCGGTCGTGAAATCAGGCTTATCAAAGGATGAAAGCCTTGCTGGAGGCAAAAGCCGGGCGGCCGCATCTGCGACTGCCCGGCTTTTTTTGCTGGTCAGAATTATCTGTGCAGATCTTCGAACTGGTTGATCGAATTGAGTGCGCGTGTGAGCGGGCTGCCGTCAGGGAGCAGCGCTGTGATCTGGCTGCGGGTTTCGCTGCTGGTAGCCGCCCAAATGCTGAGCAGATAAGCAGCTGTCGATTCGAGACGGTTGTGCAGTAGCATGATTTCTTCTTCGCTGCGGGTCTGAGCCGCGGCGCTCATATTTGCAACATAGTCTTCGGCCATGGCAATGAGTTCGGCAGCAGGTGCCGGTTCGCTGACCGGGTCGCGTTTCGCGATGATTTCGAAACGGTTCGAAAACATGCTGTGCATGTCGCGACGTTTGACGATGATTTCAAAGTTCCAGTTGTTGCCGCTGCGTGTCAGATAAACGCGGGGAGCAAAGGCATACATATTGTTTACCAGCACTTCGAGGTCTCTTACTGTCAGGCTTTCAAAGCCTTCAACCGGAAAGTAGCCGCGCATGCCAAATTCATCGCCCCAGTACATGCTCTGCGATGTGTGCGAAACATAGCTGTTGGCAATCGGTTTGTTGGCGTCATCACGCACGTTAACCCAGACCGTCGGATCATCGAGGCGAACCTGGGCATAATAGCTGGTGACGTTGTCGCGTAAATAGACATATTCGTAACCGGAACGGTAACCATCGGCTTCGACGTCGATGCGTGCCGTGTTTCCGGTTACGTAAACCCGACCTCTCGCATAAGAAATGTCTTTAAAACCGCTGTTTCTTACCTGAACGTTGAATGTGTATTTGCCTGTGCTCAGATAAAGGCTGGCCTCGGCACTGCCTGCCAGCGCGATAAACAATGCCAGAAGACAAAGGGTCACGAGTTTGAACTTATTCATTCTGATACTCTCCTGTTACTTCGATTTCCTGTATCTTTCAGACTAACACTCGGGCTGCCGTGCGAGAAGGGTACAATTTAAACGCCCTCTGCCAGCACTCCTGAGATAAACAGGTTACAAGTTTTATCTTCGGCCTTTAGATCTCAGAACCTGAGTGTTATTGATGACTGAAAATAAGGTCTCTATAAGAGCTGCACAGATATATAGCAGCTAGGCCAAGCCTGCTGTAACAGACCCAAAGCAATTTCTATCAATTGGAGCTCCTGGCTGAGTATGGTTGAAGCATTGAGACGCCGTCGAGAAATTTTCAAAGAATTTTCCGGCTCCAGTTTGCTAAAACTGCCTTGTTGTATAATTGCCGGAGCAGTTATATGTTATAAAGCCGTATGGAAGCCCTGTTGTTTTTATGCAGACCGGGGGGAACGTAAGCAGGAAGGTGTGACAGATGAAGCGAGGTTGTCTCTGGAAGATTGCTTTAATTGTTCTTACAGTTACCGGCATACCAACCTTGGTTTTGGCAATTGGCCTGCTGATCGACTATTCTACTGGCAACCCGACCCTTCAGCCGGTGCCCGGGCTTATGTTTTCAGCAATTGTTTTTTTTACCAGTTTGTTGTTTGTTTTTGCATTTTCAGGCTTTGCACTGGCAGAAATTTGCCTTAAAAGTTTGGTCGGTGTGGCCGGAGTTCTGCTGGTATCTGATTTTATTTTCTCCCTTGTCGCTTTGAATCCTTTTGGGTCGGCAATAACTTTTATTTCGTGGCTGTTTTTCTGCTCACTGATATGCCTGGGCCTTCAGCGATGGCTGGAGATTGAAGAGTTTCCATATTCGAGACCTTCTAAAAATTTTGATCGCGCCAATCTCTCTTATTCGCTGCCAGGTTCCAGCTGGTTCGATCGCGTAGTTCTCGATAGCTGGTTCATATTCATTATCTTGTCTTTCGTGGCGCTGGTTGGAACAAACATGCTGTTTGACCTGCATTGGCCACAGCCCGCAAGTCTTTACAGCAAGCTCATTCTGTGGTCCTCAGTTACTACGCTTCTGGCGTGGCTATTTATCTACTGGAAAGAACGCTTTGAGCGTAGAACTGCACAAATTCATCTGTCTGTTTCCAAGGGCGGGTTCGAAGTGGAACATCACAGAACTTGCACCAGCTCTGTACCTGATGATTGGGCCGAACCTGCCCCGGCGATCACTATCGGCATTCCGACGACTATAGGCAAAATGGCCACCCTGATTGGGATTGCCTGCTTTGTTGTGCTGATGACCATGAACCGTGGCGGAATTCCGGTCTGGCTGCGCAATGACCTGATAATAGGTCTTCTCGTTTCTGGGGCAATAAGCATCTTTATGAAAAGCCAGTATTTGCTCGATATTTCCGGAAAGACGATTCACCAGGAATTCACCAATCCGCTTTATTACCGTAAACGCCGCATCCCATTCGCTGAGGTGGCAATGGTGACGACGATCGGAAAGCTGTCTGAATGGCCATTGCTGTGGCATCGTTACCGGCTTGGCTATTCAGTGGTAATAATTCTGAATGACGGAACTGTGCTTGAATTGCCGCGGGCTGAGGCAAGAAAAGGAAAGTATTTTTTGCATCAGGAAGAAGCTTCCATGCAGGCTCAGCAGCTTTCGCAATTGCTCGGTTGCAAGTTTGAGCCAGGTTTCTTTAAGAAAAGGCAGAGCTTTGACTCCTGGCTTGACGACGTTAAACAGACAATTGCCGATCACCCCGGGGCAAAGAATCTAGAACGGGTTTTGTGGGAGTCGAAATTATCGAATGTTTCTCTCGAAGCTTTTGGATCAGGGCAGGTCAAGGTTGATCTGCCGACGACAAGAGAAAAGCTGGTTCTTTGCATCCTCATTCTTCTTTTCACTCTTTCTACTCACTGGTTGATCAAAAGCGAAGGCTCGTTTATTGCGGCGAATCCGCGCCTGATTTACCTGCTGCTTCTAGATTCGACATCGGTTATGCTGACGTTGTTTGCCGCGTGGTTATGGCTTATTGATGAGCACTATATTTTTGATCTTAACACGCACATGGTGCTGTTCAGGTCACGATTCCTCTTCTGGCGCCGGCAGGAAAACATCTGCAGTTTCCGCGAGATAAGAGGTTTTGAGGTCTGGAAAAGGTATTCCTGGCTTTGTCTCGCCATTACTGACAAGAACAAGAGGACGCTTATTCCATCCGAGCAATATTTTGTCAGAATGAAAATCAAGGGGACAAAATATTTCCAGATGTCAGACGCGGTAAGTCTTTTTGATAATATTCCCATTATAAGGGCCGCTGCATTGAACAAGCTTGTTTTTAACCGTACCGAGCAGTATGCTTGTCCGCTCTTTTCCGAGGCTGCAAAAAAAATCAAATTGTCATTGCCCGAGTCAGGAATTGATTTGAGAGCAACTCCAGCCCGACCTGTCATTGCTGCGCAACCGGCAGAAAAGAGTAGACGCCGCAGATACCGCCGCACAAGGTAAGCTTGCGTCGTCTCGTCATTGCGAGCGAAGCGAAGCAATCTCATTGTCCTTAAGATTGCTTCGGGCTTTCACCTTCGCAATGACTTTTTTTGTCGGAGAATTGCCGGGGGATTCTACCGGTTTTGCGATGCTTGTTGCCACTGTGGTAGAATAACAAGGAAATCAATTCTGTGAGGGAGACTTATATGTCAGCTACCGCCGTTGTTCAGCAGATCGATGGACTTTATAAGATAATACCACTCAAGATTTTTCGCCGAACTCCAGGAGTCAGCTTTGACTGCCTTAGTGTCAAAGAGTTGCCGCGCATAGATGCGATCGACCGGGTTTTACATGTCGGCGGAGCCACTTCGCCAGGCCCGGTAGGCGATGTCGAACGGCCATGGTATATGCATCCGCATCAGGCCGACAACCTGATGGTGATTTCGGGCGAACGCCACGTCGAAATCTATACGCCGCAACATGGTCGTATTGTTAAAGTAGATGTGACTGCTGACAAGATAGTCATCGACGGCGAACTCGCCTATGGCGGCCCGGGAATGCTGGTCTGGCCCTGCAACGTTTTTCACCGTATCCGCAGCTGCCCGCAAAAAGGCTCGGCGTCGGTCAATTTTGCCGTTCACTACGAAGGCTTCAACATACGCAACAATTTCAACATATACGACCTCAATACCGAAACTGGCGAATACCGCGTGATCCGTGAAGGGCACCTCGACCAGTCCAACGGCTGATCGGGCTTTTTGCGGGTTGACGGTTGCCGGGTGTACGGGTACAATCAAAAAATATTCTTCAATTCTGCTGTCTTAAGGATGTAAAAATGCAAAAGATTCTAACCAGGTCTCTGTTCTTATTCGTTCTGGTTGCGTATATCATTGTGGCACAGTTCAGCCCGGCCTTCGCCAAACCATTTGCGGTTAATTATACGCTGAAGGGCATTGTGCAGATCACCGAAGGAATTCCATGCCTTTACACCGCTGACGGCAGGGTTTTTCAACTGCTGATGGATAAAGATAAAGCTCGAAAATTTAACGGCAAGGCAGTTGGGGTCGAAGGTAAGGTCGCCCAGGCTGATGAAGTCGAGAACGTAAAGGTCAAGAAGATCGACATTATCGAAGAAGAAGATGTTCAGATTCCCGAAGTCGAGCATGAAGCTTATCAGCGCCCGGCCAAGATGCTCTTCGAAGCTGCCGGCACAATGACTGTGGGCAACCTGCGCTGGGATATCACCCCAGATCCGAACAGCGAAAAGAAGAAGGCCCTTCATTCATGGAAAACGGCAACCATAAACCCTGACAAGGTGGTTAAGGCGTATTTCCTGGTCAAACCTTTCGCACCCAAGTTCCTGGCAGCACATACGCTGCTCGGCTTTTCCTTTGAACAGGGCGGTGTAGTTGGCAAAGATGGTCGCGAATCAGACAACATTTTTCTGACTATCGAAGCCTACAAAAAGCTTGGCCAGACCTACGGACTGGTCAAAACTATGAAGAAGAACTTCGACATTGTCTGGATTCTGACCACTCTTCACAATTACGCTGACCTCAATGTTAACTACAACAACGATACCGACAAGGAAATCATCATTTACCCAATCAATCTCACCCGTGAGCAGACCCGTTCGCTGCTGGTAGAGACTATCAGACAGTCATGTGTAAATCGCCAGGGCGAGTATTATCACACTATTCGCAACAACTGCACCAACAACCTCGTCATTCTGCTCAATCGCGTGCTGCCGGCCGAAAAGAAGATCAAACTCTGGAAAATCCCGAGCATGATCTACAATCTCAAGGCAACCATGCCGGTCGCAGTTGTCAAGCTGCTTAAAAAGAAGGGGCTGATCGGCGAAGCCGCACTTACCATAACCAAAGAAAATTTCGTCACCGACTTCAACCGCATAAAATAAGCTTGAGGAAATGCGCGGCGAGGCTAACAGCTTCGCCGCGCTTTTTATTTGTCGGCTTTCTGGCATAGGCTATAAACTGGTTGCGCTTTGACGGGTGTTATTTTAAAATACCTGTGTCGTAATCGACATAAGGAGTCAGACCATGAGCAACAATTCAAACACTGAAAACGGATGTTCTTCTTCCGGGTCGGCCTGCAAAGGCTGCTCCAGCAGCGCTACCTGCGGTTCGAAAAACACTGATTCGGCAGCTCCAGGCAGTGCAATTCGTCACACCATCGTTGTCATGTCAGGCAAGGGCGGTGTCGGCAAGAGCACTGTCGCGGTGAACCTCGCGGTTGCACTGTCAGCCGAAGGCTACCGCACCGGGCTGCTCGATATAGATATTCACGGCCCCAGCATTCCGACCATGCTGCGTCTTCAGCATGAGCGAACACAGAGTGAAGACAAAAAAATTCTGCCGATCGAACTCGGAGATCTCAAAGTCATGTCAATCGGCTTTCTGCTTGAAAACCACAATGATGCAATAATCTGGCGCGGGCCGATGAAGCACGGCGTGATCGGCCAGTTCATCACTGACGTTAAATGGGGCGAACTCGACTATCTGATCGTTGACGCGCCTCCAGGCACCGGCGACGAGCCGCTGTCGATCTTCCAGCAGATCGAAGGGCGCAAATCCGCTCTGATCGTTACCACTCCCCAGGAAGTAGCGGCCGCCGACGTGCGCAAGTCGATTAACTTCTGCCGCCAGCTCGGTGTCGAGATTTCTGGCATAATCGAAAATATGAGCGGCTTTGTCTGCCCATCATGCAACTGTCGCACCGAGATTTTCAGCAGCGGCGGCGGCGAAAAGACAGCTGACGAATTCAACGTGAACTTTCTTGGCAGCTTGCCGATCGAACCCGGCATCGGCACGTCCTGCGACAAAGGCACTCCCTATGTGGTTGCCTATGCCAAGACCGTCACATCCCAGCTTTTCAAGCAGATCGTTGAGCGGCTGGTCGAAGAAGCAAAGCATGATCACGGTGGCGAAAGCGCTGCACAAACTACAGGAGAAAGAGCATGAAAAAAATAGCTGTATTTGCTTTTCAGGGCGAACTGATGTGCTTTGCCCATGCTCTCCTCAACGTCATCGATCTCAAGGCGAAAGGGCACGAAGTCAAACTCATTATCGAGGGCAGTGCGACTGCTCTGATCGAACAGTTGGCCAAAGATGGCACACCCTTTGCCCCGTTATATGCAAAAGTAAAGTCAGAAGGTCTGATTGGCGGCATCTGCAAGGCCTGCGCCGGCAAAATGGGCTCACTGGCCGAAGCTGAGCGTCAGGGCCTGCCGCTGCTCGGCGAAATGCAGGGACACCCGGGTTTCGCCACCTGGATCGCCGAAGGCTACGAAATTATCAGCATGTAAGCCTTAATAGGGCGGAATGATGAACAGCAGCACCCATACAAGCGCGACATTGTAAATCACCATTAGCGCCAGCAGGAACATCAGACTCATCGGGTTAACTGCTATAAAGAAGAACAGGCAGCAGATCAGCAGATTGCCGATAACCAGGAGGGTAAGGTAATCTTTGCTGCGGTTTGACAAGCGGAATGGCTTCTTCTCAATTGGCATGTAACGGGGTTCTTCGACACTCAGTGGCAGTTCGAATACCAGCGGGGTGTCGGCCACTTTGAGCCAGTTTCCGGGCGTGGCTGTATCGGCGATGCGATTTTCGGTGTTCAAATTGCCGCTGCGTGCCAGTTCGACGAGTTCCTGCCAGTTGAATGGCCCGAGGGAATCGTTAGTTATCCGGTTGTACAGCAGAAATTTTTTGCCGACAAATGGGTTAACACTGTTTTCTTCTGTTTGTTTACGCATGACAAAAACATTCTAGCGCAATTTTTGTCATGCAGACGTAAATTTTTGCTTTCAGCTGTTTAGCTTTATGATATATTTGAAACAGCGCCTGCGAGTGCGCTGAACGATTATGGGAGATGCGACATAAGATGAAACTGGACTGACCTTATCGCTGAAAACTTTGTTTTGCGCCCTTTTTCGGGCTTTTGGTCGATCAGGAGGTCAGTATGTTGTTTATTGCCGTTTCCAATCTTTCATACACTTTTCCCGCCACTGTTGCGCCAGTTTTTGCCGGGTTGAACCTGTCTGTCGATGTGGGCAGTCACATCGGCCTCGTCGGCCCGAACGGCTGCGGCAAGACAACGCTGCTCAAAATATTGTCTGGCGAAATTTTGGGGTTCAACGGCCAACGGACTTGCAAGCCCGGCCTGCGTATTGCCACACTTTCGCAGGAAGCAGGCGAACGCATTCAGCAGACAGTGTTTGAATTCGTCAGGCCGCAGATTGCTGCCATTCGCAAAGAAATTGACCGGCTTGCGAGTGCTTCAGAAGCTGATGCCATTCGACTGTCTGAGCTCTATTGCGAGTTTACTGAAAAAGACGGTTACGCTGTTGAGGCTGATATTGCCAGATTTTTTGACGAATTTTCGCTGGCGCCGGAATTCCTCTGGCGCCCGATGGAAAGCCTCAGTGGCGGCGAAAAGAACCGGGCCGGCCTGATCAGGCTTCTGCTCGACCAACCAGACTTTCTGCTGCTCGATGAGCCGACCAATCATCTCGATGTCGAGGCGCTCGAATGGCTCGAAAATTATCTGCGTAATCTCAAGGTTCCATGGCTGGTCGTCAGTCACGATCGCCGCTTTCTCGATAACTGCTGCGACAGAATATGGGAACTTAAGAATGGTTCGCTGCAGGAATTCAGCGGCAACTACAGCTTTTATCGCCAGCAGAAAGAGCAGACTCTGCAGAATCAGATAATAGCAGCTGAACAGGCCGATCGCCAGATAGAGCGCCTGCAGAAGGCTGCCGAAAAGCAACGCAGCGATGCCAACCGCATGGAAAACTTCAAGCCGAAGCGTGACCGCACCAAAAAAGGCGGAATCTGCAAACGCGACGAGGGCTCGGCCAAGGCACTGTTGCGCACTCAGAACAAGCAGAGGGCAGCGACAGCCATGGAACAGCGCCTGCAAAGACTTGTCGATAAGGCGCAGGCCGAAAAACCCTTCATTGAAAAGAAGCGCTCGATCCGCTTTCCCGAAAAGAATCTCAAGAACAGTTGCGTTTTGCGGGTTGAAGGACTCAACAAAACCTACGGTTCTCTACAGCTGTTCGTCGACTTTTCGCTGACTCTGCTCAACGGTGAACGCCTTGCGATCGTCGGGCCTAATGGTTCAGGTAAATCGACGCTGATGCGCGTGCTGGCCGGTTACGAAAATGCAGACAGTGGCCAGATCAACTGGGCTCCAGAAGCTGTGGTCGGTTACTACGCGCAGGAATTCGAACAACTCGATTTTTCGGCAACTGTCCTTGAACATGTGCTGGCTGGTGATTATGCCGGTCAGACGCGTGCCCGCACCATACTCGGCTGCCTCAAGCTCGAAAAAGAAAAGGTCGATCAGCAGATCGGGACACTCAGCGTCGGAGAACGCAGCAAGACAGCTCTGGCGCGCCTGCTCTTTATGGCGCCTGACGTGCTGCTTCTCGACGAACCGACCAATCATCTCGAAATCGATGCACGTGAAGCACTTGAAGAAGCTTTGGCAGAATTTGCCGGCACTGTTGTTATGGTTTCGCACGACCGTTACTTCATCGAACGCTCCAGCACCCGCCAGATTATTTTGTCTACAGCATAACGTCAGCTCTTTTCCGGTCGTTGCTTTGTTTTGTCCGACAACGAATAAATTTTATCTGTTTGTAATATGGTTTAACTGTAAATGAGTTGTTATAATTGCATGAACAAAAAAAGTTGTTGAGGTGTTTATGGTATCAGAGCGGTTCAATGTCGAGTTGCAGGGGGTTACTCCCGATTTGATGCAGGCTAACGGCAGTTATGATGCGGTGCCTTTTAAAAATCTCAGTGCGCAGCGCATTGCCGAAATTATGCAGATAATTTCGCAACTGTGCCCGCCTGACGGTGACGATGTTTGCCCGGTTAACCTTATAGTGCATGGCTCGCGCGGTGATCACACCTTTTCCGTTTTTGACGGCAGCGGCCAGCTTTATTGCGCTGACCCTGAGGGTGCTGTAAACATCGAGCAGGCAATAATGATGATCACCGGGCAAAAGCCTGATTTCGCAATAGCAGGTCCTGCTCCGGTTACAGTGCCTGCCTCTCCGGCAATCTGCCCAAGTTGCCAGACAAAAATCGAGCCGGATGAGTCGTTCTGCGGGAACTGCGGCCAGGCTGTTGTGCGTCACGCTCCGCCGCCACCGCCCTCGCCGCAGGCTCAGGCGCAACCGCATCCCGCGCGGCGTTCAATCGGCAAGGCTCCGGTTGATCGCCAGACCTATGACGCCATCGTCGGCTTGATGGGCAACCCGCTGCCTTTGAGCGAATACCGGGCAAAGTTTCCGTATCTGCAGAAAGGTCCAAAGGGGCCCGAATATCGCGAAGTGATCGATGCTATGTTTCGCACTGATCCGCCGCCTGAGCTGCATACACGTCTGACCATGCCGCCGCGCGACTGGGGAATAAAAAAGCCCGGCAAATTCAGGCGCTCTCTGACAGCGATTGTAGATTTTCCTGCGATACTGGCTATCATTGTGGCGGGTGCGGCAGTTGGTGCAAAATTGCCTCTTGATGAAGATGGCCTTCTTATCGGCATTCTTGCGCTGTCATGGATATTTCTGATTGCACCAATTGGCTATTACACCTTTTTTGAAACTACCCTTGGAGCCACTCCAGGCGGGCTTATCATGGGTTTGCGGGTAGTCGATGGATACGGTAATAAACCCTCGCCGTCAGTCAGCATAGTGCGAATTCTTGCCAAGGTTGTCTGGATATTCATGCTTATCATGACGCTGGTTACCTTGCGCCACCAGGTTAATCGCTTGCCCAGTTATATGGTGAAACTGCCTTCCGGTGAATCGCTGCAACCTATTGACGACGGCGAAGTTGTTATCAACTGAAGCCACTGCCGGATATCACATGCTTAATGTGTCAGCCAGCGAGGGTTAGCAATGGCAATAGAAGATAATGAAAATAAGGTTTCTGACGGTTCGTTAACAGAAGATAACCTTGTATGGTCATCTGACAAAGATCCTTTCGTTGCCTGTAAGGTATCGTTTGAAACGTTGCCGGATGGCCGGTTCAGCATCAAAAGCCGTGAGATATCGCCTGCAGAAGTGGATTATCTGATTTTATACAAGGTTTATGCTGTAACCGGCAAAAACTCAAAAGGGCAGGACCAATGGAACTGGATTCATCAGCTGTCAATCTTTTCTGAGGGTTCAGAGTTTAATGTTACCAGACATATTGTTTTGTTACCAATTCGCGCCTGCGCCGAAAAACTGGCGGTGGCGCTGAAGACCCGATTATACATCAACCTCGAAGACAAAAAACACAAAGACTTTTACTCGATTACCGAGACCACTCCCGGCCGCAACTGGGATGAGCTCAATCAGCCTTATTATGAGCTGTTGACCAAATATCAGGATGAGGTTCTTTCAGAATCTGTTCAAATTCCCGACACTATCAAGATTCATCAGGGTGATAAGCTTTTGCGTATCAGCTTCAGCATGCCTTACGTATTTTCGACTTATGTTCCTATAAATAAGTTTGGCTGCGCTTTCGCGCTGCTTATGGTTTTGACCGGCATTTATTATGGCCCGAGGGGGTCACGTGGTACCGTTCCCGACTGGCTGGTAACGCTCGATCTGTTTTTTCTGGGCATGATCGTGTTGAGAGAGCTCTATTACCGGTATGTCAAATATATCAAAGTGGAAATAAAAATCAGCGCTGCCGGGTTCGATTATCGCGAGCTTTACCCGGGCAAACCAGAAGGGTTCGGGGTAAAGTCAAAACAGGTCGAAGAGATTCAGGTAATCAAAAAAAAGGGCTCAATATATACATACAGTGAATTCCATCTGATCAGTGACGCGCAGGTTTTTAGTTTTACGCTGCCACCCTGGTATGCCGAGCCAGTCAAAAGATGCATCGACAAGGCATTTCTGCTGATGAATGGCGGCCGGTCGGTTTAGACGCCAGTAATTACCCTTTTCAGTCATTCTGAGCGCAGCGAAGCGAAGTCGCAGAATCCAATTATTTCTTTTTAAACCCTAGTCCTCTGTCACATTTGACATCAAGAATTCAATACTTGGTATACCGCTTATGCCGGGCTCTCGGCAGGATCCCAACGCTACAACTCTCACCAGACGAGAGAATTAGTGGCTAGCTATGGCTCTGCGTCAACG
>PGYA01000148.1 GCA_002839435.1 Candidatus Riflebacteria bacterium HGW-Riflebacteria-2 | reverse complement strand
CATCTGCCCGGCAAAAAAATCGAAGCGCTTTGTCGCATAGACGCAGATTCCCAAAAATTGTTGATCAGCGCGGCGCGCCGGTTTTCGCTTTCGGCACGAGGTTACGACAAGGTTCTGCTGATAGCGCGAACCATCGCTGATCTTGATGAGTCGGAGACGATCGCAACCAGTCATCTCGCTGAAGCCTTGCAATACCGCACCAGCGGTATTTTTGACGGTGTGCGCTGAGTCGCAGGCACCTTTGCTTAAGTTGTTTGTCGAGGCGCAAAGCCTGCTGGAGTTTTCTGATTTAAGATTCTGAAGTTGTTGAAAGGTCTACTGATAATGAAAAAATCATTAACCATAGCACTCCTGCTGGTTGTTCTTTTGTCGGCAATGCCGGTAAAAGCGGCATCGATAGAAGACTGGAAAGATCAAATTCTCTATTTCGTTTTTATCGACCGCTTTGCCAACGGCAACAAGGCTAATGACCACGAGGTTGACCCGTCTGATATAAACGGTTTTCACGGTGGCGACATTGCCGGCCTGCTGAATCGGCTCGATTACCTTGAAAAGCTCGGTGTAACCGGTATCTGGCTCAGCCCGTTTTTTACCAATCGTAGCGCGCGTTTTTTTAAACATCAGCCCTATCATGGCTACTGGGTTCACGACTTCTGGTCGGTAGATCCGCGATTTGGCAGCGAAGGAGAGCTTGTCGAGTTGCGTCGCCGCACCAGTCAGAACGGCATGCGGCTGTTACTTGATATGGTGGTAAATCATATGGGTTATGACGCGCCATTTGCTGAAGCAAACCCTGAGTGGTTCAACCCGCCGCTCGATATCGCCGACTGGAACGATACTGAGCAGCTGACCAATCGTCGAATTTTTGGCTTGCCGGATTTTGCTTCGCAAAAACCGGTGGTTAAGACCTTTTTTAAGCTGGTGGCGCGCCACTGGATCGATCTTCTGCAGCCTGACGGTTTCAGGCTCGATGCGGTAAAACACGTGCCGCTCGATTTCTGGCAGGATTTCAACTCTTCAGTGCTGGCGGAGAATGGCTCTGATTTTCTTTTGCTCGGCGAATACCTGCATGGCGATCCTAAGGCCGCGCTCGAAATCTGGAAAAAGGGCAAATTCAACAGCCTGTTTGATTTTCCGCTCTATTACAGTATGAAAGACGTATTTGCCGAAGGTGCTGATATGCGCCGGCTTGCCTCGCGTATCTATTTTGACCGCAATTACCCTGACGCCGGGCTTCTCGCGACCTTTCTCGACAATCATGATCTCGACCGCTTTATCACCTCATGCGGCGGCGATGAACGCAAATACCGGCTGGCCATGGCATTTCTTCTCAGCGCGCGCGGAATCCCGGTTCTGTGTTATGGCAATGAGCAGGGCCTGGCCGGCGCTCACAATCCTGAGCCCGAGAACCGGCGCTCAATGGTATTTGATCAAGAGAGTGAACTGTTCAAATTTACC
>PGYA01000147.1 GCA_002839435.1 Candidatus Riflebacteria bacterium HGW-Riflebacteria-2 | reverse complement strand
ATAATTTCCGTCACGACTCTGAAAATTGTTGTATTGAGATACAAATTGACAAACCGCTGCTGGGATATGTCATCATTGTCACCATGATCATCGGCATAATTTAGGTAAAGGTCGGAATTTACAATATCGTTAAAAGAGGAAAAACCTTTGGTTGTTACAAAATGATATCCTTTTTGTTTGAAAAATTCCCAGACCTTGTTGTTCCAAATTAATTTTGCATTGTCTGCATTGTCCTCACCTATATCTGATTCAGATACACCTAAGGTTTGTAAATAATCAAAATTCAGAACTGAGCCGATGGTGGCTTCAGTTATGTCATAATTAGAAAGCGCGCAATCTGGAAGATAAAATCCTCTTTCCTTCAGGCTAATTTGGAATTCTGTGTTGTCATATCCAATAACGTTTTCTAAAACATCTTGTCTGGCATAAGCATCAAGTACTATGTAATAGATATCCGGCTGATCGTTTTTATCGTTAAACAAAACAGTCTTATTCGTGGGGGTTTCTACTTTCGCAGTTTTTATCTGGTAAATCAGTATCGGCAATAAGTTGACAAGGATTAATGACATAACAACGATGTTTAGAAAAAAGACAGAATTCTTCGGAAAATGTTTTATTCTTAAAGTAATAAATAGCAATATTGAAAAAAGAAACAAATAGAGGATTAGCAATTTCAAGAATCCAATCGATAATCCTAATGGTTTATATTTTTCCAATAGATTTAATACATGACCGAATGAAAAACAGAAAACCAAAGTCAATATCGAAGCTAGAGTTGCTTGGATTGGCGTCTTAAGTATGACGAACCAAAATATTGCCACAATCAATACATAGCCCAGCGTTGCGATCAAGGGTAGAAAGATGATCTCGGAAGTGATTTGACCGACATTGTTATTCCATAAAGCGATAAATGAAAAGAGTCCTGTCATGATGATTAGAAGAAAATCCCCTATCATGATCCTTGGTTTCTTTTTTTTTGTTTTGGTCATTTTATTCCAATTTGAAATAGATTTTTTTAATGCACAAACCTAAATGGTACAGAATGTTTTTTATTATAGTGTTGACTGTTATTAATTGGCAAATCCATCTGGCATTTGTTTTTCAGCATGGGCAGAGGTTAATTTTATTATGTCTTCTCTTCTATCTGGATAAGCAGCAAGCAGTTCTTCTCGCATTCCCCCTTCATACATCTTGCCGGTAAAGCCTGGCGCCATCGTGCAGCCGAACAGGGCATAACTGCCGCCATCCACAAGTTGGCCGGCCTGCCAGATTCCCGCCGGCACCACGCATTGTACAAGTTCGTCCTTGAGTGGATTACCGCCCATGATCACTTCCCGGCAGCTGCCGTCAGGTGCCAATAACACCAAACGCAAAGCATCTCCACCATAAAAGTGCCAGGTCTCATCCACTGGTAATCGGTGAAAGAATGACTGACTGAGCGGATCGCTGCAGTACATGCCGATCATGGCGG
>PGYA01000146.1 GCA_002839435.1 Candidatus Riflebacteria bacterium HGW-Riflebacteria-2 | reverse complement strand
ACCATCCTCGATACTAGCCAGAATCGCTGCGCTTTTATTGCGCTCAGTGACGATTTGGTCGATGTTCATGTCGCGATAATTGGCCAGCTGCTGAGCCATTTTATTGAATTCCTGCGCGAGTTCGCCTAATTCATCACCAGTTCGCTCGATGCGCTCGATATCGTAATCGCCAGAAGCTATCTGTTTGGCGGCTTGTATAAACCGTCTGATAGGGGCAACCACCCGTTCGGTGGTGACTAGGCTGAGGAGCGTCACCACCAGTAAGGCCAATCCAGCGGCACCACAGGTAGACCAGATAGCCTGCTTGGCTACCTTCCCAGCCGTTTCGCTGGCTACGTACATGGTGTGCTGATTGAGATTGCGGAGTTCGATACAAGCGGTGCGCACAGATAGGAATAGTGGATAGAGATCCTCGGTGTACCTTTGGAATCCATCTGAAGCCTGCTCGGATATAACCTCTCCTGTAAGCTCGGCAAATCTCATCCGATAGGTATGGTAGGTGGTTTCGATGGTCGCCAATACCTCGGCTTCACCTTCGATGGTGATATTGTCCTTCGCTCTGGTGAGCCATTCAATGAAATCCGCCTCGTACTCCCTGAATTGCTCAATGCCGATCTGACGGTTCCCCCCGATGATCAGGAGGACCGCGCTATCCTGGCGTTCCAGAGCGTCGATCATATTCTCCGCGGCAAGGATGCTGCGGTAATTCTCGCTGAGAATCGCATCGGTAGCTTTCCCCAGTTGGACTATATGCACGATTCCCCAGACAATCACCACACATAAGAGCAGGTATCCGATACCATACCCTAACAGTATTTTCCTCTTGATCGACACCTTCAACTTCCTCCTGACCGCACACATGGTCTGCGACATCCATTCCATAAGTGCACAAACCATGCCAAATGAAAAATGAGGTTTGCTGAGGTGTTTTCGTATCCATAGCCTTGCATTCCGCACGATTGATGTTTAACGATGATTGCAAAATGCAATGGCTCGCCGCACTATCCATGCAGCTACAGGTTATATTGCTTTCTTTTCCTCCATAGGGTAGCTTGGTCGATCCCAAGGATGGAGGCTGTGTTTTGTAGGGAGGTTGCGGTGGAAAGCACCTTCTTGATATGCAGCTTTTCAAGTTCTTCCAGTGAGATGGGGTCGCCGATAGCATACGCTTGTGGGGTTGGAGGTTCGAAAATACTCATGGGGAGGTCTTCTGGTTCCAGATCGCTGCCATTGCTCAGGATCACCGCCCGTTCAATCGCGTTGCGTAGCTCGCGTAGATTCCCCGGCCATCGATAGCCCAGCAACACCTCGCGGGTCTCTTCTGAAAAACCTTGGATGATCTTATGATTGATCTGTGAGAAATAGGAGAGATAGGAATCCGCGAGATGCAGAATATCTTCCGGTCGGTCGCGTAAAGGTGGAAGTGTGAGCGTTATAACACTCAATCGATAGTACAGATCCTCGCGGAAGGCACCTTTCT
>PGYA01000089.1:11741-16070 GCA_002839435.1 Candidatus Riflebacteria bacterium HGW-Riflebacteria-2 | reverse complement strand
CGGTTATCGCTCGATATTCAAGGGCCGCGGCATCGAGTTCGCCGGTATTCGTGAGTATTACCGCGGCGACGAATTTCGCGCGATCGACTGGAAAGTTTCGGCGCGTTCCGGCAATCTGCATGTGCGTGAGCACATTGAAGAGCGCGAACTGCAGGTTGTGGTGGCTCTCGATCTCTCGGCTTCGATGGCTTTCGGTTCGGGAAGCCGCGAAAAGCGCGAGAGCGCGGTCGAATTCGCTGCCGCCATCTGTCTGGCGGCCGAGCGCAATAACGACCGCGCCGGCGTCTGCCTGTTCACCGATGCGGTCGAAAAATTTGTGCATCCGGCCAAAGGGCGCACTCACGTTCTACGTCTGATTCGCGACTTGCTTTATTTTATTCCGCAACATCGCGGCACCGATCTCAAGGTGCCGCTCGATTACCTGAACATGACTTTGAGCCGTCGCTCGGTCGTGTTCCTGGTTACCGATGCTCTGCGCATTGGCAGTATCGAACGCGAACTGCGGATCGCCGCGGCTCGGCATGACTTTATTCTGGTGCTGGTGCGCGACCCACGCGAGCGCCTGCTGCCCGATGTAGGACTGATCGAAATCGCCGATCCCGAGACTGGTGACGAAATGATCATCGATACCTCAGACCGTGCCGCCATGCAACGTCTGTTAGAACGCCAGGAGGTTCTCGACCAGAACCTGACCCGGGTTTGTCGCAATTTTGGTATGGATATGATAACCCTGACCGCCGGCGAATCAGTGGTTAAACCGGTTTGTAAGCTGTTCGCCGAGCGCGAGCGCCGCATAACAGGCCATAAATAAAAGAGGAAGACTATGAACAGTATACGTAGCATCTCGCGAAAAATTGACGCCATGCTGATAATGATTATTGCCGGACTGGTGCTGTCACTGGCCCTGGCCTGGAACTATTACCAGTCGCGGCGCATGACCTTTGTCGAAAAGGAAACCCTTGCTGCCAGTCTGCTGGCACACGGTCTGCCATCCGAGGCCGCCGCGGTTATCCATGAAATGATACAGCGTCAGCCTGTTTCTGAGCGCAGTCTCAAGCTGCGCCGGGTTCTCTCGGAAGTCTACATGAATGAGCTCAACGACTTCGAAAAGGCGCTGTCTGAACTGGTTTTTATCAATAATTTCGCGCCTGACTCAGAGATTGCCAGCGGCAGCGAAGATGCAATCAGATACTGCCTGAACCGCCTTGGTCGGGTCTACGATGTCGAACGCCGGCGTTTGCTAGAGGGTGGCGAGAATCCGCTCGAAAATACTGTCAATACGGCCAGTGTCGTGCGTTTTGGCAACCGGCATGCCATTGGAGTCGAGCAGATACGCCAGAAACTGGCTGGCATGAAAAAAGAAGAGCTCACCCGGGAAATCGTTGAATCAGTAGTCAACGGCATGGCTCAGGAACTATTGTTGGCCAGAGCTGCCGAGCGCGAAAACATCAAAAAGGACTCTGCCTTTATCGAAACTGTGCGGCGCTACGAAAAGAACCTCTCTATCAACCATTACCTGCAAAAAAAGGTGCTCGCCGGTGGTAAACTAAGCGAAGAGAAGCAGCGCGAACTGATGACTGCCGAAATCAGCCGCCTCGCGCAGCTTGAAGATATGAAAATCGATACCGACGTAATTGCCCGCGAAATCCTCGGTCAGACGGCAACCGCCTCTGCGCCGGCTACCCCGCAGGAGCAACCCGAGTAAACCATGTTTTCAGAGAGCCTGCAAAGCAAAGTATCAGCCGACAAGGCAGTCTCATCAGTGAGATTGCTTCGTCGTTCTGCTTCGCTGAAGCTACGCAGAACTCCTTGCAATGACATTAAATACGTCATTGCGACTGCGAGGCGTAGCCGAAGCAGGAAGCAATCTCATAGAGATTGCAAAAACCATCATTTATGCCGGATGCCTGTTGAAATACCTCTTCAATTTGTGTCTCATACTGATAAGAGTGATCGTTGGCAAACAGAGTTGCAGCAAAATGGCAACCGGGTAGCCAGTTTTGCCGCGTCGGCGACGGTTGCGGTCGCTTCGCAGCCGGCACAATCGGCTTTGCCGGCACTGCCGCCGGGTGAAGAGATCTATGATCTCATGCCGGTACACAATGTTGGTTTTCCCATTTTGTCTGTAATCTGGCAGGCACTGGCTGTTGTTGCTTTTTTCTGGCTGCTGTGGCTGTTTTATCGCTGGCTGACTACACCTGTGCAGCGGACACGTCGTCGCCTGGACCTCAGCCCGCAGCAGATGGCCCTGCGCGCTATCGCCAGGCTCGAGCGTTCACCTGTCTGGCAGCAGCGCCAGATGAAGGAAATCTGCGAAAACATCGCCGGTATTCTTAAAACCTACGCGCATGATGCCTATTCAATCGGTATCGGCGCTGCGGCTACCACCGACGAACTTCTTGACAGCTTCCGGCATGGCGGTATTTCCGGGCTTGTGTTTGCGCGCAGCCGGGATCTTTTGAATAACTGTGACCAGATCAAGTTTACCGGCGCCCAGGCCGATCGCAGTCTTGCCGATGAAATGCTGGATGAGCTCAAACAGCTTGTCACCAGGGAGGGCTGGCAGCAATGAAATGGAACAGCCCCGAGTTCATTTTGTTATTTCTGTTGATCCCTCTGATCGCCGGTTACCGGCTCTATATAAGCCGCACCGCCAAAAAAGGCGGGCTGCGCTATCCGCTGGCATTTCTGGCCGGGCATGGCGAAAGCTGGCGCAGTCGTCTGCTTTTCATACCCGATCTGTTGCGGCTGCTGGTTCTTGTTTTGCTGATTTTCGCCATGATGCAGCCGCAATATGGCCAGGAACACGAGACTGTCAGTCGTCAGGGCATCGACATCATGCTGGCCATAGACGTGTCGGGCAGTATGGCGGCCGAAGATTTTAAGCCAAACCGCATCAAAGCAGCGCAGAAGATCACCGAGAACTTTATTTCCGGTATTCAGGATCATCGCATCGGCCTCGTTGTATTCGCCGGTCTGGCGCTGACACAGTGTCCGCTTACCATGGATTACGGCGTTGTCACCGAACTGCTGCGGCGAACTTCTCTCAACATGATCAAGTATGACGGCACTGCAATTGGCGATGCCATAATCAATGCGGTTTACAAGTTTTCCGGCGAGCGCAGTGACAAGCGTGACCGTGTCGTTATTGTGCTCAGCGACGGCGAGAACAATTCGGGCGTCGATCCGCTGGAAGCGGCAAAAGTTGCGGCAGACCGCAAGATCCGCGTTTACACAATCGGCGTCGGCAGCCTGGAAGGTGCTCCCATTCCGGTGATTCAGGGCGGGCGCAAGATGTATGCGCGTAATCGCGATGGCTCGCTCTATATTCCTAAAATTGATGAACAGCTGCTCAAAGATATCGCGTTCATGACCAACGGGCAGTATTTCAGGGCGACCGACAATACTGCGCTCGAAGAAATCTACAAGACCATAGCCACTCTTGAAAAAGGCAAACTCGATGTCAGCCGCACCATTCAGTATTCTGAACGTTTCATCTGGTTTCTTGCCCCGGCATTTGCTCTGCTGGCATTTGAAATCTACCTGCGCAGCCGCGTATTCCAGAGGTTGTTCTGATGTTGCGTAATCCGGAAAATCTATTTCTGCTGGCGCTTACAGCGGTTTGGATCATACTGCTGTGGCAGGTTGCCGCGCGCGACATTCGCCGTCGCCGCGAAGCTTTTGCGAGTGTAAAGATGCTCGAACGCATAGCCAGTCACAAGCCGACCCGTCGCCCGGTGGTCAAATGGTTGATGGTTCTGCTTGGGCTGGCGTTGATAGGCTTTGGTCTGCTGCGCCCGCAGGGCAGCATTTTTGAAGAAGACGTTTACGGTGAAGGACTCGACCTGGTAATAGCACTGGATATCTCAAAGTCAATGTATGCCAACGATATCGAAGGCAATTCTCGACTTGATGTTGCCAAGGCGATTCTTGAGCGAATGACCAACGGCTTACGCGATGACCGTCTTGGTCTCATCGTGTTTGCCGGCGAAACCATGGTGCAGAGCCCGCTTTCTTATGATAAGGGCGCTTTTTTGACCTTTCTTGAGCGAGTCAGCCCTAACCTGCTTTCGCAGCAGGGCACTAATCTGGCTGGCGCCATACAGACATCACTCGATCGTTTCGACATGACGGCATCGCAGTCAAAGGTAATTCTGCTCATCTCCGACGGCGAAGACAAAGACCAGAACCGTTTGCAGGCGGCTGTTGACGAGGCCGTGCGTAAAAAAATTCCGGTTTTCACGGTGGGAATAGGCAGTGAGCGCGGCGGGCGCATTCCGGTTGCGCGCAACTGGTTTGGTGACGTTGAATATCTCAGACATAAAGGGC
>PGYA01000089.1:0-11715 GCA_002839435.1 Candidatus Riflebacteria bacterium HGW-Riflebacteria-2 | reverse complement strand
CCCGCCTCGAAGAAAAGACCCTGTCGGAGATAGCTGAAAAGACTGGAGCCCGCTATTTCAGAGCTTCCGACATCTCGAGCGCGAAAGAAGTGGTGGGCGGTCTCGATGGTATCAAGAGAGTGGCCGTGGCCGGCGGAACCAGGCTGATCAGGCATGAGCTGTATTTCGTGCCGGTTCTGCTTGCATTCTTTCTGCTGCTGCTCGAATGGATGATTTCAGAGCGTATTCCCTACGAACGTGAGCGCGATCACTGGTTGAAACGAATATGATAAACGAACACAGCGCAGAAGCTATTATGAAAGAATTTAACAAAAAATTTGCTGTAACAGGTAGATTCGCTTCAACTTCGAAGAGATTGCTTCGTCGTTCTGCTTCGCTGAAGCTACGCATAACTCCTCGCAATGACATTGTTACCGTCATTGCGAGCGTAGCGAAGCAATCTCATCGAAAAGGCTTGAGGGCTCTGTGGTTGTTGCTGTTGTTAATGCTGTCAGCGGCGCCGGTTGCGGCGCACCCGGCTTTTAACATCAGGCGAGGCCTGTCGGCACTTGCGAACGGCGATCTCGAGCAGGCAGAAACTGAACTGCAGCGTGCCAGGTTTGCCGAACCTGATAATCCGGTAGTTTCGTATAATCTTGGCGTAGTGAGCTATCGCCGCCGCGATTATCAGAAGGCGGCCGGATTTTTCACGCAGTCTGCAACTGCTGCTGGCACTGACGAGCAGATGAAGTTCACCAGCCTCTACAATCTTGGTAACACCGCATTCAAAGCCGGCGATTATGCCGCTGCTATATCGGCTTACAATGGCAGTCTCGAAGTCAGAGACGATCCGCAGGCCCGCTATAATCTTGAGGTTGCCAGCAAAAAGCTACAGGAACAACAGGAAAAACAACAGCAGCAGGAACAGCAAAATAAGGATCAACAGCAGAACCAGCAACAGAAAGACGGCCAGCAACAGAAAGACGGCCAGAACCAGCAACAGGATGGCCAGCAGGACAAAAGTGATCAGCAGTCTGGCGAGCAACAGGAACAGCAGGACCAGAACAATCAGAACGGCCAGCAGGGCGACCAGCAGCAGGCCGACTCGCAGTCTGGCAGTGAAGACCAGCAAGGCGATAGCGAAAAGCAGCAGCAGTCACAGAAGCCGCAACCAGGCAATGAAGAGCAAAATGCCTCACAGTCCTCGCCGTTGAACGAACAGACGGCAGAAGATCCTTCTGCAAATCGCGAAGACGTGCAGATGGGCAACGCTGAAGAACCGGAAGAAAAGCAGAAACCCGAAGCGTCACAGCGTGCCCGGGCGCTCAAAAACGTCAAGCTCAATCCCTATCAGGTTGAACGACTTTTACAGCAGATGCAGGAACGCGAGCGCCAGGCCCAGCTGCATTACCGTAACGAGCCGCAGCGTATGGACGAAGAAGACCCTTTTAATATGGATGCTCAGCAGTTACAGGAATGGATGCAGAATCGCGGTCGCCGCCGGCAACAGCAGCCAGCCGACGAACCAGACTGGTAAACGCCTACAGCTCGATGCTTATTGTTTGATCGGCTGTTTTTCTGGCGTTGTACAGTGCTACCTGCGCCCGGTGAATCAGATCTTCAATCGTTCCCTCGTTTTCACGCAGCTGTGTAATTCCGCATGAAAATGTGGTTGTGATATTGTTGTCGGTAAACGTCAATTTTGTCAGCGTCGCGTTAAATTCGGACATGACCTGTTCGGCTTTTTTTGCATCTGTGTCTGGCATGTAAAGTATGAATTCGTCTATCCCGTGCGCACCCAGCACATCACAGCCTCTAATATGCTTTTTAAGCACTTCGGCCGAGGTCTTGTAAACATCTTTCGCAGCTTCTTCACCGTATAGATTGATGATCGCCTTAAAATTGTCCATGTCGAGTATCACCAGTGCGAGGGTGTGAGTCTCGAACTGGGTGTCTCTGATCTCTTTTTCGAGGCGTCTGATAAAATACTGGTGCGAATAGATACCGGTTTCGACGTCGAACTGGCGAAGCTCGGAAATTATTCTGAGCAGTTCTTCTTTTTCAAACGCAGCTGAACAGGCCCCAGCCATGGCCATGAAAAAATTACGTGTCGCAATATCAATCTCGATTTCCTGGTCAAAATAACAGGCGATAAAACCGTATGTTCGGCCTTCCCAGCCTATGTGGGCGGCAAGGCACATGGTGTAATCCTTGTCGATCCGCATTTCTTCATAGTCGTCAAGGTTACTGGCCTTAGTGATGATATTGAAGCTGTCCTTGAAAAAGATTCGGCCGATGGTGTTGCTGCCGATTCTTTTGTGAAAATCCTGTAGAGCGTTGCGCGACACGCCTTGTGCATGAGTAATGTCGAGGTATGAAGTCTTTTTGTTCTGCTGGGCTATATATAAATAATTGGCGTGCAGTTGCTGTTCGAGAGTCCGTAGTATTTTCTGGACCAGACGTGTGGCGTTAGATTCGGTGAGGTAGCCTTTTAATGACTGGGTAAGCGCGATCAGCAATTTTTCTTTCATCGATGCTCCTTGAGAAAGCCTGTGTCAGCTCGGACAGAATTGTTCAAAACATTCCTGGATCAGCCGGCAGCGATGATAAATCTGCTCCAGTTCATCATTGAGGTCGTCATTGCCAGGATTAAGTTCGGGGTCAGCCAATATTTCGGCTTTGCGTTTCTGTAGCTGGTCGTATAATGCATGTAACTGCGCGCAGAGAACTTTTTGCGAATATTCACCACTTTTTTTACCTTTTTCCATTATGTCCTCCTTGCGCATCTTTGACGTCATTATAAAACAAAAATGCCCCGGTCGCGCAAGATTTTTGCGCACCGGGGCATCTTTGAACGTTATTTTTTATCGAGAACTTTCTGGTTCATTTCGATTATGCGTTTATAGTTTTCGGCGGCCTTATCGAGATCGCCGGAATTTTTGTAAATCTCGCCAAGATGCAGTATAAGTCGGCTGGCAGCTGCCGGGTCAGCGTCGGAAAATTTACTGATTCCTTCGTTGATGATTTTCTCGGCATCGTCAATTCGATTATTCTGCAGGTAAAGACGGGCGATCTCATGGTATACGGGCACCAGTTTGCTGGTAAGCCTGCGTTTGCCGCCTTCCTGATCATTTTCTGGCGCGGGTTCATTCGATATCAGGGTCAGAATTTTTTTGAGTTCAGCCGCAGCGTCATCGATTTTCCCCTGCTTTTCATAGATGAATGATAGATTTTTGTGTGCTTCTGCCATTGCCATTACCGAGTTGCGCCGATTCATTTCTTTTTCCATCTCAGGATCCATCGGGCCTTTGCGCATGCCACCCATGTGCGGCGGGAAGCCCGGCTGATCGGGGTTCTGTCCATCGGGTGGTTGCATCCCTTCACCCTGTTGCCCCATGCCAGGTCTCATTCCCGGCCTCATGCCGGGTCGCATGCCAGGTCCCTGTGCTCCCGGTCTCTGGCCCGGGAAGCCGGGTGTATTGCCCTGGCCAAGTTCAGGATTGCCTCCCTGACCGGGTTGTTGCGCCGGCAGCGGCATTACCAGCGCGATAGCAAGAATCACCAGCAGGCTGACAGAAAGTTTGCGTATCATAATTTTTCCTCCTCATCGTCGTCTAAAAACGTCATGGCGTTGTCGAATTCAACAAAACTCACCAGTTCAGAGTTCTCGAACTGCAAAAAGGTTACACTCTTTTTATTTTTTTCGAAAAAAACCGGAAGCTCGCGTTCATCGCTCTCGACAAAGCTTATCTCAGACAACACGGGCAGGGGTTTTTCGGCGGCCGGGTCGTCGCGTAGAGACAACAGGGCAAAGCCAAAGACTATCGACAGCCCAAACACCATTCCATAAGTCATGCCATGGAAATAGCTGTTCCAGAAACTTTTCGGTTCCTCTTTTTCGTTCTCTTTTTCCGAGGTTTTATCTACAGCCGTTTCGGGCAGCTTTTCAGGGAAACAGCGGGCGGTAGCCGCCTGCCATTGCGCCGGTGTCAGCCCCTGCGGTGGCTCGGCAATTTCTCGTTCGAGCCAGGCTGCGCATTCCGGGCAGTTGCCGAGATGCTCTTCCAGCTCACTCTCGTGGCCGCCGCCGTTTGTCATGCTGGTGCGGAATTTTTCACACTTCATTGGCTTTTCCTTCCTTTCTGCCGTGCCTCTGCCAGAGTTCGGCGAAACGTTTGCGGGCGCGAAAGAGAACAATTTTCGCATTGTTCTCACTGATTTCAAGGATATCTGACGCTTCTTTCAGGGGCAGTTCGTCCCAGTAGGTCAGCAGCAGAATGCTGCGGTCTCGCTCGGCCAGGCGGTCGAGTATTTCAGCGACGTCGAGGCGCTGCTCGACAGTAGTTGCAGCGTTATTGCCGGCCGGTTCGACAAGTATTGGCTGCGCCACCGGGTTTTTGCCGATCAGGCGCAGGCAGTTGTTGCGCAGAATGCGATAAAGCCAGGTGCGCAGTCGCGCGTCGCCCCTGAAGGTGGCAAGGCTTCTGAACGCGGCGGTAAGGGTTTCCTGCACCGCATCTTCAGCCAGTTCACGGTTTCTCAGAAAGCGCAGCGCGTGTGTGAAAAGAAAGTCGCCATGATTGGCGAAGATGGCTCGAAAGCCTTCTTCGCGCCCCAGCAAAGCTAATTTTATCGCTTCGGCATCATTCATCATCTTTTTAGATACCAAGCTTAGCACTCAGGTTACACATTTCGCAAAAAAATATTTGCGCATGGTAATCAGGTTTGTGGGTGAACTGTTAAATGTTGGTTGTTTTCAGATGCGGCCGACGTAGAGGACTTCTTCGCTCAGTTCGATGCCGAAGTCTTTTAAAACCTTTTGTTTGAGCATTTCGGCGAGGTGCTTTACGTCGCTGGCAGTGGCTTGGCCTTCGTTGATGATGAAATTGGCGTGCTTGTCGAAGACTTTGGCGCCACCATATGCCATCTGTTTGGCTCCAGCCTGTTCGAGCACGCTGCCGGCAGCGCGGCGCCGTTCTTCGCCGGGCAGGGGTGGCAGGTTTTTGAAAAATGAGCCGGCACAGCCTATTTCGTAGGGCGGGTGCTTGCTGTGTCGCTGTTCGATAATATCATCGATCCTGGCCTTGATTTCGTCACGGTTACCCGGCTCAAGCTGAAAGCGTGCGCTGAGTACAATGTGTGGTTCGCTTTTCAGTCGACTGTTGCGGTAGTCAAATTGAAAAAACGCATTGGGAACTGTTTGCACGCTGCCATCTGGAAAAAGCACCTGCGCGTCGATGAGCACGTCGGCAATGCTGCGGCCGTAAGCGCCAGCGTTACCGTAGATGGCGCCGCCGATGGAACCAGGAATCCCGGCGAAGCTTTCGACGCCGCTCATTCCGAGCTGGTGCGCCAGTTCGACGAGAAATTCAAGTTCAAGCCCGGAAGACAGACTGATCTGACGGCTCTCGTGATCGACGCGTTTGAGATCGGTAGTGAGGTTGTGAACGACAAGTCCCTCCAGTCCTTCGTCGGCAACGACGAGATTTGAGCCGCCGCCGAGCAGAAACCAGGGCATGCCTTCGTGGCGCGCCAGGGCAATTGCCGCCAGCAGAGCATCGGTAGAGGTGGCTTCGTAAAAATATTCGGCCGGGCCACCCAACTTGAAGGTCACCAGGTTCTTCAGCGGAACATTGCGTTTTAGACTGTCGATCGAGAGATTCATGATACTTCCTTTGCGCTTGTCGATAATTAATTATCGGAAAATTATCGGCGCGACTACAGTAGGTACCGATTAAAGTCTGTTTTATCAAAAAAATTGCTTCGGATTCTGATTGCAGAACCCGAAGCAATGTCCTTTAAACAGGGACTATTTAATATCCTGAATTACCGAAACCTGCATTTTGTCGCCCTGCTTGATTTTTTCGGGCACGTCATGTCCGTGTACAACCTGCCCAAATACGGTATACTGGTTATCCAGGTGGGGGATCACATCAAGGCAGATATAGAACTGACTGCCGGCTGAATTGGGATCCTGGGCGCGTGCCATGGCAAGGGTACCTTTAAGATGCTTGCGTGAGTTGAATTCTGCCGGGAGATTGTAACCTGGGCCACCAGTGCCAGTACCCTGCGGGCAACCGCCCTGAACTACGAAGCCGGGCACAACACGATGGAAAGTCAGGTTGTTGTAAAAGCCCTTTTTGGTCAGGGTCAGCATACCTTCAACGTGTTTGGGTGCCACATCGGGGAACAGTTCAAGCAGCATGTCGCCTTTTTCGGTTGAAATCTTTATTACCGGGTTGGTTGCCTTTTCAAGGGTGACACCGGCCGGCAGCTGAGAGGTAGTTGTCGTTTCAGCCGGGGTTGCGGCGGGTGCCTGTGCCATTGCGACGGGAGCGGCTGCCAGAAGTGCTACGAGAAGAATCTGCCACATATTTTATATCTCCTGAATTAATTGTGAAAACATTTTACATCAGTTGCAAGCTAATTTCAACGACCTGTGAGCAACTGCAGGGCAATCGCATTAAAATTTGAGTGAAAATATACAAAGGGCGTAGGCGGGCATCTCAAAAGCGCAAGCTTGTGAGCCGAGCACTTTTGACTCAAAGGCACCAGCAATCGATAAGCAGATGAGGCGAATCGCTGGAGCGTTGAGATCCCGCCGAGAGCCCGGGTAGAAAGCAAAATTATATGCCGATAGCGGTATCGCCGCATCGAGTATGCACATGTAGCGCGAGCACAAGAAGAATTATGCGTCAGAGTATTGACACATCAGTAAGGAATCATTAGAACCTAATAATATGAGACGCAATGTACTGATAATCTGGGTATTGATTTTGTCGATTCTGGTGCAGGGCTTTGTACCTGTGCTGGCCAGCGACGCATCGCCGGTTGCCGGGCTGTTTTCAGCCTACCAGCGGGCGCATACTGATTACGTAAGAGCAGTCGAATCGCAGGCCTCGCTCGATGAAATCGGACAGAAACTCGAGCTTTATCTCAACGCCCAGCAGGCATATCGCGCTGCAACCGGTCAGGATACATCGCCGCAGCTTCCAGCCGAATCGCTTGCTCCAGCCGCATCGCAGCAGGAATCTCTCTCTTCAACCCCGGCAGTTTCACAGTCTGATGAAATGGCGGCACAAGCACTGGCGTTGTCGCCGGAAGCGGCCGAAGAAGCACAGACCGTCGAACAGGCCAAAGAAGAGTGGAGCCTGTGGCAGCGTTTCAAGTCAACTATAGTATCTGGCACCATGAAGATGCTTGGCATGTCGGGTGACCCCAACGAAATGCCGATGTGGGAACGCATCGCCTGGACAATAGGAAAATCGCTGTTGCCGAGCATGGGCGTCGTCATTGCCACGGCCCTGCTGGCACCGCTGGCACCTGTCGCCATGGTAATCGGTGGCGTTGTAACCGGCGCAGCACTGGCTGGTGTCATGACCTACGCTTTTGAAAAGCGTATGAACGCTCGCTATCGCACGGTAAAAAAGGAAGATGCGAAAATCTGGCGCGATGTTACGGTGCAGGCCACTGTTGAAGCGGTTATGGCGCCGTTTAATCTTGCTACCGGTGGTTTGTTCGGTATGGTCGGACCCACGGTCGGGCATGCGATCGGCAAGGTCGCACTGACTCAGGCTGGTATCACCTTTGTCGGCCGCGCTCTTTCCAGCCAGGTCGGCGGTGCGGTCAAGAACGCCTGGGCCAAATATTACTTCAAATACCCTGAAAAGATCGAGGCTACCGAGGCCCGTATCGATGAAATACTTAACGCTCATCTCAGCAGCCAGACTCCTTTTTCGGAAGAAACGGTAAAAGAGCTCGATCGACTGCGGTCTGAGCTCGACATGATGAAGAGTGAAACCTACAGCAAGGAAGACGCGGTCAAGGATTTCAAGCGCGCTGGCGTTTCGGCCCTTATTTCAGGTTTTGCCGGTTCTGTCATCTCTGACCGCACCTATAACAGCACGCTCGGGCGCTGGGCTGACAAGGCGTCGGTTAAGCTTTTCGGCAGCGTGGCAAAGGGAAAGACCATCTCGAGCCTGTTTTCAACAATGCCGGTAAACTTCGCCAGTGGTATGACAGGAGCTTCCCTTGAGAAGTCATTCATTAACAGCGATATAAATGAGTTGCGTGGCGAACAGAAGACTTATGCTCCCGGCACGCCGCCATGGGAATATTACGAACGGGCGGTAGCAGACAAAGAATTGGCGCGCGATTCGATCAATACAACCAAGGCCGGTTTCGACTCGATGATGAACAATTTTGCCGTGCATGCGGCCCGTCTTTCCGTCGATGCAATAAAATACAATGTCTACGATGGCCCGAAAGCGAGAAAGGCTGCGGTCGAACAGATTTATCGCGAAAAAGACCCGGAATGGAAAAAGGCGACGCAGCTCCAGGAAAAATACGAAGCCATTAAGGGCAAAGCTCCGAATCCGCTGCGTTACCGTAATCCGGCCAATTATGCCAAGGCTGTAGTCAGCTACCGCAAGCAGCTCGATGCCGCGCGCAGTGATTGGCTCAGACAGTCTGAGGTCGCCCATAGAGCCGAATCTCAATCTCAGAACGTTGCGCTGAAAAATGAGATCAAGGTCAGCTATGAGCGCGAAGTCAAACTGAATCAGATGCTTGAACTTGGCCGGCTCAGCGGCGGTCAGGCCCATCTCAATGCCATGAAAAAGGTTCTGCAGATGCAGAATCCCGAGCTTGCCAACGTCAGCGATGACCGTCTGAGCGAACTGGCCGCACTGGCTATCAAGAGGACCTATGACGACAAATTCGAAAGCAGCAGCAAAAGAGCGCAAGATATCGAAGCTCTTCTCGAGAAGCGCCGCCAGTATAAAGATGGCAAGCTTGAGCTGGCTCCCGCTGAAGTAAAAGAACTGACCGGGCGAGCAGCCGTTATCAGCCCTTCCCAATATAAGGCTGCTCTCGTCGAAAAGTATGTGTATGAGCTCAAATCGCAGAATGTCAGATGGTCTGAAGTCGAACGCCGCATGCCCGAGATTCTTTCGCAGGCTGAAAGGCAGATGCTGGAACAGTATAACAACAACTGGGTGTCGGTGCTGACCGCCGAAGCCTATGCCAATGGTCTGGCCAAATATAAATACGACCCAGATGGCGGCGTCAGTTTTTCTGAAGAAATGAAAAAGCTGGTTGCCAAAGTACCACAGATGGTAAAGAGCAATCTGCTCGGCGAATACACGCGTGAAGTAAACAAGGCGATTACCAGCACTATTATTCCGTCTGATCCATCGAGCGATCTTGAGAGTTATCTCGCCACCTTCGGCAAGACCGCGATAAATGAGAGCACAAACCAGGTCGTCGATTCGGTTTACAATGCCTCCAGTGAAAAAATCAGATCGAGTTTCTTTCACTGATCCGCTACCAGAAGCTCTGCTCGAGAATCACCAACTTAGCTTTCGCATAAAATGACCGGGGCCCGCATTTTTAGCGGGCCCCGGTTGCACTATATGGGAACCATAGGAGGGAAGAGAAAAAACTTAGTTGAGCTGATATTGCACTGTGATCTTTATCCAGGTGTCACGAGGTTCGCCGTTGTTGAGAACTGGTGAGAATACCCAGCGGCGCAGAGCCTGGGCACCGTTAATTGCCAGTTTCGGGTCGATGGTTGAGCTCATGGTGACGACATCGCCGACAGTACCACTCTTTTGAATCAGAACGCGATAGACGGCACTGCCGTGCACGCCACTTTTGCGAGCCCAGTCGGGGTATTCAGGCATAACCCGGCTGAGAATGGCAGGTGGGCTGAAGCGGTCGCTGCTGCCGCCAAAGGATTCGATTGAACCGATTTCGAAAACACCGGAACCCTCGGCGTTGGTCTTTTCTTCAACACCGGTTGGAGCCGGCATGAAATCTTCGGGGCTGGCGCTGGTTCTGCTTTCGAACAGTGAAGAATCGGGCATAAGCGCTGATGGCTGTGAAGTCATCATCGGCCCGGCGAGATCGGGGTCGAGATCGCTGGCACTGCTTTTTTCGAGGCTGAACTGGCTGATTGTTTCGAAAGTCGGGCTGCTATGGGTTGGGCGCACGGGTGCGTTGCTGACGGCAGTCTCTTGAACTACCGAGGGTTTGCTTGATTCAACCGGAGTTTCTGTGACGATAGGGCTTTCGTTGAGCGCCGGTGTCTCGACGGCCGGCGTTTCGACTTTGGCTGCTACAGGCTGTGGTTTTACTGGTGCCGGAACTGGTTTTGCTGCCGACTTAGTGGTTGTCTGCTTTTTAACCGGCTGCTTTTTGACGGGGGGCGTGACCTTTTTCTGGGTGCCGACAGCTTTTTTGGCGCCAATCTCCTTTTTCTGCTCGATACCTGAGCCGACACGTGGTCTGGCTACAGGAGCGATGAGCTTGACCGGTACAACCTGGGCTTTAATCGGGGCGTTGACATGTCGCCAGTAGAAGAACGCCGAGAATGCCAGAAGAAGGGCAAGATGGATAAGGATCGAGAGCTGAAACTCTTCGAACCCTTCGACTTTTTCGTGTTGAACAAGCTTGAGAATTTTCATCTGTTTTCTGGTCGGGTTGCCAGGCCGATGTTAACGGCGCCGGAGCTCCTGATCTGGTCGAGGATATAGATGATGCGGCCATAGTTGGCATCCTTATCGGCTTCGACCATTACAGGGCGGTCAGGTGATTTGGTCACCCAGGTTTTGATCTGAGTCGTCAGTTCGGCTGTTTCGATTTGTTTGCCGGCGACGAAGACACGCCCATTTTTGGCGATCTGAACTGTCATGTTTTCGGTTTCCATGGTAGTGGCGTTGGCGGCCTTGGGAACATCAACCGGCAGTTTTTCTTTGTCGCGGGCAAATGAACTGGTAATCATGAAGAAGAACACCAGCAGCAGAATGACGTCAATCAGATTGGTGACGACGATCTGAGGTTTCTGTTTACGTTTGTCAGGCAACAGCTTTTTCACAGCTGACCTCCATGGTAGCGACCTGGTTGGCGAGATCGAGCGAATAAATTTCGACCTGTTCGACAAATTCAAGACTCTTGGCTTCGCACCAGTTGTGGGCTACCAGGGCGGGTATGCCAACCATAAGGCCGGCTGCCGTGGTATAGAGAGCTTCCGAGATGCCACCGGCGAGTGCGGTTGGGTCACCGATACCGACGGTCGAGATTACGGCAAAAGATGAGATCATGCCGGTTACCGTACCTGTCAGGCCGAGCAGCGGGGTGATGCTGGCGATGGTAGCAAGTTTGCCAAGGTGTCTTTCGTATTTTTTAACCTGCACCATGGCTTCCTGGCGCATGACGTCGAGCAGGTGCTCTTTGCTGAGGTCTAGATGGTCGATGCCGGCGGCGATAACATTGGCGATAGGCGTGTTTTCGCTGCGACAAATTTTCATGGCGTCGAGAAAGTTGCGGGCAAAGAACGCGCCTTTGACTTTCTTCATGAAAGCGGCTCCATTATTGGGATTGCGATGATAGAAGCGCAGGCGCTCGATTACAATTGCCAGCGCAATTACCGAACAGATAACGATCGGAATCATCACCGGGCCACCACTTACGAACAGGTCTACGAGAAATATCTTTTGCATTTTCCAATTGCCTCCTAGAAATGCGCTTCGAGTCCGGCGAGGGTTACTCTGCCTTCTTCGGGGACATCGTAACGAACCTTGCTTGCTTCGTCATAAAGATCTTTGATCTTGATATAGGTGCTGAAACGGTCATTGAGCTTGTAGCGAACAGCCAGGTCGGAACGACTGTAATCATCGGCGTCGAAGCTGGCTGTTGGTGTGTGGGCCTTGCGGTCGAATTCGGCGCGGCGGGGGA
>PGYA01000145.1 GCA_002839435.1 Candidatus Riflebacteria bacterium HGW-Riflebacteria-2 | reverse complement strand
CGAAGAGAGTATCTACCGGACGAACGGGACGCCATCCTGATCACCTACGGCGACCAGTTCCGCGCGCCCGGAGAGCCCCCCCTCCGAACGCTACGGGGCTTCCTGGACACACGCCTCGAAGGGTGCGTCAGCGGTGTGCACATCCTCCCCTGCTTCCCCTACACATCCGACGACGGTTTCTCCGTCGTCGACTACCGGCGCGTGGACCCGGAGCTGGGTGACTGGGACGACATCGCCGCGCTGGGAGAGCGATACCGCCTGATGCTGGACTTCGTCGCCAACCACATCTCGCGCCGGAGCGACTGGTTCGCCTCCTTTCTCCGCGGGGAGGCGCCCTACACGGACTATTTCATCACCCCCCCCGAAGACGCCGACCTCTCGCGGGTGGTGCGGCCGCGCACGCTGCCGCTGCTGACAAAGGTTGAGACGACGCGAGGCGAACGGAGCGTCTGGACGACCTTCAGCGCCGACCAGATCGATCTGAACTACGCCGCGCCGCGCGTGCTGCTGGAGATGACCGGCATCCTGCTCCACTACGCATTCAGGGGCGCGGAGATCATACGGCTGGACGCCATCGCCTATCTCTGGAAGACGCCGGGAACATCCTGCATCCACCTGCCGAAAACGCATGCAGTAGTCAGATTCTGGCGCGCCGTGCTCGACGACGTCGCCCCGCACGTGCTGCTGATCACCGAGACCAACGTCCCTCATGCCGAAAACGTCAGCTACTTCGGCGAGGCGCGGGAAAACGGGCGCGGAACGGACGAAGCGCAGATGGTGTACAACTTTTCGCTGGCGCCGCTGACGCTTCACGCCCTGCTCACAGGAGACGCAACCGTCCTCTCGACGTGGGCCTCGGAGCTTTCCCCCCCGGCACGCGGAGCGACCTTCTTCAACTTTATCGCCTCGCACGACGGCATCGGAGTGACGCCGGCCAGGGGCATCCTGAGCGACGAACAGGTGCGGACGCTTGCGGAGCGGGCGCTCGCTCACGGAGGGCACGTCTCGTACAAGACGAACGCCGACGGCTCGCTCAGTCCGTACGAGCTGAACATCACCCTCTACGACTTTCTGAACGACCCGGCAAAACCGGAGCCGGGGACGGACGCAGCGCGTTTTATCGCCTCTCAGGCAATCCTGCTCTCGCTTGCCGGAGTTCCGGGCATCTACGTCCACAGCCTCTTCGGCTCGCGCAACTGCCATGAATGCTTCGCCGAAACCGGACGGGCGCGCTCCTTGAACCGCAAGAAGTTCGACCGCTCGGCGCTGGAAGAGGCAATCGCCGATCCCGCGGGGCGGCCGGGACGGATCTTCAACGAACTGCGCCGCCTGCTCCGCGTCCGCCGGGAAGAGCCGGCCTTCCACCCGGAAGGCGAGCAGAAGGTGCTCGACATCGGCGAGGGGCTGTTCGCGCTGCTGCGAACACCTCCAGAGGAGGGGCGCCCGGTGCTCTGCCTCCAAAACGTCACAGTAAGCCCGATGCACGTCACGATCGGCGCCGGACACCTT
>PGYA01000014.1 GCA_002839435.1 Candidatus Riflebacteria bacterium HGW-Riflebacteria-2 | reverse complement strand
TGCGCAGACAGGGATCTCATAAGCGAAAACTTCGAGCCAGGCAATATTGACGCAAAGCCATAGCTATTTACCATAGATTGCGCCTGGTGAGAGTTGTAGCGTTGAGACCCTGTCGAAAGCACGGGTAACTAGGCATAAGTTTGTTGCTATAATCTACGCAATGCAGGCAATCCCACCTATGACCGAATCTTTACAAGCTATAACTATACAAACACTTGTAGCAATTGCGCGCATCTCATAGAGATGTGCTAGAATTGTACAGAAGAAATTTTAGTCCACCAGAGCAAGAGGCTTTTGAAAATGCGGGCTGACAGTTTGTATATAGAAAAAATAGACGCCGCAATCATGGCAATATATGCGGTGTCGACTGACGACCACAGCTACACCATGCTGGCAGAGAACCTCGCCAACTGGGATGAAGAGTCCTATCCCGAAAAGAACCAGGACGAAGCACGACTGGCCGAAGATCTCTACAAACTCATGACCTTTCTTGACCAGAAAGATTTGAAGCACCAGTCCGACAAGGTATTTCGCATAATCCTGCTGACGTTCCCGGAACGGCACTTCGCCCAGTCGCCTGTTCAATCCAAGGTAGCCGGCATAAATTTCGAACTGTTCAAGCTCGTTAAGTACGAGAGCATGCGCCAGTTCGAAGACTGCTACCGCATGGCGCTTGCCGATCTGCCGACCTTTACCCGGGAAATCGAAATGCGCCAGTTCAGGGAAGACTGCAGCGGCCTCGCCGGCAAATTTTTTGCCGCTTTTGTCAGCGTAGCTGGCGAGTTGGCAGAGAGCGATCACAATGATGTTCCCTGGATACTGATGCACCAGTTAGCCTGGCAGCTGAACAATGCGAACCAGGCCTACAATCAGGCCTATGGCATATTGCGCAGTCTGCTCTCGCTCAAAAACGTCAGCCCCTCCGGCCTGCTGGCTCAAGAACTCGATGAAAGCATGGTATTCTTCAAACGCAACTATTACTGGAACCGCATCGACAAGGCAGTCATGACCGGCGACACCGCAACAATGGTAATGTACATCGATCGGCTTATGCCAATGGTCAGCGCCGGCCACGAGAAAAGCAACCTGGTCATGCTGCGGGCAAAAGCCGTAAAAACAGAAAAACATATGCCATGGGGTTGCCTGCTGCTGATAATCGCTCTGATCCTCGGCATTTTTGCGACCAGTCGCCTTTTTGACATGTTCATCCCTGAAAAGCCTGAAAAACGCTGGGCAAAGACGCCGCCGAAACCGATGACGCCAACGACGCCGATGAGTCGGCTGACACCGACCAGCACGGCAACCGGCGACAGAATTCCGGCTGATGAACCGGCCAGTATGAGCCTGCAGGTATTCAACCGTGCCGGCCTTGATGAAAACAAACCGCCACTGCAACCGCATGGCAGAAAACTGACTCTGGCTGAATCCCGCTACGTAATCTTCCAGAAGCATCGCCTCGAGCATCTGGAAGGCGTTGACTTAATGCCGAACGAGGAAGAAGCACTGCGCAAACTCTGGGAAGAATGGCGAAGTCGCGCTGAAAATGCGGAGCTTGACCGCGATAACCTCGAGAAAGCAGAAAACGAAGCGGAGTCATTCTCTGAACTGCTCAAAGGAGATGCCGAAGATCAGCTCAAGGTGATCTTGAAAAGTCTCGAAGCTGATGGCTGGAAAAATGATGATGAAAACGACAAAAACAGGGCGGAAAACTTACGCCCGGCCAGAGTCGAAGGACTGCTTAATCTGCACGACCCTGCAGATCTCAACAAAGTCCTGGTGCAGCTGGAAAAGAAGGGTTATTACAACGGCCCGACCGATCTCATTAAATGGAACAGTGTAGCGGGATCAGCTCTCGCAAGATTTAAAGCGACAAAAATGCTGAGAACAGATAAAACCTGGGATATAGAGACGCAGCAGGCGCTTTTTTCAGAAACCGGAGCCGGAAATGACTGAAAAAGAACATGACAAAACATTGCCCATGACTGCTCAACCATTCTCGTTCTGGGGTGACGAGAAGCAGTGCATTCTCACTGTCGATGACATCCCCGAAAACATCGAGATTATTCGCAACATTCTCGGCCGGGATTACCAGATCAAAGCAGCAACCAGGGGCAGTAAAGCGATCGAAATTGCGCGACGACATCCGCATCCAGACCTGATACTACTCGATATTATGATGCCCGAAATGAGTGGTTTCGAGGTATGCCGGATTCTCAAAACAGATGCTGATACACTGCAGATACCTATAATATTCGTTACCGGCAACAATGACGCCATAAACGAAAGCGAAGGGCTCGAACTCGGAGCCACCGACTACATTTCCAAGCCTTTTCACCCGGCCATCATCAGATCGCGCGTAGTCACTCAACTTAATCTGCAAAAAGAGAAAAAAAAGGTGGATCAGCTGCTCGGAAACATTTTTCCGCGAAGAATTGTACAGGACATTAAGTTTAACGGCTTCAGCGAACCTGAACTTTTCACTCCGACCACAGTGATGTTTGCCGAGATACTATGCCCTTATGCCGAACAATATTCGGCAGAACAGATCGCCAATGACATAACTGACATGTTTACAGTTCTTGATGGCCTGGCTACTCGACATGGCGCTGAGCGCATCAAATCATCGAGCTATACCTATGTCGCCGCCTGTGGCATGCCGGTTCCCAATATAAACCATGCCCGCATCATGACTCAGGTAGCGATTGACTTCATTAACTTTTTCGCAATGAGTTCACTATGCGCACAAAAGGACTGGAAGGTTCGCATCGGCATACATACCGGCAGTGTCATCGGCTGCATTATCGGCCGCAAACATTTCCACTACGACATTTTTGGCGATGCTGTAAGAATCGCCAGCCAGACCAAGAACCTGGCTCCTGCCATGAGACTTCTGGTAACCGAAGCAACTATGCTGCAGGTAAAAGATCATTATGCCTTTACTCGCTTCACACCACAAACAGGCACTTACTCGAGCGATACAGATCTCTATGAACTGGTAATGGATAACAACCAGCTACGCCTGGAATGAACGGCGTTTCTGAAGATTATGAGCTGACTTCGAAAAACAGGCACACAACAACATGAAAGACAAACAGACAGTGCAAAACCTGACATCAGACCATTCAGATGTTGTCGATACTGCAAATATTGAATTCAGTGACCTGTTTTGCATCGAAGAAATGCAGAAACTGCAGGATGCTTTTGCCGATGCCTTCGGTATAGCTTCGATCATAACCCTTCCTGACGGCACTCCGTTAACCAGACCAAGCCGCTACACCGAACTCTGCCATGATGTCATTCACAAAACCGATATCGGCCGCAAAAACTGCCAGATGCTCAACCCTCCCGGCAATTGCTGTGACCCCGATAAGTCTGCCGTCAGATGTGAGATTTGTGGCAAATGGGACATCTGCACCGGCATAACAGTCGGCAATCGTCTGCTGGCAATATGGCAGGCCGGCCAGATCAGAACACCTGAAACCACCGACGAAGAGTTGTTGAGCTATGCTGTGAAAATTGGCGCTAACATTGAAGATTACAGAAGATGTATCGCTTCGACTCCGGTAATGACCAGGGAAATGCTGACAAATGTTGCCAGGGTCATGGCTGAGATGACACAATTGCTCACCAGAACTGCCTACCAGAACCTTCAGCTTAAACAGATGCATACCGAAAAAAAGTTTGGAGAAGAATTAAAAACAGCCAGCACACTCACAGAAAAAGCATTCGAACTGGCCAAAGCCGGTTACTGGTCTATTCGTTTCGACGATTCTGAATATTACATCTCAAGTCCGCGAACTGCCATGCTATTTGGTGACTTCCCAAAACCAGACTGGCGCTATCACATAGTGAACGAGTGGCTGCCCAATGTAAAAGCAGCTGACCCGGATATTGTAAAAAAAGTATATCAGAGCTTTATCGACTTGATTGAAGGTCGCAGTCAAAAGTTTGACGAAGTGTATCCCTATCGCCGCCCTGTCGATGGCAGGGTTGTCTGGATACATGCCACTGCCGATCTGATGAGAGACGAGAACCAGCAACCTCTTGAGATGTACGGTGTCATCCAGGATATAACCAGTCAGGTAGAAGCCGAACAGGCGCTCAAGGAAAGCCAGCAACACCTCGACATCGCAATAAGGGGGGCATGGCTCGGTCTCTGGGACTGGCAACCAGAAACCGGGGCGCTTAATACCAGTGAAATCTGGGCTGAAATGCTCGGTTACTCTGCCGCAGAGCTCGACTCACTTTATCCACAAGGGTTCGAGCGCTGGCAGGCATTACTGCATCCAGAAGATCTGGCAAGAATCTGGCAGGACGTTCAGGATCACCTTGACGGCATAAGTCCTACTTATCGGGCCGAATTCCGCCTCAAGACCAAATCAGGCAGATGGAAATGGATCCTGGCCATCGGAAAGTGCGTAAAACGCAATGCGGCCGGCAAGGGAACCCGTATGATCGGCTTTCATATCGACATCGATGAACAAAAGAACAACGAAGAAAAGCTGGCAAAAGCAAAAGCGACCGCCGAAGACGCAACCGTGGCAAAATCGAGCTTTCTTGCCAACATGTCACATGAAATCAGAACGCCGATGAATGCGATCATTGGCATGACCCAACTGGCCCTGCAGACAGAACTCACTCCGCAACAGCTTAATTACATCGAAAAAGTGAACATTGCCGCCCAGAGTCTTCTCGGCATCATAAACGACATTCTCGACTTTTCTAAAATCGAAGCCGGCAAAATGAGCATCGATCAAAGCGAATTTCGCCTTGAAGACGTCCTTAACAACTTTGCGGTTATGATCAGTCTGAAAGCCGAAGAAAAGGGGCTCGACCTGCTATTCGACATCGCCCGTGATATTCCGGCAACGTTGCTTGGTGATCCTCTACGACTCAATCAGATCATTACCAACCTCGGAAGCAACGCTGTAAAATTCACCGATTCAGGAGAAATTGTTGTCGCCATTGAACAGATCAATGCAGGCCCGACATATACAGAGCTCCATTTCCAGGTCAAAGACACCGGCTCTGGCATAGATACGACCCAACAAAGCAAGCTCTTTCTGCCTTTCTCACAGGTCGATGGTTCGGCGAACAGACAATCAGGCGGCACCGGCCTCGGTCTTGTGATTTCACGAAGCCTTGTCGAAGGGATGAATGGCAAAATCTGGTTCGAAAGCCAGCCAGGCCAGGGCACAACCTTTCATTTTACCGCCAGATTTGGCATTAAGCGGCAACTGCTGCACCGCCAGGCCTGCCAGCCGCGCCTGGGCGAAAAAAGAGCCATACTGCTGGCCAGAAATACTACCGAATGCAATATTTTAAGACACTGCCTGGAAACATCAGGGATGCAGGTCGAATCACATTCAGACTGTAACAATATGCTAAAAAGACTTGAAGAGTTACATGAATTCGATAAATTGCCGGATTTGTTAATTGCCAGCTCAGACGCAACTGGAACGAACAGTGTTGACTGCGCCCTGAAAATAAGAAATTCCTCATTTCCCGACATCCCGATGATTCTTGTCACCAGTGCCCATCAGCTGGCAAAGGTTCTTTTTTCAATCGAACAGCTTGATATAAATTCGATCAGGGTGCTGGGGCGCCCGGTATTTCAGGAAAAACTTCACGCAACCACTTGCGAAGTTCTTGGTCTGCTCAGAACACCGGCGTCAATCGTACCAGCACCAGCAAATATGGCGCAGTCACTAGCCCTTGCCGGTGCAAGACTGTTGCTGGTCGAAGACAATGCATTGAACCAGGAGCTGGCCATAGAACTGCTGGAACGGGCCGGCATAACGGTCGTTCTCGCCAGAAACGGGCAGGAGTCTCTCGACATACTTGCAGGCGATAAAGACTTCGACGGAATCTTGATGGATTGCCAGATGCCGGTCATGGATGGTTACACGGCCAGCAGTCGTATCAGACAGATGCCAGAACTGGTAAACATTCCCATAATTGCCATGACAGCCGATGTCATGACCGGAGACCGTGAAAAAGCTATTGATTCAGGCATGAACGACCATATTGCCAAGCCTTTGAACGTCAGCAACATGTTCGCCATCCTGGGCCAATGGATCAAGTCGCGAGCACGAGAAACACAAGCGCCAAAAACACTACTGCCACCTGTAACCACCGGCATGATTTTCCCTGAGCTTGCCGGTATCGACACGCAACGCGCCCTGAGCAATCTTCTCAACAATACCGCGCTTTACCAGAAAATGCTGGTCGGGTTTTATAATAACTACAGCAATTTTCGCGAACAGTTCATGGCCTGCCTGACCGATGAAGACCGCACAGCCACGACCCGTTATGCGCACTCGCTCAAAAGCAGTGCCGGCAACATTGGCGCGACAAGTCTCCAGGCAGTTGCCGCCAGACTCGAGCAGGCGTGCAAATCTGGCGCCAGTCCCGACATACTTACCGGCCTGATCGAAGAAACCTCACATGAAGCCATGCGAGTTCACAAGGAAATTGAAAAGGTTCTGACTCAGATCAGCGACCAGATCATTACAGAGAAATCGCCAGAACCTGACCAGACTGAATTGAGTTCTGCCGTCGAAATGCTAAGACAGCTGTTGCTCGAATCCGACTCTGAAGCCGTCGTAATGCTCGAACAAAATCGAGAAGTTCTGCAATCTGGCCTGCCGGAAAAGTTTGACCAGCTTGAAGAAATGATACGCAATTACGAATTTGAAGACGCTCTCAATCTGTTAACAGATTCATAACAATCGCAAGACAAACCTGAACAAATCGGAGAACGCCGATCATGAGCAAGAATAGATTGCCCGGACTCTCACTGATGTGGAAGCTTTATATTCCATTCATCTTCCTTTTCATACTGTTCTGTGGCCTGGGAATATTTTCTCTCAGGCTTTTATACCAGCTCGAAGCCATAACCGGCAACCTCTACAAAGAAATAACCACCAATTCCAGACTCGAGAATATTACCAAAGAGATTGTCAACGCAAGATATATACTGGCCCGACTCGCTTTGAGTGACTCGACAGAAGACCTGATCAGGATAGAAAAGATGCTCGAAGAGTGTCGCGCCAATTTTGCAACGGCCTGCAGACAATATGAAAGCGCTATTGTTGCCACAGAATTAACCTATGCTTTTGAGACTTTCCAGACAGATTCTGAGGCATTTTTTCTCGATGCCGATGTCGCAGTCGAAATGGCAATAAGAAGCGATTTTACAAGTGTTCAGAACTATATCAAATCCAACATCGACACGACATTTCAAAAGGTTCTGGATTCATCGAGAAAACTTCGCCTGATAAATGAGCACCTTTCCAGAAATGCTTTCACAAACACCAGCACGGTCTATGAACAGGGCAAAATCGTGCTGTGGATAGCCATAGTCATTGTCAGCATCTCGACAGTATTTATAGCCAGATTCATGCGATTTGAAATGTTCGTTCCCATTCTTAATCTTACTAATACAATTTCCCGTCTGGCCGCATGGGATTTGAACATAAGAATACCAGAGCAGCATCGCCATGATGAGCTTGGCAACATGGCAAGCTCGATAAAGACACTGCAGCAAACCGCCAGCGAACAGCAACGCTCATCCTGGATCAAAGCTCAGCTCCAGGAAATCACGCAGGAAATACAGAACGTCGAGCAGATCGACGAATTCGCCGAAAAATTACTGAAAAAACTGACGCCGGCTATAGAAGCTCAAATTGCTGCATTTTTCATATTCGACACTCTTGATAATGCCTACAAACTGAGCGGAAGTTATGGATTTATCAGCAACCCGGCGCACCCGGCAAGTTTTCGTGTTGGTGAAGGCCTTGTCGGGCAAAGTGCAGCCGATAAAACCATCAAGGTAGTTTGCGACCTGCCGCCAGATTACATTTCAATCAGGAGCGGCGTAGTCGAAGGCAAGCCGGGACAACTGGTAATAGCCCCCATTCTCTCCTCATCAGAAGAAGTGCTGGCAGTAATTGAATTAGCACTCATGACAAACATCAAAACCAGTCACGAAGAACTGCTCAGAGAACTCCTGCCGATACTGGGGCTCAGCCTGCAGGTTCTCGAGCGTAACCAGCGCACCAGACTTCTTCTGCAGGAAAGCCAGCGGCAGGCAATCGAGCTGTCAAAACAATCAGAGCAGATATTTGCAGATCAGCAGGAGATGCAGCGACAGCACGACACCCTGATACAGGTAAACTCCGAACTGGCAGACAAAACGTGCCAACTTGAAACAACGCTACAAAAGCTCGAAGAAGCCACCAGAGTCAAAGGCATCTTTCTCGCCAATATGTCACACGAGATTCGCACCCCGATGAATGCTGTCATCGGCATGTCACACCTCTGCCTGAAAACCGATCTGAACGAAAAGCAAAAGGACTACATTGAGAAAATCCAGCAGGCCGGCTTTTCGCTGCTTGAAATTATCAACAACATCCTCGATTTCTCAAAACTTGAAGACGGCAACATGAAAGTAAGAAATTCGGTATTTCATATGGATGAACTGCTGAACAAAAATACGATCGAGCTTGCAGCCAAAGCCAGAAAAAAGGGACTCGAATTCATCACCGAGATCGATGACGAACTGCCCGCAACGCTTTATGGCGACCAGGCCAGAATCGGCCAGATTCTGCATCAATTACTGACCAATGCTGTCAAGTTCACGGAAAAGGGTCAGATCAGACTACGAACCGAAGTTCGTGAACGCATTGAAGACAAGATCAATATACGTTTCGAAGTTCGTGACACTGGAATCGGCATGAACCAGACACAGCTGAACCAGCTTTTCCAGCCTTTCAAACAGGCTGATGAATCATCAACCCGACAATTTTCGGGCACAGGCATAGGTCTTGCGCTCGCCAAACGACTGGTTGAAATGCTTGGCGGCAATATTCAGGCAAAAACAGAACCGGGACGAGGCAGCAGTTTCAGCTTTGAAGTATGGTGTCAGCTTGCCTCCACCAGCCAGCAGCCGATAAAAATCTCAATCGAAGGAATGCGTGTACTGGTGGTCGATGACAGTCCGGTAGACCAGCAGATTCTTGGAGAACAGCTCGAAGCTGTCGGAATGCGGGTGGAAATGTGCACCTCCGGCACAGAAGCAATCGCAGCATTGAAGAAAGCAGACCCCGAAGATCCGTTCGCGGTTGCGTTCATGGACTGGCGTTTGCCGGAAATGGACGGTATCGAAATTATCCGCCAGATCGAAAATTTACCGGCCGGGGTAGGCCGGCCGGCAATAATAATGGTGACGGCTTTTGAATTCGAAGACGTTCGCGATCAGGCAGAGATAGCCGGAGTCAAAGCCTTTCTTCCCAAACCGGTAACGCCATCCAACCTGTGGGCCGCACTGGCAAAGACTTTCACTTCACCCGCAACCGATGTTGTTACAGAAGCATATAACGGCGACATAGCCAGAAAGCTGCGTGGCCTGCGTGTATTGCTTGTCGAAGACAACGACCTCAATCAGCAGATTGCCAGAGAACTGCTGCAGTCTGTCGGCATTAGCGTCACCATCGCCGACAACGGCAAAATAGCACTTGAGCTGCTCAGATCCGCTCCTGATCCACTGCCATACGACCTGGTGCTGATGGATATACAAATGCCGGTGATGGACGGACACCAGGCTACGATAGAACTCAGAAAAGACACGCGTTTCAAGAAACTGCCTATCATTGCGCTGACCGCCCACGCCATGGAAGATGAAAAACAACAGTGCTTCGAAGAAGGCATGAACGGCCATATCAGCAAACCTATCGAGCCACAACTGCTCTTTAATCTTCTCTGCAACTGGATCCCCAAAGACAAAAAGGAAAGCGAGAAAAAGACAGTCTATCTTGACAGCAAAGCAGGTTTGCGCCGGGTTGCTGGCAACCAGCAGCTTTATGCCAGTCTCATGCAGAAGTTTTGTGAGGGACAGACCGGAGCCGTTGACAAAATACGCAAACTGCTGGCGGCCGGCGACAGCAAAGGCGCACACGGCACAATCCACACTCTCAAGGGACTCGCGGGCAACATCGGCGCCCTGGCACTGCAGAAGATTGCAGCTGAAGTCGAAAAAAGAATTAAAGCCGGCACTGATTCTGCAGGAATTGCAGACGTCCTGCAGGATTGTGAAGCTGTTTTCGCCAGAACAGTCGCTGAGATTTGCAACGCAATCAAAATCAGCCCGGAAAAAACCGAAAAGCAGCCCGAGCAAAAGCCTGCCAGTCAGAAAACGACCACCAGCGTAGACTCAAATTCTGCCGCCAGAGTGCTGAAGCAGCTTCACTATCTGCTCTCACAAAGTGACGGTGAAGCCGAGGATTACCTCGACATCAACGAAGCAGCACTTAAAAATCTGCTGGGAGAAACCGCTGTCAAGCTACTGCGCGACTCACTCAGCCGCTTTGACTTCGATGCCGCACTCAACCATCTTCTGTCATCCGCCAACAACAAAAAAATAAAAATCTAGTCCTCTGTCACATTTAGTAAAAAATCATACAAGGGCGCAGGCAGGCATCCCAAAAGCGTAAACTTTTTGCACAGGGAGGTGCTTATGTCGAACTGCGCAGGATAGAGCAGTTCGGCCGAGCCAGGCAGCGTTGACGCAAAGCCATAGCTAGCCAATAATTCTCTCGTCTGGTGAGAGTTGTAGCGTTGGGCTCCTGCCGAGAGCCCGGCATAAGCGGACTCTCTCAGATTTAATTATTTAACTCATGTATGGCAAAATTCTAGTCCTGCCGCGGCAGGGGCGGCAGATTCTTGCGTAAAACCACCTGATTGCCGCGGCCAAGATAATCGAGATCGTCGAAGCTCAGCCTTGCCAGCATTATACCGCGACCGTTCGCAGCAAGAAGATTCTCGGGATCGTTCGGGTCGGGAACATTATGCCAGTCAAACCCCTCGCCATCGTCAGTTATCGTCCATTCGCAACACTCTGAATCCATCTGAAACTGTATCAACACACTGCGATCACGGTATGGCGACTCAGACATCCGTTGCTTCAACAAATTACCCCAGTCAGCCGAACTGCCCTCGAGCGCTTCGCTCTTTTCATGGTAAGCAATACCCAGATTGCCATGCTCGATTGCGTTCATGATAATTTCAAGAAGGCCGAGATGAACGCTTAACCGGTCTTTTGCCGGAATACGACACTCGGTTTCCTGCATGAGCCGATCGACGACACGACTGACGATTGCAGGCTGGTTACGCAGCTGCAAAGTCAGCTCCCGGTGCAAAATCATGCCAAATACTTCGCGCTCCACCGAGCGGGTGGCAAATAATCCTGATACTTTTTGAGAATCGCTAAAACATCCTGGGGCAGCAAGGGTTTTACCAGAAAATCATTGGCGCGCAAACGCAGAGCTTTTAATGTAAATTCAGCGGTGCCAAAAGCCGTTGTCATCACCACAACAGCATCGTAAGACTGCTTTCTGATTTTCTCCAGCATCTCGAGCCCATCCATTACCGGCATCGAAATATCTGAAAAAACCAGATCCGGCTGAAAAGTCTCGAAGCTTTTCAGGCCTTCAGCCCCGTTTCCAGCAGCAGCAACTTCATATCCCTCGTCGCCCACCAGAGTCGTCATGAACTGGCGTGACGCTTCATCATCTTCAACGATGAGAACTTTCATTTTGCGGGTCTGCGGCTCCATTATTTCACCTCTTCAAACAAAGTTCTAACATGCGATTCATCAATCCTTCAACAATTTTAAGCAAAACATCCGGCGAAAAGGGTTTGCCAACAAATTCGACCGAACCATCAACCACTGCCGGCCTTAATGCGTCAGCAATCGGCAGCGAGCCAATCACCACGACAGGAATTTTTTTTAAGGAAGGAGCTGCCTGGATTTGCCTGAACAATTCCAGGTATTCTGCGTCATCTGGTTTCCAGTCGATTATTATCAATTGCAGCGGGTTTCCACTATTCAAAAACGATATGGCAGAACCGGCGCCGGTCAGTGCCTCTACCTTGTGCAGACCGATGCTGCGCAGAATTTCGTGAACCGTAAACAACAACATCTCATTGTCATCGACGACCAGCGCCCTTATCTCGCCAACTCTTCTCTCGGTCATCGGCGAAGATGAATTATCAGAAAAGTCAATAATGATGGTGGTTCCGCTGCTTTCGTCAGAAGTAAAGCTGACATTGCCACCCATTGCCCGAGCCATAAGGCTGGCAGAATAACCGCCCAGTCCGGTACCGCCGACCTTTCCGTGCGAAACGAATTTGTGCAGAAACTTGTCGCGAATGGCTTCTGGAATTTCGCCAGAGTTGTTTACCCTGATGCTGGTTTGTGGCTTGTCGTAAAAAGTCACACTTATCAGGCCATTTTCCGGCGATGCTTCAAAAGCATTTTTCAGGAAATTGGCCAGCATCGAATAGCAGAGAGTCTCTTCGCCATTGATGGCAAACCTGCTGCCAATAACTGCTTCCTCACCGTTGATGCAGATTTTGACACGAAGACCCCGGGCATTGATCAGCTCTGAAAGCTCGAACTCTATCTGTCTGACGATTCTGATCATTTCTACCGGTACTGGTCTGATCTTGTAAATACCGGTTTCGATCTTGTAGAGATCCATGGAACTGTTGATCATGTTGAGCATTTTGACGCCCGACTTTTCGAGCATACAGACGCTTTCGACGACATCGGCCGGCAGATCCCGACGATTTTTAAGAAGCGCCGGAATACCGATAAAAGCGGTCAGCGGCGTTTTCAGATCATGTCGCATTATCCGCTCAACCTGCTCGCGCAGCCTGACATTTTCGCTGAGAATGCTGTTCTGCTTTTCAAGATCGGCGAGAGCCTGCCACAAAGCCATATGTGTCGCCACCCGTGCCAGAACGATCGCAGGATTGACCGGCTTGGTTATATAATCTACCGCACCGGCGGCAAAGCCTTTTTCCTCGTCGGCAGCGTCTTCCAGGGCGGTCACAAAAATGACCGGAATGTTTCTGGTGCGGGCCCGTCTTTTCAACTCAGCGCAAACCTCGTAACCATCCATCTCTGGCATCATCACGTCAAGCAGAATCAAATCGGGTGCCTCAGCGCAATCGGCCAGAGCAATTGCTTTCTCGCCGGACGTTGCAATTTTTACGCGGTAATGCGGGGCCAGTATTCGCCGCAGTAATTGAAGGTTGTCAGCAATATCATCTACCAGCAACACTGTCTTTCTGACTGAGGTATCCTCCAATTGCCACTCCTCTCCGCAGTTTATCGCATAGAGTCTGTCATGATTGCCCAAACAGTCTCATGCTGACAAATTTGTCTCTTCGTTCATGATACCACAGCACAGAAACTGCCACAATTTTTGCAGTTATTTTACGCAGCCAGATTGACTTTGTCGTTTTTGCGGCCTAAGCTAGTCACTAGACTGCAGCAGTCATTGCGACGTGGCATTCCGGAGATTATTGGATGACCCAGAAGTTTTTCAACGGTTCCGCCGAACGTGAACAGGCTTATGCCAACCTGCTCGCCAACCTGCCGGGCATGGTCTACCGCTGCCTCAATACTCCCGACTTTCCGATGAATTTTGTCAGCGATGGCTGTTACGACCTGACTGGCTACGCCGCAAGCGAGCTCACCGGAGAAAGTCGAGTCGCATATGGCGACCTGATCCATCACGACGATCGCCAGACAGTATGGCAAACAATTCAGCTGGCCATGCAAAACCAGCAGCCTTTTATTATGGAATACCGCATTTTCAGAAAAGACGGCCAGTTGCGCTGGGTCTGGGAAAAGGGTCGCGCCGCTGTTAGCGAAGACAGCAAAGAGGTTCTCGACGGCATTATTCTAGATATTACCAGCCGCAGGCAAGCCGAAGAAGAAAACCGCAAAGCCCAGGAAGAACTTGCCGCCAGCGAAGAGAAGTTTCGCCTGCTTGCCGAACTTGCGCCTGCAGGTGTTGTCATCTCAGATATCAACGAGAATATATTGTACATCAACCGGAGATTTACCGACCTGTTTGGCTATACCATCGCTGAAATACCATCAGAAAAGGAATGGTGGGCACTTGCCTACCCTGACCCGGCAACAAGAAAAAAAATACGAACAGACTGGATAGAACTTGTTCAGGAAGCCAGACAGAACAAGAACCACGTCGTCACTTACGAAGCACTGGTAAAATGCAAAGATGGCAGCGAACGCCAGATAGACTTTCGTGTTTCCTCGAGTGGTGAGCTGAATTTTGTTCTGCTCACTGACATAACCGACCGTTGCAAACTTGAAAAACAGTTGCGCATGGCCCATAAAATGGATTCTGTCGGTCGACTGGCCGGCGGTATCGCGCACGACTTCAACAATATGCTCGGAGTAATCATTGGCTACAGTGACATGGCGATAGATATGGCAAAAGGTGACAATGAGCTGTCAGCGGCACTGCATGAGATACTGACCGCCGGCATGAAATCGCGTGATATCACCAGAAAACTTTTGTCTTTTGCCCGCAAACAATATATAAAGCCAGTTGTAGTCAATCTAAATCAGCTTGTCGAAGGCATGCTGAGCATGTTGCGCCGACTGGTCGGAGAAAACATCGAGCTTAGATGGCTCCCGGACAGTAAACTCTGGCATACCAGGCTCGATCCGGCACAGCTTGACGAGATACTCACAAACCTCTGCATGAATTCACGTGATGCAATTGCCGGTAATGGCAAAATTATCATCGAAACTGCCAATTATACACTTGACGATGCTTATTGCCGCGACAACAAGGGTTGGCTGCCCGGCGAATATGCCATGCTGGCCATAAGTGACGATGGCCGCGGCATCGACCGCGACGCGCTTGATAATATTTTTGAACCCTTTTTTACAATCGGCCAGGGCAGTGGTAGAGGCATGGGTCTGCCGACAATCTACGGTATGGTTAAGCAGAACAATGGTTTCATCGATATCAAAAGCGAGCCCGGGTATGGAACCAGTGTCAGAATTTTTCTGCCGCATGCCAGCGAAGATAGCCTGTCGAAACCTGAATTGCCTGATTCCCTGATAAAGGGCAACAATGAGCTTGTGTTGCTGGTCGAAGACGAACCGGCGCTTCTGCAGGCAACAAGAATCATGCTCGAGAAACTTGGCTACAGAGTTATAACCGCCGGCACATCACGAGAGGCAGTTGAAATTGCTGAAAACCGCCAGGGAAGCATACAACTGCTGATTACCGATGTAGCCATGCCCGCAATGAACGGATATGAACTGGCATTGCGCCTTAAAGCATGTCAGCCCGGTATTGCCGCTCTGTTCATTTCTGGCTATACTGCCAGTCAGATCGACAACCAGAACCTGTTTGATTACGAGCAGACCTTCTTGCAGAAACCCTTTTCGATCGTTGAACTTTCACAGAAAGTAAACCAGATCCTCTCCTCCAGAAAATCCTGACCTTTTATTGCCCTGTCACATTTGAATTGCATAGTAAAATCAAGCTGACTACAAAACAGATTTAGCAGACACAGTAAGGGCGCAGGCGGGTTTCTCATGAGCGAAAACTTCGAGCCAGGCAGCTTTGACGCAGAGCTATCGCTATCCAATAATGCTTACGCCTGGTGAGAGTTGTAGCGAATGAGATTCCGCCGAGAGCCCGCATAAGCGGCATACCAAGTATCGAATCCTTGAAGTCATATGTGACAAAGCACTAGCTGAGCGCTTCGCGGACGGCGGCAAGCAGTTCGGTATTAGAAAAGGGTTTGGCCAGAAAATTTATGCCGCCTTTGAGTACGCCATGTTGTGCGATCACGTTTGCAGTGTATCCCGACATGTAAAGGCAGCGAAGATCTGGCCGCGCGAGCCTGAGCCTTTCATATAATTCGCTTCCGTTCATTACCGGCATAATCACGTCGGTTATCAGAAGATCTATCTTCTGCTGCTGATCGTCAGCAAAATTGATTGCGTCATAAACCGCACACGCCAGCATGACCTGGTAGCCTGCCTTGGTAAGAACCTGGCTGACCAGACGCCGTATCGCCGGATCGTCTTCTACGACCAGAAGCTTTTCGCCAAGGCCGCCCGGGCGCTCTGCCGATCTGGGCTTCAAAGTCGCAACCGACTCAGAGTTGTCACGCGGAATATAGATTTTAAAAGTTGTCCCCTTCCCCGGTTCACTGTAGACATTGATAAAACCATCGTTCTGCTTGACTATGCCAAAGACAGTAGCCAGACCGAGACCGGTTCCCTTTCCCACTTTCTTGGTGGTAAAAAATGGTTCAAAAATCTTGTCCAGTAGATCTTTGGCAATGCCACAGCCGTTGTCACTTACCGCCAGCAAAACATAATCGCCTGGACGAAAGCCTGAATGCGTTTCGCAAAAAGCCTCGTCAAAAGAAACTTCGGCAGTTTCAATCGCGATTTTTCCACCGCCGCCAACAGCATCACGGGCATTAACGCAAAGATTGGCAAGAATCTGGTTGATCTGGGTCGGGTCCATTTTAACCTTGAGTAACCCCGGGCCAGGCACCCACGACACTTCTATCGATTCGCCGAGCAGGCGGCTCAGCATTTTGAGCATGCCACTGACAGTATCGTTGAGGTCGAGAACTATGGGCGCAATCGTCTGCTTTCTGGCAAAAGCCAGAAGCTGACTGGTTATTTCGGCAGAACGCCGGGCAGCCTTATAAATTTCAGCAAGATATTCCTGAAGAAGCGGCATATCTTTCGGTACTTCATCCTTAGCCATCTCTGCATAACCTAGAATGACTCCAACCATGTTGTTATAGTCGTGAGCAACGCCGCCGGCCAGTTGGCCGATGGCTTCCATTTTTCTCGCCTGCTGCAGCTGCTCGTTCAAACTCATTGTTTCGGTGACATCATGCTTGACTGCTACGTAGCTGATAATCCGATCGCCCTCAAATACCGGTGAAATAGTGGCTTCTTCAACGATCAGAACACCATTTTTGCAGCGATTAACCATCTGGCCTGTCCAGGTCTGCCCGCTGCTTATCGTTCTCCATAGATCTTCGTAGTATTTCTGGTTATGCTGGCCACTTTTGAAAATGCTGGTCTTCTGCCCAATCACTTCGGCACGGCTGTAACCTGTCATGATTTCCAGTGCCGGATTGGCATATTGTATTATGGCGTTGGTATCGGTAATTATAATAACTTCGCCGACCTGCTCAACTGCGGCAGTCAGACGGTCAATCTCTGCTTCTGCTTCTTTGCGTCTGGAAATGTCATTGACAAAAACCAGCACGCAATTTTTGCCAAGGTATTTTATCGGCGCCAGCGTGGCCTCGACCGGAACAATGCTCCCGTCAAGGCGTAAAAGTGCAAATTCTATCGCCGCCGGCGCCTTTCTGTCAGCAGTTAGCGAAGCGATGCCCGCAGCAAATTCTTCGCGCGACGAATCAGAAAGATTGTCAAAAATACGCCGCCCCATAAGTTCTGAATGATCGCCGGCGCCAAAAAGCCGGCAGGCCTGATCGTTCAGATAGATGATTTTGTCTTCATGCTGAACCCAGATGCCAGTTGCGGCACCTTCTACCAGAGAACGAAAGCAGGCTTCACTCTCCTGCAGTTCGATGGTTTTGCGAGCGACCTGACGGCGCAATGTCCATGACCAGGCGAACACCAGCAGCAGTATGGCAACCAATGGCAAAGTCACCGTTGCCAGATGCCTGAGAATAACTGAGTATTGCTTGTCGGGTATGCCATAAACACCCAGCCACTTCTCCTGAATCTGGCGGTATTCACCAGAAGCTTCGATAGCTTTGAGTCCCTCTGAAAACTTGGCGAGCAATGCCTTATTCCCGTTAGCAACAGCAAAACAATATTCAGTTGTGTAGACTGACTTCTTTGTCAACTCGATGTCATCGATATGCATTTTGTCAAAGAAATACATTGCTGCCAGCCTTGGCGTAAGAACTACAGCGCCTGCTTCCTGGCGCAGCAAGGTAAAGGCCTCGGCAAAATTGTCGGCGACGATCAAACTACTGGCATTTTTTCTTGCAAGCAGCATTTCGTGCATGATGTCACTGGCAACGACAATGACTTTCCTGCCCTCGATGTCTTTTAAATCCCTGGGTGGATCAACGATTCCTCTGTGATATGCGATGACGTATTCACAAACTATGTGTGGCGCAGAAAAATCGAATTTTAGATCGCGTTCCGGCGAGTAAAGCATGCCCATCACCGCGTCTATTTTGCCAGCTTCGAGATCATGTATTGTTTCTGGCCAATAACCCAGCCTTGTATCGACCTCTAATCCGGCGGCTCTGGCAACAGCCCGCGTAACATCGACCGCTAACCCGGCCGGCTGACCATTTTCATCGACAAAATCATAGGGAGGGTAATTAGCATCGCCGCCAACAATAATTCTGCGGGCAGAAGGAATTTCGAGACTGGCAAACCATCTGGCATGAAGGTGGCGGAAAGTACCGTCGGCCAGGAGCAAAGCCAGGCCCTCATTGAGAATGGCAAGAGTTTTACTGTCTCCCTTGCCGACTGCGAAGCAGAATTCCTGGCGAAACTCATAAATCGGCTTATTGATGACCTTAAGGTTCTTGATGCCGGTCTCTTCAAGCAGGCGTAATGCAACCAGACGTTGAATAACAACCGCGTCATAATCACCATCAGCAAGCTTATTAAAGGCGGCTGTAAATGTCGGTTCGGTAAATATATCAATACCACGTTCGCTTCGTCGTAGAAACTCTTCGGCATTATCGCCCTGCATCACTCCGACGCGACGACCGCGCAGATCGCTGAAGTCTTTTATATCAGTATTATCTGCCCTGACCACTACTGCCCCATACATGGTCAGATATGGCACCGAAAAATCATAAAGATCTTCGCGTTCAGGAGTGCGACCAACCAGCGGCAGAGCCTGGATTTCGCCACGTTCCATAAAGTCGCGAACCTGAGTCCAGGTGCCGGTTTTAAAAGCAACTTCGTGACCCATACGGGCAAATGCCTGCCGCATCAGCTCGACCGAAAATCCGTCAGCCCTACCGTCAGCATGAACCATGCAGAAAGGAGGATAATCAATCTCGCAACCTGCCAGAAAGGTAGTGGATATGCCTGAATTTGCCGGCTGAGCATCGACTGCTGCGCTTAAAAAGGTCAGCAGAAAAAGTATGCAGACGAGCACCCGGCATATCGCCATATGAGCACCAGGTCTAAAAAACCGCATGACCTCTAAGACCCCGTTAGATTCTGACAATTACCAATAACTTTCGAAACAGCTGCCAGCAATTCGTCACGCGTAAAAGGCTTGGCAATAAAATTCACATTGCTGTCCATCAAACCATGGTTTGCTATTATTTTTTCGCCGTAGCCCGACATGAACAGACACTTTATCTCGGGGCGCAATTCAGCGATCTCTTTGGCCAATGACCTGCCATTCATCTCAGGCATCACCAGATCGGTCAGCAGAAGATCCAACCTGGTCGGGTTTGTTTTAATGAGGTTTAACGCTTCTGAAGGCCTTTCTACTGAAAACACTTCAAAACCCATCTTCTGCAGCATGCGACGAACCATGCCAAGCATGGCCACATCATCATCAACCAGCAGAACTGCTGGCTTGCTCCGGGCATCCAGAGTGATTACCTTTTCAGATTGTTTGCCATCTCTGACCTCAGAATAGAGAGGCACGAATACGCTGATCTCGCTTCCCTGACCTGGCATGCTTTTAACTGTAATAAATCCACCATTTTGCCTGACTATTTCCCGGCAGATTGGAAGCCCGAGACCAACGCCATGTTCCTTTGTCGTATGAAAAGGCTCAAAAATCTTGTTTCTCGCCTGTTCATCCATTCCGCAGCCGGTATCGGCAACCCGAAGAACGACATATTCGCCAGGTATACTGTTTTCAATACTTTCACACTGTTCTGTACTAATAGTAAGTGGTTCTACGCTGATCGTAACAACACCGCCATCTTCTATCGCTTCGCAGGCGTTAACGCAAAGATTTACCAGCACCTGATTGAGCTGCACCACATCGGCGTTCACCAGGCAGGGAGCGGCAAATGGCCGCCAGACCAGTTCTATATTGATGCCGATAAGCCGACGAAGAAGCTTGAGCATCTGGCTTATCGCGACATTGAGATCTAGAACAACGCGAGTTTTTGCCTGTTTTCTGGCAAAGATCAACAACTGTCTGGTAAGATCGACCGAATGTTCGGCCGCCTTGTAGATTTCCTGCAGATGTTCATACAGATGATGAGTGGAATCGATCCAGCTCAAAGCAATCTCGACATGCCCGAGAATCACGCTGAGCATGTTGCTGAAATCGTTGGCCACGCCAGCAGCCAGCCGACCGACGACTTCGACCTTCTGCGACTGTTCAAGCTGTTCGAGCAGGTTTTCTTTCTCCTGCAATCGTGCGCTTTCAGCTGCTGCCAGACGTTCGGTCAGCTCAGCAAGCTGCCGACGCAGTTCGGCTGCTTCGTCCTGGTACAATATTTTGCCAGCTTCAGTATCTTTCATCAAAACCTCAACAATTTGTTATCTTTACTCTACCCTCATTATACTACTTTATTCATTCAGGCCAACTACAAAACCAGAATTTTTGATGTGCTTGTATCTAAATTTTCGCAATGCTATGATTGTATAAAACGAGAGAGGATTTTGCCGATGCCAAAAGCGCTGCTGATAAACGACAAGAGCCCCGGCCAGGAAGAACTTGCAGCGACATTCAAGTCGGTGCTGCCGGAATTCACTGTTATCAGCGCCAGATCGGGTTCAGAGGGCATTGAAAAAGCAAAATGCGAGCAGCCTGATGTGATAATGCTCGGGATGAGCATACCAGACATGGACGGTCTTGATTGCTGCCAGAGTCTTAGAAGTGACAATGCAACCAGTCATATACCGGTAATTCTGGTTACTGACGGCAAAACCGGCACAGATACCTGCATCAGAGGTCTTGCAGCTGGCGCCAACTCTCTCCTGGCAAGTCCGGTAGATCCCGGCGAGTTGATTTGCCAGATCAAGGTTGCCTTGCGTATCAAACAGGCTGAAGATGCACTGTGCAACGAAAAGCAGAACCTCGAAGACCTCATCTATAAACGCACTATTGCGCTGCAGGAAAGCGAAAGAAAGTGGCGCAACATTCTGGTCAATACTCCGCAGATCGGGATAAGCATTGACCCTCAGGGTCAGATAACCTTTGCCAACAAGCACTTTCTTAATTTGACCGGCTGGTCGAGAAAAGAAGTAATTGGCATGGACTGGTTCGAGATGTTCATCCCGGCAGAGATTCGCGCTGAAATTCGCAATGTATTTCTGGCAAGTATAAGTAAAGAAAATGCTTTTGGCCATTCCACTCATGAGAACGAAATTCTTAAGCGCGACGGGAACCGGCTTAGCATATGCTGGTCGAACGTTGCCACCAAAAACGCGAATGGTGAAATCATGGATGTAACATGCCTTGGCGTGGACATTACCGAACGCATCCGGGCAGAGAACACACTGAGAGCGAACAAAGCGCTGCTCGACACTGCCGGCCGGGTAGCGCACTTTGGCGGCTGGAGCGTAGATCTGGCAACCAACATATGTACCTGGTCAGAAGAAGTTGCTGCCATTCATGAGATGCCGGCGGGATTTTCGCCGACCATAGAAGAGGCTATCAACTTTTATACCCCCGAGTGTCACGGCGTTATTACAAAGGTTTTCAAAGATTGCGCCGACAAAGGCATACCATACGACGAAGAACACGAAATACTTACCGGCAATGGAAAGAGGATTTGGGTAAGAACGACCGGGCAGGCGGTTCGCGACGAAACCGGCCAGATAATCAAGGTTGAAGGCTCCTTTCAGGACATCAGCTATCGCAAAAAAATTGAAAGCAGACTACGCCAAAGCGAAGAAAAATACCGGCTGATCGTTGAGAACCAGACCGATTTGGTGGTAAAGGTCGATCCGGCGGGCCGCTTTCTCTTCGCCAGCCCATCCTATTGCCGCCTGTTCGGCAAAACCGAAGAAGAACTGCTCGGGCAGCAATTCATGCCCCTGGTTCACGAAGATGACCAGGCTGCAACAGCTGAAGCCATGCAAGCACTCAACACGCCGCCACATACTGCTTATATGGAGCAGCGCGCCATGACAGCTGGAGGCTGGTTGTGGCTGGCCTGGCTCGACACGGCAATACTGGATGAGCACGGCAAAATCAGCGCAATCATCGGAGTCGGTCGCGATATCAATAAGCGCAAACAGGCTGAAGAATCGCTGAAAACAAGTAAAGAGCAGATCCGCTTTCAGGAGGAGCTGCTGAAAAACGCTCCCATGCTGACCCTGTTTCATGATACAGAATTTAATGTTATCTGGCACAACAAAGCTCTCGAAGAAGTCACCGGAAAGTCTGCCGAAGCAATCAACGGCAAAAAATGCTACGAAGCTTGGGGGCTGAATGAACCATGCAAAAATTGCCCCAGCAGCATAACTTTTAAAACCGGCGAAAAGGGCCAGGGAGAAATTATCAGCGGCTCGGGCGACGACGATTCCAGTCGACAGCACTGGGATGTTCGCTCTACGCCGGTGCGCAATGCCGATGGTAAAATAATCGGTGCCATAGAAATAGCTCTCGACATAAGCGAACGGGTCAGATTAACCAGACAGTTCATTCAGGCCCAGAAAATTGAATCGGTTGGCCGACTGGCCGGCGGCGTGGCACATGACTTCAACAATATGCTGGGTGTCATTATCGGTTTTGCCGAAATGGGCATGGATAAAGTTACCCGGGACAACCCACTTCACTCATACCTTGAAGAGATTCTCAAGGCCGCCGGCCGCTCTCGTGATATCACCCGCCAGCTGCTGGCCTTTGCCAGCAGACAGACGATTTCACCGCAAACTCTCGACCTGAATGCGACCGTTGAGGGAATGTTGAAAATGCTGCGGCGGCTGATCGGCGAAAATATCGAACTAATCTGGAAGCCGGCCAAATACAGCTGTATGGTAAACATGGATCCGTCGCAGATCGACCAGATACTGGCAAACCTGTGTGTAAACGCGCGCGACGCAATCAATAATGTCGGCGAGATTGTCATAAAAACCAGTCTGGAAACCATAGATGATGCTGTCTGCGCCGCAAAACCAAACTTCATGCCTGGTACATTTATCAGGCTTTCAGTAAAAGACAACGGCGGCGGTATGGATAAGGAGACAATGAGTAAGCTTTTCGAGCCATTTTTTACCACAAAAGCGGCTGGCTTGGGCACCGGCCTCGGCCTGGCGACCGTATATGGTATCACGCAACAGAACCATGGCTTTATCGAAGTTACCAGCACTCCGGGCAAAGGCTCGAATTTTGACATTTACCTGCCTTGCGATAACAATAGTGAAGGTAATTCAGAAGCCGAACCGACACTGACGATTCCGCTTGGTAACAATGAGACTATTCTAATTGTCGAAGACGAACTGCCGCTTCTCAAGATGAGTCAAACAATGCTGGAAAAGCTCAATTACCGAATTCTTGCGGCACACACTCCCGGCGAAGGTCTCAGACTGGCCAAAGAACAGGGCGAGACAATCGGCCTTCTACTGACAGACGTCATCATGCCGGAAATGAGTGGCGCGGAACTGGCAAAACAAATTTTAGTGCTCCACCCCGGAATCAAGGTTCTGTTCATGTCGGGTTATACCGCTGATATAATCGCTCCCGAGGGCATTCTTGAAGACGGCGTTCACTTTATTCAGAAGCCATTTCTTATCGCCGATCTCGCGCGAAAGGTATATCATGTAATTCATAATGGCGACACAGAACAGTAAATTTCACTGACCGGATAATTTAGAAAGCCCCCTATAGAGCAACTCGGAAAACCCCTGCAGGAGAGATATATGGAAAAATTTCTGGCAACGACTGACTGCCTGGCGAAGATATCAAGAACCGCCGCAGAGGCATACGATGCCCGCAAAGGGCTTCTGGCAGAGAGAGTCAACCAGTCGCTGCTCACGCGACCCGACCTGGCAGAAATCATCGGCAGCACAGATGCGATAGAACTGATGCAGGACAACCATCGAAATCATGCTCTGTTTCTGACAACAGTTCTGCATCTTAGCGCTTTCCGTCTTCTCGCCTCAGTAATACCCTGGGTTTATAGAACCTACAACCAGCATGGATTTTCGCTCAGCTATTTTCCCATCGCCCTGGCTGCCTGGAAGCAGGCAATAGAAAAGGAATTGCCGCCAGCCGCTGCTGCCGAGATTATTCCGGTATACGACTGGATGCTGGCCAGACACGAGAATTTAATGGAACTGACCAGGAATCTGGTTGCTAAGAATGGCGCGAACATGACAGCAGACGCTGAAAAATTTTTGAATGGACTGTTGCAGCAGGATTTGCCAGACAGCATCGAGCAGGGCGAGAAAAACCTCAATCCGGGCGAGAGTCTGCGCCGGTTTTATAGTGACACCATGCGGCCTGCCATGTATGAAGTCGGCGCCAGGTGGGCGCGTGGTGAGTTGACGGTAGCCGATGAACACCTCGCGACTTCGCTTGCCCAGACAGTTGTAGCTAATTTGCAGACAAGATCGGTCGCGGGTTCAGGCAAACGTGGCCGTGCCATTATCACGGCTGCAACCAACGAACAGCACGACCTTGGCGCCCGCATGACGGCGCACGCCTTTGAAAGCGACGGCTGGGAAGTCATCTATCTCGGCGCCAACATGCCCCTGTCAGACCTGACACACATGACACGCCGCGTTAAGCCCCGCTTTATCGGAATCTCGCTGGCAATGCCATATCACCTGCATCATGTCAAGCGCATTATTGACACTTTTAAGAGCGACGCCGAGCTCAAACAGATCAACATTCTTGTTGGCGGCCTGGTTTTTTCGATGTTTGCTGAAGCAGCTGCCTGCCTGCCTGGCGCCTTGATCGTCAGCGACCTCGAAGAAGCCATAAAACAAGCCAGGAGGTGGGCGGTTGGCTGAACCGCACGATTTTAGCGGGATTATACCTGACGGTCTGCAGAAACTTCTCGATCTTTCTGAGCGTGTTTTTCTGTTAAGACTTGCGCCGGACGGCTCGATTCTGGCCTGCAGCGACAGCCTGCGCAAAATTATCGGGGAACCGGACGGGCCGGTCGGTAGGAAGTTTGAAGAGATTTTTCTTGCTGCAGTGGCACAGGAAAACAGCCTGTGCATGGCTGATCTGACCGGTTACAGCGGCGTTTCGCCACTGCTTGTCAGACTGGCCATGAGCAACCGCCCCTGCCGACTGTTTTCTGTTGCTGACGGAGAAAATTTCATCGGCTGGGGCGAAGTCATCGGCGACCGCAGCACGACCGGGCTTAACGAAGTCAGCGGTTTTGCCGGCCAGATTCAGAGTCTTCTGGCCAGAATCAGAAAGCAGAACATTGAGCTACAACAGGGTCTCAACGCGGCTTCATGGTTGCAGAATCGTTTTCTTCCAGAAGGCAATCGCTTTGCCGATATACAGGCGGCATGGTTATTCAGACCCTGCGAGAGCATCAGCGGCGACTATTTCAATATCTTCATACGCAAAGACGGCCGGGTCGCTGTGTACATACTCGATGTTTCCGGGCACGGACTGGCTTCCGCCATGATGGGTATTGCTGCGACGCAAAGTATTCAGCAGATAATCACTTCCTGCGATGCCGACCCTGACACCAAATCAGACATGCCACTATTGCTGGCAAAGCTTGAGCAGGAATTCCCGATCGAAAGATTCAATCTTTACTTCAGTATGGTTTATCTCGAAATAGACCCGGAATATCGCCGCATGACCTGGGTCAACGCCGGACACCCTGATCCAATATTGGTCAGGCGCGAACAGCCTTCGAGGCTGCTTAAAGGCGGTGGCCCTTTTATCGGACTCGACCAGGCAGAACTGGTCGATGTGCAGACGCTGGAACTACAGCCTGGCGACCGGGTTTACCTTTATTCTGACGGCATCACTGAACGCAGAAACCCGGCAGGAGCGTTTTTTGGCGAGGAAGAACTGCTGGCAACTCTGGAAAGCAAAAAGCAGGAAGCTTTACAACACTCAGTTGATGCGGTAACGACCCAAAACGACACCTTCGGCGCGCCCCTTGCCGCTCAAGATGACCTTACCCTGGTCGGCTTCGAAATACCTTTGGTGACGTGACCCCATAAATTGACTAAGCACACGTATACTGGTATGATCAACTACACTGATACTGCTGATTACGTGATTTTTCTGACCACGCAATATTATGTCATGATACTCTGTGAGCCTCTTTTAAAGGTTCTTCGCAGATGAAAGGCCGGGTTGGAATGAATAACTTGCTGTCGCAGGATTTTGAAAAAGCCCTTCTCGACATGGATCAAAGAGCTGCCACAAAGATTTTGACGCAGGCATGCGAAGCGGTCGAGCCCATCGTTTTTGTCGAGCAGGTAGTAATGCCGGCATTGGAAAAGATCGGTGATGACTGGGACAAAGGGCTCATTGCCTTATCTCAGGTGTACATGAGCGGTCGCATCTGTGAGCGTCTTGTAGACACCATATTGCCGCCGGCGAGTCCGAATAGAACAAGTCAGCCCGCCATGGCAATAGCCGCTCTCAACGATTATCATTCCCTGGGAAAGACTATTATATATTCATCTCTCCGGGCGAGTGGCTATGAACTTCTCGACCTGGGAAGAGTTGGCGTAGACGAACTTGTCCGCCAGACAATTGAGCACAAGCTTCGAATTGTGCTGATTTCTGTTCTGATGCTGCCATCTGCCCTGCATGTCAAGCAGGTAGTTGAGCGTCTGAAACAGCAGAAGTGCAAGGCAAAAATCGTGGTTGGTGGCGCTCCTTTCCGTTTCGACCAGCAACTCTGGCAGGAAGTCGGCGCCGATGCCACAGGAGCCAACATCGCAGACGCCCTCAAAGTCATTCACCGCATTATGGAGGAGATGGCATGAGCATGGAAACAATGACTTCATTGCAGCGTGTCCTGACAACCCTGGGCCATAAAGAGCCTGACCGGGTTCCATTTTTCCTTCTTCTGACCATGCATGGCGCTAAAGAGCTGAATATGACGATCCGTGAATATTTCTCAAAAGCTGAGAATGTTGCCGAAGGCCAGATCAGGATGCGGAAAAAGTATGGACACGACTGCCTTTACAGTTTCTTTTATGCGCCAGTAGAAGTAGAAGCCTGGGGCGGCAGCGTAATTTATTCTGAAGATGGGCCGCCAAACTCCGGAGAACCAATCATTGGCTCATTTGCCGACATTAAGACACTCCGGGTGCCCGATATTAAGCAGTCACCCTGCCTGGTTAAAGTTCTTGAGGCAACCAGGATTATGAAAAAAATGATTAAGGACGAAGCTCCAATCATCGGAGTAGTCATGTCGCCATTTTCGTTGCCGGTTATGCAGATGGGGTTTTCGCAATACTTTGATTTAATGTTTGCTGAGCCGATCTTGTTTGAGAGGCTGATGGCCGTTAACGAAGAATTTTGTGTGAACTGGGCCAACGCGCAACTCGAGGCCGGTGCCACCGCAATCTGCTATTTTGACCCGGTTTCTTCATCTACTATCACACCTCGCGATCTGTATCTCAAGACCGGCTACGAAGTTGCGAAACGTACTCTTGCCCGCATCAATGGGCCGACTGCCACGCATCTGGCATCAGGAAACGGCCTGCCGGTAGTCGCAGACATTGCCAATACCGGCACCGCGGCGGTAGGTGTCAGCTGCAACGAAGACCTGTTGGCAGTCAAAGCAGCCTGTCGTAGCAAGACGACTGTTCTCGGAAATCTTAACGGTATTGAGATGCGAAGATGGACGCCAGAACAAACTGAGAACGAGGTAAAAAGCGCCATACAGCAGGCCGCAGCCGGTGGCGGTTTTATTCTTTCCGATAACCACGGTGAAATACCCTGGCAGGTTCCTGATGATGTGCTGATGGCTATTTCGCAAGCCGTTCATAAATGGGGCTGGTATAGCAAGAAATGACCAGCACTTTAAAATTGCTGATATGTAAAAACTTCAGCGAAGAAGCCAGGCGCGTGCTTTCAGACAAACATTTTGCCGATGTCGAGCTGCTTGTTTTCCCGGCCCGGTGCGGGCGCCCACCGATATCCCCGGCAGAATTTGACGAACTTGCCAAAGCAGGCGCGAAAAATTCTTCTGTACAACTGTTCGGCAGTTGTTGCGCCAGCGAACTAATGAATACTCCGGGAAGCGAAAAGCATTGCAAAGTGAACTACCTGCAACAGTGTTTTCATCTTACCTGCAGCAAAAGCATGGTTGATGAACTGTTGAAAGAAGGGGCTTATCTGTTAACGCCCGGATGGCTCGCATGCTGGCCCGAAAAGATAAAAGAGATGGGTTTCGACCGGGCAATGGCCCGTGATTTTTTTGAGCAGTCGGTCAAGAAGCTGGTATTGCTCGATACCGGCATAAGTGACGACAGCTACCAACAGCTCAAGGAGTTCTCAGAGTTTGTCGCCAGACCATATCATCAAATTCCGGTGGGTCTAGATTTTTTGCAGATGATGCTGGGCAACACAATTGAAAAATGGCACGCGAATAGGCTACAGGCTCACCTGGCTCTCTCGCAGAAGCGCGTTGCGGACTATGCGATGGCTATGGATTTTCTTGGCAGACTGGCATGCCTGGAGATAGAACAAGATCCGGTTGCGACCATTAAAGAACTCTTCTCAATGCTGTTTGCACCTGATAAGCTCGAATTCATTTCAGATACAGCTCATACCGCGATCTGCGAGGATCATTGGGAAAGTGCAAAAAAGAATGGTTTCATGCTGGCAGACTCGGGTGATGGCTTCTTGTTGGCTCTGCACAGTCATGAACGCTTTTTTGGCATGCTAAAAATCGACCGGGTAATGTTTCCTGCTAATTTAGACAACTCCCTTAACCTGGCGCTTTCTGTTGCCGGAGTATGCGGTCTGGCATTGCACAATGCCGCCATCGCGCAAGATTTGAAGTCAGAAATTACTGAAAAAGCCAGGCTGATTGCAGAACTTCACCAGGCCATTGACGAGATAAAGAACCTGCGCGGGGTAATCCCTATCTGTTCATATTGCAAAAAGATTCGCAATGATGAAGGAGCCTGGGACAAGCTTGAAGACTATCTGCTCGAGCATTCTGATGCCGAATTTACGCATGGCATGTGCCCGCATTGCTATGAAATCGAAATGAAAAAAATGGATGATGAAGAGTGAGACAGATTTGTACCGGCCAAACCAGTCGTCTTCACTGAGCAATCATAAATCAGCTTTTATATATACAAAAGCTTCGCCATCAGACGGTTCGATAAAATTCATCGTTCATCTAACAGAATCTCTGAACTATATTCTGACTGCTCCCTGGCGGAGTATCAGCGGTGGGGTTACGGTGAAGTCGGCTACGGTCGAAGGCAGCGCGGGTTTGAGCGTGCCGCCGTCGATGAGCCAGTCGATTTCGCCGGCGAATTCGGCGGCCAGCTTGTCGGGGTCGCAGTCTGAAGGTTCGCCCGAGCGATTGGCGCTGGTGGTCAGCAGCTTGTGCTGGTAGCCGACGAGAAGTTGCTGCAGTTGTGCGTGTGCCGGGATACGTACCCCGAGTTTTGCAAAAGAGAATGCGCAGAAATGCTGATTTTCAGGCTTATGTAAAATTGCCGTCAGCGCGCCGGGCCAGTGCTTCTGCAAAGTCTCCAGCAAGCCAGACGAAACGTCGAACCCGTTATGCGCGAGCTGTTCAATTGCGTTCAAAAACAAGATCAGCGGCTTGCGGGCATCGCGATTCTTGATCGCGTATATTCGCGCCACGGCATCCGGCAGATGTGCCGCGACCGCGAAGCCGTACAAAGTGTCGGTCGGTATTATCGCGACCGCACCGGCGTCGAGATCGCTGTACAGCTGCTCTAAAAGAGTCTGATCAGCTAACAGTTGCGATATGTCTATTCGTTTCATTCAGCTATCCTTTGACGACCGGATCGTAACAGGTCATTGCGAGGAGCGTAGCGACGCGGCAATCCTTCTGGCAAAGAGATTGCTTCGCTTCGCTCGCAATGACAGATAACACAGATGCTCAATCTTGACAGATAGCTAGCCCTTTCTGGTGAGAATAAAATAGCGTTCGCGGCCGCTCAGGTCGTCGCCGGCATGCCACGAAGACCAGCCATTGCCAATGAGCTCTTTTATCGCAGCGCGTTGGCCGTGACCGTGTTCGAAAATCAGCAGGCCGTCGGGCAACAATTTTTCGGCAGCCTGTACAATCAGAAGTTCGATCAGATCGAGCCCGGATGTACCGCCATCAAGCGCAAGCAGAGGCTCATACTCGCTCACTTCGGGCATCAGCGTGGCAATATCGCCGCGGTTTACATAAGGCGGATTCGAAATTATCACATGCAGGCCTGTCGGCTGTACCGCTTCGAGCAGGTTTGACCGTACAACGCCGATTCTTTTGCACACGTCTTTGTATGTACAGAGATTTTCGGTGGCAACTTCGAGAGCTGCTTCAGAAATATCGATAAGCACTCCAGTCGCTTCAGTAAAACGGCGAGCCATGGCCAGGCCGAGTGCGCCAGTGCCGGTGCCCACATCGGCAAACCTGAAGTTCTGAGGGATTCGACCGGCGCTGATCGACTCTTCGATTGCCTTTGCGGCCGCCATAAAAACTTCTTCAGTCTCCGATCGCGGAATCAACGCACCCGGCCGGGTCACCAGCGTCATATCGAGAAAACTCCAGCTGCGCAGAATATACTGCAGCGGCTCATGCGCACAACGTCGGCGCACCATCTCATCGAGACGCCCGCCAAAATCAGCGCCGGCCTTTTCCGGCCAATGCAGCGGCAACCGCCCGATATCGACACCAAGTATGGCCGCCGCCATGCAGTTAACATTGAACGCGGCATCATCGACACCAGCCTCTTCGAGCCGCCCCCGCGCCTGCGATATAACCTGCTGAATAATCTGTTTCATAAGCAGTCTGTTTTAATTACAAGGCAGACTCTTCAGCCCGAAATGAGCTTCGATAGAAGTAAAATCTCTATCATTATGAAGAATTGGCACATTATGCTCTATGGCTACTGCCGCGATCATACAATCTACCGATTTTCTGATCGTAATGCCCTTTTTTCGGAGGTTTCTATAAATTTCTGCCGATCTTATAAAAACAGAATTCGGCATTGAAAGTACAACAAGATTATCAAGCAATCCCTTGATCCTTTTAAATTCAGAATCAATTCTTATGCCTTGAAGAATTTCTGTCACTATAATCCCGCACACACAAATGTCTTCTCTTCCCAGAATTAGGTTCTCAAGGGTTTTAACATGTGGAAGATCTGCTGCAGAAAAAAAGTCTATCCACACACTTGTATCAACAAGCACCATCATACCGACCACACCGCCAATCTTCAAGATCGCCTTCCCAGCGCACTTTGCCCTTCAGCTCAAGAAGTTCAAGCTGCCTTTCATGTCTGAGCAATTCACGCAAAGCATGATCTATAAGAGCTTTTCTGGTTCTTATGCCGGTTAACTTGACGCAGTCTTCAACCAGTTTTTCGTCAAGCTCAATATTTGTACGTTTCATCACGACCTCCTCAAACGCATCTATACACATTATATCAATATTTATGTGTATATCAAGTGCTTTTTAGAACAAAGCTGACTGCAAAAATTCAGACAGGCCAAAGCTCATAGCCACAGCACTCACTCAGATGTGGGAGTCGTCTTCGGCTAGTTTGCGCAGGTTGTCGGCTTCGATGAGGGCTGAGATGATCTCGTCGATATCGCCATCGACAATTTCAGTGAGGCGATAGACGGTGAGGCCGATGCGGTGGTCGGTCAGGCGCTGCTGCGGGAAGTTGTAGGTCCGGATACGCTCGGAACGGTCGCCGCTGCCAACTTGACTGCGCCGACTGTCAGCGCGGACAGCATCGGCCTGCATGCGCGCGTTGTCGAGCAGGCGGGCCATGAGAATACGCAGAGCCTTGGCCTTGTTTTTGTGCTGGCTCTTTTCGTCCTGGCAGCTGACCACAATGCCGGTCGGCAGGTGGGTCACGCGCACTGCCGAATCTGTGGTATTAACGCTCTGACCGCCAGGACCTGACGATCTGAAAACATCGAAACGCAGTTCGCTCTCATCGACGCGAACGTCGACATCTTCTGCTTCGGGCAGAACAGCAACCGTGGCAGCCGAAGTATGTACACGCCCAGAAGCCTCAGTCTGCGGCACCCGCTGCACGCGATGTACACCGCTCTCAAATTTGAGCCGGCCAAAGGCGCCATTGCCCTGTACCGAGAACACGACTTCCTTGATGCCGCCAATACCGGTTTCACTCATGCTCATCAGCTCGCATTTCCAGCCACGGCGTTCAGCATACCTCGAATACATGCGATAGAGAACCGCAGCGAACAAAGCAGCTTCTTCGCCACCAGTGCCAGCGCGGATTTCAAAAATAGTGTTCTTGCTGTCGTCAGCATCTTTCGGAACCAGCAGCAGCTTGATCTCTTTTTCGAGACTTTCTATCTCGGGTTCGGTCTCAGCAATCTCAAGCTCGGCCATTTCAATGATCTCGGGGTCGGTTTCGCCAGCAAGCATCTGCTTCGCGCCATCAAGACGCTTAAGAAGTTCAGCGTAGCGATGATACGCTTCAACAACGGGCTCAAGCTCGGAACGGCGCCGGGCAAGGCGCTGAAATTCAGCCTGATTACCGATAACCTTCGGGTTTGAAAGCTTGTCGGTCAGTTCCTTGAAATTTTCGTAAACGGTTTCGAGGCGGTCGAGCATTTAAAATCAGAGCCTTTCGAGCATCTTTTCGATAAGTTTTAGGAAATAGGGTTGTGCGGCGGCAGCGGCGGCGATAACGTCTTCATGGTTGACCTCTTCATGCCCTTCGCCGGTTGCCAGGTCGGTTATGCAGCTGATGCCGAGAATGCGCTTGATGCCGCCATGCACGGCCACAATGACCTCAGGAACCGTCGACATACCAACGGCATCGGCACCGAGAATTCTGAAAGCGCGAAGTTCAGCGGCGGTTTCGTAATTGGGGCCGCTGACAGCCACGTAAACGCCGCGTTCAACCGGCGCGCCGATATGGCGACCGATTTTCATGGCTTCATTGACCAGTTCAGGCGTATATACGCCCTGCATCGGCGGAAAGCGCGGCCCGACTTCGTCGTCGTTGATGCCAATCAGCGGGTTATCACCCATGTGATTCATATGGTCGGTCATGATCATCAGATCGCCAACCTTGAAATTTCGATTGAGACCGCCAGAAGCGTTGGTAATGATAAGATCGACGGCGCCGAGCGCCATCATGACGCGCATCGGAAAGGTGATTTCCTGCATCGAATAGCCTTCGTAATAATGAAAGCGACCCTGCATGGCAACGATCTGCTTGCCTCCGGCTTCACCGATAACCAGCTTGCCGGCATGGCCCTTGACCGTTGACACAGGAAAATGCGGGATCTCTTCGTAAGGAATGGCAACCGCGTTTTTGAGCGAATCGGCGAATTTGCCGAGCCCGGAACCGAGCACCAACGCTACGGTTGGTTTGACCGGGGCTTTTTTATTGATAAAATCGGCGGCTTCCTGAATTTTGGCTTTCATACTCTCTTCCTTTGCATGCAGAATTTGGCATCATCAGGGCAAAGTAAGGTAACACGCCGTGCACGCGCCTGTCAACGAAGTTGAGCTTAACAGCCATCAATAGTTTGGACTGGCAGCATCTAAAAGTCGTTCTGGGATTCATCCATAGCTCGGCTTGTCAGACGGGTTGAGTTTTAGCGAGATGAAAGAACGCGGCCGGCAAGAATGAGATAGCTGCTTTTGGGAAACTGCTCGCGCAGCATGACCATGACACGGTCGGCTTCGGCGCGGTTGCCGAGTTCGATGAGAATTCTGATGATGTAATACAGAGCACCCTCACGCACCGCCTGGTTGTTGGAAGTCTCGAAAGCCTTCTTGAAACCGAAATAAGCGTTGGTAACCAGCCCCATGGCGTATTCTGAATAGGCGCTCAAAAATTCGTAGCGATCGACCGGAACGTTGCGCGGATCGGGCTTGAACTGTTTGAGCAGGTTGAGAGCACCCTGCGGGTTGCGTTCCTGAATGTAGCACTCAGCCAGCAGATAGGCCGCCGTCTGAAATTCATTGTCGCTGAGACCACCGTAGAGCGCATCGGTCAAAGCGAGTCGGGCCGAAAGATATTCACCTTCATCAAAGAACCTTACGCCGCGCTGCAGATTTTCCTGCGAAGCGACCGGCCGGGCGTTATCGAGCAATGTTGCCTTGACGAAGTCCTGCGCATACTGATTCATGACTTCTTCGCTCAAGCCGTTGAAACAGACTGCCAGCTCCTGCTTAACGTTGCCCGACTGCATCAGCCGTTTAACAAAACGATGCAGGGCGCTGCTGCCAAAAGTTTTCAGCAAAAATCTGATCTTGAGATAATTTTCGACGTATTTTTCGAGAGAAATCGGATTGCCTTCGATGTTCTCGTCTTCGCCACCGATGGCGTTGATGTCGAAGCCACGCCGGGTGAGAGCACGAATGCGCGCCTGGCCCTGATCGGCCGCATGCACTGCCGTGCCTTCCTTGATCCACATCGGCAGACTGTCGTATTCGCGCAAACCCATTATATCAGCCATGATCGCGTGGGTCATTTCATGCGTCATCTCTTCGAGCAGTGTCGCCTGACCGTTGATGAGAAAATCAAGATCGATATGAATGTAATGAATGACAGTTCGGTTGGTGGTGCGCATAGACTGACGCTTGCCGCGCAGTCTGAAACCCTTATAGGTCAGGTGGTCGGAAAACATTACCACGACATACATCTGCTCGCGGGCCGGAATGCCAAGCGAACGTTCGATTCTCTGAAAAGCCTCCTGGTAAACGAAGGGGAGGTCGGCGATGATCTTGGCATAACCTGATGTATTGCGGAATTTGCCGCTATAACTGGTATCTATGTGCAGAACGGCTAACGTTTCGGCAGGTATGCCGAGCACCAGAAGCAAAACAAAGATTGCAACACAGACAGCGAGCCTGGAGCCTTTAATCTTCATCGACTGCTTCTCCCGGTGGATTGATAGGCGTGTTATCGGCAGTTGTTTCATCTTTATTAAGTTCTTGAGAAGAATCTGTCGATCCAATATCTTCTGTTCCGGTAGCGGCAGGCGATAGCGGGGCTTCTGCGACAGCATTTTCAGCTTCTGTCCTGGCCTGGTAGACCTGTTGGAACAGATGATGATCTGCCGCAATCTCGGGTCTTGCCAGCATTTTGTCATAAGTTTCGAGCGGGTTTTTAAGCATGTCCATGGACTGTAGAATGCGGGCGTAATGAAAGTCGATTTCAGGCGAGATTTCAGTGCGCCCGGAAAAAATGGCACTCATAATCTCGAGAGCTTCAGGGTATTGGGCATTTTTATAATATGCCCAGGCAAGTGTGTCTAGATTGAAAACCCGGTCTGGCATAATTTCTACCGACATTCTTGCCATCTCAAGAGCCTGTGGCAGCTCCATATCAAGTTCCAGCATGGTATAAGCAAGGTTATTGAGCAACATCGGATCCTGTGGAGTCAGCTCAAGAGCCTTTCTGTAAGCAAGAACAGATGCTGGCCCGTGCTTGTATTTCATATTGAGATCACCCAGATGCTGCCAGAGAAAAGCATCGCCAGGAAGCAACCCGACAGCTTCAGTAGCGGCAGCGATAGCTCCGGCACCATTTCTTTCGAGGTCATAAGCCATACTCAGGCGATATAGCCAGGCCGGCACCTTTGCTTGCAATTCATTGGCCCTTTCAAGGTGTTTAACTGCATCTTCAGCCGAATACCTGTCATTGGGAAAGTCAAGAATCGTGATGCCCTTGAGAAAATGCAGCGGTGCGAAAGCCTCATCGGCAGCCAGCGCGTCATCAAGCGTGCGCAACGCAAGATCAGCAGCCTGCAGTTCATACAAAACGCGTGCCCGCACCATTGCCTGTTTGGCGGGGGGCTGAGCCAGATCGATGCAAGTAGCCAGCATACCCACACAAACCGGTATCAGTACAAAAGCATAACGAAAAAGTATCCTTAAAAAATTGTTTGACGCGCTTTCGGGAAACCGGGTGATGCGCGCACGCGCTGAAACAGCGAGTAAACCAGCAAAATAAACCGGCAAAAAGATTACTGCCAGTGTTTCAAGTACCGCAAAGTGATATTTAACCGGACCGATCGATGTAATTGATTCATTGGCAAACAGTTCACCAACCTGATAAGCCAACAGTACCGAGACGATAAAACTTGCCGTTGAGACCAGCCCGGCCTGCCAGAAACTCTCAGCCAGAGCCGGCAACTTGAATACTCTGGCAAGCAGCCAGAAAACAAGAGCCGAAAACAGATAAATCATGGCGAGACCACCGCCAAAAGCCAGGCCATTATCGACAGCGTCAATAACACCGGCTTCAACACTCAGGGTAACCGCCACAAGAATCAGAAAAAATGGTGTCAACACAAGTAGAATGCGCTCACGCCCGGCTTTTGCCGGCTGGCTGAGATCGGCACCGCAGATCGTACAGTAAAGCAGCGATACCGCAACCGGCTTATGGCATTCCGGGCATGTTTTCAAATTCAGCTGACCTCGTGCAGTTCGCCGACAAAGCACTTCTGCATCATCGAATCGATCGAGCCCATATCGTCTGTCTGGCCAAGCACCCACATCAACTTGACCAATGTCGCTTCCGGGGTCATGTCCATCGCCGGAATAGCCCCGGCTTCAAGCGCCGCACGACCAACCTGATAAAGTTCCATTTCGGTCGATCCGACTATACACTGGGTACAGACGACGACTGGCACATTGCGCGCAACAGCCTGGCTGATCGCAGGAATCAAAGATTTCTCGCCGGTCGGAATATTACCGGCACCATAGCCTTCAAGTACAATGCCATCATGGCAGCCTGCTATATATTCAATAATGCATGGCTTCATTCCTGGATAAACCGGAATCAGCGCGACGTTTTCATTGATGGCTGTGCGTAAAAGCGGCTTGCGACGGCTGCGAGTTTTGGCGAAACTGCTGAATTTTATTGCCAGGCCAATGGTTCCGAGGGGGACATCATTTACCGATATAAAGGCCTGCATGTCAAAAACCGAGGTTTTCTTGGCACGCGTGCCCCTGATAATCAAAGAACCAAAAACCACCGCCACTTCGGCCAGGTCTGAAATCGCGACACGCACAGCATTTATAAGATTGGCGCGGCCATCAGAACCAATCTCTTCGAGTGGCACCTGAGAACCCGTTATAATAACCGGCTTACTCAGTTCCTGCAGCATAAACGAAAGGGCTGCGGCAGTGTAACAAAGCGTGTCAGTGCCATGCGTCACCACGAATCCATCGTATTCCTTGATGCGTTGAAAGATGGCACGCGCAATCGTCAACCAGACCGCCGGAGTAATATCGCTCGAATCAACACTGGTCAGTGGCAAAATATCGATATCCGCCAGGGTATTTAGCTCTGGGATGCGCTCCAACAACATACCCGCATCTTCACAGGGGTAAAGACTGCCGTTGGCGCCGCGCAGCATGGTGATCGTGCCGCCGGTTGTAACCAGCAGCACGCGTGGCTTTTGCAGCACCAGATCACGCACGTGCATGTATTTTACCGAGAAGTTAGAATTTATATTCAATGCCGAAGTTCACATCCCTCTTATCCATGGCATCGTCGATTCGCAGCTCAAACCTGATATTCTCGGTCATAAGATAACCGGCCTTAAGCCTGATTTCAGAATCGGTAGTATCGATGAAGTCAGCAGACAACTGAATGACATCAGCCAGATAGTAGTCAAAGCCAAGACCAACCTTAGAACTGATGATACCGCCACGCTTAACCAGATTGGAATCGGCACCTCTGGCCACCATAAGACTGAACGCGTCGGCGCCACCTATATCTTCGACGCCGAAGCGATAGAAGGTCTTGTCACTCGGATATAGATCGACTGTGAGGTCAGAGAAGAACGACTCGGTGTCGTCATGATATCTGAGCAGGTATTTGAAATCGATACGGGTCTGGCGGATATTGAGGAAAACCTTGTCAACAGCCTGAGCAAGCTTGTGGGCATCGTCGAGACCGGTATTGATTTTCTTGCGGATTTCCTTGTCGGCTACGATTTCTTTGACTTCCTGAGTAATGACGCGCGCATTATCAGAGGCATCTCTGAGCGACTCGATCATGTTACGCAGGTCGTCTGTCATCTTATTATTCTGATTGAGTTCTTCGATCATGCTGTCGAGTTTGTCAGTAGCACTGCGCACATTGCCGACAATTTCGCGAATATCGGTGCGCGAATCTTCGGCCAGGCTCGACAGGCGGTCACTCAGCAATCTGAAGTTGGCAACAACGACGCGAATATCGTCGCGGTTTTTGATGATTTCGTCATCGACACGCTTGAGAATGTTGTCGAGACTTTCGACGATGCTATCTGAGCGCTTCTGCACCGAACTGATGATGTCATTCATCCGATCAGAAGCGTTTCTGGCATTTCTGAACATAATGCGGGTGTTCTCTTTGAGTTCTGGATCACCAATGATATCCTTGGCCGAAGCCGTCAACTCCTGCAATTTCTGAATCAGCACGTTACCCTGCTCAAAGAGTTCATCCATACGGGTCGGATCAGTACCAGGCACGACCTCCTGATCGACGACGTAAGGCGAAGAATAATCGCGCGTCGGCATGATTTCGACAAATTTTTCCCCCATCAGACCGGCAGTAGAAATGGTAAAAATGCTTTTGCGCCTGATGTGCATCTTTTTATCTTGAATATAGACTTTGACGTACACCTGGTCGTCGCGGATTTCGATGCTCGTGACCTTGCCGATTTTGACGCCTGACATCGAAACGGTGGAACCCTTGCTCAAGCCGTTGACAGAATAAAAGCTGACAAAAAACTCATAACCCTGCTCGGTAAAGCTGAGGTCGCCGATAACGAACACCATATATGAAAGCAGCAGAACTGCTAACAGAGTCATGATTCCCACTTTGGTTGTCGATTTCATTCGCTTCTCCTGTTTTTCTACAGCAGCGTCATCGGGCCCTGGGCTTCGCCACGGATGAACTGCTGCACAACGGGGTTGGGGGAGTTGATAATTTCTTCACGAGTACCGATTTCGACGATCTGACCGCCGTAATGCAGGGCTATACGGTCGCAGACGCGATAAGCGGACTTAAGGTCATGGGTTACAACGATCGAGGTAACCCCGAGTCGCTCTTTGAGACTGAGGTGCAGCTCATCGATCGCCGAGGTCATAATTGGGTCGAGACCTGTGGTAGGCTCGTCATATAGAATTATTTCCGGTTCCATGGCGATGGCACGTGCAAGACCGACGCGCTTACGCATACCTCCAGAAAGTTCTGAGGGCATCAGGAAATTCGTGCCAGGCAGGCCAACCAGCTCGAGTTTTTCAGAAACGAGGTGGTGGATAGCCCGGTGTGTCAACGTAGTATGACGGCGCAGACCAAACGCGATGTTTTCTTCGACATTGAGTGAGTCAAACAACGCGGCCGACTGAAAAAGCATACCCATGCGCATACGCAGAGCGTCGAGACGTTTCTGATCGAATCTGGTAATGTCTTCACCGTCGATGATGACCTGGCCGCTGTCAGGCTTCATGAGCCCGATAATATGCTTGAGCAGCACGCTTTTTCCACAACCGGACGGACCGAGAATAACTAGTGATTCACCATCGTAAATCTTGAGATTCACGCCTTTGAGAACCTTTTTCGGGCCGAAACTTTTGTGAACGTTAGATGCGATAATCATTGCAGATAAGCCACGCAGAAATTGTTGATGCCAACAGTTAAAAAGTAGTTAACTGCGAGGATAAGCATAATCGAAACGACAACAGCGCTGGTAGTGCTTTGGCCAACCCCCTCGGCCCCACCCTCAGTGGTGAAGCCCTTGTAGCAGCCAATAACGCCAATAATACTGCCAAAAACGGTTGCCTTAATCAGACCGCCCATCAGATCCTGAATCTGCAACATGTGCAGAATGGAATCGCGGAAGGATACAAGCGTCAGCCCGATCTGGTTGACTGCAACAATTGAACCGCCAATCATGCCGACGACATTGGTAAAAATTGTCAGCATGAAAAGCATGATAGTACAGCCCCAGAACCTGGGCACAACCAGATATTCAACTGGGTTGGTAGCCATGGTTTCGAGAGCATCGATCTGTTCGGTAATTTTCATGGTACCAAGTTCGGCGGCAATTGCACTGCCAACACGGCCAGCAACAACGATAGAAGTCAGAATAGGTGCAAGTTCGCGCGCCATGGACAGCGCAACTACTCCGCCAACATAGCTCTGAGCACCCATCTGAGCAAACTGATAGCCGATCTGCACAACCAGAACCGCGCCGGTGGAAACCCCGGTAATAGCTACCATCAGAAGAGAATCGACACCAATACGCGACATCTGCTCTATCAGATTGCCAAATGCAAAACGCCCGGTTTTCAGGTTGTGAAATGTCCAGTAAATTGTCTGCAGAAAAAGGATGCTGACCTTACCAATAGCATCGAGTGAGTCTTTAAGTGTTTTCTCTATATAGTTTGTCATGTTGTTCTGCCTGACTTATTCCTCGCTCAGGGTAAGTGTCGTGTCTACCCGCCCGGTTACCACCAGATTGGTTGGCTGGATTTCGAGATCCTTGCCGTTCAGCTTGATCTTCTTCATTTCGTCGCCTTCCACTGTAAGCTGGAAAAGCAGATCAGAATTCTTGGGCGAGCTCGCCCAGCTGCGAATTACCGAATCAAAGTCGGCCAACTGACCCTCTTCACCCCGCATATCGCGCGTTGCCCGCGCATCTCTGGCTTCAGTGCCAGCGTCGGCATCATCAACCCGCATGTTCAGGCCGAATACAGATAATACCAGATTTTCCTTGCCGATATCCTGCGGAATTGGAATTTTGACCTTTCTAACAAACTTTTCTTCACGGAAGGGGCGCAGGGTAATCTCGACATCGAGCACTCCACCACCAGCGACCTGAGCGTTTTTTATTTCGACTTTTTCAATCGAAAGTGTGCGACGACGTGTTTCTACCTCAATTTTGAGCAACAGACGGGTCGGCATGACCTGTTCGATATCGCTTTCAGTAACCATTTCGATCAGGTTACTGACTTCTGAGATCAGCGACTGAACTATATCAGAGCGCGAATAAAACATGTTCTCACGCCTGAAGCTGTATTGTTCACCGTCAGTGTTGGCACAGTCCAGAGAAATGCCCATCAGTGCAGTTCCGGCCCCGGCGCGGTCAATTACCCCTTCAAGAGCCTGAACCAGTGTAGATTCGAGCACCATATTGAAAACTGAGGGGTCTCTGACAATCTGGTAATTTATACTGCGGGTTACCTGCAAGTTTTTGTCAAACACGTCGATCTGCACCGGAACCATTTCGGGCAAGCGACCGATTTCACCGCTGATGCCCTTTTCGCGATCCTGAGTAATAATACCAAGCATTTCGGTGGGCACACCGATCTTAAAAGGCATTTCGACGCTGGAGAACGAATGATGAATGTAAGCTCCGGTCATCAGAAACGCGACATTGCCCTTTTTCATGAAAGGATGAGCGAGGGCAAGAACGCGATGATCACTGCGATGTGTCAGTGTGCCAAGGGTAGTAATATTGATGTCGCCACGCGCCAGCTGGATTCCAATTGAAGAACCAGGTTCGTAGCTTGCCGGCGCCATTTTCTCGTCGGCAACATCACTGGCTTTGCCAGGCAGATCTTTCTGGGCGATCTTGATGTTACCGCGTTTCATTCTGTTTTTGAGCACTCTGGCAGCACGGCCGCCAAGACCATCGACATAAACTTCGGCGGCAGCTTGACGCATGACCAGCTCATCGGCAGCAGGTCTGACCAGGCTGTCAGACTGGTCGCAGGCGATTTCCCAGACGGCAGAAATGGTTTTATCACCAAGTCGCACAGGTTGATCGAGGCGCCAGTAACGAAGGTTTTCGGGCAGGCAGGCCAGCTCAGGATAGCTCCAGATCTCGAGCATTTCTTCGATTGGCGTTACCAGGCCGACGGTGTGATCGGTCATGATCCAGCCAGAACTGATGCCGCCAAGCAGCTTACCATCTACGTATACCGGACTGCCGCTCATGCCGGCCGCAATGCCGCCAGCGCGACGAATCACATCACCACTGACTTTTACCAGAATGGATTTGCCGTTGATCAGCAGGTTTTCATTTACCTTGTTGTTGGAAAGGATGCCAAGCACTTCGACCTCAAAAGTCTCGATGCGATGCCCCTGAACCACAGTTTTGCCGATACCGCGCATACCAACTTTGACATCACCGAGGCGCAGAATCTCTGTGCCTTGGGCATAGGACTGAAAGGCGCTCATAACGAGAAACGCCAGAATCAGCGGCAACTGTCTGAGCAGCCTTTTTTCAGTAAATTTTATACAAAGTCCCATTTGTACCAGAACCCTTCAACGTTGCGCACTAGGCCCAACCTTTTAACAAACCCGCTCATACAGATGAACAAGCCGTAAAACGATATTCGCCAGAGAGACAAAAAACACCTGGTCGGTTATGTATCGGCATGATACCGCCTAACCTAAATACGGGCAACAGCAATTTGTCAGAATATTGTTCTGAAGCTAAATTTTCAGCGACTGGTGATGAGAATGCCGTTGGAAATTCGGCGTTCACTGCCATCTGAAGGCGAATTAACCACACGCCCTTTGACAATCATCGAAGAGGACCCGCCACCATCAAGATTTATGGCGTGGCGGGCGCCGAGAACTCTTAAATAATCAGCCATTTCGTCAAGTTTCATGCCTGAATTTCTTTTTGAACGACCGTCAACTACTATCATCAACAGGTCACCGTCAAAGGTCAGCGCCACCGCAGTGCGTGGATGACGGCCATTGATGATCGAGTTGTCGAACTTTTCTTCACGGCCATTTATATCTTTGCGACCATCACTGACCAGACGAGGCCCTCCACAGACCGCGTGCCTGATCGAATCCCAGGGCTTATCGATTGAATAATCGAGAGTTACCGTCTGCCCAAGTTTGAGCAACTTAAGCAGGTCAGCTTTTTCCCCACCAGCCGAAACAACAACCCCGTCAGGAGGGATCAGAGCGTCGTTGGCATGGATTCCAACGATCTTGCCCTTGACCAGAACGATTTCAACGCCACGCTCAGGCGTCAGGGTGCTGCGCGCGTATTCGGGAGTATATACGACCAGATTTTCGCCGCGACGCGGCTGATTAACAGCATCTATCTTTATCGACAGAGCACCAGACCGCAGCGTGCCTGAAAAATCAGGATTGCCAAATATCAGCGTGTCATCTTCGCTTACCCCAAAAACAGACCTCTTATAAAGAGGAGAACTTACAAGCCGCCGATTGATGATCAGAGTGCCAATAGGGTCGCCACGCGGCGTGAAATAAGCACCGTTGATGCCGGCAATCGCGCTATAACGTTTTGCCATGGAAGAAAGCGTCTCTTTTTGAGCGATTCCTTCGTTTGCCAGAACCGGAAAAACTCTGGTCAGGCTAGAAAAAGGTTCGATCCTGAGAATGTGCACATCAGAGCGGCCTTTTCCGGTTTTTGCGCGATCGCGATAGTAGGTAACGCCATCGACCACTTTCTCACCCACCGGCAGCGCAAATTTTGCCTTTTCGAACTGATAAGGCACACAAATTCTGAAGATACCAGAAGTTTCTGAAGCGGTATAAGAGTCACCAATACGACCACGCGCCGAAAAAACCATTTCTGAATATTTGTTGGTCTGGTGAATGGAAAACTTGTTGAATTTTTTTTGAAGCTGCTCAATAATCGCCGGGGCCATCGGGCGCAGGCCTGGAATGATGCGCATGCGCAAGAGTTTGCCGCCCTGCGAACGCCTGAGAACCTTCACGCTTTGCGACAATTCGAATTCGGCAATTTCAAAAGCTTCTTCACTTCTGAAGCTTACCGAGAGAACCTCGGGCTTAAGCACGATATCTTCCACTTCGCCTTCTGGCTCAGGCATCTGATCTTCGTCGAGCTGTTCGAGCGCAGAATCCTTTTCTGTAATACCAGGACCGCGCATCTCGATCTCGCGAGAATTTTCTTCAGTCCAGTCTTCGATGTCATTATAAACAACCTGCCGGGTCTGCATGACGGCACCGACCAGAAAAATCTGGCCGACTGTCAGTAAGAGCAGCAGTTGTCGCAAAGACTTTCTGATATTACATCTCCAACTAATAAATCTGACCCGGGAATACTATCGGCATTTATGCCCCCCGCATTAACCCCACCCCACAAACGATACCCCCGCCCCCCAGGTATGCATGTCAAATACAGGTTGACATTCAACGATTGCGGTGCTAATTATTTGGTAATACTTTGTGATAATAGCTGGTGATATTTATGACGCAAACTGTTTTAGAGCTCAAGAATGTCTCCAAAGTTTACGCACTTACTCCGGGGTCTTCAAAAGAAGCCCAGGGCCGGCGGGCAGCTATCGACAACGTCAGCCTGACTCTTTGCGCCGGCCAGATATATGGCTTCGCAGGCCTGAACGGCGCCGGCAAAACCACTTCGATCAAGGCAGCCCTTGGCCTGATTCGGCCAGATTCAGGCTCGATCGAACTTTTTGGAGCCCCGATCGATCATGCGGCCTTCAATAATATCGGCTTCTGCCCTGAAAAGCCGGTCTTTTACGAAACTCTTACAGCCAGCGAAATCGTTGATTTTTCTGGCAGGCTTCTCAACATATCGGCTGACGAAGCACGCAAAAAGGAAATTCTCAACAAGGTCGGTCTCTACGACGACCGCCATAAGAGAGTTGGCGCCTTTTCTAAAGGTATGCAGCAGAGACTTGGCATCGCATGCGCCATGCTGCATGACCCGGCTCTTTATATCCTCGATGAACCGGCCAGCGGCCTTGACCCACTCGGCCGCCGCCTGGTCAAAGACATTCTCAAGGAACTCAAGCAGGCCGGCAAGACAGTTTTTTTCAGCACCCACATCATTTCGGATATATCCGAGATATGCGACAAAATTGCCATCATACATAAGGGTCACATTCTATTCGAAGGAGGTGTCGATGAGTTCTGCCCTGAGCATAAAAATGGTGAAGAACGTTTTGTAAAAATCGTTCAGGACTACGACAACAAAACCTCTGTGCCAGCGGCAGAATCAGCCTGATATGAATATTTCCCAGATTAAGTCACGTATTTCATGCATTATAGCCATAGCCTGGTATTCGTTTATCGAAGCCTTGCGAAACCGGCTTTTTCTCGGGGTATTTCTGCTCGCCCTGCCCTTTGCGGCCGCGGCCTGGACAGTCGATACCTATCAGCTTGGTTTTCAGACGCGTCTGGTTTCAGACGCCGGACTTACCCTGATTTCGACTCTTGGTCTTCTCGTGGTGCTGTTCTTTTCTCTCGACCAGATCATACCTGACATCGAAAGACGCACGGTCTATTTTATTTTTACCCGCATGCCGAGCCGCCACACCTACATGATCGGCCGTTTCTTTGGAATTATGGCAACCCTCTTCTGCCTCCATATCTTTCTGGCCGGACTTCTTGTAACCATCATAAAATTACGCACCGGTGCCTGGTTCAGCGAAATTCCGGTAGCAGGCCTGATGATCTTTCTCAAGCAGTCACTTCTGGTCTCGATAGTAATGCTGCTGGCGGCCTGTACTTCCAAAATTGTTACTGTCAGCCTCAGCGTTCTGGTATATGTAGTCGGGCATGGCCTCGACATCTTCAGAATGCTGGCCGAGCAGGGCGGAAACACTATTATTGCGTTTCTGCTTGATATAGCTGGGATAATACTGCCTGATTTTTCGCTTTATGAAACGCGAATAATGGTTATGCATGAGATTCCGGCCCAGACTTCAGCACTGCTGATACTGGCGTTTTATACCTTTACCGCGATATTTTTCTATCTCGCCATAGGTGGCGCCATATTAAAACACCGAGACCTATGAGCAGCCAGCCCAAAGATTTTACACCTGTTTCAACCAGACTGACGGTTCTCAGCGTGGTTTTGCTGCTTGCGATGGCACTGTCGGCACAGCATTTGATTAAATCACGCTACTGGAACTATTATTACCCGGAAGTGCAGGTAACGAACTTTGGCGATATCGTGCTGCAGACGATTCCAGCCCAGATCAAGAGCTTCCTTGCCGGAATTTTCAGAATCACTGCCGATGAATACATGCATATAGGCCCGACCAAAAAAGCAAAACAGAATTTTGTCGCCGGCAGCTTCGCCGGAAACACTGAAATAATGTCGCTGCTGGAAATTTCGATAATTTTAGAGCCCACCAACATGGAAATGTACGCGGTCATGAGCCACAACCTCGCTCTATACCTCAACCGCTTCAAAGATGCCATCAAGCTGCTTCATCGCGGGATCCAGGCGAACAAAGAATCTCCTGACCTGCACAAACTTTACGGTGCCGCAGCCTACTGTTACGGCTTCATCAAAAAACCGTCATTCGCGAGTCCTGCCGAAGTTAAAAGGAATCGTGAAATAGCGGTAAACTACCTTGACGCTGCGATCGAAGCCTACCTGGCCAACGAACATCGTATCACTCCTTACATGCACGATGATTTTGCCAACCTGCAGAACTATTACGTCATGAAAACCCGTTTTTTGTCGGATATCGGCAAAAAAAAGGAAGCGATTGCAGCATGGCAGAAAGTTGCCTATGAACGCCAGCAGGAAAGCTACCTTGGCTACTACATTACGATGCTGCAACAGGAAGAAGCAGGTCTGCCCGATTTCCCCGACGACCTTCTGGCACCAGAATATCAAGCGCTTTTCCAGGTAAGTACGATCAAACCACCCTACGGATCTACTGCCGCGTATCGGAGCTGGCTGGTCGATCCCGCCAGCCTGTTTTATCTGACGCTCTATGCCCGAGGGCTTGGAGCCCCCAGCCTGCTCATGCAAGATAACCATCAGCATGCGACCCTGCCATCAGAAAACAAACCCTTTTCTGAACTCGACGAATACGGGCACAATAACACACATGCCCATCAGCACGACCATCCAGGACACGATCATGCAGACGAGGTCTGTCCCCAGGGGCACCATCACGAACACGGGCACGAATGCCCGCACTGCGCCAGTGCCAAGTCCTGGAAGCAGGCCGGTACATCAGTAATGCTGCAGGCGCTAGCCATGCTCGCGGCAGCCATCATCATCCGCCGCTTCGTCTGAAGTTCTGCCGCCCTTTTCATCGGCCGGGCAAATATATTTTACTCTTTTGCCCGATGATCATATGGTAACCGGCCTATGGCAGCTTTCATTTAACTCTGGATATTACCTCAATTCATCGGCTTGTTAATGATTGTTCCTTGCAGTAACATGACACAAGCTCAATATGTCCGGAGTAGTGATGCTTAAATCTGCCCTGCTTGCAACAACGACCTTTTTGTTCATTTTTGGCTGGAAAGTAACACCAATTGCCGACATTATTCTATTTACTTCTGTGCTGCTGATTGTATACAGCTTTCTTCGTGGTTATGCGTATGCCGACCGCGTCAGCATTCAGATTATCATTTGCCTGGGGCTTCTCAGCATCTATTCGATGGTAATTGTCATCGCACATGGCGTGTTTGAAGTTCAGATAGCCCTGAGATCGATCAGAGCGTTGATAAATTTTCTGGCTGCCATGTCGCTTGCCGGAATCTATTATGATCGTTTTGGAAAAAGCTACTTCGCCCGCATCATTCGTGATATTTATCTGGCACTGGTTGCACACGCCTGCATTATGCTGGCAATGTTTTATTCCACTCCTTTCCGAGAGCTGATTTACCAGGTAACCAGCGCACACGATTATGTTAATATTGCCAGTCCATTTCTTGATGGATTAAGGATTTGTGGCATCACCTACGGTTTGTCGCAGACTTCTGTTTTACAAATGCTTGGTTTGCTTATGTTACCGGTTGTTGCCAGAGGCTGCCAAAGTTTTGCCGGACTTTTAACAGCTATTATGGGCGCCCCGCTTCTGGTTTTATCCATATTAATAAGCGGCCGCAGCGGATTGATGATGGGCTTATTTTTTATTCCTGTTTATCTGCTCGGACTCTTGTTATTAAAAGCCTCTACTCAATCACCGGCCAAGATCGCCGGAAATCTGCTGGCCAATATGTTGGGGTTGTTCTTTATTGGTCTGCTGGTATGGTCAAGCATTGATTTTTTACCAGAAAAGTTTTCTGTCTATTCCCTGAATCACGCCCAAGAAATATTTTTGGCAATGCGGCTTTCGGGAACAACTGTTGATACCCTGTCTGGAATGTTCTTTCTTCCAGATAGCTGGCTTGAGTTGGTGTTTGGCTCCTCTAACCTCAATAACGGCGGCTTCGAGATGGTGTTCTCTGATGTCGGCTGGGTAAAGACAATTTTTGCGGTCGGTCTCGTCGGCAGTATTTTAATGATCATTCCTTATATTCTGGCCTTAAAACAGGCCTGGCGCTGTCGATTTTTCAGCCAGGAAACAGCAGTGATGAGCTTTCTCGTTTTCTTGTCTGCCTTGCTTCTTCACGGCAAAGAAATGGCCCTGCTGACAAGAAATCAATGGTCGGTGCAGGCCTTATTGCTTTCAGCTATTTGCATACAGTTGCACTTGCTGGAAGGCAACAGAAATCCGGCCACAGGACAACCGAAGTCTGAGCTTTAGAGTAGGTGCAACCAATGACGACAGATGCTACCATTTCACTGCTCCGAGCAGACATTCGACCGCTCCTCGCCGATTCACACAAATTCAAACCATGGCGAGAAGTTCTGTAGATCAGTGAAAGAGATGCATGTATGGATATAAAATTTTATGATTTACCGATTCGCGGAGATGAATACGGTTCTCTTATCGCTATTGAAGGGAATAAAGATATTCCGTTTGAGATTAAAAGAGCTTACTATATTTTTGCCACCAAAATGAATGTTTGGCGTGGTTTTCACGCCCATAAAGAACTTGAACAAATAGCAGTCTGTGTTGCCGGCAGTTGCAAGTTTCATCTGGACGATGGTTACGAAAAAGCGGAAGTTTTGTTGAACTCTTCGTCCAGAGGGTTATATGTAGGGAAAATGATCTGGCACGAAATGTACGATTTTTCACCAGATTGCATTCTTCTTATTTTGGCGAGTCTCTATTACGATCTCTCAGACTATGTTAGAGATTATGAAGAATTCAAAGAATCAAGCACCAAAGTGGCTCTGGTGAAATTTGACAGGATTTTTCTGGATTTATCCTGGCATTGGCTGAATGATCCCGAGATAAATCAGATGACAATGTCCGGAATATTTTCCAGGAAAGACCAGCTTCATTTCTTCGAATCTCTTGATAAGCGCACAGATTATATAATTTTTGGAATAAGAGCCGGCGTGAATGCGGGAGCCTGCGGACTGAAAAACATACGCGATGGTTCTGCAGAATTATTCATGTATATTGGAGAAAAGCAACTCTGGAGAAAGGGAATCGGTTCCAGGGCGCTTGAATTGCTTGAGAATCATGGCATTCAGACCGGACTGCAAAGAATCTGGCTCAAGGTCAGCAGATGCAACCTCATCGCAATTAACTTTTACCTGGCAAGAGGCTATAGAATTGCTTCCATTTCAAGTGAAGACGAAAGATTTCATCTGATGGAGAAAAGTCTTTGAGAATCGAAGTTTACAATTCCAGTCTGAAAAAGAAATGGGATGATTTTGTTTCGGTCGCCAGAAACGCCCATTTCATGTTTTACAGAGATTATATTGAATACCACAGCTCCAGATTTTGCGATCATTCGTTATTGTTTTATGATGACAGGTCAAGACCATCAGCTCTATTGCCGGCAAATATAGCTGGTGATGTATTGTATTCGCATCAGGGTTTAACTTTTGGCGGTTTGATCCTGGATATTTATACAAATGCAGAAGACGTTCTTAAAATATTCAGCGAGCTAAAACTGTTTCTCGTTCAAAAGGGAATTCAGAAGTTAGTATATAAGTGCTTGCCATATATATACTTCTCTCAACCCAGCGACGAAGACCGCTATGCATTATTTATGAACGACGCTATATTGTCTCGTAGAGACGTCAGTTCGACTATTTTCATTCAGAACAGAGGGCCATATACCAAAGGTCGTAAGTGGGCAATTAACAAAGCCAAAAAATCAGAAATTGAAGTTGAACGATCTGAGAGTTGGGAGGAGTATTGGAAGATACTGACAGAGTCGCTACAAACAAGGCATCAGGTTTTGCCTGTGCACTCTCTGGCAGAAATAAAGCAGCTTGTTGATTTATTTCCAGAAAACATCAAACTGTTTGTGGCAAAAAAGCATGAAAAAATTATTGCCGGCACTGTAGTCTATGAAAACCGGCATTGGTTGCACACTCAATATATGGCGAGCACACCTGCAGGAAAGATTGCTGGAGCCCTGGATATGGTTATTGACAGACTGCTGGTTGAGTATTACCCGGATAAAAGAGTATTAGATCTGGGAACCTCGAACGCAAAAGAAGGCCGCCTGCTTAATGCCGGGTTGATTGCCCAGAAAGAGTCTTTCGGCGCCAGGGCCGTGGTTCATGATTTTTATGAATGGATACTGACATGATCCAGTTTCTTGACTTGAAAAGCCTGAATGAACAATATCAGAATGAGTTAAAAGAGGCTTTTGCAAGAGTTCTGCGATCTGGTCGCTACATTCTGGGCGAAGAAGTAACCGCATTTGAAAAGGATTTTGCCGATTATTGCGGAACCAGCTGTTGTGTCGGCGTTGCCAATGGCTTTGATGCACTGAAACTGGTTTTGCGGGCTTATATAGAACTTGAGTCATTAAAAGAAGGCGACGAAATTCTGGTTCCTGCGAACACCTATATTGCCACAATACTCGCTGTCACTGAAAACAGGCTTAAACCGGTTCTGGTAGAGCCCGACATCAACACTTACAACATCGATCCTGCAAAGATCGAAGAAAAGATAACCTCCAGAACAAAAGCAATAATGCCGGTGCATCTTTACGGGCATCTGGCTGACATGGCTGCAATTCAAAAAGTGGCGCAGGCGCGCAACCTGCTTGTCATTGAAGATTCAGCTCAAGCACATGGGGCCGCATTAGCTGGCAAAAGAGCCGGCAGTTTCGGCGACGCAGGCGGCTTCAGCTTTTATCCGGGCAAAAACCTGGGTGCCCTTGGTGATGCCGGAGCTATTACAACAAATGACCACAGGTTAGACCGGTGTTTAAGGGCTTTGCGCAATTACGGCAGTCAGGTAAAATACGAAAATCTGTATCAGGGCATTAACAGCCGGCTGGATGAGCTTCAGGCCGCAATTTTGCGGGTTAAGCTGAAACATCTTGCCGAAGAAAACAGCAGGCGCAGTCAGATTGCCGGAGTATATCTTAAAAACATAAACAACCCTCTCGTCAATCTCCCACAGGTATCAGAGCCATCAAGTCACGTCTGGCACCTGTTTGTCATACGATGTGCAGACAGAAAAAAACTGCAGAGATTTCTTGACGACAGAAAAATTCAAACCCTTGTTCATTACCCGATACCGCCGCACCTGCAGCAGGCATACCGGCAATTGAACGACCTCAGTTTTCCGATAACAGAAAAAATTCACCGCGAAGTATTGAGTTTGCCTGTCAATCCTGTGATGAGTGACAATGATACTGATAAAATTGTTGATGCTGTCAACGAATTCAGATGTTAAAACACCTGGCTGACAATTGACGATGAACCAGCAAAAATACAGAGTCGCGGTCAGATCAACTTCAGTCATCGGTGGAGCCGCATTTTTCAGCATACTCATCGGCCTGCTGCGAACAAAGGTTGTTGCTGTCCTTCTCGGCCCTGCCGGTATGGGCTTGATAAATCTTTACACTTCACTGATCAGCCCGATTTCAACAATTGCTAATATGGGCTTTCATACGAGCGGTGTCCGCTCAATAGCTGATCAACAAAACGATTCTGAGGCTCTGTCGCTTGTTGTCAAAAGCCTGCGCCGTCTGGTCTGGCTGACAGGCGCCATTGGCTGCGCAGTTACCGTCTTATTATCGCCAGAATTATCGGCTGTTACTTTTAACAGCAATGAACATGCCGCAGACATAGCATTTCTAGGTATTGTTGTTTTGTTCTCAAATCTGTCTATGGGCCAGGTTTGCCTGCTGCAGGGAACAAGGCGGATTGCTGATCTTGCCAGGGCAAATATCTGGGGAGCTGTAAATGCTGCGATGCTCAGTTTGCCCTGCCTCTGGCTCTGGGGCAACCGGGGAATTACTGCCAGTCTTGTTTTGTCGGCCTTTGCCGTATTGTTAACCACCTGGTGGTTTGCAAAGAGCGTTGACACGGCAAACGTTGTAGTTTCAACATCCTCATTCATCAAAGAAGCCAAAAAGCTGCTGGTCTTAGGTTTACCAGTCATGGCAACAGCTGTTCAAACTGCTTTGGCCGCCTATATTATCAGACTGATAATTGCCGGTCAGTTCGGGCTGGAAGGAGTCGGCATCTGGAGCGCCGCCTTTACAATTTCGGGGGGCCTGGCAAATTTCGTATTGCATGCAATAGGCACAGATTACTATCCACGCCTGGTTGCCGCATCCAAAAACGACAAACTGCTTAACGAAGAGGTTAACACACAGCTGGAAGTCGGTCTTTTGTTATCTTTGCCGGCCCTTGTTGCAACAATCATGTTTGCGCCGCCAGGCATCGCAATATTGTATTCTGGCAAATTCGATGCCGCGATACCGGTTTTACGCTGGTATGTATTTGGGATCTGGGGTCGGGTCGTTTCATGGCCACTCTCATACATTATGCTCGCCCGGGGCCGTGGAAAACTGTTTTTTCTTGTTGAATTGTCTGCAAATATTTTTCACATCTCAGCTATTTATTATTGCACTCAGACATGGGGTTTACCTGGCACAGGCGTGGGTTTCATGTTATTATACCTGTATTACATTGTTTTAACAGCAATTACCGGCAGGTGTATCGCTGGCACAAAACTTTCTAATACAAACCTCAGTTTAATCTGCGTAACACTTTGTACGCTTGCAACCGCCAGCTTTTGTTCTTTTTATATGACTGAGAAGTTGTTATACTACATTCTCTCTGCTGCTTTTGTGGCATTGTTAAGTTGGAAAGTCTATGGCAGATTGTCGATTTTAACAGGTTTTTCGCTGCCGGGCATCTGGAAAACCATCAGGAAAAAACCTGAATAATGAAACTTTTTGATTCGAAACTGGTTATTGAGGCAATTTTGAGATGAGTTCAACCGTTGATAATAAAGCAATACCACTGGTCAGCGTTGCTGTAATAACCTATAACCAGAAGCATTACCTTGAAGAGTGCATAAATTCAATATTGTCTCAGGATTATCCAAATATTGAAATAGTCATTGCCGATGATGCCTCCACAGACGGAACGCATGCGATGCTGGATCAATTCTGCCAGCAGTATCCCGATAAATTTGTCATTAAAATATCACCTGCCAACCGTGGAATAACGGCAAACACCAATCTTGCATATTTTGCCTGCAAAGGAAAATATATAGCCTGGACAGGCGGTGATGATCTGATGCTTCCGGGCAAAATATCAAAACAGGTAGAATTCATGGAAGCTAACCCTGATTGCGCAATCTGCTATCATAATCTGGAGGTTTTTGACTCTGAATCAAAGCAGGTTATAAAACTGTTTAATTCTTTCTATAATGCTCATCAAGGCGACATCAGAACTTCGATAATCCACGGAACTTTTAATGGCGCCTGTTCTAACATGGTTCGGGCGGAAATGGCTCCTGAAAGTGGCTGCAACGAAACTCTTCCAGTTGCTTCTGACTGGCTGTTCTGGGTAGATTGTCTGGCCGGTGGCGGCAAAATAAAATATATCAATTCGATACTGGGGCGTTACCGTCGCCATAAAAATAATGCAACAAATGTATCGGGCGGGATTGCCCGATACAAAATCGACCATCTTAACGCCTGCAATTTAATGCTGGCAAAATATCCGGCATTTGCCAGAGAAATCTTGATCGCTTACGCTCGAAACCTCTTTGCATTACGAAAGCAGCTCCCCTATTTTCTGACCGTATGGACCTGCTTTCGGATCCATCCAGATTTAAAAAACATGTGCGGTCTCTTCGTCCATATAATTACGCTTGGAAGGATGCGGCTTTAAATACAACCAATAACCGGGACCTCTCAAATGTGTGGAATATGCGGCTTCATCGAAAAGAAAAAAGAATCAAACGCTGACAGTCTGACAGACAGGGCGCTCAGGATGTCTGAGGCAATAAGACATCGCGGGCCTGATGCCGAAGGAGTGTGGGTTAAACCCGAAGAAGGACTGGCATTGGCGCATCGGCGTCTGGCAGTGCTTGATCTCACAGCAGCCGGAAATCAGCCGATGATATCGCCAAACGGTCGATATATTCTCATTCTTAACGGCGAAGTCTATAATTTTATCGATATTAAAAGGAAGATTGTCGCTGATTCGCAGATTGAGCCAGTTCTTAAAGGCCATTCTGACACAGAAATTCTTTTGCTGGCCATCGAGCAATACGGTGTGACTGCTGCGATAAAACTTATCTCCGGCATGTTTGCTCTGGCGCTATGGGATCAAAAGGAGAAAGAATTAACTCTGGCCCGTGACAAGATGGGTCAGAAACCTCTTTATTATGGCCTTTGCCGGGAAGGCCTGGTTTTTGCTTCAGAATTAAGCTGCTTTAAAGCTTTTGGCCGCGAAAACTGGCAGATAGACAGAGAAGCGTTGCTACTCTATTTTCGCCATAACTATATTCCGGCACCCTGGTCGATTTTAAAAAACGTTCATAAGCTTGAACCCGGGCATATTCTGAGAATCAGAGCAGCCAAAATACATTGTGGCAAAGAAGACAGCGTGGTTTCTGAACCCTACTGGCAACTCGAAGAATCCGGCGGCGAAAATCATGCCGGGATATCACAGTCATCAATAGCCCAAAACGAAGCCGAACTCGAGCAGCTGCTGACCCGGGCGATATCATTGCAGATGGTTGCTGATGTGCCGCTGGGAGTGTTTTTGTCTGGCGGCATCGATTCATCTATTGTGGCTGCAATCATGCAGAAAATATCATCAGGACCGACACAGACGTTTACCATCGCCTTCTCTGAACAGGATTATAATGAGGCAGATTTTGCCCGTCAGGTCGCCGGCCACTTAAGAACCGACCATCATGAATTTTTGCTCAACCCGAAGATGGCACTGGATATAATACCTGATTTGAACAGATTTTATTCTGAGCCATTTGCTGATCCTTCGCAGATTCCAGGCATTCTTCTCTGCCGTCTGGCCAGGAAAAAAGTAACTGTTGCCCTGACCGGTGATGGCGGCGATGAACTATTTGGCGGCTATTACAGATATTTCCAGGCTGAGAAATTATACCGGATTATAAATCTTCTGCCGCTGTCTTTGCGTCAGTTTTTCGCGGCGACGCTAAACCAACCAAAGCTTGCGCAGTTGCTTGCCTGTTCATCTTTGCCAGGCGGCCCAGTTACTGGCCGGCTGATCAGGAAAATGCTCGATCTTTTGCCATCGCCTGATTTTACAGCTTTATACAAAACCCTCGTGTCGCATACCGGCAACCCGTCATCCATGCTGCTTGACGCCGACAAAGAACCGGAAACAGTTTTTGATCGACGCGATATTGCCAAGGGAAAGAGTAATTACCTGGAGAAGATGATATTTTGCGATCTCAAAGCCTATCTTCCCGATGACATTTTGACAAAAGTTGACAGAGCGGCAATGAGCACAGGTCTTGAAACAAGATTGCCGTTTCTCGATCAGGATGTAGTAGATTTTGCCAGGCATTTGCCAACAGAGCAGAAAATCAAGGGGGCGCATGGCAAAATAATACTGCGGCGAATTTTGTGCAAATATCTGCCACAATCTCTGATCGAAAGGCCAAAAAAAGGTTTTGCCGTACCAATGGCAGCATGGCTGCGTGGTGAACTGAAAGACTGGGGCGCGGCTATGGTAGACCGGCAAAGGCTTAAACATGAGGGCTTGCTAAACTATGATCTGATAAAAAGAATGTGGTATGATCATCAGCGCGGAAAACAAAGTTGTGAGCGCATGCTCTGGAATATTCTCATGTTGCAAAGCTGGCTGGAAAAGTGGAGATCATGACATCAAAACCAGAAGGCCGACAGCGATTAGTCTGCATGCATATTATTGGCAGCCTCGAAATCGGTGGTGCTGAAACGATGCTGTGCAAACTGGTTGAAGCTGCCGATCGCCAACGTATTGAGCACATAGTTGTTTCTCTGTTGCCGCTGGATGTTTTACAACACCGACTGGCGGCAACTGGCGCCGAGGTTTTGAGTCTTAATATGCCGCGCAATCGCCTGATTCTTTCCGATATTTGCCGGCTTGCCAAACTGATTAAAAAGCGCAAGCCTGATCTGGTGCACACCTGGATGTACATTTCAGATGTCATCGGAGGTCTTGCTGCTCGCCTCACCGGCAAGATTCCAGTAATTTTCAGTATCAGACACGGCAGATTTATCGTTGCCAGCACCAGAACCATCCTTCTGGCACGGGTGGTAGCACTGCTGGCGCACCTGATACCGGCGCGAATTATCACCTGCTCGTCAGCCGCCGGCGATATTCACCGACAGATTGGCTATCCTTCAAAATTGATAAGGGTGATTCCCAATGGCTTTGTCATAAATGATCACACTTCATTACAGGGAAAACTTCGTTCGCATCTTGGCGTCAACCCTGCGGCGATGCTGGTTGGCATTATTGGTCGCTATGCTCCGGGCAAAGACTATCAAAACTTCATTACCGCCGCCGCTATAGTGAAGAAGCAGATTCCAGCAGCTGAATTCATTATGTGTGGCAAAGGCGTTGAAAAAAGCAATGCAGCATTATTCGCTGCGATAGGTGCGGCGGGATTATGCGATTGCGTTCATCTTCTTGGCAGGCAGATGAATACAGCCTGGATACTGGCTGATCTCAGTTTGCTGGTTTCTTCTTCAGCTTCAGAGGCATTTGCAAACGTGATCGGCGAAGCCATGGCCAGCGGCATTCCCTGCGTGACCACCGATGTCGGAGATTCTGCACATATTGTTGGCAATACTGGTATAATTGTTCCGCCACACGACCCTGAAGCCCTGGCACAAGGAATGCTACAGATGCTCCGGAAACCATCTGCGGAACTCAAACAAATGGGAATGCTGGCACGGGAAAGAATGATGCAGATGTTCAGTCTGCCGGCTGTTGCCAGACGTTACGAAAACATATATTTCGAGGTAGTCAATGACAGATGAGCATAAAGCGGAGGTAAAACCCCAGCTGTTTAAGATAAATCTAGATATGCTGTTGTGGCAATTATGGCTGCATCGTAGCATGCTCATGAAATACGCCATTTTATCTGGCCTTCTGGCAGTTATCATCAGTCTTTTTTTTACCAGCCTTTACACGGCTGAGATTGCATTTTTGCCGGTCGGCTCAAAGCAGCTGGGAGTGTTTTTAAAGAGTCGTTCTACTGCCATGCTTGTGCTGGAAGCCCTACCAGAAGTTAAGCCTCTACTGCACCCCAAGATTCCAACCAGCGAAAATTATGCTAACGAACTCAGCCAATGCCTTACCATTAAACACGCTGCCACTCAGGATTATCCTTTTATGCTGAAGGTCGAATTAGGGAATGCTACAATGGCCGCCAATGTTGCCAATACCTATATGAATCTGGTGGCATCTTTTGTCAACAGCCCAGAATTTGACATGGCGCAGCGTAACACCAGATTCATCCAAGGGCAGTATGACTTCTACGCTGCCGGTTTGCGCAAGGCTGAAGATGCTTTGAGAAGCTTTCAGGAACAACATGGCATAATTTTACTTGATAGTCAGACTGCTGCCACTGTTGGTCTGGTAGCACAAATCGAAGCACGCCTGATCAAAAAGGAAATCGAATTGCAGGCTCTGCAGTCGGCGCCAGAAAACCCTGTGGCCAAAAAGCGTGCTAATGAAATTGCAGCACTAAAAGATACTCTTACTGAGCTGAAAGGTGAACAGGAAGGGTTAATAATAGCAGGAGGAGCCAATGCCGGAGACTCGAGAACAGGAATTAATCATGGGTTGGCCGAGGCACCGCGTCTCAGGCTTGAACACCGCCGTCTGAGTCGCGAGGTTTCATTGGCAGAACAGACCTGTATGTATTTGCAAAGTCAGCTTACCAGTGCCAGAATTCAGCAGGAAAAAGAAGGAGTTTCCTTCATGATCATTGACGCAGCAATTGTTCCTGATAGGCCATCACACCCAAAGCGCTGGCTTTTCGCTTTGCTTGGCGCTCTGATTGGCTTTTTGCTGGCTACTTTAAAAATCCTGTATTACAATGGTCGTCAATGTTTAACAGACCTTGAGATAAAATAAGATACCAGTTCCAGTCGCCAGGTTTTTTATCGCAAGTACCCCCCATCGCTTTTATGAGCATTCTTGCGCAAACTAATCTAAGACCTTACAAAACGTCAAAAATTTGACGCGATGTCAGTTTTTCGAGTGTCAAATTTCTGACGAAGCTCCTTTAAAACACGAAGCATCTTCTCACGCAACCCTTATTTTATAAGCTTTTTCAGGCATGCTCGCCGGCGTTACCGGCTCTCCAAAAGAGCCACAGCATTAAAAACAGAGCTTAATCTGTTCGCAGATTCGTTTTAACAAATATGGCACAGGGTTTGCAATATGATTGTCAGGTGTAAAATAACAGGAGGAAATCATGAAAAAGCTTCTTACAGGTCTCGTAATAATACTGGCAGTCAGTTTAGTATCGCCCGTTTTCGCACAGGCAGACAATGCCCCTAAGGCAAAGCGCGAAAGAATTGGAAAACAGCGCGGTGAAAAACAGGGGAAAATGGGTCGTGAAGTGAATGCTGAACAGATGATTCAAAGAATCGAAGAACGCAAGACCAGCATTCTCGAAAACATCGCTTTGCGTAACACCAAGCTCACCGAACGCCTGGCTACCTTCGGCGAAAGAATTGACCAGCTTTCGAGCCGCATGGAAAAGATCAGAAGTGAAAAGCCAACTGAAAATACCCGCACAGAAAAGCCAGGAATGAGTGAGGAACAGCTCAAAGAACGCAAAGAAAAAGTAACCGGCCGCTACGAAGAGTTCAAAAAGAATATCGAACAGCGCAAAACCAAAATTCTTGAGCATCTTGAAAATGTTCGCAGCAATGTTCTTAAACGAACAGAACAGTTGCCAGAAGCCGACCGCGACCGTGTAAAAACCGCTCTTGAAAACGCAATCACTGAAATTAAGGCCGAGGCAGAAAAACTCGAAAAAGAAGCTAAAGAAAAAATCGAAGCCACCTACCAGAAACTAATGGCCATCTGACCATCGTCTAGTCTTCGCCGAGACCGAGTTTCTTCATACGGTATAAAAGCTGGGTCCGTGGAATCTTCAGGATTTCTGCGGCCCGGCTTTTTATTCCGCCACTTTCGGCAAGCGCCGCCAATATCATCCTTTTTTCGAGACAAGCAAGTGCATCATTGAGCCCGGTGTCAAAGTTTAACAGGTCGTCACTCACAACGTCCCGGCTCTTGCCGCCTTCAACCGTCTGAGCATTCAGCAGAAAGTCAGCCGGTTCGAGAACTCTACCGTCAGACATTACCACTGCCCGCTCAAGCGCGTTTTTGAGTTGCCTGATATTGCCCGGCCATTCCTGCTTCTGCAAAGCCTCCAGGGCTGCTGAACTGAGTTCCAGTTTCGGCCGGCCAAGCTCGTCACCGATTCTTTTCAGCAGGGTTTTACAGAGTATTGGCAGATCACCGTTTCTTTGCCGCAATGGCGGCAGATGAATGTTGACCACACTCAATCGGTACAGCAGGTCTTCGCGAAACTGACCGGCTGCAACCATTTCACCAAGATTGCGGTTGGTGGCCGAGATTATGCGTACATCGACAGCAACAGGTTTTGAACTGCCAAGGCGGGTGATCTCCTTTTCCTGCAACACACGCAGAAGCTTTGCCTGCAGACTTATCGGTACTTCGCCGACCTCATCGAGAAAAACCGTGCCACCGTCAGCCGCCTCAAAACTGCCAATTCGACGTTGCCGCGCGTCGGTGAAAGCGCCCTTTTCGTGCCCGAACAGCTCCGATTCAAAAAGCGTTTCGGGAATCGAGGCGCAGTTAACCCTGACAAAAGGCGCGTTTTGTCGCGGCGACAGGTTGTGAATCGCTTTGGCGGCGACCTCCTTGCCGACACCGGTTTCGCCGGTTATCAGTATAGTTGTCGGGTAGGCAGCAACCCTGGTGATCATCTGCTTTATTTCGCTGATTTCGGGACTCTCACCGGCCATATCGGCTACGGTCTGATCCAGACCGGCAACAGCTGACAGAGTCTCACAACGGCGCTCAAGCAGGATATTTTGCATGCCGAGTTGCCTGATCTGCTCGATTTTTTTTATGCGGAAAGAAAACTCTTCGAGAGAAACCGGCTTGGTCAAATAGTCAGAAGCCCCCAGCTGCATCGCTTTTACGGCAGATTCAACCGATCCGAAAGCGGTCATCAGAATCACATCAGGCATCGACTCGCTGTTCCCGTCGCGCGCTTTTTCCATGATCTGCAAACCTTCACCGTCGGGAAGTCGCAGATCGGTAATTATCAGATCAAAGTTGCAGGCAGTAAGCTGTTCAAGCCCTTGCTTAACCGTATGTGCAAGCTCAGCCTGATGCCCTTCACCGACTAAAAAGGTTTTCAGGCCCCTGGCCAGAGAGGCGTTGTCATCAACCACCAGAATTTTCATGCTGCCCGACCTCAATCAAAAATACGGCGCCACCGCTTTCGTCATCAATATAACTTATTTCGCCGCCATGTGCCTCGATGAGTTTTCTGATCAGTGCCAGTCCAAACCCACTGCCGCCAGCACGGCCGCTGACGAAGGGCGTAAAAAGCTTCTCGCGCAGATCTGACGCTATTCCGGGGCCGTTATCGGAGAATCTGATTCTAAGCCGTGAACCCTGCTGTTCAAGCTGAATTCTGATTGTCACCGGCCCCTTTGTTGCCGCCTGAACCGAGTTATTTATGAGATTTTCGAACACCTGCTGCATCAGCGTCGCGTCGAAACAGGCCTGGACTAAACCGCCCAGCTCAACTTCACAGCAAAATTCAGGTAGAACCGATCTGCGCGAAGCAACCAGGCGCTTGAAAAATTCTGCGAGCTCTACATTCTGACTCTTTGGTTGCACCTTACACGAGTATGCCAGATAGTTTTCGATCAGGGTGCGCAAATGAGCCATCTGCTCGCTTATTTCGCCAAGGGCGGTAGCCGCCGCTTCAGCCTGCGCGCCTGAGAGTCCGGCCAACTGTCGTTTAAGCAGACCAAAATGCATTTCGATGGCCGAAAGTGGGTTACGTATCTCATGCGCGATAGCACCACCAGTGAAAGCCAGTTCATCAAGTTTCTGTTCATAAAGACGTTGCACTTGCTGGCGCTGGCGCTCGATTTCCTGCGCCAGTTTTTCGATACCGCGCCCGAGAAGATCGAGTTCGTTAACTCCAAGAGATTGATGTTTCGGGCATTGCTCAAGCTCTACCGCTTCAAGATTTCGATTGAGTCTGGCAATTTTGCTGGAAAAGCTGCGGGCGAGCAACCAGGCGACGGAAAAACTCAATAACAGAGCCGCCAGCATGGTTTCGGCAAGAAGGTGCCTGAAATCACTAACCAGCTTCAGGTATTCCATATCTGCTTCGATACCTATTACGCTCGCAAGCATACCGAAATCGTCAAGAACCGGGCAGAGCACGATCTTGAAACGCCGCGAAACTCCATAGGCATAAGGATCGGGAAAAACCATCTCCCCGCGGTCGAGTTGGTTTATATAGTCGAGAGCCAGTTCTTCCGCTTCTTCTGCTGTTGGTGGCCTTATTCGCGAAACCCTTTCGCCGGGCAGAGAATATGAAGCGATAAAAACAGGCGGCTCTGCATACATGTCGAGAAGATAGAGATTCTGCAGAAGTCCGCCGGTCTTCTCGAGCTGCCAGAAACTCTGCATTGCCAGGGCACGACGTTCTTCGCTGTCTTCTGCGACCGAAATATTCTGACTGAGCACTTCGGCGATACGCCGGAGTCGCTGATCAGCCTCACGGTCGAGCGACTGATAGAAGCGCTGGTAAAACCAGCCCCAGATCAGAATAACAACAAGCGCCGCAACCATGAGAACCGAGAGGAACAGGCGGCCAAAAAGGCTTGCCGGAATTACTGCCCGGAACAAAGCAGAAAGAGGCTTCAAAGCGTGGCTTCAACCTCGCGCCAGCTCAAGAGTTCTTTCTGAATGGCAAGTTCATAAAGATTTGTATAATCGACTTTCTTATCGACGGTATAGTCGTAGCTCGATCTTTCAAGAACTTCCTGCCAGTTATAATAAGTTACTCTTATGTCATTGGGCATTTTACGACGGTCAAATTGATCGACTGAAAGATTGCCCACGATATCCATGTTCGTCAGTTTGCGCATTGAGGAGTCGGTATCGAGTTCGAGGCCGCCTTCGGCATGGAAACTCCCCTCGAGCCTGGGGCTGAGGTTTCTAAACGGGTGCGTGATGCCAAATTTCGACCAGTCACTGTCGTGATGGGGCTTGTAGATAATTTTTCCGGTCTTCGGATGCTCTGTCGAATTATCCCAGGACTTGTCGCGCAACGCAATTACGCCAACACAGGAATCGAGCCCGGAATCATCAGGCATAGTCAGCACATCACCGCCAACATAGATATTGCCTTCGACGACCAGCAGACCCTTTCCCTTCACCCAGCCTTCTAGAAAAACGTCGCCCTTGATGTAGGTAAGGCCATTGATTTCTACGGCACGACTGGTGTCGTGCGCTTTGGTCGGGTTTCCGAAGTAGCGGCTGTATTTATTCGACACGTCGCGCCAGTCGCCCCAGCCGTAGAGGGGAATCACGTTGCGGTAATTAACTTCGTTGCGGCCAAAGGCTTCTTTGAAGTTGATGTCGGTAAAATACTTGCCGTGCGACGCCTGCTCCTGCGGGTCAATAACGCGGTTTGCGAGCCTGCGATAGACTTCGGCCGGATAGAGGTTAATCTGCTTGTTATCGTATTCTTCGACCCGGCGAGTCTGAGAATGGTAAAGTTCACCACTGGTCTTTTCCCACCATGGCCAGGAAAACAGGCCCTGCCATTTGTAATACTGACGGGTTATCGGGTCATCGCTAAATTCAAGCTGGGTTTCGCTAAAGTCGCCACCGCCGTTCCAGCCGGTCCAGCCGATTCCTATGTCAAGCCAGGGATGGTCGAGTTCGTTGCGCATTTTTGTCAGCATCAGCCATTTTGGCAGATCGACCTTGACGCCTTCCTTCATGTAAACCTTACCGCCTTTGACGATGAAGCCCCATGGATCCCAGAAGTCGAAGGTTTCAATTTTGAACGAATCATGTCTCGATTTGTTCATATAAAGACCATGGCCTGGAGCCACCATGCCGACGGCATTGGTGTTTAGAGGGCCTTTTATCAACATGGCCTTAAGAGTCTTTTTAACTTCTACCTGCTTGCGTGTGCGCTGGAACGCGCCAAGCGAATTCACGGTAATGAAGCCTTGACGGGCTATTTCACGCGGAACACCTTTAGCGACGAGATCTTCGAAGGCTTTGCGATCGAGCTGCCAGGTCAGACGGGCTTTGGCCGACCCGCCCTGCACCAGAGGTGCGACAGAGCTGTTACCTTCTGAGAGACGCGACAGGTCTACGTCTATGCTGCCTTCATCCTTATTGGTGATCAAATCGTAAAACGGGTTGCCTGGCGTATTCATTTGACTTTTGACCGTAAAGAGAGTTTCTTCCACGCCGGCTTCGGCCAGCAGCAGCGAAACGGTCGCATCAACGTAGTTCTCGCTGAGGTAAACCTCGCCACGCATGAAATAGATCATACCGTAGGCTATGATGCTTATCACAGCTATTGTACATATCGTAAAGAACAGGGCGATACCCGACTTGCGGTTCTTTTTGTTTCTCATAAAACCAGCTTCCTTACAAGAATCTGAGTACATTAATCATACCAGCATACAGGCTATAACGCAAGGTTAAGAAGTCTTAAGTTTTGCGGCTGGCTCCGCTATTCAAGATGATTCAGGCGACGTCTTCAGCCGGCCAACCGGCACCCTGACAAAAGTCATGCTTCACCGGGCTGATTATTGCTCCAGCTCGTATTCTGACTGATCAGAATTAATTTCTGGAATTGGGGCAAACAGCAGTGTTGATGTTGAAGCGACTCCGACAGACGTTTCTGATACAGATGCTGAATCAGCGGCATTTACGCCATTCAGCTTGCGTCTACCTATGTAAAAGCTGCGTGCTGCCTGAACCCACTCGATTCCTTCGAGACCTGGCACAGGAGCGCGCGTAATCATCCGGTCCTGTGGTCGCATCTTCTTGACCCATGGCTCATATTCCTGAAAATGACCGTAATTGTAACGCAGATTGCGCAATACCGTTAGATCCTCTTCAGGCATTAGTGCAGATTCAAAGCCAACAACATATTTCCAGTCAGCGTGAGGATAGGCAAAGTAATGCATGTAAAAAGTCTTCATAGTATTGCTGTAAATAAGACTGTTCGCTTGCGGCGCCCAATCAGTCAGAAGGGGGTCTTTAAAGTTTATGGCCTCGTCCATTACTCTTGCAGAATATCTGTCTTTCGCATCGTTAGTGCTTAAAAAGACCAGTACGACACAGACAAACAGCGCCAGACAGTAGCGAATTCGGGGCTGGCGGAGTGACGCTGAAACATCTATCAGGTCAGAAATGCGCAGTGCCAGCCAGAAAGAAATAGCAACCCGCCCCCAGTCGACCCAGAAACGGTTTACCATTATGCCAAGTAGCCAGCAGGTAGCGGCCATCAGAAAAACCGGGTCAGAAGTCAGGTCAGACAGCCTGAACCGCCCCTTTTGCTGCAAAAGCAAGGCCAGAATTGCGCAAAATGCCACAAGCTCCATTACCGTAGTTCCCGCTTGAAATTCGGTTACCAGCTGGCGATTCGTCATCTTCTCGCCAAAAATTTCAAAAGGCGCCTGTAGATGAAAGCGTAGAAAATCAATTGGCTCGCCGGACAATGAGGCTCCGATCAACGTCCCGGCCAGGATACAAAGGAGCAGAGCGCCAGCACGCTTCCCCTGCCCGGCCAGGAAAAAGGCGAGCGGCACCAGCAGAAAGAGATACCAGCTGCCGTGAATCCAGACAGCGAGACTTAATGCTGCAATAGAAACCACCCAGAGACGCCAGGATTTTAAATCGAACCTCGGCCTCGTCCATAAAGAAAGAAGCAGCAACGTGACACAGCTGGAAACCAGATATGGCCGACCAATTATCACGCGGTAGGTTGCAGAAGAATCGGTAAGCGCCAGAGCAATCATCGCTGCAGCCCAGGCCAGAGGGCGCGGCGACAATAGTGCGCCGGTGATGTTGAACAGAAGATATAGCCCGATAACCGAAAAAAGAAGCAGGTCATCCTGATTCAGATCAAAAGCCCTGTGCATGAAGCGCAGAATACTGTGCCATCCAGGATTGTGGTCAATATCATACTCGGGCCTTATTACTACCACATCGCCCCATGTTTTTTCATTGACGCCATGAGCGGCATGTCGCAGAGCATCATCATATGGCACCCAGTTATAGCTGGTAATCTTGATGGGAATGTAAAAAAAGCAGATAAGCACCAGCAACCACGCCAGTACTTTTTCATGTATACCAATGGCTGTTTCGAGTTTTGTCCAGAAATTTCCTGTATCTTCAGCCGCCAGGTTGTTCATTATTTCCTCACTGTCAGATTGTTTTGCATTGCAGATCGAGACGCAAAAGCCAACGTGGTTCGCCTTTCTGCGGGTGATTAGAGAGTTCAACCTTTTTGTAAAATCCGGCTTTTTCCATGTAGAGCTTTTTTGCCGCGAGGTTGTCAGGATTTACGGTAAGTTCCAGATAAGCGATACCAGCAGCAACAGCAGCCTGTACGAGATGCTGCATCATTATTGTGCCCAAACCTCTGCCATGGCAAGAGCTATCGACGGCAAAACCAAAAACTACCGCACCATTATCGTGAATATTGCGCAGAAGAACTGTTTCAGCAACCACAGAGTCACCGTCCAGCAGGCAAAATACGGAACCACTGCGGGTAAACTGCGAAAGGTTGAAAATTGAGATGCCATCGGTGCCAAATGCCTGCGCATCAATATTAGCTATCTGCTGTAAAATTGGCCAATCCTGTGAATCCGGACTGATAAAACGACATTCACTCATTCAGCGCCCTTGCCTGTGCCTGTCGAAACTACCGCAGCAATGCAGGTAAGTGCTTCATCAGCAAGCACGATCATGCTCATTTTGCGATGGCATGGCAGCATCTTTTTAAGCTTGTGCGGAGAAGTATAGCGTGCCAGTATCTGCCCTTCACTGCTGATAAGACCAAGCTGATCAAGATCGGTTCCGACCAGGACACCTGCTTCATGCGAGGTCATCAAAGCTGGCCGACCAGTCAGTGACACCTTGAACATTTCTCCGCCGCGGCGGTTCAAAACCACGACATCTTCGTCTTCACCGGCGACAAAAAGCGTTTCAAACTCGCGGTTGTATTCAACCAGTGTAATCATGCCCGCAAGCTGGTAAGAAAAAACGACTTCGAGCTCGAGGCTGTAGATAATGACCCGGCCCGAACTGTCTCCTAACAGAACAAACTCGCCATTCGAGCTGAGATTGCAACAGCTGATGCTGTTTTCAAAGCTTATCTGCTTTTCAATCTTGCCCTCAGAATTGAGCAGGTACAGCGCCTTGTCTGAACGTAATAAAAGTCTGGCGCCAACCACGCTGAAACTGGTGATTCGCTCTTCTATGTCGATCTGATGAGAGAAGTGATCTGATGAAAGGTAGAACTTGCATTTACCGAGACTGTCGAGCAATATCATGGCAGCGTCAGGAAAAAGATGAACACGCTTGAACTGCCCAAAAAACTTGAAATTTTCGCTGCCCGACAAATCAAACCCGATAACCCCGGAAGAGGTAACTACTACCGCCATATCAGCCTCAGATGAGACCGCAATATCTATAACCCGGGTACCAGACAAACGGTTATTCCAGACCTCCTCGCCGAGGTCATTAATGCAGAACAGTTGTTCGCCACCATCCCATACAAGGCAATATTCAACTCCGTCCTGACCCTTCCAGAGGTATAAGCGGGACTGCTGTTCATCGCTGCCTACCAGATCGATGTTCCAGACTTTCATAAACGATGACTTATGGGTCGCCGACACTGGCCTGGCAGCCGTTTCCTTGAAAACGACACAGTTTCCGACCTGACCTGTTTTCTGGCCGAGCATACCGATCTCGCCCCGCTCCGTCGCATAAAAAATTGCTGAGCCATCGTCAGTAATACTGGCCTTGAGCAGACGATCGGGCATGAGATGCTCCCAGACCGGCAAACCGTTGTTATCAAGCTTCACCAGCTGGCCAGCGGCGCTGAAAGCTAGTGATTCACCACTCTTCGAAGCGTAGGACACTCCGATAAGATCGCTTCCAAATGCGCCTTTCCAGATGCCAGAACCGCGCAGCAGATTCATACAGAAAATATGCCCGCGCGCCGACAAAGCCAGCGCCACATTACCATCGGCAGCAAGCGAAAGTGAAACAATGCGGTCAAGGCCCATGAAAGCGTCGAGTGGCCTGCCAGCATGGTTTATGGCGCCCAAGCCTTCCCCACGGTCGTCAGAGCAGGGAAACACCACGCATTCACCAGCACCGGAAATAGCAAGATCGGATGGACGCTTCATCAAGTTGCGATAGGCCCATTTAACGCGCAAACTTCGATCAGTCCCGAAAATGGCCGGATCAGTCGTAACAAAACTGAATACCTCGCCGCTGGCGCTGATGCGGCCAAAAACGGCAGGAAAAGGTCGTTTTCGCCAGAGAGTCTCGCCTTCCTGACCAAACAGCACCGAGTGTTTATCGCTGTCAACGGCGAGCACCTCGAGTGTGTCAGACAGAGAAATACTGACAAGATCGTAACCAGTTTTGCGATGCCAGAGTTCCTGCCCGCTATGGTTGAACAGGCGCAGTTCACTGTCTTTGTCGTAAACGGCAAAGCTATTATGATCGCTGGTAAATTCGACCAGGCGAAGACCGGTTACCTGTATCTGCCAGGCCTTCTGAAAACTTATCAGGTCATTCTTATCAGACATGCTAACCCAATTTACAGAGTTTCAATATTTATGCAAAGATACCACATGCTACGCCTCAATTCGATTTATTTATACAGTAATCTTCTGGTATACTCTAAAAAATTGTATATACGGAGTTGCCATGAAAAAGCGAAAAAACTATCTGCAAATACTCTTCGCCATAATTTTTCTCCTTGGAATCCACGCAACGATAATGTCGCAGCTTGGTCCAACCATAGCGACCAGTGGAGTCTGGCAGGGCATAAGTTCTTTTCAGGTCGTTCAGGCAAAAATCGATGATAAAATCGAACGCGTCTGTCTGCCAAAGATCCAGTTCGAAGACGAAATTGACCAGCAGATGCTTAAACAAAGCGTTAAAGAAGGCATTCCAACCCAGAATGCCGTCTTTCAGCTTTATCATGACGGCCTCGGACGGCCAAAAAAAGAAAACGGAATGCTTTACGCTTCCGATGTCTATCTTAAAGACCTGAAAATGACCTATACCGCCTATCTGCGCCGGGCCGGCTACAAGTTTGAGATCAGCCGAACTCCAGCATATGAAGATAAGGAACTGCTGCGCGGTGTTCTATACAGCGACCATATAACCACACGACTGGCCGAGATTGAGAAACAGGGAAAGGGCGAAGACGATAAAAAGCCTGCAATACCGCGTAATATCTCGACTATGCGTGTAACTACAATCTACGACGTTCTGCCCAAGGGGGTAATACCGCCGCGCATTCGCAAGCAACAGGAAGAAATTGCACGTCGTATCGCCGAACTCAAAAACCGCCCCTACGAAACCGAAATTGTACAGATCGATCCATTGCGCTGGGCAAGCGGTCGTATGGGTCTTATCCGTGAAGACGGTGTCATCAGCGGCGCCAACGTCGAAGGCCAGAAACCCGAACTGGTCATACTGCCACCGGAACAACCCGGCTGGCTTACGCCCAAGATGATTGGTGAACTCGACGGGCAACCGTGTGAATTCGTTCTACATCGTTACACCAACGGTCTCGAGGTTATTCAGAATTCACGATACCTGGTACGCGATATTTATTTCTCAAAATGGAAGCTCAGCTGGGAGGAATGGCTGGCAAAGCATGGCGTCGAATATGTCGAGCCAGATCTGCTGCCTGATTTTGCCAGCGGCACTATTGCGCTCGAAGTCAAGCTTGTGTCAGGCAAATTCAACAGCATGCGAGCGCCGGTTCTCTGCGATATCGATTTTAACAAACCAAACAAGCTGGTTGGTAAAAACGAGTGTTTTCGGGTATTCCCACCTGATCCGCGACCTGACAACTTTATACAGTTCGCGAACCGTTTTAACGAACTATTCAAGGGCAAAGAGGCCGATGTCTCGATTCTTGTCTGCCCAGACGGGCAGCCTTATACAGAAATCGGACAGCGCCGTGCCCGCCGCATCTACTTTCCCGAGTTCAAAGCCACTCTCGACATGGCTCAAAATCAGGTCATGACCGGCAAGATCAGGTAATTTGACTTGAACCGCGCTAATGAAGTAATTATTAGCGACATTAAAATTATTGGAGGGAATGATGAATAACGCGATTTTTAAAATGGCGGCTCCGGCCAATGAACCAATTTATGGTTATCTCAAAGGCTCTAAAGAAGAAATAGCTCTGACCGCAGAACTTAAAAAGCAATCAGAGAGTGTTATCGAAATCCCACTGATTATAGACGGAAAAGAAGTTAAAACCGGCAAGATGGGTGAATTCAGAAATCCCTGTGACCACAAACAGATTCTTGCCCGTTATCACATGGCCACCGAAAAAGAAGTCAAAATGGCTATCGAAGCCGCCTGCAAAGCCCAGAAAGCTTGGGAAAACGTGCCATGGCAGGATCGCGCCGCAATTGCCATGAAAATTGCGCGTCTGCTTGCCGAAAAATATCGCTACCGCGTAAATGCTGCCACAATGCTGGGGCAGGGCAAAAATATCTTCCAGGCCGAAATTGACGCAGCCTGTGAAACCATAGACTTTTTAAGGTTCAACGCCAGTTTTATGGCACAGATTTATTCAGAACAGCCAAATTCAGACGTCGGTCAGATGAACCGCCTCGAATACCGCCCGCTCGAAGGTTTTGTATTCGCAATCTCGCCGTTTAACTTTACCGCGATCGCCTCTAATCTGAGTATGTCACCGGCGATCATGGGCAACGTCGTCGTCTGGAAACCGGCAACTACCGCGATTCTCTCTAATTATTACCTGATGCAGATATACAAGGAAGCCGGCCTGCCTGATGGCGTAATCAATTTCCTGCCCGGTTCGGGAGCGACCATCGGTGGCGCCGTATTTGCAGACCCACGCCTCGCCGGCATTCACTTCACCGGTTCGACCTGGACATTCAACTCTCTCTGGAACAGCATTTCCCAGAATCTTGCCAATTACCGTTCGTATCCCAAAATAGTCGGCGAAACTGGCGGCAAAGACTTTATCTTCGTACATGAGTCCGCTGATGCCGAAGCCGCCGCTGTCGGCATCGTCAGAGGTGGATTTGAATTCCAGGGGCAGAAATGTTCAGCCTGTTCACGCGTCTATACGCCGGCGTCAACCTGGCCTGATTTAAAAAACCGAATTCTCAATATACTCGCTGACATCAAAATGGGCGATGTATGTGATTACAAGAACTTCGTCAATGCTGTTATCGACGAGAAATCATTTGATTCGATCATGGGCTACATAGAAAAAGCCAAAGCCGACAAGTCCTGCAAGATTCTGGCCGGCGGTAAAGGCGACAAAGCAAAAGGCTATTTCATCGAACCGACAATTATCGAAAGCACTGACCCGAACTCGCTGACCATGCGTGAAGAAATCTTCGGACCAGTTGTTACCATTTATGTTTACGAAGACAGCAAATACGAAGAAACCCTTAAACTTTGCGACCAGACCTCGCCATATGCCCTTACCGGAGCAGTTTTCGCCCGCGACCGCCTCGCTGTTCTCAAGGCCTGCGAATTACTCAAATACGCGGCTGGCAACTTCTATATCAACGACAAGTGCTCAGGCGCTGTTGTCGGCATGCAGCCCTTCGGTGGCGCCCGCGGCTCGGGGACTAACGACAAGGCAGGCTGTATGCTCAATCTGATCCGCTGGACATCACCGCGCGCCATCAAAGAAAACTATATGCCGCCGACCGAATACAGCTACCCTTATATGAAAGACTGAACAACATAGAAATCCCCGCTGTCAACAGCTGACAGCGGGGATTTTTCATTAAGAGAATTATTTGTATGCGAGGCTGAGACCTTCTTCGATGGCGCTCCAAAGTGTTTCAACACCTTCGAGGCCGACTGAAATACGTACCAGGCCTTCGGTAATGCCGCGCTTCTGGCGATCTGCCTCAGGCACGCCGGCATGTGTCATTGAGGCCGGGTGCTGAAAGTAGGTGACAGAACTGCCCAGGCTTACCGCCAGTTCACCAGGCGTCGTATAGGAGGCAAAATAATCCATCAGGCGACATCCGGGAGTATAACCATTTTTAAGTTCAAGTGCGATCATACCGCCGGGCAGACGCATCTGACGCTTTGCCAGTTCGTAATGTGGGTGCGAAGGCAGCCCGGGATAATGTACGCATTCGACCATCGGATGTTTTTCAAGGCGGCGAGCCAGCTCAATTGCAGAGGCACAGGCTCTTTCCATGCGCAGATGTAATGTCTGCAAGCCCTGACTGTTAAGCCAGGAGTCAAAAGGGCTCGGAGTCGGACCAAAATCCTTGTAGATGCTGAACAAATGGTTGCTCATGAATTCATATGGCCCGATAACTACGCCAGCAACACAGGTCGAATGACCGTTCACATATTTGGTAAGGCTCTGAATAACGATATCAGCACCAAGTCTGAATGGCTGCTGCAAATATGGCGTTGCGAAAGTGTTGTCAATCACCAGGGTGATGCCGCGCGGCTGCGTCAGTCTGCTGATCGCTTCGATGTCTGACAGGCACAAAGTTGGGTTATCAGGCGTCTCAAGAAAAACCATGGCGATTTTCGGGTTTTCTTCTATGGTCTTCTTTACCAGCGCCATATCAGAAGTATCGATAAAATGGGTTTTAACATTGAATTTGGCGAGGGTTCTGAAGAAACTGTCGGTACAGCCATAAACACTGCCACATACTACTTCGTCGCCACTTTTTACCAGTGCCAGAGTAGTACAGGAAATCGCTGCCATACCAGACGAGCAGACAAGCGAGGCAATAGTCGGTTTGCGTTCGTCAGCAGCCAGCGCCGCATCGATTATGTGCTGGCAGTCCAGCTGAAACAAAGCCTTTTCGAGATATTCGGTAGTCGGGTTGCCAAGACGGGTATAAATTCTGGCGTATGGCTTTTCGCCGCTCTTGGAAACACCCAGAAAACGGTCAGCGCCGTCTTTAACATTGCGAAAACTGAATGTAGATTTCTGTACAATTGAAGGCAGACCGATACCCACCCCGATCGAGCCAAAACGGTCGGCCGAAAGGAACTTCTCGTCGCATCGAGCATACTTTTCCTTGCGTTCAACCCAGCCATCAAACCATGAATGAACAGACATGTCTCTACTCCTTCAATTATTCTTTTTCCTGCTCGTTCCAGTCTATTCGCATTCCTGGTTCTGGTCAACCTATAGAATCTCAGCCGCAGCGCACAGCAAAAAAAGGTGGTAATCGGCTTCTTTAAAGAGTATCATCTCAACATCAAAATACAGGAAGGAGCGCTAAAGATGAACCAGGATATCGACGATCATGAATGTAAAATCAGGCAAATATCATCTTTCAGCCCTTCTCAACACACCGGTTCATAACGAGGCAGGGTTTCAGTGCGGTCAGATTACTGATTTTACCCTTGCTCTGCGCAAGAACTGGCCCTGTTTCGATCAAGCGGTAATATTCGACTTAAACAGCGGTTGCCATCGACTGGCCGCCAGAAAGTGCTTCAAGGAATTCGCTCCGGCAAGCTTTGTGCTGACTACGCCGATGAACGACCTGCCATTGTTGCCGCCAGATTTCAGCAAACCAACGGCGACCCAGCTCTGGGACAAATCGGTAATCGATACCATCAACGTCAGAACCGTTCAGATCAACGATCTCGAAATCCTTTTTGACGAGAGCGGCGAAATCTGGGTCAACGGCATCGATATAAGCTTCCGGGCGGCGCTGCGCCGCATCAAACTCGACCGTTTTTTTGGCAGCCTGCTTGATCGTCTCGGCTTCTCGAGCAGCGGCGAAATAATTGAATGGGACAAAGTAATCGGCTTCGGTGACGAGTTTGAGGCCCTGACCACGGATTCGACCAGCGACAATTTTCAGAACCTGCACCCGGCCGACCTTGCTGATATGCTCGAAGATCTCGATGAATCAGAGCAGATCTCGATCATCGAAAACCTTGACGAAGATCTGGCGGCTGAAACCCTGGCCGAAGCCGATGTTGAGACACAGCAGCAGATCATCGAAAAGCTCGACACCGAGACAGCCTCTGAAATCATCGAGGAAATGGATCCGGATGAAGCCGCTGACCTTCTACAGGAAATGGATCAGGACCGTGCCCGAGCCATTCTGGCGCACATGGATCTCGATGAGGCAAGCGACGTAAGAAAACTGCTGGAGCACGACGAATACACCGCCGGTGGTATCATGACCACCGAATACGCAGCGATATTCGAAGATTTCACGGTTGCGCAGGCTTTTTCCCACCTGCGACTGGTCGCGGCCGACATAGAGATCATCTACTATCTCTATGTGATCGATAACCAGGAGCGTCTCAAAGGAGTCGTGTCGATAAGAGACCTGCTTTCGGCCAATCCAGCATTGCTGGTCACCGAAGTGATGGACGATGATCTGGTTTACGTCTACGCCAAAACCCCGCAGGAAGAAGTCGCTAACCTGATCAGCAAATACGATTACATGGCAATCCCGGTTGTCAACGATAAGCAGCAGATTCTCGGCGTTGTCACCGTCGATGACGTCATGGACGTCATGGAAGAAGAGGCAACTGAAGACCTCTTCAAGTTCGCGGGAACGACCGACGAAGAGCTCAGTTACAGTTCGCCGCTACAGGCCTGCCGGGCGCGCCTGCCATGGCTTCTGATAACGCTGGCTACCGGCTTTATCACCAGCACCATACTCAAATTTTTCATGGCTGAATTCAAAGATGTTATCGCGCTGGTATTCTTTGTACCGGTGGTAATGGCGATGGGCGGTAATACCGGCATTCAGTCTTCGACGCTGGTTATTCGAGGCATGGCGCTTAATTCATTTTCGAAAGCTGATCTGTTCAAGCGGCTGATGCGCGAAATTGCGGCCGGGGCCATGATGGGTATGGCCTGTGGACTGGTTGTTGGGTTGTGGGCTGAATACCTCATCAGAAGTGGTGAAGCAGCGTCGCTGAATTTTTCATCGACTTACCTGGCAGTTACTGTCGGCCTTGCCATGGTAGGCGCCATGACCTTTGCCGCCATGTTCGGAGCACTGGTGCCGATTCTCTTCAGCCGGCTCAATATCGACCCGGCAGTTGCTTCGGGCCCTTTTGTAACATCATCGAACGACATATTCGCGTTGCTGATTTACTACGGTGTCTCGGTCACTCTGCTCGCCGCGTCTTGAAAATGCACCATATAACAAAGAAGGCTGCTTCATTGTCTGAAACAGCCTTCTTTGTTAATATGCAATTCTAGTGAAGATCAGTGTTTTTCTTTTTCTGGTGACACTTTACCGTCATTTACCAGTGCCGGGTTAGGCAACATGTAATCAGTGCGCTCATCGAGCATAAGCGGTTTTTGCCAGGTTTCGTCTTTGAGCATTTTCCTGAATTTCTTGCCGAATATGGCGCCATAGCGATTTATGTAGTCTTCCTGCTTATCGCGGCCTTCGAGAAAAAGCGAACCCAGACTTTCGATTTCGGCGACGGATCGGCTTACCAGACCAGTTCGCACTATCGCATACATGCCAATGCCGAAAAAATGATACCAGGCTCCGTAATTATCACCCATCTGCACAGAGTCGTGGCGCAGATAAGCGAGTTTTTTCTGAATTGGATCATTCTCGCGATCGACACGATAGGGGTCACCGGCAAGAACATTCTCGGCTGTAAGCATGGTCAGATAAATGTTGCCGCGGTTCAGAACGTAGCTTTCCATGAACATGTGGTGCAACTGTAGTTTGCCGTCAGGGTAACGCATGATGCGCTCGGTCAAAGCCTTTTCCTGCCCGGTAATCGCATAGCGCGAGGTCCAGCCACAGGCAAGTAACAAAAACAGCTTTGAGCGCAAAAACAGAGGACTGGGAAATTCTTTCTGTTTGCGGAAAATATGGCGACCAAAACGGTGCCAGAAACCGTAGGTGAGATAGCGCTTTGCCTCGGGTGACCAGCTATGTTCTTCGCCGAGAGTTGGGATAATATGCGGATAATAACGAAGAATGATCTCGCGACACTTGTTGATCAGACGATCGATGTCTATCGGCACTGTTTTACCGATTTTAAAACCTGCCTGGTTCTTCTGGGCTTCCTCAAAAGCCTTTAACTCTTTTTCCTTCTGGATTTCAGCCTGCGGATACGAGCTTTTGACCAGCGCCTGCAGAAGTTTCATCGGCACCTGGTCAAGTTTTCGAATCAAAAAAGCGTCGCCCTTGGGGTCTTCGAGAGCAAACCCGTCCTGCTGATAATGCGTCGCCTCATACTGTGATTTGAGCCACTGCTTAAATTCACCGGCTGAAGCTGGTAAAGAAGCTGACAGCAGAATCAGCGCCAGTATAATCAGATTTTTTCGGTTCACAGAAACACCTCGTCTGACAAATTATGTACATATTATAATGATTTTCCCTCTGTATGGAAGCCCAAAATCTGCTGACCCATACGTGTGTTAATTGCAAAACTAAGTTCGGGTTGAGCGGCACTTAGTCTTGCAAACTGTCTGAAACCATTATATCCAATCAAATATTTTGGCAACGGTATGGACTGATGCCTGCAACACCGTTATAATGCAGACACTTCTGCCAGGAGACAGAGAACAAACAGGCTTGAACGGACACGGCGTGCTGTAGCCAACATACGAGGAGAATCCATGTTTTCACTGCTAGATCTGATTGATACTTTCACAGCAGAATCTGAGGAACTTGGCAAAAAAATAGGCATTCTTGATATAGGCGCCATGCTTGTTGAAGGATCTCCGGCAGAATACCGTGTATTGCTGGACAAGGGTCGAGCAAGAGTTGTCGGATTTGAACCGGTTCTTAAAGAATGCCAGCGTCTCAACAGCATTAACCAGAATGCCGACACGCAATATCTTCCATACTTCATCGGCGATGGCAGCCAGCAAAAGTTTTACCACACAAATTTTTCAATGACCGGCTCGCTTTATGAGCCAAACACACCACTCCTCGATATGTTCCATAACCTTGGTGAGTTGACCAGAGTTGTATCTGAAGAAATAATCGATACCATGCGACTCGATGACATTGAAGAACTTAACTTCCCCGTTGATTACATCAAGATCGACGTGCAGGGTGCAGAACTGCAGGCACTGAAAGGAGCCTGCGATAAAGTTCTTAAAAACGTGCTGGTAATTCAAACCGAGGCTGAATGGGTGCCACTTTACAAAAATCAGCCTTTGTTTGCTGAACTCGAGATATTTCTGAGAAGCCAGGGCTTTGCCGTTCATCGAACCATGGGATTCGGCACGCGATCTTTCAAACCGATAATCATGGATGGCAACATTAACCTGGGATTACAGCACCTGTGGTCTGACGTTATTTTTGTAAGAGACTTCACCAGACTCGATCTGTTAAACCCTCAGCAACTCCTGAAAATGGCAGTTATCTTGCACGAGGTTTATCGTTCATACGATCTTGCCCTCATCCTGCTGCAGGAATATGACCGGCATAAACATAGTGGACTGTCAAATACCTATATGACTAAACTGACAAACACACTGCCAAAAAGCCGCGAAAACCCAGCAAATTATCGTGATTCTGCCGGTAAAACCGATTTTGTAACACTTTACACTCTTGGCGTCGAAGCCTATACAAAAGAAAACTTCGCATCTGCTCTCGACTTTTTTGAGCAGGCAAGAACTATTAAATCAGACTTTGCGCAATTATGGTATAACCTCGGGCTGACCAGAATAAGACTTGGGCGCCTGCAGGAAGCCGCGAGCAATCTTGATCAGGCGATTTCTATCGACCCGGCCTATCAGGAAGCAATAGATTTGCGTAAAACGCTGCCAGCACAATCAGCTGCAAGACCAGAGAGCATCAATAGCAGCGCTGATGTTGCTGTCGCAAAAAAGCTTCACCAAGCAGTTGAGCTTCATCAACAGAATAAACTGGCCGAAGCTGAAGCAGCTTTTCTCGAAATACTTGCGGACAACCCGCAAAGCGTGCCAGCACTATTTTCTCTAGGTGGAATAGAGCATACCCGCAAAAACCTGCACAAGGCTCTGGCATATTTCGAACGTGGCATAGCTGTAAAAGCTGATTTTCCAGCGCTATGGTTCAATCTCGGCACCACCCGCCAGGCGCTGAAGCAATATGAAAAAGCCCTTGCCTGCTATGACCGGGCCCTGCAAATCGATCCCAAATACATCGAAGCACTGATGAACCGAGGCACCGTACTGGTAGACATGAAGCAGCACAAGGATGCCCTGCTCAATTACGAAAATCTGCTTAAAATCGACCCCAACAATACCAAGGCTCTTTGTAATCGCGGTATCATCCTTACTGATTTTAAATTGAACGAGCTCGCAATTGCTACTTTTGAGCGACTACTCGAATTATCTCCCGACTATAATTATGCGGCCGGTTTGCTATGTTTCGCCAAGTTGCACGCCTGTGACTGGAAAAATCTCGATTCGCTGCAACAGCAGATAATCGAGGGAGTTCGTTCCGGCAGGCGCGTCTGCAAAACCATGGCCTTCACTGCGGTAGCTCGGGAACCAGGCGATCACCTGCTGTGCGCCAGAATATTTGCTGACCATTTCTGCCCGGATCAGCAACCACTGTGGCAGGGCGAAAAGTATGATCATCACAAGATCAGAATAGCCTATGTATCTCCAGATTTTCGTGAGCACCCGGTCGGACACCTTATTACCGGAGTCTTTGAGCATCATAACCGTAACGAATTTGAGACCATTGCGATATCCCTTGGAATTGATGACAACAGTCCGCTGCGCCAGAGAATACAGGCGGCCTTCGACGAATTCATCGATGCCCGCCAGATGACCTCGTATGATCTTGCAAAAATGCTGCGCGAAAGAGAAGTAGATGTACTCATCGACCTCGCCGGATATACGGCCGATTCACGCCCCGACCTTTTTGCTTGGCGACCGGCTCCGGTTCAGGTTAATTATCTTGGTTATTCAAGCACTATGGGAACCGGCTACCACGACTACATAATTGCCGACCGCCAGATTATTCCCGAAGAATATCGGGACTGCTACAGTGAAAAAGTCGTTTATCTGCCAGATACTTATCTGCCAACCGACGCTTCTCTGCAAATCGCCGATGCCACCCCGCCACGACATGAATATGGTCTGCCTGAAAAGGGTTTTATCTTCTGTTCATTCAATCATGACTACAAGATAAATCCTGAAATATTTGACATCTGGATGCGCCTGCTGAAACAAGTACCTGGCAGTGTTCTCTGGTTAATGAAACTCAACGAAGCCGCTGAAAAAAATCTGCGAAAAGAGGCTGATAGCAGAGGTATTGCCCCAGAACGCATCATCTTTGCCACTCGCGTGCCGCGCATCGAAGACCACCTGGCACGTTACCGCATGGCCGACCTTTTCCTCGACACATTTCCGTGCAATGCTCATTCCACTGCCAGCGACGTTCTGCGGGCCGGGTTACCCATAGTAACCTGCTGTGGAAAAGCCTTTGCCGGCAGAGTTGCCGCCGGCCTGCTGACAGTTCTCGGTTTGCCTGAACTTATTACCGAATCTCCTGCCGACTACGAAAACCTGGCATTAAAACTGGCAACCAGCAAAAGATCACTGAACAGAATAAGAAAAAAGCTGGCAACAAATCTTGAGAATACGCCTCTATATGACACGACACAGTATTGCCGCAACCTTGAAGCCGCCTATTCAGAAATGTACGCCCGATATCAACGGGGAGACAACCCTGATCATATATCTGTAGAGAGGGGCTCTTCCAAGAAAGTTAAGCATAGCGCCGACAATGCAAAAGTCAAAAGATCGGCAGAGATGCATTTCAAGCACCAGGAAAATTCAGCACGCAAGCTTCATATCGGCGGGAGAGAAGTCAAACCAGGCTGGAAAATATTGAATATACAAAAAGCTGAAGGCGTAGATTTCGTCGGTGACGTCAAAGATCTCAGCCAGTTTTCTGATGAAATGTTCGACCTGATCTATGCCAGTCACGTTCTTGAGCATGTTCCGCAGTTTCACATGGTAAAAACGCTTGCTGGCATCAATCGAATCCTGAAACCTGGCGGAGAACTTATGATCTCTGTACCTGATCTTGAGATCCTGTGTAAGCTGTTCCTGCATAAGGAGCTTGATAAAACGGCACGTTTTCATATCATGCGAATGATGTTTGGCGGACAGGTAGACCAGTATGATTTTCATCAGGTCGGCCTTACCGCAGAAATATTGATGGATTATCTTGGTGCTGCTAATTTCAAATGCTGCCGCAAAGTCGATGAGTTTGGCCTGTTCAACGATACCAGTTCGTTCAAACCCTATGGTATTCCAATAAGCTTGAATGTCATCGCATATAAAGACACACCATAAAATAAGGCCTTACAAAACATACCTTGTTCTTTGTAAAGTAAAAAGCCACAGAGCGGCAAATGTGCTGCCCTGTGGCTTTTAAGCTGCTATTTCTGACAAAAGTTAAGCGAAATTTAGTGCTTGAATCTGAGAAGTTGTCATAACAGAAACCTGTTGAGAGGTTAAAGCACTGATCTGAGTAGTAGTAAGAGCTGCAATCTGGTCGGTCGACAGGCCAGTGATTTGAGAAGTAGTCAATTTCGCGATCTGAGCGTTGGTCAGTGCCTGTATATCTTCAGATGCAAAGTTATCAATCTGATCATTGGTAAGAGCCTGAATTTGAGCGGTTGTCAGAGCCTTGATCTGAGTTGAAGAGAGAGCATCGATCTGAGCATCGGTCAAAGCCTGAATCTGAATGGTGGTAAAAGCCACTATCTGCGCGGCCGAGAACTGTTGCAGATCAACGGTTTCAATTCCAGCCACTTGAGTGGTAGAGAGCGACTTAATCTGGACAGCTGTTAAACCCTTAGCCTGAGTAGTAGTGAGGTCAGCGATCTGGTCGGTCGACAGGCTTGCCACCTGAGTCGTTGTCATCGCG
>PGYA01000144.1 GCA_002839435.1 Candidatus Riflebacteria bacterium HGW-Riflebacteria-2 | reverse complement strand
GCGTGGATTGAAACATTGATTGTTATATAATATATACCAAGATATATGCGTCGCACCTTACACAGGTGCGTGGATTGAAACATTACAAGATGATAATAGAACTTTGAAAATATTGTCGCACCTTACACAGGTGCGTGGATTGAAACGAATTTTGTTGGCTGGATGCGGGTTAACGTACCGGTCGCACCTTACACAGGTGCGTGGATTGAAACAATGAAGCCGAAGAATGGAAGCAAAAAGCCTTATGTCGCACCTTACACAGGTGCGTGGATTGAAACCAATTACAGAATTTAGCAGAGAAGAAGCGGAAGAGTCGCACCTTACACAGGTGCGTGGATTGAAACCCATTATTCCCATTATTACCATTGTTGTTTAGTGTCGCACCTTACACAGGTGCGTGGATTGAAACTCTAAAAGACATTTCAGAGGACAATGAGTACATAGTCGCACCTTACACAGGTGCGTGGATTGAAACAAACTCATCTGCCAGTCCCTCATTATATATCACGTCGCACCTTACACAGGTGCGTGGATTGAAACATTTTACATTCCCCTTTATAGTTAGTTATACAAGGTCGCACCTTACACAGGTGCGTGGATTGAAACTGAAAGTTTATCATCCTTGTGAAGTTGGACATCGGTCGCACCTTACACAGGTGCGTGGATTGAAACTGCTTGAGAAAAACAGTAATGCGGACAAGTATACAGTCGCACCTTACACAGGTGCGTGGATTGAAACCTAATCGTTCAGCGTGATTAAAATTATAAGTGTGTCGCACCTTACACAGGTGCGTGGATTGAAACACGTTTGCGCAAAACATAAAATTGCGTGTCATGGTCGCACCTTACACAGGTGCGTGGATTGAAACCTGAATTTAAGCATAACTGGAATATAACAGCTAGTCGCACCTTACACAGGTGCGTGGATTGAAACATGAAGTGGGAAGCATGGAGCGAAGTTTTAAGACGTCGCACCTTACACAGGTGCGTGGATTGAAACCGCTATTTTATATGCTTTATCATGTTCCATTACGTCGCACCTTACACAGGTGCGTGGATTGAAACCGCCGGTAGCTTTTGCAAATGTTGGAAAATGAATGTCGCACCTTACACAGGTGCGTGGATTGAAACCCAAAACCTGGTTGAGTGTTCCGTGCGGATGGGCGTCGCACCTTACACAGGTGCGTGGATTGAAACTTTTACTATGTCCGTTGTATATAAGGACTTATGGTCGCACCTTACACAGGTGCGTGGATTGAAACGAGAATATCAAACTTATTATTATCAGGCAATGAGTCGCACCTTACACAGGTGCGTGGATTGAAACCGGTCAAGTCATGCAGCTCTTTTAATCTATCGTGTCGCACCTTACACAGGTGCGTGGATTGAAACAGTTGGTAATTAAGCGTCTGCGGCGTTAAGTATAGTCGCACCTTACACAGGTGCGTGGATTGAAACTGTGTATTGCCATACTGCCAGGCAGAACACAAAAGTCGCACCTTACACAGGTGCGTGGATTGAAACAGTTGGTAATTAAGCGTCTGCGGCGTTAAG
>PGYA01000143.1 GCA_002839435.1 Candidatus Riflebacteria bacterium HGW-Riflebacteria-2 | reverse complement strand
CGCCGGAATGACCTGGGTCATGCAGATGGTGTTGAGGCATTTGACCTCGATTTCCAGATCCTTAATGTAACGCTCCACGTGAATGAGGTACCGCGATTTTAACTCCTCTTTAGAGAGCACCTGATATTTTTCAAAAAGATTCAGAGCCCTGTCTGTGACAAATGCCTTAAAAGCACCAGGCGAGGTTTTTTCATTGGGCAGCCCCCTCTTTTTCGCTTCCGCCTCCCACTCTTTTGTATAGTTGTCGCCGTTAAAAAGAATCGGTTTGATATACCCGATTTCACCTTTTAAAACCTCAAAAACCGCCTGATTGATATTCTTTGAACCCTTGGCTTTGGTGTTGATTTTTTCTGCGATCTCATCGATGCTTTCCGCGACGATCGTGTTAATGCCGATGACCTGTGTGGAAATAGATTGTGATGCCCCAACTGCACGGAATTCGAATTTATTGCCGGTGAAAGCAAACGGCGATGTCCGGTTTCGGTCGGTATAATCTTTACTGACCAGAGACAGGGATGAAATACCCAGATCGATGATTTCCGCGTTCGTCGCTTTGACTGCTTTGCTTTTTTCGATATTCTCCAGGATTTGCGTAAGCCGCTCTCCCAGAAACACGGAAATGATGGCCGGAGGTGCTTCATTGGCGCCCAAGCGATGGTCATTCCCGTATGATGCAACAGTGGCACGGAGAAAATCCGCATGTTTATAAACGGCACGGATCGTGGCAATCAAAAATACCAGGAAATGGATATTGTCCTGCGGGGTCTTGCCGGGATTGAGCAGGTTATTACCTCTATCATCGGACAGCGACCAGTTCACGTGCTTGCCGGAACCGTTGATTCCGGCGAATGGTTTTTCATGCAACAGTGCAGCCAGACGGTGTTTCTTGGCGACATATTTAAGCGTCTCCATAATCATCTGGTTGTGATCAATCGCCAGGTTGGCCTCTTCGTAAACAGGGGCGATTTCGTACTGGCTGGGCGCAACTTCATTGTGACGCGTCTTGGCCGGAATTCCGAGCTTGTAGAGTTCTTCTTCCACGTCGTGCATGAATGACGAGATACGTTCCTTGATGCTGCCGAAATACTGATCTTCCAGTTCCTGACCTTTGGCCGGAGGTGCGCCGACAACCGTACGACCGCCAAGAACAAGATCAGGACGTTTATAGAAATAATCCATGTCGATGAGAAAATATTCCTGTTCGGGTCCGAGATTCGCGTGGACTCTTTTAACATTTTTTGCGCCCAGCAGTTTGAGCATATTGACCGCGCTTTTGTTTAAAGCGCGGATCGAACGCAACAATGGCGTTTTCTTGTCCAGCACCTGGCCGGTATAGGAAATAAAAGCTGTCGGGATACAAAGCGTCGTGGAAATGCCGTTTCGCTTGATAAAAGCGGGCGAAGACATATCCCAGGCTGTGTAGCCTCGCGCTTCAAATGTCGCGCGGATTCCGCCGGATGGAAAACTCGACGCGTCGGGTTCGCCCTGCACAAGCTGCTTGCCGGAAAAACGTTCAATGACGGTTCCGGGGCCGTTTGGATCGGCAAAAGCGTCATGCTTT
>PGYA01000088.1 GCA_002839435.1 Candidatus Riflebacteria bacterium HGW-Riflebacteria-2 | reverse complement strand
AGCCGTAGGAGAACCTGCGGCTGGATCACCTCCTTTCTATGGAGATCATGTAACTGGCGTAAGTCTGGCATAAATGTCATTGCGAGGAGCCTTCGGGCGCCGAAGCAATCTCATCGTCAGCAGTGCAGATACGGATTTTCGTCGAGCTTGGTCGATTAAGACTGTCTTCTGATCTTTTTCATAATTTAAAACAGCCGAATTCCTCAGGGAATTCGGCTGTTTTGCTTTAGTCCGCTTTTTGATCTGTGAGCGAACCAGCAGATCCGGTCCGCTCATACGGAAGATACGACGTTAGAGGCACCGCAAAAAAGCCACTAGATCCTGTTTCTCCTTTGCATCCAACCGGAGTTGCTGAATTAGGTTGAAGTATTCCACAATATCCTCAAGAGTGAAACAGCGACCGTCATGCATGTAAGGAGGAGAGTCTTTGATTCCCCGCAACGGGAATGTCTTTATCGGCCCGTCATTCGCCATCATCATTCCATTTACCATTTCCTGCTTGTAAAAGCGCTCCGCCTTAAGGTCATGCATGGTGTTGTCGGTGTAATATGGAGCTGGATGGCAGACGGCGCAGCGAGCTTTTCCGCGGAAAAGCTTTTCACCGTTCAATTCGTCTGGAGTTGCCCTGGTCGTGTCGAGCTCGCCATAAATGTCCAGCTTGGGCGCCGGGGGAAAATCCAGTAGAGCCAGAAATTCTGCCATATGATGCACCTGGGTGGCTCTTTCGAGAATGTTAACTCCCTTCTTGACCGCCATGGCGATGTCGCCATCGAAATACGCCGCGCGTTGCTCGAACTCCGTGAAATCCTCAACGCTTTTGAGGGCTCGTTGAGATCCGAAGAGGCGCTGAATATTCACGCCTCGCAGGGTGGGAGTGTCAATCCGGTGGCGAAATTCCTGCGGGCGTATGTCACCGACAAGGTGGTTTGCTCCGTTGGTATGCCCGTTGGCATGGCAATCGAAACAGGTCACACCCAGGCTTGGCTTGTCGCAGCGTCGGTCTTCGGTGGCATTAAACTGTTGTTGCGGAAACTGGGTCAGCAGGAGACGAAGGCCGTCAAGCTGTTTGGGGTTCAGAATGCCGTTGAAAATCTCGTAGTAGTTGTCTATGGTTATGAGTCGGCCCTTAGCTACATCACCAAGATCTGGGCGAGTCGTCAAATATATTGCCGGAGCAGGGTCCGCCAGGAAGTGCTCGGGAAGATCGAAGTCCAGATCAAATCGAACCAGACGGGGAAGTACTTTTGAAATCATTTCCGGGAAGAGCATTCCGCCCTCGGCGTGATCCGCAAATGGTAAGGGTTTATAGGGAAAGACCCCTTCTTCCTTTATCTCTTCCGGTGACAATGTATCCAATTCCTCCCAGGTAACAGTCTGAAGTTTTGCAGTGGGCCCTATGGGAACGGGTTTCCCTCCAGACATGACAACGTTGGGATCGGTTCTTTTGGTCAGGTCATATCTGGAGTTCAGCATGTCCGAATGCTCTTTTGCCCGTTCTGCTTTAACCGCCATGCGGGCTGCTTTGATCTGATCAAAAGTGACATCCTGATTTATGGGGCCATAGCTGGAAACGACTTTTCCCTCCGCAAAAATCGCTGTGGTTACAGCGCCGAGTGCCAAAAGAAGGCAGATTCCAATGAACGGCAGGCCTAAGTTTCTTTTTGATAACATGTTTCAATTCTCCCTTTTTTTCTAATGATGCTTCAGTTGCGCCAGTGACAACCGGCGACGAATTTTGCCAGTTTCGTGTTGAATTTTTCTTTCTCTTCGAAGAACAACCCGTTTAGGTCAATTTCGTTGAGAATTTACACTAAAGGTTTGAGGCGGAGAATTCCCAATTCGCCAGGTTTTCAAGGACCACATTTATAAAATCAACCCGCCGGTTCTGGAAATCGAGATAGTAGGCATGTTCCCAGACATCAACCACAAAGAGCGGCTTTTGATTCGTGGTTAATGGGGTTTCTGCATTGGAGGTTGTGACAATTTTCAATTTTTCCCCGTCTTTCACCAGCCATACCCAACCACTACCGAAAAGAGTTTTTCCCGAATTCGTGAATTCCTCTTTGAACTGGGCAAAACTCCCAAAACTTTCTTCTATGAGTTTTGCAAGCTTTCCTTCGGGTTCTCCTCCACCTTTGGGTTTCAGGCATTGCCAGAAAAATGCATGGTTCCATGCCTGAGCGATGTTGTTGAAAAGGGGCGTCTGGTCGGCTTTTTCGGCAGTTGCTTTGATTATTTCTTCCATAGATTTATTCTCAAGAGGACATCCTTTGAGAAGTTCGTTGGCGTTATGCACGTAGGCGGCATGATGTTTTCCATAATGGAAAGCCAGCGTTTGCGAGGAAATAAAAGGCTCCAGAGCAGATTGATCAAAAGGAAGTGGCGCAAAAATCACCGGCGGTTTTTCCTGGGCAAAAGCTGGATGAAGAGTTCCAAGCAAAAGGCAGCCACAAAAAACAAACCAACGAAAACACCTTCGGGTAGATTGATTTCCAGTCATTCACACATCCTCCAGTAGTTTTATGGAAATTTCGCCTTCAATTTTTCCAGACTACCAAGGCACTGGCAAATGGGAAATCCGCTTTAATCACCAGAAAAATGATTGAAACAGACTATTCTCCCGGATGATCTGGAAGGCGGGAAGAATATAATGCTCCCCGATGATGAGACAAAAATTTACTGGGGGTTCTTGAGCTGCTGCCACTTTGCGATTTACATGGATAGTAGGCCGAATCGCGTTTGATAGGTGATTTCCCGAGTCAGCCACATAAACCTTTCCTGAAGAATCAACAGCAATACCGGTTGGATAGCTATTCTGGCAGGAGATAAGCGGTTCTTACGAGAAATTAGTTAAGGCCAAAGGATTTTTGCATGCGCATCCTAAGGATATGGTATATTTCGTAACGACTGTATTCAAGCAGGGATAGTGGGGTGTTTGACCGAATCAGGGAGAAGGATTTCAAGAAATGAGTCGCCTCAAGAAATGTCTTTTCATTGGAGTTGCTTTTCTAATCTTCGCGGCAGTTTTCTTATATGGCTCCATGTTTCTGTTTCGGAAATACTCAACTGACCCAGAGGGGGAATTGCTCAAGATTCTATCCAGTAACCGGGTAGTAATGCTTGCAGATTTTGAACACAGTGCAGCCTTGCCATACAAGACTGTTATCTGGTTTCTTGATCGATGGATATCCGCGGCTGATGCGAACGAAGTGGTTCCAACCCGCCTCACACTGGTGCTTGAGATAGATGAGAAATCTGAAATCGATATTAGAAGGTGTTTACATTCCGGGGGTCTACCTGGCCCGAGGGATCTTGCTGGACATTCTCTTGAGAGGCTTGAATTCTATGATGACCTTAGAATGGTGGAGCAGAAAATTAGTTCATTCAACTCTCGGGTGCCTGAATCCAGGCAACTCACTTTTGACATTCTTGGGGCTGAGTCGCCACAAGACGTAAGAGGGACTTGGACCAAAATGGACGCCAAAGAGAGTTTTGAATTCTTTTGCAGAGAAAGGGATCGTCTTTCTGCAAATCGGGTGATAGATTATGCAAAGTCCAATCCGGAAAACAAGCTGGTATTTTTTTATGGTGGTGCACACCTGCAACGAGGTCTACGAAACAAAGATCAGTGGGGTCTATTCCCAAAGGAAACCTGGAACGATTACTATTTGATTCACTATGTCGATGAGTTCTTCGGGAGGAAGAATGTCTTCACTGTAAACCAGAGGGATTTTCCAAAATACTCCACACCTGGGCACGCTAAGGTATGCAAGTATCTCACTGGGAGTATTTCTACTACCAGTGTAATTTTGTATTCAAACTTCGTCGAAAATCTCACATCACAGATTTTCTTTGGCAGTAGCTTTTATGATGCAATTATTGTGAGACGGGCTCCCCTCGCTGCCCCCATTCCCTTAGCAGCTACTCCTCTTCGAGAAATGGTCAAGTTATGCCTCGACAGGTTGGATCAACTTGATTCAGCCAATGGGTTCCATGCTGAGCGAGAGAGATCTTACCTGCTGGATTGTTTGCAACTGGCTACTGGGCAAGAATTTACATCTGGCGCCGAGGTTAAGGATTGGCTGCACAAGAGCACTTATAATTTTTGGATAGAGGACGAGGTGCCACTGAACAAGTTGTCAGACTTTCTATTGAAATCGACAAAGGAGCGAAAAGGACTTTATAAAAAGCTATTCCGATTTTGTGAGGAGGACTTTAGAGAGCCCAGGTATGAAACAACAATAAAAAAGCTGGTACTTATTTCTCTCATCGGAACAATGTGGGTCGGTAGCGACTCTGAACGCGCGTTAGCAAAAAAATTACTCATTGAAGAAACTGGTTACATCGGGGACACGCCGGGACAATATTTGGTTTGGTTGCGAAAAAATCAATACGATCTGAGTTATTAGATAGCCTGTGAAGGTTCTAAAAAATTGAAACCGATTGAAGATGAATGAAACCTCGGTCTGAACAGCAGTTCTAAGGAATTTTCGATAACATCTGGATTATCCAGCCGTTTCTGGAATGGTGACAGGATATGCAAGAATTCTAATACGAAAAAAGAGTCCGCTAATGTCGCGGACTCTTTGATTTTATGACACGCTATTGCTTCTAGATACCCCCATCAACAAACCAGCGTTTGGTTTGAGGGTGCCGTTTCAGTGCCAGATTGTGCTTTTTCACTTCACCATTCTTAAGTTTGATTTCATAAGGCACAAATTGAGCGCCGCTGATCAAGGATATTGCGGATGTAAAGTGCTCGCCGGTACTTATTACTTTTATTCCGGCAAGATAAGTTTTCAGCGAGGCAGTTACCGTTGTAAATTTGCTGGCCTCATCCCAGTTCTCTTGAGCGCAGGCAGCAAAGAATGCTCGAGCAGCTTGTTCTGAACTCAATGCCTCATATTTGCTGTTGTCAGGTAAAACAAAATCATCTTGATTCCAGTTTACGTCATCAGGAAGCTCAATCTCAAATGTGTTTGCTGCAAACTTCGGGTTGTAGCTTATCTGAGTAAGCTCAAAAAGAAGTTCTGGTTGTTTTCCGTCTTCTAGATATATTTTCGCAGCTACCAAAAGGCCGGTCTGGTCGTCAAAAATATAGACTCTGCGGGTGTCGGCAGTGCAAAAGAACGAATTCTTCAGATAGTCATCGCTGCTGTAGCCAGACCTGGCCTCGACAGTTACGATGGTGTGACCTGCATTATCCTGAGATACCGACGATTTCCAGCCATGTTTTTTTATTGCTCTCAATTCATCGTTTAACGATTCGGTTACATTTGCGATCTGGTGCAGCCATTGTGTGTCAAAGGCAGACTGTGTCGGCCCGTCAATCTTATATGCATAATCGGGTCGGATAAACAATATGGTCGAATTACCGTTCATCGCAGCCACTCTTCCCGGCTTTTCGACCTTCCAACGCAGTTTTGGGCTGAATTCTTTCCACAGTTCAATGTCGACGAAGTCGCTATCAAGCGCAATGGCAGAGAAGTTGTCGTGCGCAGATGTGCGTAAACGACCTTTTATGTTTATGCCTTCGAGTTGCCCAACAGCCTTCGTTGCCCTGGCAAATGCTTCCTCTGCTGCGACCATCGTGTTTGCTCCAGGTAAAATCACCATCAATATCAGGCCTATAATGCCGGCAAACGCTCCAAGTCCCATAGTCCAGCGCAACTTTAACAGTTTACTCATGAACGTGCTCCTTTCTGGTTCTCGTGCTTCTTTTTGAAACTCAAGATACTTGATTCTGTTCATTACAGAATCCACCAACGACACGTCTGCCGTTATGGGCCCAAGTTTACCAAGTTCACCTTGCAGCGATTTATACTTACGCAGTGTCTCACTGCATTCTTTGCAGGATTCAATATGATTTCGGCAGGAAAGGGCTGTTGTCTCGTCGAGTGCGCCTTCCAGGTGCGCGACCAGATTTTCTTTGCATTCATTGCAGTTCATGACTGTGCCTCCAAAAAAACAAATCCTTCAGCCTGAAGCTTCTGTCTAAGAGAGTCGTATGCCCTCGATATGGTTTTGGTTACCGTGCCAACAGGAACGTTAAGGGCTTCGGCAATCTGCAGACAGGAATAACACTCGTAGTAACGCAACAATATCATTTGCCGCTGGTTTTCAGGCAGTTCGGCTATCATTTCGTCGAGCTGATACTCTTCAAATTTCTGCGCCTTTTCAGAAGAAATTTCTTCAATTTCGCCAGAAATTCCGAGTTGACGCTTATGCGCGCGGTAAAACTCAAGCGCTACTCTTGCCCCGATACCTATGAGCCATGAGTGAAAGGCTTCGGGCTTTTTTAGATCGGAAAGCCCCAGATAGGCTCTTATAAGAGATTCCTGGGCTGCATCAGTAGCAAGCTGCCTGTCTTTAAGTCTGCGCATCAGATAGGCAAAGAGTGGCTTTTCATAACGTAGAACCAGATGTCGAAAGCAATCAGAATTGCCTGCGAGACATCTTTCGATAAGGTCTTTGTCTGATAGTTCCATCATGATTTCTTTCTTTTAATGTTGCTTCTACAGGTTAGTGAAAAAAAACGATCACTTTGCGACAACAATTTTTTGCGCTTCTAATATTTTTTTTATGATACAGCAGGTAAACGCAGCGCAAACTAAAAAGAAGCTCTGTCTGGTTTGTTCGATATGGATTTGTTTCTTCTAATAATGCTGTTCCACAGAAAAACGTTAAGAAAGTTTTTAGCTAGAATCTGCTGGAAAACTTCTTTAATGTTTGGTGTCTCCGTGAACGCAGAAGTGAAACATAACGAACGCTAGAGCGGAAAATGACCAAGCGTTAGACCGCTTGCCAGTTCCAGTATCAAGAAGGGAATATTATGAAACGTAGGGAACGCACAACCATAAGGACTAGCAATTGCGAACCTGTCAAAATTTCGGAATTGAGGAATCAGAAAGCGTTAATTGAGAAACTCAGTAAGCTGGGGACCTCGTGGTCTCCCAGCTTTCCCCCCGGTTGAATACCCTGCAATGAGCCGGTCTGCGTCGGCGGCGCGCTCGAACCTGTCGAGAAGGCCAGTGATGGACCTGCTACTGTCGTGCGGCATCTCCCGCAAGTCAGCCACGAATCAGGGAAACTCGCGCCCAGTAATCAGCTCGTGCAGAAAGGTCTCCGCGGGGGCATAGCCGAAGCGGCACTTGTACCACAAGGAGCTACTGCCTACGTCGCGCCCCTCGATCCTGATGGTTCCAACCGTGGGTCGCGAGCCCAAGGTCAGCATTCTTATGGTCGTCGTCTTTCCGGCCCAGTTGGGACCAAGAAAACCGAGAATTGAGCCACCCGGAACGTCAGGAACAGATCATCGATCGCCGCGAACGTTCCGAACCGCTTGCCCAGATGTTTCCGCATACAGCATTCGCATCCTCACCTGATAGGAATTTCTTTGTCAAAGCGTGTATATCATCCCTCGTTTTTGCAGGTCAAGACAGCCTCTTTCTTTCTTTTTCTTTGTAAGCGCTCAGTAAATCGCATCTTTTAACCATGTCCTGACTTGGCATTCTTTGCGCTGCAATTGGCAGTAAAAGGAGCCTATAAATGGCAGTTACCAAAGTAGCGTTAATGTCACGATCATGTTTCAGCACATAGAATCATGGCAGCAGACCAGTATAACCCAGGTTGAAAAAACTTGATTCGTAAAAAGTATGCAAGGATCGGATGACCCTCTATTATTCCTCTTAATCGGCGTCTTCTGGCAGTATGCCAAGATTATACAGCCAGTAGATGGGTTTTCGTTTTACGTAAAGCTCGAGTCGCGCTGCAACCAGATTGATAAAGTGATTTGGAATCGAAATGTCTTTGTTTTTTAGCTTGTAAACAAAGTTTGCTACTTTGCCTTCTGGCTTGAGTTTTTCCACTATTTTTTCATCATAAATGCTGTAATAGTAATCATCATGTAACAGGATCATGCGGCCAAAGTGCGCATAACCAAAAGGTTTGTACGGCGGTATGGCCGGAAACGCGTCGGTTCGGTTGACAACCCTGACCAGAGGCAGGTGCGACCAGATGGCACGACCTTTTGTATCAGTTACCCGTGGTTGCCCAAAAGTGATAATCAGATCAATGTCAAAGCCCTGTTTTTTTAAATACATGCCATAAACCACTGCCAGTGCACCACCTAAAGAAGAACCGGCAATTCGGACTTTGCGTTTTTTATCAAGCAGTTCAGTCGCTATTCCATCGATTTCGCCAACAGATTTGAGAAAGCCGCGATGAATGCGACAATTTAGTTTTTTAGATTTGGATGGCCTGAAATTAAGATCGACCAGAAAATTTCTCGGATGACCCGACCCTCTGAAAACAATTGTCTGAATGCCCTGGTTGTTTTCATCGAAACCAGCGTCATCAATTATCATCATGCGGTTTTTGTATTTTGGCAAGTCGATAAAGCGCGTGTTGCGGTAAACCTGCTGAATTTCAGCATCGGAGTTGTAGTTCATCATCTGGCACATGACCGCATAATTCATTACCAGCTCAAAGTTGACCGTATAGGAACCTGCTTCATCTACAATTACGGGAATGAGATCTTCAGTGACTATTCTTGCCAGCTCTGGGTTGGCAGCTTTGCGATCAGCAGCAGTAACAGATGGCACCACGAAAAATACCATTATAGCCAGGCACAACAGTTTGAATTTTTTTGATTGCATATAAGACTCCTGTATTTATTACATTATAAGAATTGAGATCAGATTAAGCAACCCGGCTTTGTCAGAAAACGTGCCAGTGCTCATAGACTCGATGCAGGTTGTCGCGGTGAACGCTGCGATAGCTTTCCCATATTGAAACAGCGCCGGTTTTGAGTGCCTGCGGGATCATGTTTTCAATTGTCAGATTTAAGTAGTCATTATCATGCACGTGCCTGAGCATGTTGCGGTTATACTCGATAATGGCTGCTATAAGTGACTTTTCATAGCCACCGTTTGCTATTATTTCAAAACTTCCATGACTTGGGAAAATGCTGGCGAAACTTAACTGCTGCAAGTGTGACAGTTCTTTTAGATGTGTCGGAATATCGCCTGGCTCAACAATGTAGGAAATCGGGTCTTCAAGCATGTCGCCAGCATACAGGGCTCGATCTGAACAAATCAACATTGCCAGTCCATCGTGGCTGTGAATCCGATAATGGCGAAACTGAATCGCAATATCACCAATATTGATATCCAGGCTGTCTGAAAATGTTTGTGTCGGCATAATTACCGGAATGCCCGGAGGCCCCCATAAATTACCGGTTTCGATAGCGACGCGATTTTGGCGAAGGCATTCGGCTGTCGCCTCAAGCGCATAAATCTGGCAGTCTTTGAATGCAGACAGACCGGCGATATGGTCGAGGTGCCAGTGCGAAAGAACAACTATTATATCTTTGATTCCCAGCTTTTCATCGAGGTATCTGCGAATCCAGAGCCCACATTCAGGTGAGGTCGAACTGTCAAAAATCAATGCTGAATCGCCTCTATAAACCGCATAGCTGGCTATTCCAAGATCCCAGGCGCCTTTGTTAATCCAGTTTTCCGGGTTGCTTTCGTAGCCGGACTTTCCGGTCAGGCCGCGACCATAATAGAACCCGAGAACATGATCGTTGATCTGAATGATTCTTGCTTCGTGATTTGTTGATTCCTGGCTGATTTTGCTGGTGTTATTCATTTTTGAAGAACTCTTTGTTGGTGCATCGACCTGTTGATTCCCCGTTGGTACCGAGCGATCAAAATAAATTCCAGCCGGAGAATTTTCATGCGGTCGAAAAGCTTCTCAGGTCGTTTATTGCTTTGCCTCTGATAACTGGTTTCTGCTATATTACGATAATCTTGCAGTGCTAGCAAATCTGCATTCTTTCTTCAGGTTTTGCAGGAGGCTGTGCAGTGAAGAGACAGCGGTATGCTTGAGCTGTAACAGTTGAGCTTTCTCTAACGCTGTATGTCGATAAATTAAAAAAAAGGCTGGCTGCGCATCTGAGCAAGACCGAAACAAACCGTACCCGCATGCTTGAAGCGCCAGTGGCAAAGACCCTAGCGGAGCTTACTGTCCCGATGATTTTCGGAATGCTCAGTATGGTTCTTTACAATCTGGCGGATACTTATTTTGTCGGTCAGCTTGGTAAAGAGCAGCTGGCAGCGATGAGCTTCACTTTTCCGGTAGTAATGACAATCAACAGTCTTTCGCTGGGCATAGGCATGGGAGCAGCAGCTGCCATTTCAAGGGCAATTGGAAGCCGGGATACCCAACGGGTGCGCCGCCTGGCGACCGACAGTCTGGTACTTGGGCTGCTCATCATCTCCTGTGGAGTTGCCATGGGTTTGCTTACTCTTGAACCGCTGTTTTCTCTTCTTGGCGCTCGCGGCCAGATTCTGGAATATACCGGCGAATACATGCAGATATGGTATCTTGGAATGATATTTGTCGTTTTCCCGATGATCGGAAACAATATTCTGCGTGCTACCGGCGATACTAAAACAGCTGGCATGATTATGTCTCTCGGCGCCATTGTGAATTTTTTTCTTGATCCGGTGCTTATCTTTGGAATCGGGCCGATACCGGCCTATGGTATCAAGGGAGCGGCTATTGCCACGCTTATTGGCCGCAGCAGCACCTTTGCGCTGGCGATGTATACACTGATCTGGCGGGAACGTATTCTTACCATCAGTATTCCGCGCCCATGCGAAATCTGGCAGTCATGGAAGGAAATCCTGCATGTCGGCATTCCTGATGCCGGCGCCAGAATGATCATACCTGTAGGGCAGGGCGCCATAACACGTATTGTCGCAGGTTACGGGTCGGCAGCGGTGGCCGGTTACGGCGTCGCCACGCGGGTTGAATTTTTTTCACTCGCTGTGCTGAGCGCTCTCGCCACGGTTATTGGCCCCTTTGTCGGGCAGAATCTTGGCGCCAAACAGTATGCGCGGGTTCATCGCGGTTTTACGGTCAGTTGTAATTTTTCGATAGCCTTCGGACTGGGCCTTTTTACTGTTTATCTGCTTCTGGCTGATAAGATTGCGGCCCTTTTCAACGAAGATCCCGAAGTTGTTGCCACGGCAGCGCTGTATATAAGGCTGGTATCGCTGACCTTTGCTGCCCAGGGGTTTTATTTTGTAGTTAATGCGGGCCTCAACGTGCTCAAACGCCCTTTGCTAGCGGCCGGCCTCAGTCTGCTCGAACTGTTTGTTCTCGCCATTCCATTGGCTCTCATTGGTTCGCACCTGTTTGAACTGACTGGTGTTTTTGCCGCTATTGGTGTGAGTTATCTCTTAACAGGCGTAATCGCCTGGGTCATCATAACCCGCGTTCTGGCTGAAAACCGATGAATAACGCTTTATCAGCAGAGACGTTTGGCAAAATCACCCGCTTTACATTTTCTGTTACCATCTTTCATATGCTGCTGCAAATTGCAGAGCCAGGCGTTTGTCCGGGCAAATGCAGTCGGTTGGAATGGAATTGTTCATCCTCGCCAAAACTGGTATTATATCTGCGACTATAAGATAATCAGCTTGAGGTAAGGATTATGAAAATTCTATTTATCGCTGTCTTCACGGCTCTCTTGCTCACTGGCGTATCTTTTGCACAGGACCAGACCGGTTCTTCCGAACCTGCGATTTCGTTGTTTCAGTCCGTAGAAGTCGTCAAGGGATACCTGAATTCAAAGGCAAAGCAGGATTACTCGGACAAGTATCTTCATTCGGTCAGTTATCACTATTCGGAAGGGCACCCAAGGAAAGGCGCATGCTGGCTTTACCATTTTGCATTCAAGCAGCCAAGGCTTGGCGGTGATATAAGCATTTATCATTTCATGGACGGAGAGATAATTGAATTCCAGCATGGACCTTAACCAAAGCCGACAGTGGGGAGCATAGTAAACCTCGAATATTTGATCCCGGAGCTCGTCAGCAGTCGATTCTCAGTCTTTGGGAAAATCTGTGGGTTGATTCAGGTTGCTGAGTAATTTTATGAAATCGCGGAAGTTTATGTTGCCCTGGGTGTCCGATCTCTACGATAAGATAGAGGAAGAAATGAGGCTGTTGAAACCGCTCTGATAGGTAGTAATCCCATTACAAGCGGACTTGCCGAAGAGCATGAACAGTTTGCAAAAAATCTTTGCAAAATAGTTGACACTGAACTCGAAGGATGTTAAGATAAATTTCCTGCCCCGGCGAGGCAGTTTAAAAAGCGCCGA
>PGYA01000142.1 GCA_002839435.1 Candidatus Riflebacteria bacterium HGW-Riflebacteria-2 | reverse complement strand
ACTTGAGTCTTTTTTCCTCTCGCATGACCTGACCTGTTACAGCCAGTGTATCAAAGCTTTCGATGGTGCGGTCATTGCCTTTGAGCATCACCGAAACTTCACGGTCGCCAGCCTTGAACTGTGCCAGACCCGCCGGATTGAAGAAGACGGCATCTGCATCATCGGAGAGGGCTATGAAAGCCAGACCCATGCCCACACTTCTGGCTCCGAAGCCAAAACCGGGACCTGTACCCACCAGGGCGGAGGCCATTACGATAGCAATAAGGATGGCTAGATATTTGCTGTGAACCATAGCCTTTTTAACACTCCTTTTCCAATGCATGTATCTTCTCTCCTTATCGTCAGAACAAGAACCCTTCATTAGAAAAACAGTGAAATCCCTGTTCTGCTCTTCTGACCTGTTAATGAAATTTTTCTGTTCGTTCATAGGGCATTCCATTTTTGATTTATTCATATTCATTCCACATATCCGTGTTCCACCCCTGACGGGTTGAAGCATCTGACTTTGAGTTTTCCTGTTTCCTCGCCGTAGATTGCGTACTTACCACCTGCCGGGCATGAAAGATTTTCCTTGAAATAACCGGCGTAAATCAGATCCAGAAGAGTGATATTCTCATCCTGTGGACTCTTTGTGTGATAATCCACTGCCGCCTTGAGAATTTGTTCCATTCTGCTGCGGCATTCGGTCATCTGGGGATCAACCTGTTCAGACTTCCGGCTCTCTTTCACTGCCCTGGAAGTTTTTCCGGCAGGTGCAGAGACCATATCTGTCTCATTCACAGCCGCTGAACTCTGAACTTCATTCTGATTGCGGGTCGGTTCAGAGGGTGATAATCCTCTCCGATCGAAGGAACTGACGCTGGCAGCGGAGGTATCGGAGCTTTGAATAAGCTGTCCGTTGCGGTCCATCTGCGGAGCTGTCGGAGGCATCGCAGCGGCTCCTGATTTTTTTGATGAACCCGGGCTGGAGGAGTCGGCTGCCATTTCAGCGAAAATCTTCAGGTAATCCTTGTGGGGAAGTGAAAATTCCTGTTTCTGCGGAGCCTTTTCCGTATAGACATGTTCGATAACCGCATATCTGTTTTTTCGGGCATCCGGGTGGGACCTGTAGTTGCTGAGCCATCTGTACTGGGTTGACTTATCAGGGGACAGAAGGTCCAGAACATTTGGGTCGCCATCATAATCAGCGCCCCCGCCGAACTTGTAATTGGTTTTGAAGGAGACCACATCCCTGTTGTAGAAGCTGTTGCTTGTGACCCGGTCGTCATTGCAGAGAACAAGGGCCTGCCAACCCCACCAGGGTTGAGGATCCCCAAGAGTTTTCCTGTCGATTCTGGCAACTATCTGATAGCGTTTCACTGTGTAGAATGAGGGAACGATTATTTTGGTTTCCAGTGCAAGAAATTCCATATCCTCGGTTTTGTTCTTGATGGTCTTGATCACTGTCTCCCGTGATCTGGGGCTGACCAGCACCATGTTTTCCCAGCCAGAATCAATTCTGAAGTTCACATTTCTTCCGGGCAGTGTTCTGGTGACACCGGATCCAGCCTTGTGATCCTTGTCTATATAAATGTC
>PGYA01000013.1:27826-110639 GCA_002839435.1 Candidatus Riflebacteria bacterium HGW-Riflebacteria-2 | reverse complement strand
GCGCATGGCCGAGTTCATTCATCTCAACAGTCCGCGCTCGCCGACCGAGATGGTTTCGGTCAACTGTGCCGCCATAGTCGATAATCTTCTTGAGAGTGAGCTTTTCGGGCATGAGAAGGGTGCTTTTACCGGCGCGGTCGAGCGCAAGCCGGGCCGCTTTGAAGAAGCTGACAACGCCACTCTTTTTCTCGACGAAATCGGCGAAATGTCGATCGCTCTACAGCCCAAGCTGCTGCGCGCCCTACAGGAGAAAGAATTTCGCCGTGTCGGCGGTTCGCAGACCATTCGCTTCAACGCCCGCATGATTGCTGCGACCAACCGTAATCTCAAACAACAATGCGTTAGCGGCGCTTTTCGCGAAGATCTCTTTTATCGAATTTCGGTGTTTACCCTGCATATTCCGCCGCTGCGCGAGCGCCCCGAAGATATTCTGATGCTATCAGAAAAATTTGTCGGCGAAGCCGCCGCCCGCTTCGGCCGCCCGGCTCCAGCGCTTGCTGACGTTACCCGCAGGGTTCTTCTCGATTACGCCTGGCCCGGCAACGTGCGTGAACTGGCCAATGTCATCGAGGCATCGGTTCTGCTCTGCGACGACGAACAACTGCAGCCGCGCCACCTGCATGGCATAGCTGTTGCAGATCGGGTTCCTGCCGCGCCTTCTGCTGCGGCTTCTTTTCCAGACGACAAAGATCTGCTTGCCGCCGCTGAACGCAAAGCCCTGATCGAAGCACTCGCCCGCTTCGACGGCAACCGCGCTCGAACCGCCGAATTCCTCAACATGAGCCGCCGCAACCTCATCTACAAACTAAAAAAACACAGCCTCCTCAACCGCGACAAGTGATTTGTTTGCAGCATGTATTTTGTGTGGTATATTTGCAAAGCTATGAGTAAAAACAGCAACTGGAAACTACACAAGTTCATTTTTCGTCTTGATTTTGAGCCAGACTTCAGATTGGTAAGCCAGTTTGGCCACATTGCCAATGTAATGTGGCTCAAACTCAAAGAACGAAAAGCGGAGAAGTGGAAAATAGACCTCGTACAAGAGATTGTCCTTTCTGGAGTTAACAAGAAAGAAACAACTTTTGTTGTGATGAAGTTCGGCTATAACAGTGCGTTAGTTGATATGGAATGTCTTGATGGAATTACTCTTAAAGAGTTGCATAATCTTGATTTGCTCAGCGTGTTTTTTGATTTTTGGCAAATATTGTCTGATGAATTTGGTATTAAGATTTGTAAATACAAGCACATAGGAAGCAGATTTTGGGCAATAAAGGGATCGAATGATTCGTTTGAGTTTATAAGAGATAAATTTCAGCAAATGATGCCAGTTCTGGAGCCGTTAAATAGTATGCTTGGGCTCAAATCAGCTGATTTAGCTTATGTTTTTGAAGGGATTGATTCAACTGGCAGCAAGGTGAGAATTGTAAGTGGCCCGTATGAACAGAGCGAGATTGGTAAATATTTCAGATTTATCAAACCAGATATATCATATGGCCAGATTGTTGATTTGGATATTCGCGAGAGCAACTTGGAAATCCATGGTTTGAAAATATTTAAGCAAGTTTCGGTAATAGCTCCCAAAGCTGAGGAAATTCTATGCAAAATGTGGCAAATTTGATTTCTGAGGACAAGTTCTTAGATTTCTTTGAGCGTAAGACAGATATGCCTTTCGTGTGTTTAAAAACTTTTGATGATGGTGATCCCTTTGTTTCAAATGATTACCTGGAAGAGAAAACCCACGATAGATTGAATCAGCCTATTTTGACGACCGGGCGACAAGATGAAGTATCTGAGCCACATATTGTGTCAGTAAAGTCAGATAGGCAAACCTCTTTGCATGGATGCGTTCTCAGCATATTCAACGAGGATACAGTTAAATGTTTGCTGCAGATCAATGAGATGCAACATGAAACCATTCTACCAATACAGCTTTTTGTAGTCGCCGGCATAGAAATAGAAGAAGGTGTGGCTTTCACTGCAGAGCTTAAGATTGTCGATGATTTTAAAAGTCTTGTTTTAAGCTCATGCCCGCCGCAGCAAAATCAAGAATCAAAACAAGAAATTTATGATCTTCTCGCTAGGCTGTGACTGAGTCTGTATTACGTATAACCTTTTTGAATGTGGGTCATGGCGATTCCATCGTGATTGAACATACCCAGAATGATAATAGCAGCTTTGGATTAATTGATTCAAACATTGTGGATGGGCGAATTCCGGCTGTAGATTATTTGCACTCCCGTGCGGTTAAAAAGCTGTCTTTTGTTGCCCTGACCCATCTGCATGCCGACCATTATCAGGGAATCGCAGAAGTTATTCAGCAGTTTCCTCCCGATAAGCTGCTTTTAACTCCCCATTTGGGTCATAATTTTGAGGACTTTCTTGAAACCAGACTGCCTCAGTTCAGATCCGCTCTTGAAAAGCTGGCCAGGAGATCCGATTCCGCAATTGATCATAAGATTAAGTCGCTTGCAAAGTTGCTTATCCTCATAAAGCAGCATAGAAACAACGATTGTCTCATTCTGTCGGGCCCCGAAAATCATATCATGCTCAGAGGATTTCCCCCTGAGGTCGCTTTTTATATTATTCAACCTCTGAATCGATTTAAGGGAAAGGCCTTCCAAAAGCTTATTGACGGAAAAGTCTCGACAGAAGCACCTGAGCAGAATGAAATGAGCCTTGCATTTCAGATTTCATTTGCCGGCTTCACAGTTTTACTCAACGGTGATGTGCCAGAAGTTGCCTGGAGCAAGCTTGAAGATATTCGCAACCGGCTCGCTTTGAACGGGAACCTTGTAAAACTTGCACATCATGGCTCTGATAAAGATAACACGGAGAAAATTCTGAAGTTCCAATATGGAACGGCTAATGGTTTAAGGATGGCCGCAATCTCAGCTGACGGCAGCAGTCATCCTGCTGCAGAGGTTTTGGCACGGTTGCAGAGACTCTCGGTCGCACCTTATTGCACCAACATGGCAGGCTGCTGTTATCAGCAGTTGTCGAAAAATGATTTTTCAAATGCCGGCAAACTCGATGAAAAGCTTCGTGAGCTTCTTTTTCATTACAATGCTTTCAAAAAATGCATTCCTTGCCAAGGCAATATTGAGCTGGAAATTCGTTCAAACGGCGAATTCTCGGTCAACTCAGAGAGAAATACTTTTTGTCCAAACCGTGTTTAAAAGAGGCCCCATATTGAAGCCAAAACAGCTGCTTACTTTGTGCCCAAGATATACTGTCACAGCAGCTCACCGTGGTCACGTTTATTATGATAAGGTAGAGCCATAAAGGGAAACAAGAGTGCATTTCTGAATAGTAGCATTGCTATTTTTCGATGATTTCCGAGGTTGGCAATCATTGGATGTTTTCTTATAATTAGAGCAAACTTTTAAGCGCAGGTTGTGAAATGACAGAACAAACAAGATCTTTTGAAGCATCAGATTCTTTTTCATACTCAATACAAAGCCTTGACGCCCAGCCTCTTTTCGACATAATTGCCGAAGTTTCCTCAACTTATAATCTTGCCATGCAGCAAAATTTTGTGCCGGTATTGGGTTTAATTCGCATAAACAATAGAAGCCATGCGATTTCCTCCAGATCAAAACTGATAGTATCGGCCGATCCCGCATTTTTTGAACCGGCAGAATTCGAAATTCCTGAAATCGCCGCCGGCAAGACTTTTGAGCTGAAGGAGCCACAGCTAAAGGTATCTGCCGAATATCTTCTTCGCCTCAAAGAGCGTATCACAACAACACTTACCATAAAGGCCACATTTGTCGATTCCACAGCGTTGTATGAAAGCAATGTCACTCTTCTCGCATTCAATGAGTGTGATGGTTACATGTGTCTCCCTGAACTTATCTCTGCATTCATTCAACCGAATTCGCCGACTGTAGAAATGATTCTGGCGAATACCGCATCGATTCTTAAAAAATGGGGACAACCACCTGCCATAAGTGGCTATCAGTCAAAAGATCCTGGCATTGCCTGTAATATTGCCGGAGCAATTTTTGTTGCAATTTCATCCTGTCAGATAAACTACTGCGTTCCGCCAGCCAGTTTTGAATCCGGTGGGCAGAAGATCAGATTTCCAGAAGTTATACTGGACAACAAGCTTGGCACTTGCCTGGATTTGACGCTGCTGTTTTGCGCCTGTCTCGAGCAGGCGGGTCTGAACAGCCTGGTAATTCTTACCAGAAATCATGCATTTGCAGGATTGTGGCTCAAAGAAGAAAGCTTCCCGCTGTGTTTTGTCGATAATTCGCTTGCCTTGCGCAAAAGAGTAGAACTCAAAGAAATCATGGTGTTCGAAACAACAACAGTTACGCATGATACCAGCGACTTTACGACTGCAACCAGAATAGGCGAACAAAAGCTGCTTGATGACGACTTTGTCGGGTGTATCGATATAAAGCGTTGCAGATCCACCCACATTCTTCCACTACCCATTTCCTTCGATGGACTTCAAGTCAGCATAAAGGTTCAACCGTCAGCCGAACTTGCCAGACCAGAGAATGGTAAGCCGGTTGAACTTTTGCAACCGTTATTTGCCGAGAGCAAAGCTGCCGAAAAGCAGTCTGAAAACCGCATTGATCAGTGGAAACGCAAGCTTCTGGATCTTTCGCTTCGCAACAGGCTTTTGAATTACCGCGTTACTGCCAAAACCATACAGTTGGTCTGTGGTTCGCTGGCGCGTCTGGAAGACTGTCTTGCCGACGGCAAAGAGTTTAGAATAAAATCTTTGCCTTCAGATATTGAAGCCGGCCGAAGTTCGCAGGCTCATCTTGTTGGCACTGGCAGTGACATAAAAACAGAATTTGTGCAGCGGGAATTTCTGCAAAACCGGCTTTATTCACCAGTCAGTGAAGCTTCTCTCGAAAAGAACCTGCTCGAAGTCTTTCGCGATTCACGCAACAGTCTTGAGGAAGGCGGCACTAATACGCTGTATCTGGCGATGGGCTTTATGTATTGGCAGGAGTCAAAATCAGCCAACACGCTCAGAGCTGCGCCAATTATTCTGGTACCTCTCGAAATCAGGCGGAACTCTGTCAAAGAGGGTTTTACGATCAGCAAGCGTGACGAAGAATCGCAGATCAATGTAACTCTTCTTGAATTGCTCAAACAGGATTTCAATCTCGACATACAGGGTCTGGATCCTCTACCGCTGGATGAGCACGGAATAGATCTTGACAGAACTCTGAATACTATTCGGCAGCACATACTGAATCTTGAGAACTGGGAAGTGCGCGAAGAAGCTGTTATCGGCAACTTTCAGTTTCGCAAGTTTCTCATGTACAAAGATCTTGAATTGCGCTCTGCCAGATTGCTTGAAAACAAAGTGGTCAATCATCTCGTTAATACGAAAGAAAGCAGGTTTCCCGACCAGGGAGATTTCCCGGATGCGTGCCGAATTGATTCTGATTTCTTTCTTAATGAAACGTTTTGCCCGACGAGCGCTGACAGCTCACAACTGGCGGCTGTATACGCAGCCGCAGCCGGCCGCAGTTTTGTTTTGCACGGCCCACCAGGCACCGGCAAGTCGCAAACTATCACCAACATAATCGCACATTCCCTGGCTGTTGGAAAATCAGTTCTGTTCGTATCGGAAAAGGCTGCTGCTCTTAATGTCGTCTATAGTCGTCTGGCAAAAATCGGTCTTGGCAACTTTTGTCTTGAGCTGCATTCCAATAAAAGCCGAAAGGCCGAAGTGCTTGAACAGCTCAAAAGAGCTCTTAATAGGCAGTTCAACGACAATACTGAAACCTGGCAAATGACTGCTCAAAATCTCCAGGCTCTTCGCACAGAGCTGAATGATTACGCTGGCACTCTTCATCATAAGCATGAAAACGGGCATTCTCTTTTCAAGGCATTGTCATTATTGACAAATATGCATGAAACACCCGATATATCGCTGGACTGGGAAAAGTTCGCCGATTTGACGGTTTTACAGCTGGAAGCGATAAAGAACTGCCTTAATCATATTTGCCTTCTCGGCAACGATCATGGAAGACTGGCAGACAGCCCATGGAAACTGGTCATGACAAAGGAATGGTCACCTGAAATTAACCGGGCGGTCATGGATCTGCTCGGTAAAATCACTGTAACTGGCCGGTCGTTGTTGTCACAATGCCCAGCAATCAGCGAACTTTGTGGTTCCCAGCGCTTTGCCGATTCTCTCGATTCTTTGCAGACCCTGGCTGTGATCCTTAAGGGCACAATGGCACTGCCGGCCGGTGGCGCTGAGTTGCTTGCTTCAGAAAACTATCCGGTGACGCATAGATCCGTGAATAAACTCATAGAATCGGGGCAAAAACGCGACCAGTTGCGGGCAGAGCTTGCGCAGCGTTTTGATGAGAAAATTCTCCAGCTGAATACGGTGGAATTCATGACCAACTGGCAGAATGCCTGTACAAGTATCTGGCCCCTCTCATGGTTTAGAAAACGCACACAGATAGCAAATCTTCAGCAGTATTGCAAAGAGGGCTTTTCAGTTTATGAGAATGATATAAATCCAGTCTTTGCTTCGGTAACTGAATATCAGGCAGAGAGCGCGGCCATAAGAGCAGCTGATGACATGGGGTTTAAGCTTTTTGGGCCGTTTTGGAATGATGGTGACCCTGACTGGAGCTTTTTTGAATCACTGGCCAGTGGCGTAGAAAGAATTCTCAGAGAAATCGAAAGCTTCTGCAATCTGACGTCGGAGAATTCGCTTGGAATCAGGCAAAGTTTGGTTGCGCTGTATAAGAGAACGAGTCCAGAACCGAAGAACTCTGGGTTGATCAACAGCCTCTCTGAATTTGTCGGCACGATTGAGACTTTCTCTCAACTTCATAACCGGTTAACGACGGCGCTCGAAATTTCCTCTGTTCCATTGGAGCCATTGTCAGAAAATTACAGAACGGTTGCGGCAATGATCAGGCATGCTGCCGGCTGGCTGGAGTCAATTGAACTGTTTCGTGCGCATTGCCTGCTTAATCAGGCGATCAGCGGAGCAGAAATCCTCGGTCTAAAAGGTCTGATGGCAGATTTGCGAGAAGGAAACATTGCTTATAAAGATCTTTGGCCCGTTTTCAAAAAGGCATATCTGGCGCGGTGGGCAGAAAAGAAGGCTTCTGCTTCGAATATTCTGCGCAGTTTTTCTGGTACACTGCATGATGACAAGATAAACAGGTTCAGAGAACTGGATGAAGACTTTCTGAAGCTCAGTGCTCAGGCTGTGGTGGCAAGAGTTGCCGAACGTGCTCCTGCAATCAGCGCAAATGTTGCCAACTCTTCTGAATTGGGTATCCTAAATCGCGAAATTCAAAAAAAGGCTCGCCACAAACCGCTGCGCATTCTTTTTTCTGAAATTTCGAAGCTTCTGCCAAGAATCAAGCCATGTCTGCTGATGAGTCCGATTTCGGTTGCGCAGTATCTGGCTCCAGACCACCCGCCTTTTGATCTTGTCATATTTGACGAAGCTTCACAGGTTCCGGTTTGGGATGCAATTGGTGCTATTGCACGAGGCAAAGATCTTATCGTTGTCGGCGACCCTAAGCAACTGCCTCCCACCAGCTTTTTTGGTCGCTCAGAATCTCAGGAATGGGAGGAATCCGAGCTGACCGAAGATATGGAAAGTATTCTGGACGATTGCCTTGCCTCGGGTCTTCCCAGTATGCATCTGCGATGGCATTACCGTAGCCTGCACGAAAGTTTGATTACCTTCAGCAATGCGAATTATTATGACAATGGTCTGCATACCTTTCCGGCAGCCAGATTTTCTGGCCTAGGCGTCAAATTTCGTCATCTTGCTAACGGTGTTTATGACAAGGGTAAATCACGCACAAATTCGGTTGAAGCCCGAGCCGTCGTGTCAGAGATTGTAAAACGACTGGAAAATCCTGAGCTGGCGAGACACTCGATCGGTGTCGTAACATTTAGCGTTGCCCAGCAAACTTTAATCGAGGATCTGCTCGATGACGCAAGGCGTAGCAAGCCTGAACTTGAAGATTTCTTCAGTGACAAATGCTCGGAGCCTGTTTTTATAAAAAACCTCGAAAGTGTACAGGGTGACGAACGCGATGTAATTATATTTTCTATTTGTTACGGCCCTGATACCGAAGGCAAGGTCTCAATGAACTTCGGGCCGCTTAATAAAAGCGGTGGTGAGCGGCGACTTAACGTTGCCATTACTCGTGCTCGCCGCGAACTCCTTATCATCAGCTCTCTTAAAGGTGATATGATCAGCCTGTCTAAGACCCGCGCAGTTGGAGTAAGAGACCTGAAACTTTTTCTCGACTATGCCGAGCGTGGCGTCAGGGCACTGACAGAAGCAATAACTCCTGGCAGCATCGACGATTACGAATCGCCTTTCGAAGAAGCAGTTGGCAAAGCTGTTAAGACATTGGGTTATGAGGTTCACACTCAGGTTGGCTGTTCTGGCTACCGGATTGATTTGGCAGTCGTGCATCCAGAGATTGAAGGCAGGTATCTGCTCGGAATTGAATGTGATGGTGCAAGCTATCACAGTGCTCACAGTGCTCGTGAACGCGATAAACTGCGACATGCCGTTCTTGAAAGCCTCGGCTGGAAGCTCCATCGGGTGTGGTCTACCGAGTGGTGGCACAATCCAAAGCAGGAAATTGAGAAAATCAAACAGAAAATCGCACAGTGTCTCGCCGAAAAGCCCGATGATACCTGCAGCAATGACCAGATTGGCTTTCTGATCGATGATGAAACGGATGTGTCTGAGGAAATCGATAATGAAAGTCTGTTGCCTGTTCCTGATCGTGAGAGAGCTGTTTCTTACTTTTCAGAATGGAAAAGCGCTATGCCGCCGATGTTGGCAGAAGCCTTTGACAGAATCAGTTCGAACCACATCATAACAAGGATGATTGAAGAAATAACAGCAGTTGAGGGGCCGGTGAGCCTTTCGCAGGTGTCCAGAAAGGTATGCAGTCAATTTAACATAAGTCGGGCAACTCAGCGTATTACGAACCGTGTTCTAACTCTGGCAAAGCAGTCGAAAGTTCACATCGACAAGCGTCACCAGCAGATTTTTTTCTGGTGCAGTCCGGCTCAGATAGATGATTTCTTGACTTACCGCCAGCATACGGCAGAGAGCAAGCGCAAACCGGAAGACATCTGTCCTGACGAGCTTGCAAACGCAGCTCTTGCGGTGTTGAAAGCCAACATAAGCATGACTGAAGATGACCTTGTCAAGCACACCGCTCAATGCTTCGGTTTCTCAAGAGTGGGACAAAACGTCGCCAATGCTGTTCAAGCCGGATTAATTCATCTGTATTCAACCAGAGGAGTAGAAAACGCCAACGGCAAGGTCTCCTTGTCTTAGCAAATAAATTAATCTGGCAAAATAAGCATGTTGGCTATTCGATGTTTACTATGCTCATGTCAATTGCGTCCAGTTTCTCACAAACATCTTTTATGTTATAGACGCCCATGTTCGAAATTTCGTTGATTGAATCTTTGACACCTTCCACTGTGTCTTCAAGAGATGAAAGTTGTGATATAACATCTCCGATATCATTGCCAGACGGGCCGCTTACTCGAACAATTGATTGTTCTATACTTTCAAGATGGTCTCTAATTTCGTGCATACAATCCATCTTGTCAGAAATCGTATCTAATTTGTCTGCAATCACGTCGAGTCTATCAACGAGTGTTTGAAATGCTTCTACAAAATCATTCATTGAATATATCCTCCTCAAAATAAAAAAAACAATTTTACAGCCACCTATGCCTCCAAAAAGCTATAAGAAGGGCTTTCCTGGAATACTTTGCCGTTGAGCAGTTTGCCGCTTTTCTTTTTATTGGTGCCGCCCCATTGTTTGAAAAAGAATGGAATATCGTGGCGATGAGCCTGCTTTTGCAGTGACTCTACCCATTCCTGGCGGATCGGGCGTGCGCCGGGGCCGGATTCGCCGCCGACAATGATCCAGTACATGCCGCGAAGATCGGGTTTAACTATCTCTGTCAGCAGTGGCTCAAATGAGATGAATCTGACGGCAGCGCCAACTTTGCGCAGATCGGCGATTCTGTGCTGGTTGTCGTTGTCTTCGACAGTGACACCCATCCAGATATTTTTCGACCAGTTCAGCTGGTCGGCAAGCTCAGCCAGACGTTCGCTGCGTTTGGTCAGCACCTGAAATACATGCTGCGGACTGGCGTTCATCGAAGCGAATACTTTTTGTATGAATTCCAGTGGCACTTCTTCATGAAACAGATCGCTCATCGAATTGACAAAAATCTGCCGCGGTGCCCGCAGTGTCTTCGGAAAGTCGAGCAGATCTTCGTGCAGCGTAACCGCAAACTCGTTGACGTAGCGCTTACTGCCCATCAGGTGTAACCGCCTCGCCATGCGTTCGGCATAGCAATTTTTGCACCCGGCGCTGATTTTAGTGCACCCCGTCACAGGGTTCCAAGTAATCTGTGTCCATTCTATCGTGCTCTTACCGGCCATCTGTAAACTCTTTTCTGATAATGCTTTGGGCAATGCTAACCGCAGGCTTTGCTCCAACTTTGTTGCTGGCAGCAAAGCATAGGAGGAATATGGGGCAATTACTTGAATTGTAAAGGAACATAGGTTCTTCTGCAACACCAACAAAAATTTCTTTGAGTCGATTCACAAAAAAATAGCCAATATCTTCAATGCTGACGCATTTCATCGTTTTTTCATCCTGAAAGTTGAACAGATTTGGTTCTGTAGTTTTGCTATAGAATTCCTGTCGCCACTTAGGTGTTCCAAGGACTCTATCAAGTGCTTTGGCCCAGTGTTCAGGCGGTTCTTTGTTCTCTGGCAGGAGACGATTCACTGCTTGACCCAACGGAAACAACAGCCATAGATCGATTGATTGAGTTTCTGCTATTGCCTCCAGAGTGCTCCATTCGACCTGCATCCCGTAAGGATCTAAGAATACAACAGCCCTCTCTCCATACCAGTTGTTGCTTTTGCACCATTTTTGTAGCCAAGTGTTACAGTCTGAATGCACTATATCCACTTTTTTGCCCGGGTAGCTTTGAACAAGCTGGTCAAGATTTTGTACATGTTTTCGATTGGAATCTACAAAATAGTATCTGTGAAAGCCTGGGTCGAGTTCCAGTGCTATTTTTGCACTGCCAGGAATGAAGTCTGCTTCGAATTCTTCAAATTCACACACATCACTGAATGAAAGCTGCTCAGCGCTCTCCTGCTTTTTGAAAATGTTACCAGTCCCGGCGAAACCGTCAACATAAACTCTTCGCAACTTTTTTGCACGTTCATTACCCTCAAATATGCTGATATAGGCCTTTAAATACTTTTCTAAAACTTTAAGCTTCTGCTTAGTCCATGGTCCTCCAAAACAGTGTTCCATAAAAGAGCCCCCCCTTACTATGTACAAGCGGCCATTTTAGAAATAAGAAATCAAGTCCGATATTTTGTTTCTGTAATTGCTTTTCTTGAGCCAAATGTTTTCAGGTAATTTTTGTCGTCGAATTTTTTAGGGTGCAGGCCAATGCTACTGCATACAAGTTTTAGAACCTTGATAAGCCCGTCATCGATCTTGGCGCTATGATCTGGTTCCTGTGATTTTTCCAAGGTTTCGTAAAACTCTGTTACGGCTTCAATAACATTTTTTTCATCTGAAAATACAACCAGTATCTCATTTAAAGCCTGCTTGAATTCCATGCTTTCAGCATCAAATCGAAAGCCAATAAGCCTTCGAGCTGTGTCTACCTTAAGTTTACGTCGTTCTAGTCGATTGAAAAACCACGCAGAGACGCCAACACCTACCAGGCCAGACAACAGAGAGCTCGCCAGGGTGACATATAATGGATCAATAGCCATCAATCTTCTCCTTGTTTATTATCGCAATTGAGCAGTTCGCCGCGGAAGGCTTTGGCGAGGATGCTGGCGGTCAGGTTGTCAGCACGCTGCCTGGCAGCAGTGAGTTTAGATTCCATTTCATCAGCTTTACTGAGCAATGCCTCTACTCTCCTGACAATCTCATCTTGTTCCTTTCTTGAACAAATCGGGGTGGGAAATGCACTTAACTTAGTGGCATTTATATTTGATTGACTGACTCCATCTGTTTTTACCTGCCATGAAAAATGGCGGCCATAAGAGCTGTTCAAGCAGTATGTTAAAAACTGTGGATTTAAGGCTGGTAGTGTTTTGACTCTTATGAGATAACCTGCATAGATTGCCTTTGGCTCTCTCTCTTTGTACATAGCTGTTTTGCCAACAAGTTCTGGACTATTTGTCCTGTTAAATAGCACGTCACCTGGCTCAAGAAGGTATTTGTCTATTTCGTTTTGGTCGGAAGTATAGACGAGATCTTCCCAATCTAGTATGCCTGATTGGATGTTTCCCATTCTTAAAACAGGTATCAAACCGGTCTTCGCTGATTTCTGTGAAGAGCCGTAAGAACAGGAAGCAACCAATAGACCCAAAGGGGCTGAGCTCCAATGGGGCGGCAAGTCATAATCAAGAGCGACAGTAAGTTTGTCTGCTTCATTTTTCTTCAAATTGTCTTGTTTGTTCAGATAATCTGCAATTTGTTTGGCATCTGTATTAGTTGTAAGATTTAGTTCACTTGTGAGTTGGCCGGTGACGGCGGCGTTTAGGACGGATTGGCGGAAGCGTTTGATGGCGGCGGCGGCGCGGTTGAGGTGGGCGCGGCAGCTGTCGACGAGGGCGAGCAGGTGGTCGAGCTTGGCCACGATTCGCTTTTGTTCTGACAGGCTGGGCACAAGAATTTCGACTTTTTCCAGAAAACTTTTATTTATAGCTTGAAATGTTGAACCTGTTCCTTGCTGGCTAAGCCAAGGTTCAAGATGTCTAAACTGATATAGTAAAAACTGGTAATTCAAGTCTTTTTTGGGCCGAATGCCTGCGAGCCCTCTGCCAATACAAGAATCCTCTTTCGCAAGGTTTGTTGGTCCAACAGGAGCTCTGACCGAAAGGAGAATATCATGTGGTTCAACTACTTTTTTTGGCGCAGAGCAGTATTGCCTGACAACTGGATAAAGTTCTCCAAATTCTGCTTTACCCTGGAAGAATGGGAGGCCCTCGCCTGAAGTGTTGTAGTATTTTGACTCCGGAGATTGGCCCATTATCAAAGTTGCAACGTCAACGAGTGGAGAGATTTTCCAGCCGGGGGGGAGGTTTGTGGTCATACCTTGGCCTCGGGGTCGAGCTGGGTGAGGATGCTGTTCAGATCGGCGAGGGCGGCTTCGAGTTCTTCGATTGCTTCTGTGGCCAGGACTTCGGGGGCGGGCAAAGTGTTGGCGTCCTGCTGTGATTCGTCTCTGAGCCAGCTGATGTCCAGCGAATCGTCGCGCTCGGCAATATATTGCCGGGTGAAAGCCCGGAAACGGCCGGTTTCGCCCTGGTCGGTGCGCGGGGCTTTGCCATAGGGGTCGCTGCCGTAGCATTTTTCGAATTCGGCAAAATCAGCAATTTTGAGAGTATTGGTCTTGCCGAAGTTTGCCATGTTGCTGCGCAGATCGTAGACCCAGACCTGCTTAGTGTTATCTTTTTCGCCTTTGCCGCGCGTGAAAAACAGCACGTTGGTTTTGACGCCCTGCGCATAAAATATGCCGGTCGGCAGCCGCAGAATCGTATGCAGATCGCATTTGTGCATGAGATCCTGACGGATACTGCGGCCGATATTGCCCTCGAACAGCACGTTGTCGGGCAGGACCACCGCAGCGCGCCCGCCCGGCTTCAAATGCCGGTAAATATGCTGCAGAAAAGCGAGCTGCTTGTTGCTCGTTGCGTAAGTGAAATCGTCGCGGGTCGGCAGGCCGCCGCCCTTCTTGCTGCCGAACGGAGGATTGGTCAGAATCACGTCTGAGCGCGGCAGAGTCTGACCCTTCGGCGACAGGGTGTCGCCGTAAATCAGCCCGGCACTGTCGTTTTCGCCGTCGAGACCGTGCAGAATCATGTTCATGACGCCGAGCCGATGCGTGTCCTGAACGTGTTCCATGCCGTAGAAAGTACTGTTCTTGAACCGCTCATAATCGAGCTCTTTCAGCTCGAAAACGTCTTTCTGTTCCTGCATGTAATGACTCGCCGAAATCAGAAAGCCGGCCGTGCCGGCCGCCGGGTCCTGAATGACCTCGCCGTATTTCGGCTGCATCAGCCGCACCATGACATCGATCAGCACGCGCGGCGTAAAATACTGGCCGGCGCCCGATTTCTTCTCGTTCGCGTTCTTTTCGAGCAGGCCCTCGTAAAGGTCGCCCAATCCCTCTTTCTTGGCCTCGAACCAGTCGAGTCGGTCGATGTTTTCCATCAGCATCGTCAGGTTCTTCGGATGCTTGATAAAAGTCGAAGCATTGGCGAAAATCTCGCGAATCAGCCGGTGCGAACTGTTGCCGAGCTGAATCAGCATGGTGCGGTAACCGTCGAGCCGATCTTCGGCATTGATCGCCAGCAGCCGATCCCAGCGATACTTTTCCGGCAGCAGCTTCTCGCGGTCGGTTTCCTTCATCATCTTGAGAAACAGCAGGTAAGTCAGCTCGGTGACATACTGATGGTAAGTAACCCCGTCATCTTTCAAAATGTTGCACAGATTCCAGAGCTTCGCGACGATATCCTGGGTTACGGTCATGATTTATGCTTCTTTCTTCCAGAGGTTTTCGTAAATGTTCTGCAATACCGCTTCGAGCCGACCCTCGAACACCTGATTGATGCGGTTGAAACCACCTTCGGCCTTGAACTGGCCGCTGTTGAGCGCTTCGCGGTCAACGACGAATTCACTTTTCAGCTGACTGGAAATGCGCAGCAGCCATTTCTGCTGCTGCGCCGACCATTTCTGTGCCTGCAAGATGCGCGCCAGCGCCTTATCGACCCTTTCGCCATAAGACATAAGCGGATCACCGAGCGCGGCGCGACGGATATAACCGATGATGCCGGCGGCGATTTCGGCGTTGGTCTGTTGTTTAAAAGCTTTTTCCAGCTGCTTTTCCGGGTAGCCGGCGTCATCGAGCTTCAGCCTGAGTTGTTTCAATTCGGCGCGGGTCAGGTCACAGGGCCGGGTCAGCACGATCTTGAGGGCGGCAATTTCGTTTTTATTCTTTTCGATAAAGTCATGAAAATTTTTGATATAGTCTTCGGGGCGTAAGCAACCGGAACCGTAGCCGATTTCTTCGAATTTGTATTTATCAGGTTGGTCAGCCACCGGAATTACTATTTCTCCCTCACCGTTGATGCGGTCGAACCCGGCTATCAGGGCAGCATTTTCGCTCATCCATTGCGCAACCGTTTCGAGCGGAGAACTGTGCAGAAATTCGAGCAGCGAGGGCACTCCCATGCCGGCGCGTTCGCTGATGCGCTGCCGGGTCTTATCAGAAAGCTTTTTGCGGCGAAGCTTGGCGACGAACTGCATGCGCGCCAGTTCGCGTGCTTCTAAAAGGTTGCTTGAAGCGATTTCTGCTGCCAGTTCGCTGAACTTTATCTTGGGTTTTACCACCACCGGCTTCATCTGGGTATAATCCTGCAGCGCGGTATAGACATCGACGGCGTCGTAAATTTTGAAAGTTTCTTTGTTGAGAGCCGGGCACAGGCGGGTGGCACGGCCAAGCATCTGTTCATAGAGAATGCGGCTGTTCACCCGGCGCACGAAGACTAGATTGCAGATTTCCGGCACGTCGATGCCAGTGGTCAGCAGATCGACGGTGACCGCGATTTTTGGATTCTTTTCGTTCTTGTAGCGCTTGATCAGTTCCTGCGGCTTTTCGGCGGCGCCGGTGATCATCATCACCACATCATCGGTGGCGGTCTTGTAGTTAAGGCTCAACTCTTCTCTGATCAGCTGAGTAAGCGCTTCCGCATGGCGGTTGTTGACGCAGAAAACCAGCGTCTTTTCGTCGCGGGCCGGGTCGAGATGGCGGGCCAGCCATTGCGCCACCACGCGGTTGAATGCCGGTGTTATCACCCGGCTGTTGAAATCGGCGACCTCGAAGTCGAGCTGATCGGGAATGCTCGCATACTCGATTTCGCCCTTGGTTACATGAAAAAATGGCACCTGCTCGTCTTTTTTCCAGCTGACGCCGTTCTGGTTCTGTTCGGTAACCAGCCTGAGCGGCGGTTCATGGTCGATCAACCAGCCGTCGATCACCGCTTCGCGATATGAATAGGTATAGACGGGCTTGCCGAAAATTTCGGAAGTATGCAGAGCCGGCGTTGCCGTCAGCCCGACTTTGAAAGCGTCGAAATAGTCGAGCACGCGCCGGTATTTCGAAATATAGTCGCGCCCGTCGCGAAAACTCAGCTCGGTATCGCTCATTTCGCGGTCGAGCAGATAGCCGCGATGGCACTCATCGACGATGATACAGTCGAATTCGTCTACTTTCGGGCGCAGCGCATCGTCTGAGGAATAGAGCACGCGTCTGACCATTGCCTGCACGGTTGCAAGATGCACGCTGGTATCTATGTCCGGCCGTTGTTCGCCGAGTTCCTTGATGCCGAAAATATCGGCGAATTTTTTGCTGCCCTTGATTTCGGTGTCTTTGAAGGCGTCTGCCGCCTGAATGCCGAGCGCTGAACGATCGACTATAAAAAGAATGCGGCGAAAGCGCTGTGATTTGAGCAGTCGGTAAAGCAGCGCAATGCTGGTTCTGGTTTTGCCGGTGCCGGTGGCCATAGCGAGCAGCACGCTGTCGCTGCCGGCCAGCATGGCTTCTTCGACCTTCTGTATGGCCAGCTTCTGATAGGGCCGCAACGGAAAATCGAAGTTGAAATCAAGTTCATTGAGCGTCTTTTCGGCCTGGGCATGATCTGAGTTGAAGCGGCGCCGCAGGCCTTCCGGCGTGTACCATGATTCGAGTGGTTTTCTGATATTCTGCGGGCGGCGCAGATCGCAGAACCAGACGCCGGACTGAGTTGTGAGCTGGCGCAGAAACGGCCGGCCGTTAGTGGCAAAAACGAACGGAATGCAATGCGGGTTGCTCTCTGCGTTTTCTTCCTGTCTGGCGGGCACCAGAGGTTTTGGTTGTTCGATGCCTTCTGAAAAGATGAAATCGCGCGAGTAGCGCTTGGCCTGGTCGATGGCCGAACTGACCTCGCGCGTGCGTTTTTTTGCTTCAACGACGGCAAGCGGCTGCAGGCCGACAAACAGCACGTAGTCAGCCGGCCCGGAAGCGGTCGGCCATTCAGCGATTGCCTTGTTACGGTTTTTCTCGGGGCGAACGCCGGCCGAATGCCTGAGGGCTTCGGTGTCGGCTTCCCAGCCGGCATCGCGCAGCTGCTGGTCTATTAGTTTGCGGGTTTCGGCCTCGGTGAGACAGATATTTTCGGATTCAGCCTGAGCGGCGGCTATGGTCTGCTCGAATTCAAGGTCAGACTTTTTGTCGCTTTCGCTTTTGAGTTTAACCAGCTGCTGCTGATAGTTGGCCATGGCTGCCGAATCAGATGGCGCTGCCGGCAAATTCGGCTTTTCTGTTTGCTGCAGTTTCTGCCAGAGTTCGCGCTTTTCTTTTTCGGCGTCGAGTCGGCGCTTTTTCTCTTCTTCGCTGATTTTGGCAGTATCGACAAGCTGCTGTCTGAGCTTTTCGTTTTCGCGCGCTATTTCCTCGATCTGCTGCTTCAGCTTTTCTTCGAGCAGATCAGCAGAAGGCGGCGTGACGAAAGGCTCAGCCCGAAACTTGCAGTCATGAAAAATGCGATAGTAGTAGATCGCCAGCATGTGCGCATAACGCAGGCAGGTGAGTGCGTCGCCGACGCTGCCTTTGTTTTCGTGAACGGCCAGGTTGCCGGCATTTTTGATGTTGTGAAAAAGCATCGCGATGCGCGGGTCGATGATGTTCTGGTATTTCAGTTCGCGCAGTAGATCGTTTTGAGTGGTGTGCTCGTCGAATCTGAGATTGTAGCGGGCGGCGAGGTTGCGGGCGAGCAGTTCGGCAAAGAGTCTGAGTTTGCTGAGCGCGTAAATCGGTTCGTTCAGGCAGAATTTTTCGGCGTTGATAGCCTGAACGAACAGGCTTTCATCGGCCTCTTCGAGAAAGCTGAAATTAGGTGAACTGACCCCCACTGTAGAACCTGCCTTGGCTGTTATGTGTTAAGCCATACTATACAAAACTTATTCGGGCAGCGCAATGAAAAGAGTCTGATGCGGGGTTGATCCATTATTTTCTGACTTTGGATCGGTAAAACAATACTGGATGTTGTAGAATGCTGTTACTCTGTATTCTTAAGAAATCATGATTGACTTTATGGCATTGGCTATTTATACTGAATCTGGCAAATGCCAAAAAAGCGGAAGGAAATAATAATGGTCAGGCCAAGATTGCGACGCAGGGTTCATGGTGAATTTGGAGCAACCTATTTCAAACCGGCCGGGATTCCGGTGCGTGAACTTGAAACAGTTTGTCTTACTTTTGATGAAATCGAAGCAATCCGGTTGACCGATCTGGAAGGGCTTTATCAGGCGGATGCTGCCGAGCAGATGAACGTTTCGCGCCAGACTCTCGGCAATATCGTTAATTCGGCGCACAAGAAGTTAGCAGAAGCCTTGATCAAGGGAATGGCAATCAAAATTGAGGGCGGTACCATAGAATACATGCACAACCTTTATTATTGTCCGGCCTGCGAAAGCACTTTTCCGGCTGATGAAAATGAAGCGAACTGCCCTGATTGCAAGAGCGACAAAATCGAGCCGGCGGAGCTTCCCGGCAGTCCTGGCCCGCGCCGTCGGCGCCGATTACAAGGAGAAAAGTAATGAAATATGTGATTTCAGTAAAAGAACAGAGTATTGATGCTAAGATTGATACAAGATTTGGCCGGGCACAACTATTTGCTCTTTACGACAGCAAAAGTGGTGAATGTAGCTGGCATCCCAATACCCAGAATTTTCAGGCAGCTCAGGGCGCCGGCATTCAGACGGCCCAGAACGTGGTAAATCTTGGCGCTGAAGCGGTTATTTCCGGTCATTGCGGGCCGAAAGCCTATAGCGTTCTCAGAGCGGCTGGAGTGCTTATTTATGCGGTCGAAGGTAATCCTACAATCAAAGAAGCTGTTCAGATGATCGAATCTGGCAAAATCAAAGCAATGGAAGGGGCCGACGTTGAAGGACACTGGGTCTGATTCTCTAAAAGTAGTTATTTGCAGTGGCAAGGGCGGCACCGGCAAAACAACGCTGGCATTGAGTCTGGCTTGGACGCTTGGTCAGGCCGAAGAATTCAGTCTGCCTGTCAGGCTGCTCGATTGCGATGTCGAAGAGCCGAATTGTCACTTGTTTTTGCGTTGCAATTATGAAAATCCTACGCCTGTTCTGGCTGAAAAGCCGGTTTTTGATATGCAGCGCTGCGACGGTTGTGGAATCTGTGCCAGCAAATGCCGATATAACGCGATTGCTGTAGTAAAAGGCACACCACTGGTTTTCAACGATCTCTGCCATTCCTGTGGTGTGTGCGGAGTAGTATGCCCGCGTGGTGCGATTACCCTCAAAAACACGGCAATCGGAGAAATGCTTGTAGATGATAGTCACCGCCCTTTCAGCTTCATGTTTGGCCGGCTGAATGTTGGTGAATCGCAAAGTCCGATGGTGATTGGCGAAATGCTCAAGCATACTTTGACGGATGGTCTCAATATAATTGACGGCCCGCCAGGGACGGCCTGTAATACAGTTAAGGCTGTAGCCGCCGCTGACAAGGTAATCCTGGTAACCGAACCGACACCTTTTGGTGCCAACGATCTGGGTTTGGCTCTCGATCTCTGCGCGCAGTTGCATAAGCCGTGTGGAGTTATCATCAATCGTTCTGACGACAACGATCAGCTGATAGAAGACCTGGCCGCGCGTTATCATGTTCCGGTTATTGGAAAAATTCCGTTTAAACGTGAATACGCCCGCGCCTGCTCTGATGGTCTTATTCTTACGCAGGAATTTCCTGAACTAAGTGCTGGGGTTATCAGCAGCTTTTCGCATTTGCTCAGTGACTCGGCGATTCCAGTTGTACGGGCTGAAAAAGTTGTCGTTCAGGGTGAATGTCGAACCCAGGCGGCTTCTGAAATTTCGCAAAAGCATGATGATGATCAGGAACTTACGATACTGAGTGGCAAAGGTGGTACCGGTAAAACTTCAGTGGCAGGTGCCTTTATTTCGCTTGCCGGCAGCCTGGTTGCGGCCGACTGCGATGTTGATGCTGCCAATCTACGTCTTCTGATGAATGATCGTGTGCTCTACAGCGAGCGTGCCTGTCTGGGTTCAGAAGCGGTAATAGACCAGAACAAATGTATCAAGTGCGGCAAGTGTTATGAAGGGTGTCGTTTTGATGCCATAGATTTTGACAGTCAGAGTAACCGCTATACGGTCAATGACTTGAACTGTGAGGGCTGCGGCCTCTGCCTGGAAGTCTGCCCGGTTAAAGCTATTGGCGAAAAGCGCGCTGAAACAGGCAGTCTCATGCTCTCGGAGTCGGCGCGTGGCCGGCTGGTACATGCAAAACTGTCTGCTGCCGCTGAAAATTCCGGTAAACTGGTGACAATGGTAAGAAACCTGGCTTTTGCGACACTGGCAGAACAGAATAAAGAATGGCTGCTGGTCGATGGGCCGCCAGGCACCGCCTGCCCGGCAATCGCTTCGGTAACCGGTTCCGATCGTGTCGTTCTGGTAACCGAACCGACAATTGCAGCAGTACATGACCTTGAAAGAATAATTAAACTGGTAAGGCATTTCGGGTTGAAGCCTGAGATTATAATCAATAAGGTTGATATCAATCCGACCTATGCCCGCAAGATAAAAGATCTAGCCGATACAGCCGGTTATAAGGTTCTTGGCGAGATTCCCTTCGATGAAACTGTTAAAGAAGCTATAAAAGCAGGTGTTCCTATAGTTGATTTCAACGATGGCCCGGCTTCTCAAGCACTAAAAAATATCTGGACCAAAGTTAAGGAGACCCGTACATGAAAATTGCTGTTCCTACTGTTGAAGGAAAACTTTGCACGCATTTTGGCCATTGCCAGCAGTTCTGCATCATTGACGTCGATAAGGATAATAAAATTGTCGCCAGTCAGATGCTGACCCCGCCGGCACATGAACCCGGCGTTCTGCCGCGCTGGTTGGGTGAGCAGAAAGTCACTCATATTCTTGCTGGTGGAATGGGCGTCAGAGCACAGGAACTGTTCGCACAGAATCAGATTACTGTGGTAACCGGAGTGCAGGGCTCACCTACTCCGCAAGACGCAGTAACCGCATATCTTGCCGGTAGTTTGCAGACTGGCGACAACGCCTGCTCGCACTAAGTTCCGAAGGCTGCGTAGTATTTCTCAGATTTCACTGCGCCGCTGTTTATTTGCCGCCCGGTCAGACCGTTTGTGCCCGGGCGGCTTTATTGTTGAAGAAAACCTGAGAACATCCGCAGATTTCACCGATTTCACAGACCACTAGATTGCTGTGCGCATGAATTTGGCTTCGGCGCTGGCGAGCAGCCTGCCATTGTCATGCAGATCGGCTTTAAGGATATAAAGCGGGTTGGTTGCCTTTTCGACCCAGGCTCTTAACGCAAGCGCCGCCCGACAGGGTACTGGCATTACGAATTTAACACTTAATTCGCCGGTTACCGCTTCTATCGACTGGTTAAAGAGACAGTGGGTCATGGCTGAGTCGAGCAGGGCGCAGATTACGCCGCCGTGTACAATTCCCTGGTAACCCTGCAACATGTCGTGTGCCTGAAAATTAGCGTACACAACCTGTTGCTCGTCAACCGCAAAATGTAGATGCATTGACAGCGGGTTTTTGCTGCCGCAAAGAAGACAGCCAGCATGTGAGCTGGCTGCCATGACCGGTTTCAGAGTGCTGTTCTTAGTCTGATCCATTGATGGCCAAAGTTAAGTTCAGGTGTTCTGGTCTTTATCAGCTTTTGCCTTGGTCAGAAGGCTGGTGAGTTCGGCTACCTGTTCTTTGAGCGTTTCGACCTGATTATAGAGTTCGTCTATATCTTCGGTTGCAACGTTATCAACCACCGGGGCGTTTTGAGCGAAGACACGATTGCGCATTCTTAAGCCAATTCCGCGTCCAGCGCCACGTCCGCCGAATCCACGACCGGCACCTGATCCTCTGCCGCCACCGCGAATAGGTCTGGTCCCCAGTCCAGTTCCCTGGCAATCACCCAAACCTCTACCTGTCATTGGTCCCTGGCCATTCGGGCCTGATCTGTCAAATCCTGGCATGATGAGCTCCTTCCCTGGTTTAAACCAGATTGTTCAGTTAAGCGGTTATCTGCCGCTTTGATAAATGATGAGCTTGTCTCAAGAATTTATCTTCTACTTGTAATATAAAATATTACCAGCTAAAACACAAGAACTATTTTTGGCTTATGCCAATTATGGTTGACAATTCAATTTCTGTATTATATTATCTGATTCTGATTAGACAGGCCTTATAAAGCCTGTTGCAAACAAGAGGTTGGCTACGATGAGATATAAGTTACGACAACTGACAAAGCCGATAGCAGCTTTTCAGGTTTCGTTGCTTGTCTTGTGGGTTGTTTTTTATCCTCTGCATTTATGGCTGGAACTGTCTCCCGATAAGCAGGTTTCTGGCACTGTAATAGCCTTTGAACGCCACTATGAGTGCTGTTCCGGCTGTTCTTCGGCTTTGGCCGAAACTTCCAATGATTGTAATTACAGGCCGCAGCATGTGCGTGCAGCCTGTAGTATCTGTGACTTTGCGGCGCAGCTTTCGGCCAGCGATATGCCGCTGGAATGCCTGTTGCATCATGCAAAGGTGTCTTGTGCCGCCGCATTCGCGCCGGTTTTTCTGGTTGCGTTCGCCCGCGCTGTTTTTTACGATTCACGCGCACCGCCAGCTCAACTTTTTCTCTGATTCTTGAGAGTTCCGGTATTCAAGCGCCGCCGCGCCCCGTGATGCCAGTTGCGATTGTTCTGAATTGACTCAGCGTACCGCCTCTTTATGGGTCTGATACCGGAAAAAAACAATTCACCCTGATTTGTTCCGCCGTGTTGCCACGGCAGTTAATCGACTTAGAGGAAACCACATGAAAGTTGCACGCTCTTTCGCGTATGCTATTTTGTTTTTTTGCTTTGTTGTTAAGCTGACAATACCTTTGTCAGCCGCTTCTGACCCTTCAAATATCGAGGCCCGTCTGGCCGCATTGGAAAATCGTTTCGTTAATATGCAGTCTGAGTACGAAAGACAGATTGCCGATTTGAACGCCAGGATAGAAAAGTTGCAGGGCCAGCCGAGTTCCAGTCGCGAGGATTCTGAAGAAGATGAACTTTCGGCTCTGCGCCGTGCTGCTGTGGCAGAAACGCAGTCGGCCGATATTAATGCGTCTGAGAAATCTGGAGATGACGAACGTCGTTTTATCGCCGGTGATCTAAGCAAGCAGGCTGAGAATCCAGAAATAAGCATCGTCGGTGACTTTGTCTATCGTCTGCAAAGTATCGATGGCAATCGCAACAATTCTGATGCCATGCTGCGTAATCTCGGCATTCACTACGAAACCTATCTAGACCCATATACCAAGTTCAAAGGTGCCGTGCCGGTAAAAGAAGACATTTCCAACATAGGCGAGGCCTATATTACCCGCTATGGACTGACGCCCAACCTGAATCTGACTTTGGGTAAGTTCAGACAGCAGTTCGGTATAGTGCATCGCTGGCATATGGCCGGTCTCGATCAGAGTGAATTCCCGCTGGCCATGCGGCGGGTGCTCGGTGATGGTGGACTTTGCCAGAATGGCGTGTCATTCGACTGGAACCTTGGTTCAACTGGTAAGACAACGCAAGAGCTTACCATGCAGCTTACTGAATCGACCAACCAGAGACTTTTTGCCGGAAACACCCGCGGAATGCCTTCTTTGTTGCTTCATTTCAGGTCATTCCGCGACATAGATGTCAACACTTATCAGGAGCTCGGTCTTACTGCTCTTGCCGGCGTCAATGATCAGTGGTCTATCAGCCAGGCCGGCGTTGTCAGTACAATCGATGAAACCCGCCCTGTTTACGGTTTTGGCCTTGATTTCACGCATCTTTGGGAACCGGCTGACAATATGCGTTATCGAAACTTCATGTGGCGAACCGAATTTTATGGCGCCAAAAAGGAGATTCTCGTGCCTGACAGCGGTGATCGCGGCAGTATTATGGCCTGGGGTGGTTACACCAACTTCCAGTGGAAGCTTGATCGCCAGCTTGAATCAGGTGTGCGCATCGACTACTTCGAACCAGACAGCAAGAAATACGCGGCCGTGCCCGGGTTGGCCCTGGCACCGCTGGCCGTAGTTGCAGACAGTCCCAGCGAATGGCAGCTCTGTCCTTACATCACCTGGCACCAGACACCCTGGGTCAAATATCGGCTCGAATTCAATTACAAGTCGGGTAACAACATGGGGCCTGACGAACGCCGTCTGATGCTGCAGTGTATCTGGTCTGCCGGTCCGCACAAACACGATCGCTATTAATGGAGAAAAAATCATGAATAAATTCATCAAGCCAATTATCCCTATTCTCGTTCTCATTACGTTCAGCCTGGTCGTTTCTGCTGTTAATGCAGCTCCGCTTAAGGTCGTCACAACTCTTACCGACTACGCCTGGCTGACCAGAATGGTAGGCGGTGACCTTGTCGAGGTGAAAGCCATAGTTGAAGGCAATCAGGATGCACATTTCATAAGACCGAAACCCTCTTTCGTCGAGCTTCTGCGCAACGCCGACATGCTGGTTGCAACCGGGCTCGATCTCGAAATGTGGCTTCCCTCAGCGGTTGATAAATCGGGGAATCATAAGATCCGAAGTGGCGAAGTCGGCTATGTCTCAGCAGCAACCGGCATGAATCTGAAAGATAAGCCGGTCGCCCTTTCCCACATTGAAGGCGGCCTGCATCTTTATGGCAACCCGCATGTTACCGTCAGTGCTCTGAACATCATTCAGGCTATAGACAATATCAGGATCGGCCTCAGCCGCAATCTTCCGGGTCAGACTGCCAGATTCAGGGAAAATGCTGATGCGCTGGTAGCCAATATCTGCCGCGCGCTGTATGGCGAAGAGCTGGTCAATATGCTGGGGCAGAAGACTCTGCTCGATCTGCACAACAGTGGCAAACTTTTTGAATTTCTCAACGAGAAGAAGTTCAAGGGGCGTCCGCTGAGTGAATTCGCCGGGGGCTGGCTTGGCCGCCTGTTGCCGATCAGGGGTACGCGAATTGTCACCTATCACAAGAACTGGCTGTATCTGTTCGATGATTTTGGTCTGCTGGAAGGCGGTTTTATCGAACCTAAGCCGGGAGTGCCGCCGTCGCCAAGACATCTGGCGAGTCTCAAGGAGACCATGAAAAGGCAGAGCATCAGAATTATCATCTCGGCTGATTACTTTGACGAAAAGACAGTGCGCCAGGTGGCTGCCGATACCGGCGCCATAGCGGTAATGCTGCCATACTATGTTAATGGCCGGCCTGCTGTCGATGCATGGACCAAGCTGATGGATTTCTGGGTCGAGCAAATTGCCGAAGCCGCGAAAAAGGCCGGACTGCCGGGAGGTGTGCCTGATGGCCAGTGAAAACTTCATAATCAGCTGTCACGACCTTGCCGTTGGTTATGGCGACGAGGCCGTGCTCAGCGGGGTGAACCTGCAGATCAGTGCCGGCGCCTTTCTGCCCTTCATCGGGCCGAATGGCGTCGGCAAAACCACTCTGTTGCGCACTATTATTGGCTTTCTGTCACCGCTGGCCGGCGAACTGCTGCACCCATTCGGCAGTCGGCCGCCCGGCTACGTGCCACAGGTTTCGACCCTCGACCGGCTTTACCCGGTTACTGCCCGTGAAGTCGTTTGTATGGGTCTTTATCCGCGCCTCGGCTTGTGGAAAAAGCCTGATAAAACCATGAATAATGAAGTAGACGGCTATATCGAGCGATTTAGCCTGACGCATCACGCGCATCGGCCTCTCGAAGAATTGTCTGGTGGCATGCGTCAGAAGATCATGATTGCGCGGGCGCTGGTCAGCGGCGCCGATGTGTTGATCATGGATGAACCGGCTGCCGGTCTTGACGAGCAGTCTGAATTCGACCTGGTCGGTCTGTTACACCAGCTGGCAAAACATGACGGCAAGACGGTGCTTTTCGCACAGCACAGCATCGAGCCGGTGATTGGCCTTGCCGAAGAGGTCTGTCATTTCTCTCCGGGGCGAATTCACATTACCCCTTTGGCAGAGCTGCTTGAAAAGCGCAAGCTCATTATCAGACAGGAAGTAAAAAATGTTTGCCATTGATAATATTAAAGCAGTAATCGATGTTTACGGTGGAGCTCTGCCCTTAGCCTTTTTAATGGCCATAACCTTTGCCATCTTCGGTATCTTTGTCGTTCTCAAGCGCATGGTTTTTATCGGGGTGACTCTTTCAGAAGTCGCGGCCTGCGGTGTCGCATTTGCGCTTATTTACGAGCTGCCTCCCTTTATGGGGGCAGCCCTGTTCTGTCTGGCGGTAGTGGCTATTCTCGCATATCCTTACGAACTTTCAAAACTGCCACGCGATACGGTTCTCGGCACCATTTTCATATTTGCTTCGGGTATGGGCATTCTTCTGGTTGCCAGCAGCGGTTTTGGGCTCGAAAAGGTCAAAGCTATTCTCTACGGCAACCTGCTTTTCGCTTCGACAGGCGATGTTTTGACCATCTGTGCGGTGATGATTCCGGCATTGCTGATGCTGCTTATTTTTTTCAGGCCGATTCTGTATTCATTTCTCGATCGTGAGTCGGCACTCTCCCTGGGAATAAACGTCTGGCGCTATGAGCTTCTGTTCTTCGTTTTTCTGGGACTCACGGTGGCAGCGGCCTCAAGAATTGCCGGGGTAATGCTGGTGTTTTGTTATCTCGTCGTGCCGGCGGCGATTGCTCTGCTGCTTTCGCGTAACATGATTCCGGGGATTTTTCTCGCATGCTTCTTTTCAGTGCTTACCACGATACTGGGCGTCATGACTTCATATCAGGCCGATCTTCCGCCAAATCAGTTGATCGCTGTAATTTCATGCTGCTTTTTTGTTATCGCGATGTTGCATAACCATATAAAGAACCGTTGGACGCGGTCGCGAGCCGCAGTTATTTCGGTGGCACTTTCACTGCTGTTTATCTGGGGTCTTTCTGGCCTTACGGTTGCCGGAGAATCAGCTGATTCTTCAGCATTTGTGGCTTCGCCGTCTCTATCAGCTCGCTCCGAAGCGGCAGATCCAGTTAACAAGGTATCGACTGAGGCTCTTGCATCAGCGACCGGGCGACCATGTGAGCTTCCGCATGACTGGCCAGCAATAGTCGATGACGTTGAACAAGCGCTGGCAAATGATGCTGCTACAGGTGTTGGCAAGGCAAGAGCCGCCCTGACTTTGAATCCGCCAATGTTTTTTGCCGAACAGTTGAACGAAATAATCGCCAGGCATGAAACGCAACCAGAACCGACCTCACAGTGACTGGCGGAACTGGTCTGTTGATTTCTGCGGGTAACATGTCGGATTTCGTCAGATCACCTGTCGCAAAAATGTCTGGCAACTTGGGTTGTCAGGCATTAAACTTGTTTCTGGAACTCTACAAAAGCTCATTCAAAATTGCGAGGCCTGAAGACGGGATTGCTTTTTCGCAAGCTTGTGAGCGAAGCGAATCGCTGGAGAAAAAGCAACCCGGCTGAAGGCCAAAGCCTTAGAAAGCTAATTGATCCAATCAGCTCTTATGTATCAGATGACAAGGATGGTTGATAATGAATGTAGTTTCTTCCGGAAAAGTGCTGGCAGTATGTATTTCTGAAACTACCGGAACCGCTAAGCGGCCAGTCGCGCAATGCCGGTTCCTGGCCGGGCGCGGTATCGAAGGCGACGGGCACATCGATACGATTCGCCCCGTCAGCCTGCTGATGCGCGAAGATATCGCGGCATACAACATTGTACACGACAAAAGGGCTGAGCCTGGTGATTTTGCCGAGAACGTCGTTACTGAAGGCCTCGATCTGAGAGAAGCCGCAATCGGCGATCAGTTTAGAATCGGCGAAGCCTTGCTCGAAGTCTGCCAGATCGGCAAGGAAGTGCTGCCACAGCACTATTCTTTTCACGGCGACCGCCTGTTGCCAACTCTTGGCGTCTTTTGCCGGGTTCTTGCCGACGGTTTGGCGCAATCTGGCACCAGCATAGAACTGCTGAAATAAACTCTAACTAATCTATCTTTTGATCGACATCAATTTTTGTTGAGATTGCTGACAAATATTTATTTGATTATTGAATTCTGATGTTATAATCCCGTATTAGAAAATAATACCCACGTGTCTTGACTGGCTTTAAATATGAATTACCGACTATCTGTGCTGAATAAATGGAAAGGAACTGAAAATGACTAAAATTGTTGTAATTGGTGGGTCCGCGGCTGGCCCGAAAGCTGCTGCAAGAGCACGGAGACTCGACGAGAATGCTGAAATAACGATTATCCAGAAGTCTCCTGATCTCTCCATGGCTTCATGCAGGGACTTCTCCTGATCACCAAGCTTGTCGCCGATCGCAAGACCCGTAAGATTCTTGGCGCCCAGTGCGTCGGCCCCGGCGATGTTTCCAAGCAGATTGCAATCTGGTCAATGGCAATAATGGGCGGTATGACGGTCGAAGATGTTACCAATGCCGATCTTCCTTATGCTCCGCCGTTTTCGCTGGCCATCGATCATTCGATCGCCACTGCGCATCTTATGCAGAACAAGCTCGACGGTTTGATGAGCGGCATTTCAACTGAAGAGCTCAAGAAACTTGTGGACAGCGGCAGTAAACCAATAATTCTCGACGTGCGTGGCTCAGATGAATATGAAGCCATGCGCCTCGGTATCGGCGAAAAGCTTATTCCGCTTGGGGCCTTGCGCAACCGGATGAGTGAACTGCCTGCTGACAAGAACGAGCTGATCATATGCTATTGCAAAATCTCTCTCAGAGGCTACGAAGCGGCTCGTGTTCTGACAGGCTATGGTTACACCAACGTCAAGGTGATGGAAGGCGGTATCATGGCCTGGCCGTTCCCGCGCGAAAAGTGACATAAGTATTTACACTGCAGCGGGCGCTGGTTGTCAGCGTCCGCTGCTTACGAAAAAAGCAATCCCTCTTTCAGTCCTCGCAAATTTAAATGAGCTTTTGTATAACTTGCCTGAGTCTATTCAGAATCAGGGTTGCCCTCGTAAGCGCTTAGCCGCACAGGTTTTGAGTGCGCAGTGAAAGTAGTGCCGTTATTGGGCTATATCATTGCTGAGATCGGTCTCGGCCTGGCTTTCATCGTCAGGACTTTCGAAGAGCAGAAAGACCATTGTTACCGACAGAAGTATTATCACCAGACTCAGGTTTATGCTGCTCGAAAATGAGCCGGTATTGTCGGCAAGCCAGCCGCCTGAGGTCGGCCCGATAATGGCAGCAAGCCCATATCCGAGAAAGCATAGCGGGTAAAGACTCGCAAAGAGCTTGACCCCAAATCTATCTACGATTGTAGAAGCATAAACAACAAAACAGCTGCCAAACCCCGCACCAATCAACATGGTTGTCAGCAGCAGGCTTGTCGATCCGCCAGCATTCAAAAGCAGTAAAGCAGTAAATAGTAATATCTGCGACAGCAATATTGTATTTTTTGCGCCGAATTTATCGTAAATCTGTCCCCAGATAACTCTGCCCAAAATATTGCCAATAGCGAACAGTGAGATGGCGAGGGTTGCATGCATTTCGCCGAGTCCAAAATCGAGCATCATCGGTTTTAAATTGCCAATGATCAACAATCCAGAAAAGGTTCCCGCAAACATTGCCAGAAAGGTTAAGACAAAAGTTCGACTCAGCAGGTGAGGAAACAGATCCGCATTGTCGCTGCGTTCTACGGGACTTTTGTGGATTGGCGGGTCTTTGATGAAAAGACTGGCAATGACGGCTGTCGAACCGAACATGGCGCCAATGAAACGGAAAAGCTCAAGGACAGTGTAATTCTGAACATACAAAAGATATTCTGCGACCGAGCTTAGAATTATTGCGCCGCCACCGAAGCCTGCAACTGCGATTCCAGTAACCAGACCGCGGTTCTCTGGAAACCACTTCATACAGGTTGTAAGCGGGCAGACATAGCCAAAGCCAATCCCGGTTCCGACTACCAGGCCATAGCCGAACAGCAGTGATACGAAGTTGCCGTTGCCATAAGAAGCCAGAATATGGCCGACTGCGAAGAAAAGCGAGCCTGTCAACGCGGTTTTACTGGCGCCATAGCGGTTTAAAAATTTTCCGGCAGGAATCATGGCTATAGTGAAAACCGCGATAGTCAGGCCAAAAATAGCGCCACATTGGCCACGGCTCAATCCAAATGTTTCGGTTAGCGGCTGTACGAAGGAGCTCCAGGCATAGATTCCGCCTAATATCGACTGCAAGATGATGCAGGCAGCAAGAACCACCCACTTTTCAAAGCGTTTCCCAAAAATCTGGCTCATGTGTCGTCCGTTTCTCCTGTCTTTGTTTGCATGATCAGATCGACCAGCTCACTGATCGTTCTATTTTCTTCCAGCGGGTGACGGAGATGCCGGTCGGTATTTACTTGATAAGTGTTGCATCTGCCGTTTTTAATACGTGTTATATAGTGCTCTTCTGCAAGTTCCGCGATTATGCGCTGCACTGCGCGCTCGGTAATGCACACTTCGTCTGCAATATCGCGCATGCGCATCGAAGGGTTTTTGACAAGGCAGAGAAGCACATGTGAATGATTGGTCAGAAAAGTCCAGGTGTTGGTATTGAACATAAAGTTGTTCACCTTTGCTGTTTATAGATTCGCGAAGTAAAATACACGAAATGCATTTCGCATGTCAAAGGTTAATTTCTCACTCATTGTTCAAAATGCTTGGCGCAATGGCCGGCAGCCCGAGCGCGCTTTGTTTTAGCTTGACTACAGGCTGATCTGCTGGTAACTCTTAAAGAGAAGGCGGCAGAATTAATGCTGAAGCGACCTCTCAAATTCACTTTTCTCGTCGATAACAATCCGGGGCCGGGATGTCAGGCCGAACACGGGCTTTCGTTGTTTATCGATGCTGACATCAAGATCCTGTTCGATGCCGGGCAGAGCCGGCTGTTTCTGGAAAATGCCGGCTATCTCGGCATTGCTGCCGCTGCTGCCGATTTTCTGGTGCTCAGCCATGGCCATTACGACCATGGCAATGGCTTCGAATGTTTAAAGGGTAAGCGACTGCTTTGCCACCCCGGCTGCTTTACCCGCCGCTATCGCGCTGAAAAATCGGCCTATATAGGCTTGAAGTATGATCAACTTTTCGCTGAAAAGAATTTTGATCTTATTTTCAGTGAAAAGCCTTTTAAAATTTCTGATTCGGTGACGTTTCTTGGGCAGATCCCGCGCCGAAACGATTTCGAAGCTAAACAGACCACTTTTGTTAAAGAAGACGGAACTCCGGATTTCGTCATCGACGATTCAGCACTGGTTGTCGATACCACAACCGGCCTGGTAGTTATCGCCGGTTGCAGCCACGCTGGTATCTGTAACATCATCGAATATGCCAGAGAAATCACAGGAAAAAGCAAAATCGCAGCTGTTGTCGGCGGCTTTCACCTGAAAGAAGCAAGCCCGGCCATAGAACCCACCATAGACTATCTGCATAGGGCTGAAATAGGTGTTCTTATGCCGTGCCACTGTGTTGACAGCAGTATCATCAGCCTGTTTCATACTATTTTTAACTGCGACACCGTTTTTGCCGGCAAAGTCAAAGAAATTATCTAGCAGCAGATCTTTTTTCGGTCTGCGACAAAGGAATAACCGATGAAAATGACACTTGATTGTATTCCCTGCTTCATCAGGCAGGCTCTGGATGCCGCTAGAATGGTATCTGACGACCCGGCCGTGCATGCGAAAATTCTTAACGAAGTTTTGCAATGGGCCTGTGGTGTCGATCTGCAGCAGCCGGCGCCGGTGATCGGTCAGCGCATTCATCGCCGCCTCCGCCAGATAGTAGGGGTTGATGACCCTTATCGACCGGCCAAAGATCACCAGAACCGCATGGCTCTGGCAATGTTGCCTGATCTGAGAAACCGCATCGAATCCGCCGCAGATCCTCTTGATATGGCGATGCGCGTTGCCATAGCCGGCAATGTAATTGACCTTGGGGTGCCCGGTTCGGTAACTGAAGAGAGTATTCGCATCAGCATCGAAAAGTGTCTGTCAGAGCCGCTGGTGGGCGACCCCGCCCGGTTCTGGGCTGCCGCCAGAGCTGCGAAAAAGATACTTTATATCACTGACAATGCCGGTGAGATTGTCTTCGATCGCCTTCTGATCGAGAAACTCGGGCCTTCCCGGGTAACTGCTGCGGTGCGTGGTGGGCCGGCGATAAATGACGCCACCATGGCAGATGCAATAACTGCCGGCCTTAGCGAAATTACCGAGGTTATCGATAACGGTTCAGATGCCCCGGGAACGCTGCTCTCTGAATGTGGTCCAGAATTCTGCCGGCGCTTTAGCGCTGCTGATCTCATCATTTCAAAAGGCCAGGGCAACTTCGAAACCCTTAGTGACGAACCGGGCAATATCTTTTTTCTGTTCAAGGCCAAATGTAAGGTCATTTCAGAACATGCGCAGGTCGAACTCGGCTCGCATGTTGTCGTCAGCCGCGACCTCTACGCCACCGCACCCTGATCAGTATCAACCGTCATCCTGCGCGAAGTCGCAGGATCTCCCAGAATGAGAATTGTCCGTGAGATTTTATCTCAGGCTGGTTTTATGTCGAATTCTTCGACCCAGCCGTGGCCACTTTCGTCGATCCAGCGGAGTTCTTCGTTGCGCACAAGTCTGATTTTCGCGGGAACCATAAGTTCCGGGTAGTTTTCGGCAACATGCCGGTTGGTCGGTTCGCCGCGTTTGCCGGGCACGCACAGCCAGTCGGTATAAAATTTTATGGTCTGCGTCTGGTCGAGAATGTTGGCCAGCCAGGTCCCGTAGGTGTGGGTACCATACCAGTTGCGCGACCAGATATAGTCGACCTTGATTCCATACGCAAGCAGGATGTCGGCGACAAAAGACTCATTTTCGCATATACAGTAAATCAGAGTAAGTGTTTTATTTGAGCCCCATACGCGCAGCTTGTATTCAAAGCATTTGCCGCTGTAATCAAGATTGTCGCAGATGCGATTCGGCTTTTCAATCTGTCCCAGTTCTCTGAATTCAATGACTTCAAAGCTGCCATGCAAGCCGCAATCCTCTGGTTCGAGGTCGTGCCCGGCCGAAAATTCCTGGTAAAAATTGACATCTGTGTGAATATACAGGTCGGGTTCACTCTGCAAACCGGTTTCTTCAGACGATTCTGCCGGTGGCAGCTGCACGCCTTCAACTCTCTCGGTCCAGAGTTTTCGGCCTGAACCGAAATAATCGATATCGCTCAAGTCGGTGCCAGAAGAGGGATAATAGCAGATGCAGCTGTGTTTTTTAAGTTCATCCGCCAGAGATTTTCTGTTCGTCATACTCGCTTGTTTCCTTTCGGCAACCCTGATAATACTAGTAAAAGCGGTTGCAATGAAGTAAAATATTCTTCGATCAACAAACAGCCTCATATGCGAGCTTATTCACATTTCTTGTGTTTTTGGCATATGCTATATATTACACAATTGCATCAAATAAATGCAAGTCTGTTTTTGCAATAAACTAACAGGAGAAAATATGAAACTGCTGATAGTCCTCAACCATGCTCCTTACGACGGAACCGACGTAACCTGGAACGCTCTGCGCCTGGCTGGGCAACTACAGGCTACCGGTAACGAAGTCAGGATTTTTCTGATGAATGATTCAGTCGATATGGCGCGCGATACCTGCAAGGCACCAGATGGCTACGATCAAGATCTGTCGCAGATGCTCAAAGATCTCATCGCCAAAGGCGTCGCCGTAAAGGTCTGTGGCACCTGTATGGCCCGCTGTGGCATTCACAAAAAAGTGCCCTATTTCGCCGGCGCCGAAAAATCGACCATGGCAGCCCTTGCCGAATGGGTAGTCGATAGTCAGCAGGTATTAACATTCTGAAGCCGTTGCATCATTATTCAGCAATAGCCTGAACGTTAGAGAGAGCATATAGTTTGTACATTGAGTTTTTTGGCAAGCTGATTGTCAGTCTGGCGATCACAGTTCTGGTCATTCGAAGAGCAGTGTCTGCCGGTTCTGATTATGAGGTTCACCAGACGCCGTCAGCGCGGCTGAAGGTGCCGTTTATTCTTGCTCTGGCTTTCTTTTTTGTCATGTTGCTGGCGTCGCAGACCGGCCTGCTGGTGGCGGCAATGTCGTTCGATCCATCGTTACCGGCCTGGATAATCGTATTTGCCGGCAAGCTGCTTTTGCTGAGCTTTGTGGCCGGGAGGCTATACCGCCACCAGTTGCCCGGGTTCGAAAAAACCAGGCATCTGTTGCTTGTCACTCTTCTTCTGTTGACGACTTTTGCCGAAACAGTGCTGATTCTGCCGGCCGCCTGGTTTGTCAGCGAACCACGGTGTGACAGCAAAGGTGTGATCATGCAGACTCTGCAGGTAACCTGTATTCCATCTTCGCTGGCAACGATCTGCGCGCTTTATGGCGAGCCGGTCAGCGAATATGAGGCTACCCGCCGCGTTAAAACCCTGCTTATCGGCTCTCTGGTCGGGCATTCGGTCTCTGGTTGCCGCAATCTCGGATTTGCTCAGGCCTCTTACAGCAACCAGTCGCTTGAGCAGGCTCTTGCAGAAAACCTGCCATTTATTATAACCACGGAAACCGGAATCAGTGGCATCGAGCATGCCGTTGGTGTAATCGGCTGGCGCGATGGCAGTATGTATCTGGCCGACCCTCTGCGCGGCCTGGCAAAAATTGGCATCGAAGAATTTAAAAAGCATTGGGCCGGCAAAATAATCCGGCTCGGCCCTCGCGCCAATGCCGCAAAACAACCACGACTCAGCGATTTCTCGCCAGATATCTCTATCGCTCCGATAAAGTAATTGCTATCAACTGATAAGGCCTGTCAGTTTATGGCATTTCGTACTTACCGGGTTCTACTATGTAGCGTTCAAAGGTGCCGCGGACCTGGCCTGGCATAACCGGGCCGAGATCGCCGTTGTCACCGGTGTCAAAATTGTCGCCAACTCTTTCGTAGTCATCTTCGGCAAGCAGAGTAAACTCGGCAAAGCCGGTTACTCTGACTGAAGAATTGAATGTGTAGCTGGCTAAGCCAATTACGCCACCCGGGCTATCAGTGGCCTTCAGGTCGTAAATAGTGGTCGCGGTAGCGATGGCAGGGTTGTTTTCTTTTACTACCTCAGGGATCTCGGTGATCGGAACTATGACTTTCTTCGGAGTTTCTGCTTTGTCTTCGAGCCGATAATCTAAGGCTTCGGCAGTTGGTTCCGTTGCATTGCCATTTTCGGGCAGAATCATCTGGCCATATTCTACCGGCGCATTGTATCCATACTTAAAGAAATCCAGATACTGGGAAGTGTTTGTTGCAATATTGTCCGGATCTATACGACCGAAGTTTACCTTGAGTAAGCCTTCGGTATTATCGACAGCATAGTCGGCGCCAAGATACATGGCGTATACAGTGGGAATATTTTTGTCCTCTGTCGCAGGCTGAACAAGGCGAAAATTTAGAAAGCCTATAATAGATACTTGTTCCTGACCCTTTCCATACTTTGAGACTACTGGAATTCGCATGTCTAATAGGTCATTGTCAATTCGGTATTGAACTCCCCTAATCGTTGGTTTAGCCATGTTGCCGCCTTCGGGCCGAACATACTCTGGAAGAGGGTCATCATAACCGTATTTAATGCGGTCTTCATAATCATTTGCACCGCCTTGTTGTACCCCGTCTAGGTCTAGGCAGCCAAAGTTGCCTGGCGCAAGCTGGCCACCACTAGATGGAGATTGTTTTAGAATGTATATTGTATTAGAAGCATAACCCCAGTCTTTTTCGTCGGTTGCGACTATAGGCACTACACCCCAGGGCGCCAGACCGCCGCCAAATGGGTCGAGTTCTTTTTCGCCGAGTTTTAGGATGTATTGTTTGCCAACGGTGAATTTTTCATCGGGAGCGAAGGGGTCGAAGCGATATTTGGTCGGGCTGACATCTTTGGTCGTTCCATGCGGAATTGCAAGCGGAATTATGGTGCCCAGATCGCCAATGTCGGCTCGTGCAGCGGCCACGTTACTCGATCTTATGTCCATGATCTGAGCGAAGAAAAGACCCACGTTTTTTTTGTGTCTTACAATCAGCTGGTTATTTTCGGGAATGATTTCAATTCCGACGAGATCTTCCTCGGTGTAGCCGTTTGTCTTGATTACGTCGCGCACATGCTGTCTGATTGCTTCCTTTTGTGTGTTATCTAAAACTGGGTTGCCAGCGCTTTTTATCTGCATCATTCTGTCGAAGCCTGCTTTCCAGCCGGCATTGATGGCAGTCTGCAGGCGTGCCTGTTCCAGATACAGATAGCCGACATCTGTTACCAGAGCGGTAACAGCCAGTAGAGCGACGCCAAAAGCTGCTGTCATGACCATAACCGACCCAGAACGTGCTTTCTTTAAAGCTTTGATTAGCATAATAGTCTCCAAACCAACCGACTTGTTCTTTTTAAGAGATTTTATTCTTTTTCTACAGTAACAGAAGCGCTGATAGTGATGGTTCCGTCTTTGTTCGAGCCGCCGACCAGCGAACCCATAAAGGGGGTCATCAGGGACACTTTGTAGGAGGCAGAAATTGTGACATTTTTGGTGTCGGTGCCTACGCCTGTAAATGACAGATTTTCGTAGTTCTCAACCGGCATGACTGGCGATCTGTATCGCCAGAATTCGCTGCGCACGCTATATACATTCTCTTCGCCTTCTACCCCAAGTTGAAGGTGTGTCTCGGGGGTATAAAGGTTTCTTGCAATCAATGGGCTGATTCTTTTCGTCGCCGCCCTGGCAGCTTTGAGGCATTGATAATTGAGGGTTGACCAGCTGTGCATCGTTCGACCAAAGTCAAAAATGCCGACGATCACAAATATGAAGATCGGAAGAACCAGTGCCATCTCAACCGTGGCTTGACCTCGGGATTTCGCTGGTATATTCATGGTTTGTTTCCTGGAAGTTTGGTATAAACATGCTGAGGGATCTTGTAGGAAGCGAGTGCCGCCAATTTGATGCTTGGCGAACCTTTGATGCCTGAGAGCATTGTTTGATAAAACGGGGTGTAGGCGGGCGATTCATAGCTTACAGGTATTCTTATAACCGTTCCGCCACTTGTCAGATCTAATGGTTCGGGGCCGCTGAAGTCTATGTCGTTTTTCCACCAGCCCGGTTTTAGCTTAGCAATGTGAGCTTCGATTTCCTCTTTTGAGGTTATCCGGTTTTCGGCTGCATATTGGGCCGAATCATTGGCAATTTGCTGCAGCGTAATTGCATTAAAGAAGGCAAAGCCAAAGTCAATCAGGCCGCCAACAATTATCAGAAGAAAAAACGGAAACAGCAGTGCCATTTCTACAATTGCCTGACCTTTTTTCCTGGACATCGGTGATCTCCTATATTGTATTATATAATTACCTAGCAAGAATTGTTCCGTCAAAAAATTGCTTATGTACAGCGATTTTGCTAATATCCGAGGCTGATTTGCCTCACAGATAGGCATGGCAGATGTGGACGCTGAGGTGAAAAAGCCGCAGGCTTGCATAAGAAGGCCTATCACCTGAACAAACCTGAATTTTTTGATGTTGGGCGGTACAGTCACCATTCATAGTATTTGTGCCGGCCTTCCATTGTCGATTTACGGTTCGGAGAGTGGATCGTTGCCCGGTCATGGTAGGCTACCGGTCTGGTCTGGCCCGGATCGCCTTTTTCGAGCTGAATGCCATCGAACCATACTGATCGCGGTGAATCGGCGCTGCTGTTTTGCAGATTGATCGTGGTGTGGCTTGCCACGGTCGGATCAAAAGTCAGATCGAACCCCAGATACACTCTGATATAAGAGAAGCTTTCACCATGCATATCAATTGGAATCCTGTTGGAGACACCACGATGCTTTATTGTAAAACCAGGTGAATCCATGGCAAGAACATTGCCATCGGGCGTGATTCTGACTGCTGCCGTTGCAACAGCCTTGCCGTCGACGTCATATTGAACTATGGCCAGATCAGCACTGCCACTGCCCGGACACACCCAGGCCGAAAGAAAATAGAGGTTGGCGGGTGCTGCGGCCGCAAACGTGCTGGTCGCAACTTCCTGATAAACCGAGCCCTCGGCCATTTCGAAGAATGCGCTGCTGGAAGGCGTTATCTCACATTGAAATTCGCAGTCATCAGAAGCCGCCGCCGGTGTGGCGGCGAACAGGCTCTGGCCGCCAGTCGGGCCATAAGTGCCAACCGCCTGTCCCGCCGGAACATCTATAGTTACCTCGATAGTGCCGTAGGCTCCTGGAGCAACCGGCGTTGCCAGGGCGTAAGATATCTGCGATGCATCGATCATCTGGCCGGGCAGAGTGCTATGATTGATGTCGCTGAAAATCCATGAATAGTTGCTCAGCTCGACATTACCGGTGTTTTGAAAGGTAATATCGAGTGATTTGGGTTCACCCTGCGCAATAGTGCCGAAATCGACGATATTCAGTTCTGTATACAGTGCTGAATCGACTATCATCAGCGAATGTGTCGCGTTAACTGTCAGCAGAACGTTGATGGTAGCAGACGCTTCTGTTGCATCTGGGCTGCCGTTGTAAGAGGTTTCGTCATCAAAGACCGTGGCGGTAGCAATGTAATTGCCGGGAGGCACGAATTGCCCGATCTGCAGATTGGCCTGCCATGTGTAATTGGCTGGTGTGGCTCCGATTGATTGTGGCGCACTCGGAGTAAATGTCAGGCTGGCTACCGGAAAAGTGTAGCTGCTGCCGGTCAATGCGCTCACCTGCCAGTCCAGCATCGGCAAAGGAATCGGCGACGAATTGTATACGGTCACGTTGGCTGTATAATTTGCATTAACCGCGCGTGGCCCGAAATTAAGCGGAGGATTGGCAGGATTGCTGACATACAGGCTCTTTTCACCAACGCTGATACGCAACTGGAAAGTGTCAGAAGCTTCTCCGGCGCTCCAGCTGCCGACAGGAGCCAGATGATCTTCAAAAATAGTTTGCATGCCGTTATAGGTATAGGCAGCCTGTACCGGGCCGATAGAGACAGTGACTGTGGCGGTCATTGCGGCACCCACGGCAAGACTGTTGGATGGCAGCAGAAAGGTTATGTTGCCGACAGGAATGTTGCTGGCACCGAATATGAGAGGAGTTTTCTGCGACAGCAGACTTGTCAGGTCAATGTTGCCAACGTTGCGGATCTCAAATGTTCCGCTCTTCGAACTGTTTCTCCCAACATACTGCAGGTCGAGCAAAGTGGTTGTTACATCAATAGCCCGGGTCGAGGTTACTATAAGTTCTATCGGCACTGTGGCCGAAGCTTCGGCGCTTTCGTTGAGGCCATTGCCGTTGGCGTCTTCCCAGACGGTAAGAGTGCCAATGTAGGTGGCAGCCGAGGCATTGGGCGGAACGTTCACCCGCCATGTCGATTGTTTGAACTGCCCGACATTAAGGGCGCCAATGCTGGCTGAGTTAATCACGTTAGCTGAAGCAGGAATATTTATCGGTCCGGGAACGCTTGGAATCAGTACTGTAGCGGTCGCTTTAAGGTTTGCCAGATTGAGCGAGCCGATATTGCGAGTGTCAAATGTTGCCGGAGATGACAGGGCGTTCGGGCCGCCGGTTGAGCTCAGAGACGCGTTGTCAATCTGCACTTTCAGTTCGCCGACTTCGCAGTTGACCATAAAATTGGCCTGCGCCTCGATTGCGTCTCTCAGGCCGTTATTTGTTGGCGGCATGTCGGCATAGAGCCAGAAATGGCCGGGAATACTGTTGTAGATTCCAAAAGTCGCTGCAGGTGGCACGGTTACCATTATCTCTCTGGTAAAAAACTGCCCGGCCGGTACGCTGAAAAGCTCAGACGGCGGAAAGCTGGCGTTGCCGGCAGGAATCGTATCAGTTGCCGCCAGCAGCAGCACTTTTTCCCATCTGAGATCGGTCAGCGGTATATTTCCTGTGTTGCGGCAGTTAAAACTCACTACCTTAGAAGTTCCACGCGAAATGCCACCGAGGCCTACAGTTGACGTCAGAACCTGCACTTTGGCCACGGGCAGCACTTCGACCTGCAGGTCGAATGAAGCTCGGAACTCGCCTGTATCCCAGGCATTGTTGAGATTATCATCGTAATAAAAGTATTGGGGAGCAGTGTAAGTGCCGACTGCCATGCCCGCTGGAGCAAAGATAATCAGGTCTATGCCGGCGTTACCGCCGACATCTACAAGGGTGGGCAGTGCACCGTCGATTGCTATAGAATCGCTGCCGATGACGTCAAGGGTCGCATTGACAAGCGGTTGCGGGTCAAATTTGAGTTTGACGAGTGGCAGGGTGCCAAGGTTGTTAAGTGTAACCGCAATGCCGCTGATTACCTGAGATGGCTCTATGGTTCCGGCATTGACTAGCGCGGGCACCACATTATAGTTGATCTCTCCGACCTGTATGTGAATTTGAAAAGTATCGCTGGCTTCATCAGCATCAACGCTGCCGGGGTTATGCCAGTCATCCCAGACCGTCCAGGTAGCGATGTAATAGCCGTCAGTATTTACATTAAGGGCGGTGGCACTGGCAACGAAGCTTCCGGTCATCGCTACCGGGCCATAAATCGTCGGGTTCACATCTATGACAAAGGTGTGTGTGGCACCGGGAAGAGCCATGAAGCGCACATTATCAAGCGGGATATTGCCGCCACTGAAGACATTTACCGGTGCCGGCAAAGTGTCTTTCCCTATACTACAGCCGCCGAGATCAACAATATCCTGCACGGCAAAAACTCTCTTGCAGGGCGGAACCGTCACTTTGATCGCAAAAAAGTCATACAGCTCGCCAAGGTCGAAGAGATTGTTGCCGTTCAGGTCCTGATATACCGACATGGTTGCAACATAATCATCGGCTTCCTTGTTGTAGGGAATGAATAAAGTCGCTGTGGCATCTCTGGCCGAACCGGCCGCGATTCCTCCGATCAACTCAGGGCTCATGCTAAGATTGGCACGGGTGATTTTCAGCATCCCTGTACCGTTCAGATCTGTTGTGATCCATTTAACATCATCAAGATTATAGTTGCCTAGGTTGACGACCTGGGTTGGCCCAATCATCTTGCTGTCGCCGCATTCCATGCTGCCAAAATCGATGGTGGCAGATGACAGGCCGAGGTCGCGTGAATAAATCAGGAGCCGGTTCGAAACCGCTTTGTTCGAGGTGCGCAGCTCGGCTGTGTTCAAATCGTAACCGGCCGCGTAATAAGCGGGGTCTACCGTTAAAGAGAAGCTGCCGACCATGCCGGTGTTACTGTCTGCGCGATATGTCCAGGTAAACTGTTTGGTCTTGCCGGTTCTGATCGTAGCGCTTGCCGGTGTTGGCCCGGAAAGCAGTGTCGCGCTGCCGGCGAAATTCGGAAACGCGCTGGCAGGAATCAGCAGAGTTGGCGAAGCGTTGCTGATAGTAGAACCATTGGCAACTGTATTTGATGCCAGCATGGTAACAGTAAACTCATCGCCGACAAAAACTTCCGTTGGCGCAATGGTCAGCGAAGCGAGCAGATTCCCTGGCAGCTGCACCTTGAAATATTGTATGGATTGTTTTGGGCCACCTGTGGTGCCGTTTCCAGTGTCGATGATAACTGTCCAGGTTCCCAGAGTATCTGCAGCCTCAATAGTGTAAAGATGGTCAATATAACCGTCGGCATCGGCAGCAAGCTGTGGTGAAACATTTTCCCACCCCAACGGACTGTTACCTGCCTGGGGAACTTCGGAATCATAAAGTCTTACGCGATACCATTGTGCGCCGGCAGCAAAGCCGTAGCATCTTATATAAACTGTCTGCAGACGGTTAAAGTCGTCTTGAGTTGGAGTATACGAAAGGTTTGACGCTAACAATATCCCGATAGGATTGATTGTCCAGCCGTCAGTTGGCGCAGCTCCAGTCAGATATCCGCCACTTTCCGGCCAGTTTTTGTCATGCCATAGTAGATTCGAATAGAATGTGTCATCAGGCGGACTTGTTGGCGAATCTGGATTCACTGAGATATCGTAAATTATGGTTACTGTCGTGTTGTTTCCGGCCAGTTCGTAAGGGAACGCCGGCGATAATATTGCCTGCTGATACTGCCCGAGATTGAACGTCAGGCTGGCAGCTTCAAGAACGGCAGTGGCCTGGCCGTTGTTACGAATGACCACTTCAACCCGCAGATTTTTCTGGTTAAGGTATACAACCGTTGGCACCGCTGTTACCGAAACCGTTGTCAGTGATGGAGCCGTCTGTATCAAGCAGTTGGTGCTGGTAAATGACGGACTGATAAGAAATGTGCCGTCATTGGCGTCGAATCCGTAGATGGTTGCTGAAGCCGAAAAATTGCCGGGAGCCAGAGCAGTAAACTGGTAGGTTGTGGTTGCCTGGTTGTCGCCCTCTACGTCTATTACCGCAGGGTCTGGTCCTGAATCAAGACTGGCAAGCAAAGCGGTATTCAGATCGAGCGGACTGACATAGCCGCTTTCTATTTTTGCACCGCCGGTGTTAATGAAAGTCATTGATCCGATAAATGGCTGTCCGACCGAAACCTGTGCCGGCAGCTCGAATATCCCGCTTAAAACCGCCGGCGAAGTTACTTCAAAAACGTTTTCGACCGCTATTATAGTATTGGTAGGGTTAGTGATACGAACTTTGTAATCGCCGTAGGCTGATAGCGGGGTAATGTCGAATTGATGATACATGGTTCCGGAGGCATCAGCCGTTATTGGCGAAGACACCAGCAAAGTGTTGTTTGAAGGGTCTATCCAGCGGAAAACATACTCTGCATAAGGATTTACATTCTGGCCGCGTGCATAGACAATGATGCTGCCAGCTGCTGGTTTATTGAAGCTGGCTGACGGGAATGCGTATGCCGGATCCTTGAAAGTATTGAGTATTTCAGCTCTGATTGTCCAGGTCGCTGGCAGCAGGGCGCCACTTTCCCACTTCAGAACACTGCCTGAGTTCGTGTCTGATCCATATACATTGGCGTTGACCGAATCAGTACAGGTGGCGGTATTCGGCGAGATATCTACCCCGTAGCGCGCAGTAGCCTCCATGTAACCAGGCAAAGTAATGTCAAATGGCGTTACATTATAAAATGCGTCATAAGTTCCTGTGGCAAAATAAGGAGGCACGTTCAGATCGGAGTATTCCCATATTGCAGTAGCTTCGCCCATGTTGGAGACACGCAACAGAACCGGAGTATTGGTCTGACCTCGGTATACGGTTGCCGATGCGATAACTTCTTCGAGAACCAGCGCAGCAGGGTTTTGAATTGTCCAAGAATCTGTTATATCTGCCGTTATGTCATCAGTGTTGAGGCCTGAAAAAACATCGGTGCCCGAGGCTGTGCCGCCAATAACTGCGACAAAACCCGAGTCGCTTGTTGGAGAAATCGTGACGGTGAATATTGCAGTGAATTCACTCAGTGCTGGAATCTCGATGTCATCTGTTGCAAGAGGAATGTAAGTAGTCAAGGAACCAGTCTGCGGAACGTATTCGCCAAGCGAAAACGTCAGGCTGGCGCCATTGAAGTAATAGGGCGTTTCGCCGAGGTTGGCGATCAGCATGTTAACCAGAATATCCGACTGTCCTTTGTTGACAAAGGTTGGTTCGGTTTCGACCTTGATTATGCTCAATCTCGCTCGGCTTCTTACCCACCAGTCATGTGGAGTCTGCGCATCAGAATCCTCAAAGGTGTAGATGCCTGAGGTGGCCGAGGCAAAGGCTTCGACCGTCGCTGTGCCAATCGGCGAATCGATGGCAACGTTAACAGAAAATGTTGCGGTAATTGTTCCTCCAGCCGTAATTTGGGTGCCAGGAACAGCTGGTTCAACAAGTGTCTGAGTGTATGAACCAAGCGAAAAACTGAGGCCGAGATTCGTCAGATCGACCGGGCTGGTGTAGAAATTCTTTATGGTTACGGTAACCGGAATATTCGTCTGGCCTTGAGTCACGCTTTCAGGCCCTTTGATTTCCTCGATAGAGATGCCGCCATGTATGAAACTCACCCTTTCAAGCTGTGCCAGCGCGGCGGCATGATTGTTCCTTTCAAAGCCAACACGATACTGAATATAACGATCTGTGCTGGTTAAAGCTGTGTTGCCGCTGGCAGCAACCGTGGCTGTCGCAATCCAGCCCGTCCAGCCGCCCATTTCGGGAAGCGGGGTAGAGCCGCTGCGCGTCGAAATAACCAGCTGGTTGCCCGCTGGAACGCTGCAGTCATATTCGATTCTCTGCCAGATCGGGCTGGCAGTTCGCGAATCGAAAATCATCGACTCGATGTGCGCCACTTCGACCCAGCCAGCACCGCCTTGCGGTGCGCCGGCGGTATAGCTGTTGCGAAATGCGTCAGAACACTGATAAAAAGCTGTTGGGGTCTTTCCGATACCCGTTATCAGCGGTGTGTTTATCAGCCATCTGTTACCGTCGCAGTTTGATATGCCGACCGTATTCTCTGTGTTAACCGGCATATCGTAGGAACCGCCATCTGTCAGACCAAGTGTACTGAGATAGTCATATTTAAAAGCGATATCGCTTGTTTGATATAGCACGGCCTGAAAGATGTAAATGTCGTCGCGCACACCAAAGCGATTGGCGCGCCACGTGAAGACAACACGGTCGGCAAAAGCGTTGCGATATATTCCGTCATTTTGCGGCGCGCCGCCACCAGGCCACAGGTCGCACCAGAGAGGCGATATCATCTTGCCCATATTGCCACCAGAAACTCCAGCACCTGATTCAAAAGTAGCCCACCGGTTTCTATATTGAGATCCTGCTACAACAGTGTTCTGAGACATGTAGCCGTTGGTGTTCATGCGCCAGCCAGTGATATTTGTGCCAAAAAAGTAGAAATTCCACGGCAGATTCCACAAGGCAACATAAACGTCGTCTCCGTTTGACAAAGCGCCGCCGAGAGTGACGTTTTCGTTGCCAGGAGGCATATTCTTACGTGAATAATAAGGTGTCCACTGACTGAAGGAAAGGTTGGTCGCGGTATCTGTAAAGCCGTAAGCTCCCGGGTATCCGGCTGTAGCGTTATCCCAATAGATCCAGTAAGTTCTTGTTTCACTTTTCGCAATGTTGACGAGAAAGACCAGATCCATGCTGTTGGCCGTAGAAGCAAGCACATGCCGGGGCACTTCATTTCCCTGATCGTCTGCTACCCTTATCGCGTTTGCCACGACATTGGTCAGGCCAGCAAGCTGAATACGACATGGCGCATTTATGCGCTCGGTAACTCCGGGCTCTTCGATATCAACTGCCAGGTGTCTGGCCCAGGTTTGCGTGCCACCACCATTTGCAGAAAAGGTTCTCGGCTGGATCAAACCTGGATCGGTCGTAGTATCGATCATACGCAGGACTCTGGCATTATGAAAATAAGTCTGCGCTGCCGTATCGGTGAGGACCTGATCGCGGCATGCAATAAAACCATCAGAACTACCAAAAGCCTCAACTTCACCAATGGCACTTATGCCGCGGACTGTGGCAAAATACCTCGTGCCGCTGGCAAGTGAAAGTCCGGTGAGGGCAGCCTGCCTGGCATGGCCTACGTCGATGAAAGGATGTATATTGTCGGAGAATTTGCTGGTGCCAAGTGCCACTTCATAACGAATAATACCTACTGCAGGGTGATCCCAGTTCATTTCTGCCCGGTCTTCAAAATACGAATATTCAATATCCGGGTTCAAACCATCTCTCACTGTCATATCAACAACTATAATGCGATAAATGCCATTGCTGTAATTTGTCGCAATAGGAACTCCGCCAGGGCTGATTATTCTTACCGAGACATAATATATGGTCGGCAACCCGGCCAGTGGAGCCAAGCCGGAGAATGTAATGTTGGTAGCAGTGCCTGCCGAAGTCCAGCCAACGACATCGGTTCCGCCTGGAGTGGTTCCAACAGCTGCGTCATAACGAAGCAACGGCACGGTAACGGCATCCCAGTTTGCCTGCAGGGTGTCTGCTGCGAAAGTGTAATCAATATCAGCACTGAGACCGTCGCGAACCTCAAATTTACGACAGACAAAGCCATCGCTTGAAGAGGCGGGCAGCGTTCCCATCGCGTGAACAATTCTTACCGAACAGAAATAGGTCGTGCTGGTTGCCAGAGAACCATTAAGAGTTCCACTGGTTAAGACTCCCATATCCGTCCAGCCAATGACATCACTGTCACCGGGAGTTGTTCCCAGGGCTGCTTCATACCTTACCACCGGGAAACCCGCCGCCTGCCAGTTCAGGTCTACACTGCTCAGGGAAAAGATATCATCGACATCCACGCCCGGGTCAGGGCCGTCCCATACATCAATTGCCGAAGATAAAATTGGCGCAAAACCATCGCTGAAAAAGACTCCGATCTCTGTCATCCCAGGATCATAAGCTCTTACACTACAATAATAAGAAGCACCGTTGCTCAGACTCAGACTGGAAAAACTGTGGCTGGTTAAAAGATTGACGTTGGTCCAGCCAACGATGTCGGTGCCGCCGGGAGTCGTGCCGAGAGCCACGTCGTAGCGGCCAACCGGAAAGGGCGCTGGTCCCCAGTTCATATCAGCATCTGTCAATGAGGTTGTTGTGTCTACGTCGGCTGCGCTGCCATCTCGAACATCGAGATTGATCGATACGAATCCATCGCTCGCTGAATAATTGAGTGTTCCCCTGTCGGTGACCATTCTGACCGAAGTGTAGTAAGTGTTACCATTGGTGAGTGCTGCTCCGGCAAAAGTGTAACTTGTATCGGCGGCTGCCAGATCGACCCAGCCGGCTACGTCGCTGCCGCCGGGTGTCGAGCCGAGAGCAACCTGATAGCCGGTTCTGGTAAACCCTGTAACCGCTACATGCGCCCAGTTCATAGCAACGTCGTTCCCAATGATGGTATCAACATCCGCGCCACTGCCATCTCTGACCGTTTGTCGGATTATCGGCCATTCGACCGAATATGGCGATTCGACGTCGTTGCTATCGAAGTCGGTAACCACATAATAAACGACGCTGCCGGCCGGCGGAGTGTGTGAAAAATTGTTCGTGGTGACCAGAGAAGAGTTAGTATAAGTGCCGGAAGTGGTCCCCCAATAAAGTCGGTATGGGTTAGTTCCGCGCAAACTTACGTCAGTGGCTGGCGTCGTGCTTGTATTCCAGGAAAGTTCGTTCGATGTGCCATTAACACCACCACCCAGGCCGGTCGGGCTGAAATCGATCCGCAGATTATCGACATAAACACCAGTAGTGTTGTCGCGAACCCTTACGAAATGATAGAAAACCCGGTAAATGTAATTGGAATTCGCTGGAAGAGTTATATCATAACTGTCTCTGATCCATGCTCCAGTATGAGCAGGATTCGGTGCAGTTTCATCGAAAAATGTGCTTGCTATGGTTTCATTAGGGAAAGTACCGCCGGCGTTTCTTATTGAAGCATGGAGTCTGTAAGTGTTAATGGTTTGGTATCGTTCTCTATGGTCAAACCCCACCCTAATATTTGTTGGGTCTTCAGGAGTCGAAAAACTCTGCGACAAAAACGCATTATGAGTTCCATTACTGTTGCTGTTGCGGAACACATAAAAGCAGCCTTCCCCAGCCAGGCTGAACCAGTCGTTATCTGACATATTAGCAGTCGGGGTCGAGTTTATTGGAACGGTTGCATTCTGTCTTTGGACAGTGGTCCAACTGGCAAGGTTTGTGTCAAACTCTGAATTTGTCAGATGATTGAGGGCGTATACATTGCCGGTTGTTGCTACTACCAGCAACAATGCTAAGAATATTACTGGCTTAAACCACGCAGGCCCAACCGGCGACCTTCTTGAAGAATAACTTCCATTCATATCATTACCCTTGCCCCCGCCAATTTTGCACCAGCACAATTTATTAATGATGCATCTGATAGAATGCCGAGTTAGAGATGACTGCGTAAGTCATTGATCAATTTGGCAATCTGCCAGACCAATAGGAATCCTATAAGAACAGAAAATAGATACATTAGAATGTTGCGTGTAGTGCGCGAATGAACGGTGACCAGGCTGCGATGTCGCGAAACTTCACTATGATCACCAGCTTTTTCTGAGAGCTCGAGAAAGAGTCGTCTCAGCTTTATATTTGTCGGGTCTTTTTGCAGGCGATCGTTGAGCAGTACCTTGGCGTCATTGTAGGGCATCTTTTGAATGCGCTCGATCAGTTCATCTTCGCTTATTGTCGGCTGAACAACGGTTTCATTTGCCGGAGGCTGTTCGAGCCAGGCTGGTCTAGGCATAGATGGGCGGTAGGCGCGGGCCTGTATCCAGAAAAGCTCGGCGCTGTTCATGTCGCCCATGTCGCGCGCACGCATGGCATGAATCATCAGTTCTGTGACCCTGATGTCTATGCCGGAGCGCGGTCTGGCCTGACCGGCAGTATCGACACTATTTGCCAAGAGGGATACAGACGTAAGCAGCATAATAGCTGTCCAGGCCGCAACCAGTCGGGCTCTATATGGTATGATTAAAAAGGAATGACAAAAGCCTATGCTCTTTTTGAGCATAATTACACACTCCGAACGCAACCTTAGAACGAAAACTATATCCATCTACTTATAGTATAACCAGAATCCTGTCTTTGTGCCATTCTTTTTTGTGAGGCATTATGCAACAGGCTTCTTTGAAGGCTTCTTGCGGCTGAGAGTTGAAATTCTGCTTTATTTGTGCCGATATCAGGGACATTATTCGGCTGATATGTTCATTTCAGAAGTTGAATCAGGTGCTTTGTCTTCTTCTTTGAGCATTCTGGCGCTGTTCAAGACTACAAAAACCGAGCCAAGGTTATGCGCGACCGCGCCGACTACGGGTGAGATAAAACCGCCGGCTGCCAGGCCGATCATCAGGAGGCTGAAGCTTGTACCAATCAGTATATTCTGATTGATTGTGGCGTGCGTCATGCCCGAAAGCCTTAACATCTGCGCCAGATTTAACAGACTGTCGCTGTTCAGCGTGATGTCAGAATTTTGAATGGCGATGTCTGAGCCGCCGCGCGCGATCGCAACGCCAACATCGCTGGCTTTAAGCGCCAGGGCATCATTGATGCCATCGCCAACAAAGAGAACCTTGCAGCCTTCTGCCTTCTTCTGATTGACAAAATTAAGCTTGTCTTCTGGCAGACACTGGCTGATTGTGCCATCAATACCGAGAAATGCGCCAATGCGCTCGCCGATTTCCTTCTTGTCGCCAGTTAACAGATAGATGTTTTTGATGCCAAGCTTGCGGCAGGCAGCAATAGCCTCGTGCATTTCCGGCCGCGGCTTGTCGGCAAAGGTGATTTCACCCAGCAGCTTCTGCTGATTCGCTATCCACACCGAAGTACTGCCATTCTGGAGCTGGCTTTGTTCTTCCTTTATGCCGATTTCCTCACATATCCAGCTGAGCTTGCCGAGATAAAAACGCTCTGTGGCGCTCTCAGCAATAACTCCCCGCCCATGCATCTCTTTGTGGCCGGTTGGAATGATGATTTTGATTTTGTGCTCGTGCGCATAGTTCCTGATTGCTGTCGAAACGGGGTGCAGCGAACCGCTGGCGCAGAAAGCCGCGTGTTCCAGTAGTTGCTGTCGGCTGCAGCAGTCCTGAGCCAGGACTGCTTCTATTTCAAGCTTGCCATAGGTTACCGTGCCGGTTTTATCGAATATCAATGTGTCTACCTCGGCCAGCAATTCAAGAAAGGCGGTGTTTTTTATCATTATGCCGTAGCGGGCTGAACGTACAAGCGCCGCAATCATCGCTGTGGGACTGGCCAGAATCAGGGCACATGGGCAACTGATGACCAGTATCGCTATCGCTCTGCTGATATTGCTGGTTACAAAAAGTGTGGTCGCGGCAACCATTATTACAAAAGGAAAATAAAGACTGACATACTTCTCTATCAGTTTGACGATAGGGGCTTTTGAGCGCTCTGCCTCTTTGAGCAGCCCGACAATTTTATTGAGCAGGGTGTTGCTGTTGAGACGATTGACCCGGATGGTTACTTTTCCACTAAGATTAACGGTTCCGGCGTAAACCGTCGTGCCGGTAAATACTTCAACTGGCACTGATTCGCCGGTTATCGGCGCCTGATTCACCAGCGAGTCACCCTCACTGACCAGGCCATCGGCCGGAATAATCTCGCCCGGATAGCAGATGACGAGGTCGTCAATTTTGAGCTCTTCTGGCTCTATAAGAGTTTCTGCACCGTCGCGCAAGATTCTGGCGTTTCGGCTGTGCAGTTTCTTGAGCGAATTGATAGCTTCTTCAATACCCAAAATGCTTTTTTCTTCGAGCAGATGCCCGAATACCATGATGACCGGAATAATAGTCGCAACGATAAAATTGCCTTCGATCATCGAGCCCAGTATGGCTAGACTGACCAGTTGCTCAGTCATGAAACGGCCCTCGCGGTCAAAAATTCCGCGCAAGCCATTAAAGAAGATCGGCAGCGCGACCGATACAGCGCCAATGGCTATGATCAGCTGCGCAATCTGGTGCTGCTGAAAAATTATGTCGTAAACGATTCCGGCAGCAAGAAAAATGGCCGCAAAGATAGAATTGGCAAGCTTGATCTGGAGCAGTCGATTCAAACCGGCTGGATGCTGGTAGGTATTTTCTTCTTTATCCATGCCGCTACAGATCTTCGTCGTCATATAAATTTACCGAAGGAGTTGGCAGCGACTCGGTCTTTTTCATGCCCCCAATATACAGCCGAACGGCAGCAGCACTGTTTTTCTCAGAGGGAAACACAAACATATTCTGAGTGCCCAGAATTATTGCCTGGTGAGCTTGGTAAATCATGTTCAGGCTTATTTCTTCGGGGTTTTCCTGATAAGCCTGCAGCAATTCATTGAATTTACCGGTTTCGGCGGTAGCTTCGGCTAATATTGTCTGCTCATACGACTCGGCTTCACTGATTTTTTTGCTGGCTTTGGCACTGGCTCCCGGAATTTTTTCTTCTCTGAGGCTTTGCGCTTCATTGATGAAATCGCGACGGTTGATGTAGGCGGTGTTCACTTCTTCGAAATCTCTCTGCAGAAATACCGGTGGTGCGATTTCTTCGAATTCTAGTGAGAGTAAAGTCAGGCCTGACTCAATCTTATCGAGCCTCTTCTGTACATATTCATGAACCTGCTGTGAGAGCTGTTTTTTATTTTCTGAAAGAATTCCGTCAATATTGAAGCGGCCAGCGACTTTAACCAGTTCGCAAATGGTGAGATCTCTGATAAGAGCTTCAATGCCGGCAAAGCCGTTGGCAAAGTTAAAAACTGCCACAACCGGATCAGTAATCTGGTATTTGACCAGTATTTTTGCCTGAAATATATTCTCATCGGCGCTGATGCAGTAACCTTCGCTGACCGGATCGATATTGCGATAATCGAGGTCTTTTTCTTTGCTTATGGCAGCCAGCTCACTGATTCTTACTTCCCTGATCTGCTTAACCGGCATTTTTATTACCTGGTCGATCGGTTTTGGGAAAGCCCATATCCAGCCGGGCTGATGCACCTGGTCGATGCGGTTGCTGCCAACCAGGCGTCCCAGACGCAGAATCATGCCAACTTCGTCGGGTTTTACCAGCGTGATACCTGACAGACAGTATAATGCAAAGACAATTCCCATAACGATTTTTAGAAGCAGCATGAAATCATTAACGGTTCTTATCAGTGGTGTTGGTTTATCAGTTGCTTTTGTCATCTGGTTTTACTGGTTCGTAAAGCACGTTGAAGGGATACTGATCGCTGCGCATGATGAATGTGGCATTTTGATTGATCATTTTTTCAAGAGCTTCGAGAGAACGCGTGAATTTATAGAATTCGCGACCTTTTTTATAGGTTTCGGCGTAGATCTCGGCCGCCTGGCGATCGGCTTTTCCGGTGATTTCAGCCGCTTTTTTTACCGCCTCGGCGTTGATTCTGGCGATTTCAAGATCTGCCTCAGATACAATTATTGAAGCTTGCATGCGCCCTTCGGCCCGGTATTTTGCCGCATATTGGCCGCGCTCTGCCCGCATCTGACTGAGAATAGCTTTGACGTTGTTTTCTGGATAGGCCAGGCGCTTGATTCCGAGGCTGGTAATCTCAACGCCAAAATTTTCGCGCGCTCTCTGACCAACGGCATCAAGAATGCGATTTTCGATCTCGGCAATCTTAAGCTGCGAAGGATCGGTTGAAACGAGGTTTGCCAGGTTATAATTGCCCATTACATTGTTTTTTGAACTGGACACCAGTCCTTCGATCTTGTCTTCGGCGTTGGCAATGGTTCCGACCGCCTGCAGGAAGGTCAGAGGATCCGCTATGCGATAAACGATATAAGTCAGCAGAATAATGGCTTTCTTGTCACGGGTTAACGTCTGGGTAAACCTGGTGTTATAGATGCGGTTCCGGGTGTCGAAAAGATAGTAGTTGTCGATTGGCCATGGCCACTTGAGGTGGGCTCCTGGCGTCTCGATAATTCTGGTGGGATTGCCAAAATGCGCGATAACGGCTTTGTGCCCCTCCGGCAGCGGAAGAATGATGGCTTTAAATGCAATCAGTCCGAGAAGCAGCAGGGCAAGCGTAAGTCTTAGCCAGAATTTCATAGATTTACCTTTCCTGACCGCTGATATCGAGGAAGATTTTATCTTCCTGGCGCATCAGCGAGCTGTCAATGACATAGAGGTTTTTGCCGGTGAGCACCTTTTGCAGGTTTTCACAACGAAGTCTGAATCTTGCCAGTTCTGGATCATACTCGTAGCCAATAATGCGACTGGCCAGAGAATTGGCTTCACCTGTCGCTTTGGCCGTTTCGTCGAGAAAGTAGCTTTCGGCTTCGAGTTCTTTGCCCTTTGCCAAAGCCTTGTTCATCGAAATATTATAGAGCACTTCGGTGTTGGCCCTGAGAACGAAGGTCAGTTTGTCGATCTGGGCACTGATAACATCTTCAAAGTGTTCAGCAATTTCTAGCGGCGGGTGCATCGCCAGAAAAACCACTTCGATGACATCGACGCCCAGATGCATTTTATCTGCAGCTGCCTGCAGCTTGGTTTTTATCAGCATGGAAAGCTCGCCGCGGTCTCTGGCAATGATTTCGTCGAATCTGGCGGAAACAGTTTCCTGGGTTATCAGTTTATAGGCGGTCGCACTGATGAATTCTTCAGGGTTTTGCAGGGTTTTTGAGTAGCTGTAAAGATCTTTAATACGGTACATTACCTGGCAGTCGATTGCAATTATCTCGACGCCGTCACCGACGATGAGTTCAAAATACTTGAGCGCGTGCGCTTTGGTCCAGATCATGTGGCGCTGCTTCGGGTCGGGTTCGAAGCCGATGTTGAGAGTTCTTATGCGATAAGCATCCAGCACTTGAACTTCAGCAAAAGGCCATGGCAATTTGAAGTAGAATCCCGGCCCGGCGGCCGAAGTTTCGGTAAACTTGCCAAAGCGTGTAAAAATAGCCTGTTGCTCAGGTCCTACGATCACCATGCTCGATAACAGCCAGAGCATAAATGCCGAGATGATGCAGACTGGTTCAAATATCCGCAGGCAGAAAGATGCAATTTCGGATTTTGCCAGATCGATGCCTGATATCGCTTCAATGCTTTTCAGCAGACTTTCTTTAAGCGAATTTTCAGCCGCCACGACACTTACAAAAAATGGCACCGGCAGAAGGTTCGCAGTAATTTTTCCCCTTAATAGAAGCACTAAATTTCGCAGGAAATACACCAGAAATTCAGCGCTGACGAGTGCCAGCCAGAAAAAGCCGGCGTACAGGCCATAGTCGATAAAGGCATTAACCATTTCAGATTCATCACCGACGAGCTGAGTCGAGATGAAATACATGGCAAAAATCAGCAGATGATAAACGGAAAAATAGCCGATTGCCCGGTACCATTGCAGATGCTGCTGCTCTTCGCCGCTCTGAATATGGCGCATGGCAAATATCGCATAGAACAGCATGCCCAGCGAAAATCCGAGGCAGACGATCTGGTGCGATAACGGTTCGTAGGCGCTGAGATACTGGCCCTGGGCCATCAGGTAGAACTGCCACAGAATTGTCAGACTGCCCAGTGTCGCCAGAAGATTAACCAGAAGTTTAAGAAAAAATCGGGAGCGATCCTGGTTCTTACTGCCACAGGGAATGAGTAGACTTGCTGTCTTAAGGTCGGAATGATCGATGATGCGGCTGAGCTTGTTGAAAAGCAGTTTCAGGCCAATCAGCGCCAGAAGAATGGTGAAGCTGACAATCTTGTTAAGACCGGTATAGAGCGCTACACCGCTTATTAGTAATAATCCAAAAGTTATTCGGTTGAGTAAATGCATTTGTGCTTCGGTTCAGAGAGTTATTGCGTAAAGGTAACACAATGTGTTCCCGCTTTGCAAAGTTGCTGAAAGCAATGGGAGAAAACGCGTTAAAAAGTATGGTGTTGCTGACTGCAGCGTGCTTTTAGGATAAATCAGAAATAATACTGGCAGCGCAGTTCGACGCGGTCGGAACTCAGTTTCTGGCCATATTCGCTGTTGTGGTTGCCCAGATTTGTGGTCAGGCGCAGGGTAAAGATGTAGTTGGTCAGGCCGGTATAGCTTACTTCGACAGTGTTTGAATGGCTTTTATCAGCAAGATTGACGATCGAAAAGAAAGCGCCGTTTATGTACAGATGCCCGAACAGTTCTGGCTTGGAAGCCTTTAAATAGAGGTAGTCGCGCATGGCGAACTGGCGGTTGAGATACAGTGTGTAATTCTGCGCGGCCTGGCGCATGGCCGCTTTGTTGGCGGTTGCCAGGGCCAGGTCGGTCGCGTCGAAATAATTCTGCATGTCGGACTGATCCAGGCCGGCGCCGTTGTGCAGGTATTCGAGAATATAGGTAATGTCGCGGTGGTCGAGATAACGGGTGCCGGCGAGAAAGCTGGTGCGACCATGCTTTTCGCTAATAATCTGGCCGTTGGCAGCGATATTGTAGCTGCGCTGCTCGCGCTGGAAAGCCAGTTCGGCATGAATCTCATGATTGCTGCTCAGATTTTTGCTGAAATCGGCGCCGATCTTGTGGTTGCCGGCAGTTCCGGCCATCAGGTAGAAGTCGATATCGGTGTCGCCAAGCAGCATGTAATACTGCGAAATAAAATTCAGGCTGTCATTCTCGGTAAAATCGTCGTTGAGACCTTCGGTAACCGGCAGCAGCGCCATGGTCAACGCAGTGTTGGACAGGTAACCCGACAGGTTGCGGGTAAACTGCGTGAACAGCATGCTGTAGCCCGAGAGCGCCAGATCGATGTCATTGAGATCTTTCTGGCGACCGCCGAAATTAACCGGGTTCCAGGCGTAGCCTTTGCCCCACTTGAAGGTTTTTTTGCCGATTCCGGCCTGTAGGCTGGTGTTGATGTCGAAACGCAGCCAGGCCTCGTTGAGAACCTGCGTATCGCGCGTCTGGTCGAGAAAACGGTTGACCGTCAGCAGCCCGTCAAAGATCAGGGTCGAGTTGTCGCCTGCCTTGTAACTGCCAAAGGTGGCGGCCATCAGTGTTGTGTTGTTCTGGTGGCGGCGCCAGCCCTTGTCGGCGAGAGTCAGGCGATACTGCCGGCTGTCTTTTTCGAGAAAGCTGAAGCCGGGGCGCAGATCGAGCCGGTAATTTATTTCGAGTCTTTTGGGCGCAAAAGCGCCGACGTCGAAAGAATAATCATCGGCCGAAGCGCCGGCAGCAGACAGAATCAGGCAGAAAGTCAGCAGAAACGCACAATACTGTTTCACCGCAGCTCCTGATATTTGGCCATATTGTTGATATTGAACAGCGATTCGTCGAGCTGAACGCGTTTCATCTGCGAATAGATCATGATCGACTTCGCACCCTTGAACAGCGGGCTGTCGGTTTCGACCACTGACGGCCGTTTAAAGCCTTCTTCAAATTCGACGATTTTCTTGAAATGCAGCGACTTGACCAGCATGCCGCTCGAGGTGTAACAGTCGATACGCTCAGGCGTATAAGTTTCGGTATCGGCCACGACAATAAGTTTTTCGTAAGCGACCGAACCGGTTTTGGCCTTGAGTTCGAGCTCGTATTTGCCCTCTGCCAGCTTGATGTCGATGCAGTCATATTCATCCGAGTAATCGAGGCCCATGATGTCAGAGTTGTTAAAAAGCCCGCCGGTAACCGACTGCAGGCTGGTAATGCGCACCGGTTTCTTGACATTCGGGATATAAAGCCACATGTTATCGCCGATACGCAGAGTGGCGCGACCGACTTCGGTTTTGGGCGCGAGAAAAGAGCCAAGCACCTTGTCGGCGCCGAGCTTGCCGACATACATGACAAACTCTTTTTTAATGCCCTTGGTATCAATATTTACGATTTTTTTATAGGAAACATAAGATTCAGGATTCAGCGAGCGGTCGATCTTTTCGAGTGCTTCCGCCTTGTCGGGAAGCGTGCCATCGGCAGTTCCTGCCAGGCCGGCAGTTGCAGTGCCGGTGCTGTCTGCAGTCGAGCCAGAAGAACTGGTGGTTTCGGTGGTAGTTTCAGCCTTTGCCAGCCCGGTCATGTTGCACATGACTGCGATTGCCAGCAGAATCAGACTTTTATTGATCAGTGTTTTAAACATATTGTCTCCTTTGTCTTAATTGCGCAGCGCTTCGACCGGGTCGAGCTGTGAAGCTTTGTAGGCCGGTTCTACCGCGCCAAGCAGGGTAACCAGAATTACGATAAAGGTGGTCGCCAGCATTGTTGATAACGAAATCTGCGGGGCCAGCAGAATGTTGTCGCTCTGCCCGAAGCTTATCGTCATTTCGGCGGCCTTAACCGCCTGCACCAGCACCCAGCCGGTTATATTGCCGACAGCCGCGCCGGCTATTCCCAGAAACAGGCCTTCAAAGATGAAAAGACTCATGATCGACGATGGCGGGGTGCCGATTGCGGCGATGGTGCCGATTTCTTTGGTGCGCTCGTATACCGCCATCAGCATTACATTCATGATGCTGATCAATACTATTGTCACCAGGATGACCTGAATGAAAATCGTCATCAGATCGATCATGTTGGCGATGTTGTTGAACGGGCTCAGCGCTTTCCAGGGGTGCACCTCGAAAACTGGCTTGCCCTTGTCGTCGGTAATGCCTTTGAGGACGGTCTGAAGCTTGTTCATTACCAGCGTCAGCTTTTCGGAATCTTTGAGGCGTATGGCGACTTCGCTGACCTGCAGGCTTTCCATGCGCAGCAGTTCGCGCGCGTCGTCGATGTGAATGTAGCCATACTTGCCACTTGGGCCGACCGCTGTTTCAACAATACCGCTCACCACCAGCGAGGTGCCGTTAACTGAACCATCGACGTTGGTCGCTATGACCACGACTTCTGAGGCGATGCCAAGTTCGAGGCCGCGCGCGACCAGGTTGGGCAGCAGAATCTGGCCCTTTTCGAGAAATTTGCCCTGAGTAATGCGGCCGGGCAGCAGCGGCGTGACCAACTGTTCTGAAGCTGGGTCGATCGCTGAAAGTTTGATGTTGGTTGTGTCGGCGTAATTGCTTAGCAGCGTTGCCAGCAGAATGCGCAGGGTGTATCCCTCGATTTCCTTGATTTCGCCGAGTGCTTTTTTGAGCTGGTCGACATACTGCTCTTCGATTACCAGATTGAGTGGCATGGTATCCAGCGATTCTACATAGCCGCTGCGGTGGACCTGCAGGTGCCCAAGCATCGAGTCGGTGATCTGGCTGATCATCATATTCTTGAACGAACCGGCGAGTGACGAAAACAGGATGACCGCGACCACGCCAAAGGCGATGATCGATACGGTGAGGCCGGTGCGACGTTTCTGCCGGTAGAGGTTGCGAAAGGCTATTCTGGCTGATTCCATTACTTGCTCCCTCCGTGACCCATGGTGTTTTCGGCAGTCGGCGTCTGTAACTGGCCGTCTTCGAGCACGTAAATGACATCGGCGTGGCTGACCACTCGCGGGTCGTGCGTCGAAAAGATAAAGCTGGTACCAAGCTGGTTCTTAAGCTCTTTCATGAGGTCGATGATTCTCGTCGAAGTCGCCTTGTCGAGGTTAGCGGTCGGTTCATCAGCTAGAACCAGTTTGGGAGCTGTAGACAGCGCCCGGGCGATGGCAACGCGCTGTTTCTGCCCGCCAGAAATCTGATTCGGGAACTTTTCGGCCTGCTCGGCGATACCGACTTTTTCCATCAGTTCGCTGACGATTTTATGGCGTTCGGCTGCTGGCGTAGGTTTTACCATGAGCAGCGGGTATTCAATGTTCTCGCGCACGGTCAGCACCGGAATCAGGTTGAAATCCTGAAAAATGATGCCGATATTGTTCCCGCGAAAATTGGCGCGCTGCCTGATGTTGAGCTGATTTGCCGCTTGACCGGCGACGATGAGTTCGCCGCTGGTCTGTACATCGAGGCTGCCAATCAGGTTGAGCAGAGTGGTTTTGCCGCTGCCGGAAGGCCCGGTAAAGCTGACGAATTGCCCTGAATCTATTTCAAAGCTCACTCCCCGCAAGGCTTTGACTTCGACCTCTCCAGCCTGGTAGATCTTGACGAGATCTTTTGCTACGACCAGTGATTGCATGAATTCACCTCAGTATTTAGTATGTGCCAATGTTAACACAAAATAATACAGTGGCAACGCCAGCGATCACAAAATGTACGTTGCCCCAGCATAAACCTTCTGCCTAAGAATGAAGCAATTACTGCTTTTACGGCCGTTTCCAGTTCCGCGGGATCTCGCCGGATTTAACAATATATCTGAGAAATCATTCAGTGATTCTGAATTTTCGTCGGGCAAGATCTCATAAAGGACTGATGGCGAGGTTCGATGCGGCTTCTGTCAGTAACTTTTCTTGTGCACGTCTATTACTGCGCGGCCTGAGGGGTCAGCCATGTTTTTGAATTTTGCATCCCATTCAAGGGCTGTCGGGGTGGAGCATGCAACTGATTTCCAGTGAGGAACACAGCGCACCGAATGTTCGCTGGGAAAATGCTCCTCAAAAGTCGAGCGATAATAGTAGGCCTCTTTGGTCAGCGGCGTATTAACCGGAAATCTGAATGCGGCAGCTTCAAACATCTGATCGGTGACTTCTTTTTCGACATGAGCTTTGATACTGTCTATCCATGAATAGCCAACCCCGTCGGAAAATTGCTCCTTCTGTCGCCATGCTACTTCATGCGGAAGCATGCTGCTGAAAGCTTCGCGTAGCAGATGCTTTTCTATTTTACCGTTTCCGCACATCTTATCGCTCGGATTCAGGCGCATTGCAACATCGATGAATTCCTTGTCGAGAAATGGGACACGTCCTTCGACGCCCCATGCTGCCATAGACTTGTTGGCACGTTTGCAGTCGTAAAGATGCAGGGCCGAAAGTTTGCGCACCGTTTCTTCGTGAAATTCTCTGGCGTCCGGGGCCTTATGAAAATATAGATAGCCACCGAAAATCTCGTCAGACCCTTCGCCTGAGAGAACCATCTTGATGCCCATGGCTTTGATATAGCGAGCCATCAGATACATCGGAGTCGAAGCGCGAATAGTCGTTACATCATAGGTCTCAATGTGATAGATGACATCTCTCAGTGCGTCGAGACCTTCCTGGACAGTGAAATGAATCTGGTGATGAATGGTTCCGAGGTGATTGGCAACTTTCTCGGCTGCAGCAAGGTCAGGTGATCCCTTCAGGCCGATCGCGAAAGAATGCAGCTGCGGCCACCAGGCTTCTGTCTGGCAGTTGTTTTCAATGCGCCGTGCCGCATACTTTTTGGTGATTGCCGAGATAATTGACGAATCAAGGCCGCCAGAAAGCAATACGCCATAGGGCACGTCACACATCAACTGGCGTTTGACGGCATCTTCAAGTGCGGCTCTGAGTTCTGCGACATCCGTCTTATTGTCTTTTACAACATCATAGCTTTCCCAGTCGCGGTTATAATAACGCCTTATCTCGCCATCTTCACTCCAGAGATAATGGCCGGGAGGGAAAACTTCGATCGTTTTGCAGACCGGTGCCAGCGCTTTCTGCTCTGATGCGACATAAAAATTGCCATGTTCATCGCGACCTGTATAAAGCGGCACAATGCCGATATGGTCGCGGCCGATCAGGTAGGCGTCTTTTTCTGTGTCATAGAGAATAAAGGCGAAAATGCCGTTGATATCATCGAGAAATGCCGGACCCTTTTCTTTGTATAGAGCCAGCAGCACTTCGCAGTCAGATTTTGTCTGAAATTGAAATTCGACCTTCAGGTTCTTTTCGAGTTCCTTGTGATTGTATATCTCGCCGTTAACCGCCAGGACATGGGTCTTTTCAGGATTGTAGAGGGGCTGGGCACCGTTGCCGGGATCGACGATAGACAGACGTTCATGCACCAGGATCGCCCGGTCTGAGCTGAAGATGCCAGACCAGTCGGGTCCCCGATGGCGAAGTTTTTTCGACATTTCCAGGGCGGTTTTTCTCAGTGTTGTAGCGTCAGATCTTATATTCAGAATCCCGAAAATAGAGCACATTTATGTTGCACCTCTGTATTTGCTGGCAGTCGCTTAAAGAATCAAGTCAGTCGCAATTACGACGACACATGATACCGGAGTGCCCGACCAAATACAATCCAGCTGAAAGCAAATTTCATCCTTTGGTCGAGATGCTCGGGCCTTTGCTCGGAGCAATCTGAGTCTCGCCGCTGGCATTGTAACTGACTGTCGAAGATGACTTCAAGCGCGCAGCCATTTCGGCCCTGGCTTCTTCGCGGTAAGCGGCTATTCTTTCAAACACGCCGCCCGGCCTGAGTTTTTCCGGGCGAAGTAGTAGACGTCGTTGTTGCGGTGGGTGGCGGTTACCAGATCTGACCGCGTCAGCATGCCGAGGTATTTCGAAACTTCGTTAAGGTGCATGCCGAACACTTCTGCGATCTGGTCAGCCGTGCAGGGGCGACGCTGCAGCATTTCGAGAATGGCCTGCTCGTTTACCTTCACTTCGCCGCCGTCAGCAGCACGATACTCAGCGATAATTTCGGCGGCCGGTTCGAATACTGTTGCCAGTTCGCGCAGAGATTTTTCCGGTACGGCTCTGGCAGATTCTTCGGCTGGCGGCCGCACACAGGTGTTCAGCTGTACACGGTCGGGCCTGATTTGTCTGACAAACGCCGCTATTTTAGCTACTTCTGCTGGCGTGGAATTAATGCCGTCGAGCATGAAAACCTCTATCCACAGCTTGCCCGAAAACTCATTTCTGAATTGTTTTTCGCCTTCGATAAGCTGTTCAAAACGATAGCCAGGGGCGGGGCGATTGATCTTTTCAAGAGACTCCTGATCCCAGGCACTGAGTGAGATTTTGACTATATCGGCCTGAGCGGCGGCTTTGCGCACTTCCGGCAGATAGAGCATGCTGCCGTTGGTGAGAACAGCGACCGGAATCCTGGTGCGCGCCTTGACGAAGCTGATTACTTCGCCAAAGCCGGCATGCAAAGTTGGTTCGCCGGAGCCGGCCAGGGTGATCTGGTCGGCTTTGCCGTCGTTTTTGAGCCAGTGCTCTATTTCAGAGAGAGTTTCGTCAAGATCGACAAAGTTTTCGCGTGCCAGTGTGAGGCGCGTTGTTCTGCCGAGCTGGCAGAACACGCAGTCGTAGCTGCAAATCTTGAACGGAGTCAGGTCAATGCCGAGCGAACGCCCGAACCGGCGCGACGGCACCGGTCCGAACAGATGTTTATATGACCTGGTCATTTGCTTAACTCTTTGCGATCAACTGGTGTGGCGGTCAATACCGGGATTTTATCGTTATCTGCCTTGTTTTCCAGATATAGCTTGCGGCCAATCAGGGGTACAAGTGTGGTGATGATAAATCCGACAATTGTCATCCAGTTGTTGATAATCAGCTGTATTATAAACCCGGATACTCCTGAACCGGGGCGGCAATAAAGCCCGCGCATTCGCCCGCTTCCTGCTCCGGCGCCTGAGGGGCCGGTTCCATCACGACGTGGCATACAATTCCTCCTTGTTAGTCAGAACATCTGGCAAGATGCTGTCGATTTAGAAAGTGCCGTAGTTAGCCGGGCAGCATGCTTTTCAGACAGTTAAAGCTTTTTCAGGGCTTCTTCAGCCGCCATGACGATCGGGTTGGCGGCAGGATAAAAGGTTTGCCAGGGCTGGGCAGAATAACTGAGTTCAGCAAGATCAGAAAGATGCATTTTGTGCTGAAGTGCAAGGCTGATTACATCGATTCGTTCAGCAACTGCGTCAGGTCCGATGATCTGACCGCCGAGCAGTCTGCCGGTTTTCGCATAGGCCACCAGCTTAACCTGAACTTTTTTAGCGCCCGGCATTATTGGAAAGCGCGAAGTCGTCTGACCAAAGCCGCAGACAGTAGTAAAGCCGCGCAACTTTGCAAAACTTTCGGTAAAACCGGTGCCGCCGACGCGCAAATCGCCAACGCAGGTTGCTGCTCCGTTGACGAAGCCCTTGTAGGTCGCTTCTTTGCCGAGCAGGTTGCGGGCGGCCACCTTTGCCATTGGCACTGCGTTAGTAGCAAGTTTCCCACCGAGCGGCTGACCATCTATGGCGCTGGCAAAATGTACACAATCGCCGGCGGCGTAAACATCGGGAATATTGGTCTGCATGCGCTCATTAACCACGATACCGTCTTTGACGATTTCGAGATCGCTAGCGCGGAAAAGCTCCAGCTCTGGTTTGACCCCGGCAGAAACGATGACAAAATCTTTGCCGGCATTCAATGAAATGCTGCTGCCGTTGCCGAGAATCACTTCGCTGACCGAGTCATTGCCGCCAAATTTCTGCAGCGGGGCCGAGCCCTGCCATTTGATGCCGCTGGCGATGACCTGTTCGCTGATGATCTGACCGAATTCGCTGTCGAACATGGTAGACAGCGGGTGCGCCGCCATATCGACCAGATGCGTTTCGATGCCGAGAGCCTGCATTGCCTGCGCCTGTTCGATACCGATAGCGCCGGCGCCAATAACCACAACTTTTGCCGCCTTGCTGGCAGCGGCTTTGATGACGTCGGTATCTTTTGCCGTTTTTACAGTGAAAATGTTCTTGAGACCATGGCCGGGGACTGGCGGAACAAAGGGAACCGCGCCGGTTGCGATGATCAGTTTGCCGTATTCTATCTGCTGGCCATCAGTAAGCGTTACCAGATGGCCGGAAAAATCTACCTTACTGGCGGAAATTTTAAGCAGCTGAGCGCCGGTTTCGGTGATGAGTTCGTCTTTTTTGGCGATTGACGAGGGTTCGATCAATCCTTCGATTACGTATGGTATTGCACAGTAAATGACCGAGAAATCCTCTGGCCTGAGTACGGTGACTGATGCCTCGGGTTTGCTCATGCGCAGCATTCGACAGGCCTGAATGCCTACCGGTCCACCGCCAATAATCAGATAGTCAGCTTTTTGGATATTCATAAGTTTCTCCAGTGATAAATGTTGCAGTCAGTTACAACCTGACCGCCCGAATCTTGTTCGAGAGTCAGAACGCGAGCAACCTTTATCTTTCGATATGATAAGCTATAACAACAGTTGGAACAAGTTGTTTCTGGCTTATGCCAGTATCGGCGGAAGAGGTTGCAGATTGAAAAGGTCACTTCAGGAGGTCGGGGTTGCTCTGCATGGCGATTTCGAGGCATTCTGCCAGAGTCCATGCGGCAGTGCCAATGCGCTCTTCACCGGTCGGCGAATCGACGGTAACAACTGGTTGTGCCAGGCAGGCAAGCCATATTGCTATGATAATTAAATAGATGGAGCGTGTTTTAGTCATGGTAAATGCCTGCTTGCGGTTTTTAGTCTCTTGACAGTGAGCACATACCGGTAGAACAGCTTGAAGCCGGTTCTTTCTTGTTGGTAGCAAATGAGCAGAACTGTTTTTCGAGGCCTTCGGCCCCACATTTTGGGCACTTTGGTGCCGTTTCTGAAATCGTTCTGGCTAAATGGTCGAACATGTGAGAACACTTGGGACATTTGTAGACATAGACTGGCATAGGATTTACCTCCTGAGGATTTTATAAATCGAGTGTGCTTGCATATCTGGCAAGGCATTTGCCGCAATCCCGGGCATGCTTTTCTGAAGAAATGAACTCTTTGAACTCATTGATAGGGCCTGACTGGCTTTGCCATTTGTCTTTGAAAAAGGTCATAAAGCAGACGAATCTGCGTAAAACAGCAGGTTCCATGCAGTGCTCCATCGCGTCAGCAGTTGTGTCTGCCTGTATTGGCGATAGCTGCATGAAATTGGTCAAGAAGTCTCTGATGGCTGCTTTGCGCAGGCACAACTGTTTCGCCCTGTTCATACCTTCTTCGGTTAACGTAATGTGTTCGTAAGGCTGATAATTTATCAGTTTTTTGCTGGCCAGAAATTTTAAAGCCGCAGTAACAGTCGACTTGGCGACTTTCTGCATTTCGACGATATCTTTTGAGCGCGCAACCTTTTTGCTCTTTTCGAGGTTGTAGATGGTTACCAGATAGTCTTCTGCGGCCATTGAAAGCGGTTCGGTCATAACCCGGTCCTTTAAAAGTTTTATTGATAGAAAAAAGTTCTATCAATAAAACTTTAGCGCAAGCTAGATGAAATGTCAATGGTTTTGTATTACAAAGCAACTCTTGTTTGTAATGCAGGAATTCAGCTGCTGGAACGGCTAAATTGCAAAACCGCCGCCACGATTGGAACGTAGCGGCGGTATGGACGGGTTATATCAACTGATCGGAGTTTTAGACTCAGTGATCAGAGACTTTTGTAAACAAACCACCAGTCGTAACTGTCTTTTTCACCTTTGCCGGGATGAAGCATGCCGAGTTTTTTGGCGATGTTGCCGGTGTCGTCAGCGATGATCGGGAACGGGATTTTGACATTGAGCTTTTCTTCGATCCATCCTACCCACTTGATGTGTGAGAAAACCTGGTCGATTGACAGCCCGACTAGTTCAGCGTTTAGCTTTTTAAATTCGGCTTCGCGTTTGGCAAAAGCTACGAATTCAGTTGTGCAAACCGGGGTAAAGTCGCCGGGGTGGCTGAAAAGAACGATCCATTTGCCGTTATAATCTTTTGGGAAGCTTTTAATGCCATGTGTCGTCTGAATGGTGAATTCAGGCATCTTGTCGCCGAGCAGGGGCATTGCATTTTGAACGTTATCCATGGCCTTTCCGGGTTCAGATTCAATGACATCTCACTTGCCAGCATAGAATATTACCTGAGCTGTTCAGATTCTATCCGCCTGATTATTCAATGAAAATTTCATACCAGAGTATTGGCAAAACGCAGATGCTTCTTGAGCAGTCGGGTGCCGCCGCCCTCTGAAACTATAAGTTTGACCCGGTCATGGTCTTTAACGTAAGAACCGCTGAGCTGGGTTATGCGGGTGCCGGCAAAGGCCTCCGGGCACATGGGAGTCGATGGGCCAAGTATCAGGGCGGCACGGTTGCGCTTTAACGCACTGGCCAGACCATCAAAAGTGCCGTTGATAATGCTGGTTGCGGTGATGATGGCGATGTCGCATTCTTCGAGTGCTCGGAAGCCTTGCTCAGGTGATATTCCCGGCTTGTCGGGGTCAAGCTCGACAACTTCAAAACGACAGCCAGTAGCTTTTATCGTGGGTACGACCGGTGCAAAAAAACCGATCATGACAACATGGTCACTGGACTGAATTTTGAGCAGTGAAGTCGCTTCACCCTCGGTAAAAAGGCGTTCTCGGCGCGAATTCAATGCATTGAAGACGGCAAGGGCAGCTGTCCTTTCCAGCGGATTATCGCAATTCAACCAGCCCAGGATCGTTTCGGCCGGTTGCCCGGCAATCTGCCCGGCCGCCTCAAGATGTGTGCAGGTGCAGGTTTTTTGATCCGGAGTCCAGGCCACGCCCATGCGCCCGTCAGTCAGTTCGACACAGCTGTAACCGAGCCCGAAGCGCATTTCCTTGATCTTTTGCCCACCTACCCACGGCGTAGCACAATCAATAAGCTTCTGATGAATTCCCATTTTTTCTCTCCTTGATCAAGACAATCCTGATATAAATAACCTATTTTCAGCGCAGAGAATAGTTTATCTGCATTTCTATGCGACTTGCGCTGTTCCAGCCATCTGGGGGGCTAACAAACCTCTGTGAAGCCACAAGCTTAAGGGCCGCTTCCGACAGTTCGCGTGGCGATCTACTGATAACGGTTGCTTCGACTGCTTTCCCTTCGCTGTTTATGGAAAAGGCCACTGTTACCTTGCCGGTAATGCTACGCCGGCGTGCGCTGGTCGGGTATTTCTTGTTGCGCTCGAGCTGCTGATATATCTTCTGCAGGTAGCTGCTGAAATCTCTGGCTGGAGCGGCAGGGACTGCTGCTGTCGCAACGGGCGAAGCTGTTGTTTGAACCCGCGGTTTTATCACCTGCTCAATTCTGGTGGGTGGCGCCGGGCTGGCAATCGGGGCAGCTTTCACTTCGGCAGCGACCGGTGTGACAGCTGGTTTGACCTGTGTTTTTGGTTTTTTTACAGGTTTTGCCACTGGCTCGGGTCTGGGTTTGACTTCTTCTTTAATGACTTTGGGTAAGGGTTGTATTGGCTCAGCTACGACCGGTTCTGTTTCAACAACTGGTTCCGGTTCTACCGCTACGGGTTCGACTATTGGTTCAGGCTCAACCAAAGGTCGTGGCTCAGCAACAAGCGCTTCTGTCGTTGCTATTACAGGATCTTCAGGTGGCCTGGCCTCGACAACAGGCAGTGAAAGTTTGATCAGGCGCAATGTGAGAGGGCGTGTGTCGTCAAATGAAGTGCAGATGTTCCATAAAAAGCTGGCGAGCAGAACATGCAAAATCAGTCCAGCCGCAATAGAAAGCGGCCAGAGCATCCTGTTGCTCAGGTTGAGAGCTTTTTCGGTCATTGTCCGGCTTCTTTCCCGGATGCTTTCTTCTCTGGAATGCCGCCGAAAGCAACACTGCCAATGCCGGCCAGGCGCAGGCGATCGAGCAGTTCGATGGCAACACCGGCCGGAGCCTTATGATGCGTAATAATGACGAAACTGCTGTCGGAAGCAATGCCAGCCAGCTTTTCAGTAAAGGCCGGTTTCCATTCAGCCGGCAGAGGCTGATTATTCCAGCTTATTACGCCAGCTTCATCAATCTCGAGACGTTGTGCTGTGCTGCTGATGTTTTGCACTTCTGATTCGAGACGTGGCAGATCGACTGGCACCTGCACTACAAAACTCTGTGTAAGTATATAAAAAATCAGCAGAGTGAAGATGATATCTGAGCAGGTGGTCAGGTCCAGGGCGAAGGTTTCGCGGTTATTTTTCCGGCTTAGGCGCATCAACAACTCCTGGAATGCTGTTCTGCGTCGTCTTTTCGAGTTCGTTGATGACGAGCAGTTCAAGATGTCGCAGGTGGCGGCGGGAAAGTGCTTCTATGCAATAAGTAAGACCCCACGCGATAATCGCCAGTATCAACCCGTATACTGTGGTAAACAGGGCTTCATGAATACCGCCGGCGAGGTCGGCCGGGGTGACCGTGCCAAGTTTGGCAACAGTGTTGAATACCCTGACCATTCCGGTGACTGTGCCGAGAAAGCCGAGCAGCGTGCTGATCTGAGCCATGAAACGCATGGCCGGAACCCTCCTGGTCAGGCAATCTTCCATTCTTGAAAAGCACAATTCGATAGATTCGAGTATGGTCAGCCCGGAAAACCCTGTCTGGTGACGGGCAAGCGCGATAGCCTTCTTTGCCCACATAGGTGCTCCAGCGCAGGCGTAAAGGTCTGATTTGAGTGTCCAGATGCCCAGCCAGACTATCTGATAAATGCCCAGCACCAGAATCATGACCCCGAGAACAGTCAGAGGGTACATTACTGGCCCGCCGGCATCTATAAACGACATAAAATTATTCAGCATGATTTATCTATATTTCTGGAGCAAATTGCAAACTTCGATTTCATTGAGATCAGCCCTGAGTTGGCCGATGGTTTCACCATCCCGCTATGCCTCTCGCAAGGCAATCTCAAATGTGCAGATCATTGCATTTTTTTCCTGTACCTATAGGCCGCAACAATACTTAGTGCTACTTTGTAAACTAATTTCATGTTAAGCTGCTTTGCCCTGCTTGTCAATAAAAAGCAGTCAGACTACCAGAGCTATATCTGGCGGTGTAAATCGGGCGTGAGCTCTGGCCCTTTGCCGGTGCTCTTATGAAGAGATTGTTAAAAGAGACGATAATCGGCAGGTTTTTCGCATATGCCAAAAATTGTTGCGTGTTAAAGAAAAAAGAATTATTCTTATTCTGTCGGTATGGCTGTAGTACTACACAATAGTAGAATTGTTTTGCCTGAGCCCGTCGGGGCATAACTGCCTATGGGTAGAGGCTGTAATAATGCAGGTGCTGCTCTACTTTCTTTTAAACAGGAGGAGTCATGTCTTTAATACTTGAATCTGTCAAGGCAACTATTCCAGGGGAGTACTACGATCTGCCTCTGCAGAAGGTCGCTACTTTTGCGTTTATCACTACAGTTAAATCGAAGAGACTTGGCACCAGCATGACTCTCAGCGATGATCGTGTTTTTGAATACAAAGTTCACCTGTCGGTGTCGCATATGGGTGAGGTTCAGACTCTAGGCCTGGAAAAACTTCTCACATGGTCCGATTCTCTTCAGGGAATCGAGCGCTCATTTGCTATTGCTGCCATCAACAGCGCCCTGCCGCTTGATGGCAAAAAATACTATACCGGTAATGCTCTTGAGCTTGCTGCCAGACTGGGCGTCGGCAAAAGAGTTGCTGTTGTCGGGCATTTTCCGCATACCGACAAGATAAGAGAGGTTGCTTCGGCTTTTCATATTATCGAAAAACGGCCACAGGATGGGGATCTGCATGCCGGCGATGCGGTTAAGATAATACCTCAGGCCGATGTGGTAGCGATGACCGGAGTAACCTGCCTCAACGATACCATGGAAGGCCTGCTTGCCCTAAAGAAACCAGGTGCCAAAATTATTGTAGTTGGGCCATCTGTGCCGATGAGTTCAGTGTTGTTCGATTTTGGCGTCGATGTAATCGGAGGCGCCTGGATAGAAGACGAGGAAGAGGTATACGCCAAAGCCAGTCAAGGCGGCGCTCCCCGCCATCTTAACGGCATGCGTTCAGTTCTTTACCCCAAAGACCCTGAAATGTTGGAAGGCTACGACGAGATTTTCCCGCCCCGGCATATTATATAAGAGCTCATTGTCTGATTCGCGTTTGTGTCGCTCAAGGTTTGAGGGGGCGCAGGTCTTCTTTGCCGGTCAAGGCCGCGATAGTTGCACTGAGCAGTTCGATCACGGCCTCGATATCTTTCATCGAAGCCATTTCGATCGGCGAATGCATGTAGCGCAGCGGCAATGAAACCAGCGCGACCGGTACCCCGATTCCGGTAAACATTATTTTGTCGGCATCTGTGCAGGTTCGTGCCGGAGTGAGTTCGAGCTGATAAGGAATTTTGTGCTTTTTTGCTGCTTTTTCGATCAGCTCGTTGACGCGGCGGTTTATCGGGCTGCCGACCGAAAGCGCTGGCCCTTTTCCCAGAAGCACTTCTGATGGATTCTGTGCATCTTCGCCAGGAGTGTCGGTATTGAAGGTAACATCGCAGGCAATTGCCATGTCAGGCTGTATGAGAGCCCCGGCGCTGTGGGCACCGCGCATGTTGGTTTCTTCGCCGGTTGTACTTGCCGCGAAAACGCCTATTTTCAGCTTCTGTCGGCTCAATTTTTTGAGAACTTCGGCGACGATGAACGAGCCGGTCTTGTTGTCGAGACCCTTGCAGACGAGTTTGTCGTTGTTGAAAAGTTCGGGTTCGCTCTGATAAAGAATGTAATCACCGACCCGCACGTATTTCTCGATTTCTTTTTTGCTGCTGAAGCCGCAGTCGATAAAGTAATCTTCGCATTTTGGCTTTGCCGGAGTGTCTGAATCTGATTTGCGGTTAAAGCCGATGACGCCGCCGATTTTGCCGCCATGACCAAGAATATCGACCTTGAGGCCCGGCAGCAATGAGGGTCTGATGCCGCCGGCGTTGGTGAAGTAAACAAAGCCACGATCATCGATGCGCTTGACCATCATCGCGATTTCGTCGCTGTGTCCGGCGATGAGAACCCTGAACTCGGCTTCAGGATTGAGCATGCCAATAGCGGTGCCTGAGTGGTCGGTATCGACCTGGGCAAATTTTTTGACGTAATCAAGCCATATCCGCTGATGGGCGCTTTCGTTGCCCGAGGGCGAAGGTGCTCGCAGCAGGCTGCTCAAAAAATCTCTGGCGGCTTTATCCATAGTAGTCTCCAATCTGTTTCAATGCGTTAAAATAGGTTCACGCTCAAGTGTTTACCACTTATCCGGGCTCTCGGCGGAATCTCATTCGCTACAACTCTCCCCAGGCGAAAATATACGGTAAAAAGCCATGGCTTAGCGTCAAAATTGCCTGGCTCGAAGTTTCCGCTCATGAGAAACCCGCCTGCGCCCTTAACCTGTTGAATTAAGGGGCTTATTAAGCGGATTAACTTATGTGATTATCAACAATATATCAGCCTATCGGTTATATTCTGCTGATTATTGACAGTTTGGCAGAAGGTTGCTGTTGAACGGGCAAAAAAAAATCCGGGGGTTACCCGGACCTGAAAAATAAGGAGGCAAACAAATCCAAAAACCCTTTCGAGCGAAAGTGATGTTTTGTTTAGTACTGATTTTTCGCCGGTAACGGACAATCACAGACAATGGCAAACTTTGTAAAACCGCTGAATATCGAAAAGGGCGATGATGTACAAGAAAATTTATCAATTTTTTTTACTTTCTTGCAGATTATGGTAGAATCCAAATAGATTCCGATCAGGGAGCTGAAAATGGCAGCACTAGCTTATACTGTGACAGAAGAAAAAGGATTTCCGGTTGTGCGGTTTCAGAATTACTGCACCAACGAAACGCTTGAGGGGCTTGCTACGAAAGTAGGTCAGCTGTGCGACAAAGATAAAAACCGCCTGGTTTTTGATTTTACCAGTTGTGAAGTTATAAACAGTCTTGGTATGGCTGCTTTGCTTGAGACTCTGATGATCGTGCAGGACTACGAAGGCCGGGTCGTGATTTCCGGTCTCAACGCGATTCAGAGGAAGTTTTTTGGTCTCACTGGCGTGTTTTCATTGTCTGTTCAGGCAGACGACATGGCTCAGGCTTTCGAGCTTCTGCAATCAGCCCAGGTCTGAATATTAGAGGTTCACTCATCCTTTGCTTTTTGCAGCATTTGCTGTAGCATATCTGTAAGCTTTAATGTTATCTTGCAGACATTGTGATTAAGTTTTTCTTAGGCATACGGAAAAAAGTCGGATGCTTGACCTCGAACAATTAAAACAGGAACTGACTGCACCGGTTAAGACGGTTAAATTGCAGGCAATCGAGGCTGCGCTAAAGGATACGGCCAGTTCAGAGCTTTTGTCTCTGCTGGAAGAGTGTCTTCTGATTGAGCAGGATCCAGAGTGTCAGCTGCTTCTGCAGCACGCGATAGACCAGAATCAACTGAAGATTTTCGACGCGCAGGAACCTGTGTTCCCGCTTTCCCAGATCATTCAGATGTTTCCTGCTTCATCACTGCAGGAGCAATTGAATCTGATTGCATCGATAAAGGTCAAGGATATAAAGGCCTCACGACCTGAAATTACTCTGCCCAGTCTGCTGGCAGTTGCCAGCAATCCGGTGGTTGCTTCTATTGTAGTCAGAAAGTTTCGCCGCTTCTGGCCTGAAAACCAGCTTGCCTATCTTGAGCAGAATATTTTTTCAAAGTGCAAAAGTCTACAGTTGTCATGCATTAAAACGCTTGTTCAGCTGTTTCCACAGAGTCTCAAAACCCGTCTGCCCCAGATAGTGCATATCAATGACCCGGTAATCCGCTCTCTGGCAATCTGGAGCATGGCCAAGCATTTTCCTGAGCTGGCTGCCGATTTTATGAATGACTGTCTGGAAAAGGGCGATCAATACAATCGTCTTACTGCTTTGCAGATATGTTCGACCATTGATTTTTCTCTTATCAAGCAGAGTCTGCTTAACCTGATCACGGTTGAGACGAATGCCGAGATTTTCAAACTGGCCTGCACTGTGCTTTTGAATAATCCCGACAAAGAAGTTCCTTTCATCATTCTTGGTATCATAGCCAGAACCACCCAGGTCAAAGCCGATTTTCTGCGCAAGTTTCTGGGCAGTTATTGTACAAATCTTGAGTTGGCTGGTCTGTGTGATGACTTTGCGGCCTACAAAAAGCAGCTGAATGAATATTCGCGGCGCTTGCAGGCTCAAACACTGGTTTACAATCTGCTGGTCTCTTACGATAACGAGACGGCAAGCGAGCAGGAAGCCATACTGCGGCACCTGAACTATAACATCACCGATCCTGACATTTGTACTGCGGTTGATACTTTTGTCGGCAAGTGTCAGAACGAAGAGCTCAAGGCAAAGCTGCTCGAACTGCTGGCTAAGAATGTTGAAATCATGCCTGAACATGAGGAATTGCTCTCTGACAGCATTGTTGAGCCAGCGAAAGAGCTGCGAGAAGCTGCCCCGGAAGAAACCCAGGGAACGGCCGCCTCGTCAGTTCTGCCTGATTTGCCTGGTCCGGCTACTGCTGAGACAGACCGTGAAGCTTTGCAGATCAAGGAGCTTGCCCGGGCGAGATTTCGTCGAACACCTGAAATAAAGGCTTCTGTCAAGAAAGTTCTTGACGACCCTGCTTCGTCAGATGCGCTGGTTCATGCCGCTTTAAAAGCGGCTGTCTATGTTGAATTGCCCGGCTATTCAGAACGGGCCGAAAAACAGCTCCTGCTTGAAACAGAAGCCTATGTCGCTGCAGGTCTCGAATATCTGGCAAAGTTCGACTGGGACAAATTTCATGTTCTGGTCAACCGTCATATCAATACCGAGTCGATACTTATCAGGAACGTTCTGATAAGCGCAACCAGCAAGGCTGCGCCTGAGTATGCGAGATTCCTTATTAAGCACCAACTCGAGAGCAGAGACAGCGCAAAGCGGACGCATGGTCTCGAAGCCACGGTGCAGATGGATTTTTCTTATATTTTCCCTGATCTGGTAGCGTTTCTGGGGCGTGAGCAGGAAGTTGGCCTCATCGATTCATGCATAGCTATTTTTCTGGCCAATCCGAAGCTGGATTCGTTATATGCCTTTATAGAAATTGAAGAGAAGCGCCCGGAACTTAAGAAGCTGTTCGCAGATGCACGCCAGAGATTGCATGATCTTCTGATTTCTTCGGGCATTGCCAAGGAAAAGGAAATCGAGTCTTTTATTACCAGAAAGGCGGCCGAAAAAGTTTCAAGAAAAGCTTCGATGGAACAGGCCAAAGAGCTGGTCAAAATCAAGAATTCTCTCAAGTGGAAATCGGTAAGTGAACAGACAGATGTCATTGACTGGCAGAAACCCGCTCTTTACATTCTTGGGGCATTGGCCGGCATGGCGCTGTTGTTTATGATTTTTGGGCGGTCAGCGCCAGCCAAGCCGAAAGCAAAATCTGATCAGGTTGCGGCAGAAAATGTGCGATCAGCTATACCGCGTGATCAAATTGCGCCACCGATCGTCGATGTTCTGCCCGGTCTGCCCAAGCCTGGCGATCAGATACTCATGCAGTTGCAGAAATTTTATGAAGGCAACCAGACATGGCTGGCGCAGGACGAAAGCGGCCGGCATCTGCTGGTGGTTTTGCCTGAACCCGAGACTTTTATCGAGACTGAATTTATCGGCGTTGAAGTTGATGAAGCAAGGTACACCGTATCTGGCGAGTTGGTCATCTTTGCCAGATGATGTGCTTTTAAAAAAAAATATGAAAACCATTTTATATCAGAGAAGTATAATAGTTGAGGAAGTATTGCAGGTTTTATCAGAAGAAAAATTCCGTTAAGGAGAAACGTGATGAGACGTAATAAATTTCTATTCTGTCTTGCCCTTGTTCTTATTGCAAGTTCAGTGGTGGCAATGAACTTTAACCAGACCCTGAAAGACCATCAGTCTTCAGAGCAGTCGCGCTCAATGTGGACCAAGTGGTTCTCGGGCTCAAAGGCTGATGAGAAGGCCGGTGAGAGTGCGACTGCCACTCTGCCGAACGGCAAGGCCTTTGTCAATGTTTCTACATCGCTTAACATTCGAACGGGCCCCTGGGGGCAAATTGTCGGTGGTTTCAGCAATAACGACCAGGTCAACATAATTGGCAAAGACGGTGACTGGTACAAAATTTCGCATAATGGCCAGACCCGCTATATTCATTCCCGCTATGTAAGTGGTTCTCCCAGTAATGCCAGTTCCGGTTCAAGCAGTTCAAGCGGAAGCGCCGTGGCTGTTGACAGTACCCCCGGTTCGAGCGTCGCTGCCAAAGTCGTTAATGCCGCTCGCAATCTGGTAACCAAATATAGCACTCCGAGTTCTTTTCCGTATGATCCGCTTACCAAGGGTGGATCACTTGGCTGCGCTCAGGTTGTGACAACTGCTCTCATGAATGCTGGTGTCAATACCGGTATTCAACTCGGAGTTCTTGCTACAATTCCCAAGCTCAAGAATCTTGGCTGGCAGGAAGTAAGTGTTCCGCCGTATCGTGCCGGTGACGTCATTACCTGGAAGACTTATGACCGCACCGGCGACGGCGTTAAAGACAACGACACCCACATCGGTATCATTCTTGAAAGTGGTAACAGCGTTCAGGCAATGAGTAACTCATCGAGTCGTAAGGTTCCGTCCATTCATTCCGCTACCTATTGCCCGGTCTGTCGCGTATTGCGCAAAGTTTGATAAAGCTTAGATAAGGACACAAGTTCATGAGATCTATAAGAATCTGTTTCGCATTGTTGTTGTGCGTATGTTCTGTATCTGCTTATGCTCAGGTCAGTGTTGAATATGGCGAGGGGCCAGGCAAGGCAGGTTACTTCAACAGCAAGAATCATCCTGGTGAAGAAGAACCATATCCTGTCGGCCCACTGGCATTTCGTCTGGATGGTGAGCACATCTGGGTCGCCGACAGTATCGGTGCCAGAATGCTCAAGCTTGACCGCGGTTCAAAACTGGTGGCTGAATTCTCTGTGGTAGCTTCGCCAGCTGAATGTCTCATTGAAGACTTCGCACTGGTAAAAGACGATGCTGGCGCGACAAAGTCTCTGTGGATCATCGATGGCATCAATAAAAAACTGTTGCATCTGGACACTGCCGGCAAACAGCTGGGTGAAATAGCTGAAGCTTCTCTGGTGCAGCCTTTCAGGGTCGAAACCGGCCGCACCGGTCACATTTTCGTTGCCGACAAAGGCGCACAGGAAATTTTTCTATTCGATGCCACCGGTAAACTGCTGACCAAAACCAACTGGGAATGGTCGGGATTTGCGGTGGCAGGTGAGGCAGATACTCTCTTTCGTCTGTTCTTCGAGCAGGAAAGCAAAAAGCTGATGCTGGTCGTGCAGAAGATAACCGGAGAAATTGCCGGCGAGGTTGAACTCGATCTGCCGGAACACATGAACCCCGAGCTCTGGTGGGCTGATGAAGCAGCCAGTGAGTGTGTCATAACTTACACGCCTGCGGTTGGTTTTGCCGGAAAATTCGTAGTTGCGCGCATCGGTTTTGATGGCAAGGTTAAGGCCAGCGGCGAATTGAAGCCGCCTTATGTCATGAACCGTTTTATCGATCGCCAGGGCGAAAATGATGTCTGGCTTGGAGTTGCCAATTACGATGAGGCGCCGCAAGGCAGCTTCAAGGTCGAGCCGTTTACATTGCCCTGAAAATGCCATGAAGACCGATCTTTGAGCGAATTCTGGTCTGACCTTCGTCCTGGCGGACGAAGGTCGGTTCTTGTGTCGGCAGTTTCAGATCAGTTCAGGATTCTGTGCGTGGCAATTCGTGACAGCTGCTTGTATGGTGGTATATACTGATAAAATGCGGATTATTGTGGCAAAAGGCAAACGACGCGGTAGTGTCGCTGTACTGGTCGGCGGCATCATACTGGCGCTGCTGATTTTTTTTGGCGCCTTCATAAAATATTCGAGCAGTCGCCAATATGCCACCAAACGCCTCAATCGTATTCTTCTGGCCCGCGAGTTCTCAGCTGCTCTGGCCAGCTTTGCCTGCCATCATCTGAAAGAAAAAGAAATTCACAATTTATCCGGCAAGCTGGTTAAATGTCTCGAAAAACCGCTTTCATCGATGAGTGGCACTATCACTGACAAGATCGTCTTCACCCCCGCTATTTTGCAGCTGGTGAAAAAGCTTGAAGTAGCCAACAGTGAACTGCATGAAATAAGCTGGCAGGTCAGCTGGGAAGTGAAAAAAGATGATTTCAAGCCGATTACGCCGGCATATCCGCGCGAAAAAAACGGCCTGGTAAGAATTCCAATCGTTGTCAAGTATCTTGCACCGGCCTCAGATGAGATGATCACCGAGGAATACCTTTATACGATCAAAATAAAGGTCGTTGCCAATCTCATACCTGTGCTGTCCAAGTTTACCCTCTATGTCAAAGACGCCAGAAGCGGAGAAGACGAAGAACGTTTTAACCGGATAGTTAACGATGAGCACGGCAAACTGCTTGATACCGCTTACGCCCCGTGGGTGCTCAAGAATTCAGGCAGCAGTAATTTTCCGGCCAGTTTTGGTGACATTGTTAAATCCGCCCGGGGACTGGTTTATATGGGTGGTGGTCGCATAAATCTCGGTATCGCCAGAGGGTGGAGCGATGGCCCCTATGGCGAGGGCTTTCATCTGCTGGGTGAGGGTCGTCGCGACGGCTTCTACAAGATTGGCGAAATCGGGCCGATGTCGCTGCTTAACTGCGAAACTGGCTTGTGCAAAACTGATTATAATAATGAAGATTCGGTTTCCTGGTATGACCTTATCAAGAGTGGTTATGCCGAAATGGCGGCGAAAGCATCGATTTTTAAGCTTTTTGGCTCTGACCAGGAGCGCTCGCCAACAATAGTGTTCGGCAACACTGCCGCCCGAACCATCTGCGGCAAGGCCTTTCGTGAAAGTCATGAAAATTTTGGTCCGCTGCCCTATACTTATTGTGACGAACAGTTCGAAAATTACCAGGAGACTGGCGCTGAAGAAGCAGATTTCAGCTATTTTCTCAACACTTATTCTGACCATAATAATGGCGCTACGCTAAGCCGCAGCCAATATAACAAGGAATACGCCAGTTGTCTGATCGAGGTTCCATACAACCGTGCGCTTGGCTATATTCTGACTAACTATAATACGTCCTGGCCGCTTGATTCAGGCCGGGTGTCGCCATCTGATCCGTTACATGATTTTATCAGCGGTAAAGCTGGCGAAAATGGTCTTAACGAAAAGATTCCTTCGCCATTTTCCGGCATATACAGCGATATTCAAAATCTGTCGGACATGAAAGCAATTCTCGAAAAGAGCCAGATCTTTGGCGGTCGTGCGCAGGCCAGTCGGTCCATGACTGAAATCGTGCTTCCGCGCGGCGAAAAGCTTATTACGCTTCTACAGAAACGCGGTTATCTTGCAGATGACAAAAAACTCGATCTGAATGGCTGGTTGTATGTAAAGGCACCGGAAGGAAAGATCGTCATCGATGAATCTCTGCGCCTGATCAGTCATGGCGGTATAGTGCTCGAAGAAGGCAATATAGAAATAAAGAACGCTATTAAGGCTGATGGCGGCCGGTTTTTGCTGAATCTGGTCGCAAAAAACGGCAATATACTTGTCGACAGCAGCGTAAACGGTGAGCTCGCAGCCGGCCTGACAGCAGCCGGCGACAGGTCTGATGCTGGTCAGGTCAAGTTCGCCGGCGGTGGCAGTTCCTCGCCGCTTACCGTCAGGGGCAACGTGGCCATGCAGAGAATAGCTGCCGGAACAGTTTCTGGCTCATGCGCGCGCGGCGTTAATATTGTCTATGCCGAAGATCTTGCGGCATTGCCGCAGCAGTTTTCTGAGGCCGGCTCAGAGCAACCACTGCTGATGTTCAGTTTTGAATATCCGAGGTTGCTTGACTGATGACATTAAACATGAAACAAAACAGAGGTTTTTCTTTCGTCGAGATACTCTTTGCCGTAGCTTGTCTGGGTATTTTGCTGGTTCCGGTATTTAAGATGCTGGGGCAGGGCACAACCGGAGTCTCGCGCAATCGCAACGAAATTCTGGCGCAGCAGCATGCGTCAAACGTCATGTCTTATGCTTTTTTCCTTCCCTACGATCATGAGTTTCTCAAAGTAAGTCCGCCACGTGATGTCGCTGCTTTAGAAGCGGTGCTGGGCGGTAACAGGTTCGACCTGGGTATGGCAGAAAGCCAGTTCAGTCGTACGGTTGCGGTCAGTGAAGTCAGACCACCAGACTGGAAGCATACCTACAAGATAGTGACGGTCGTGGTGCGCTGGCAGGAAAACAACGGACTCAATCGCAATATTAAGCTGGCAGGACTGGTGTCGAGATGAAACAGCGACTGGCAATGCGTATGGGGTTGACGATGGTCGAACTTGCTATCGGCCTGATCATCGTCAGTATAATTTTTGCCGCCGTTTTTAATCTTTTCAGCATTGGGTTGCGCGGTTCGAACAAGGGTATGGCGCATCTTACAATCATGGAAGGCGCGGCAATTCTGCTTTCGCAGATTGAATACGACCTTCTGCGGGCATCGTCGGTGAAAGACCCTTCAGCTGGTGCCTCAGACAAGGATGCTCGCTGGGAAATACTTCTCGAAGATACCGCCAATACCGGAATTATTATGTATAACCTGCTTGCTGACGGCATCGAGCGCACCGCCGATGTGGCCGGTAAACAGCATAAATACGTATACTGTCGTGGCTTGAAGGTCGGTTTGAGGTTTCAGCATGTTATCCTGCCGGATCCGGCGAATGCGCAGCAGAAGGTCGGCATGTGGGTCGAGTTGTCGGTAGAAGCGCCTGAAAAATTCGCGACTCAAGAAAAATTCAGCATGAAGCGGCTGATTATCTGCAAAAACATACTTGATCCAGTCAGCCCGCCCTGATTTTTCAGGCGCATTCACTGTAGGCGAAGTGAAAGTAGATTACTTCGAGCGCTTTTTTTATCGACTGGTTGATTGGCATCATTTCATTGCCCAGCGCTGGCTCGATCGCGCAAAGTTTGCGGTAATAGTTCGCTATGATCGGCATCTTGCCGCCTCTGGCAAGGTAATTGCCAACATTTTGCACGAGTTCCGGGCAGTTCTGTTTTAAAACACGACAGGCGGCAAACAGTGGCTGCCCATTCTTGTCTGTGGTCGCGGCGAATCCGAACAAACGGCAGATCATTCCGCGTGAAGGGTATATGCGACAACCCCATTCCCCTTCGTTGAAATGCGCGAAGAGACAGATTCTGCTGTCGTGTCTGTCGAGTTCATCGAACCATTTATCAAGCAGGCCAACTCGCCAGGCATGCCAGGCAAAGGGTAAAAACTCGGCCGGTGAAGCGGTAATGTCGTCATAACTGCAGCATTTTGCGCAGTGCTTAAGGCATATCAGGCCGGTATGGCTTTTACACAGCCTGATATCTTTGTCGGCAGTTTTCTGTAAAGATTCGATTTTTTGTATTCTATGATAGAGCGAAAGCATGAATTTGTGTTAGCATCACCATTATCAGCAGATTGGCGTTGAACTCAGGCGGGTATTATCTGCCCCGGAGCTATATATTGTCAAAGCCTGTTCAAACTGGTTTTAGCTGATTTTTTGGCAAATCTGCCGGGTTCGGTTATAATTCTTGCTGTCACTCTGGAGGTCGAATGGAATTAGCAAATATTGCCGTGGTCTTGAAGCAGAATGAACTGCTGGTTGCTGAATTGTACCGTGAATGCAAAAAACTGTTCCCTGACTACTCTAAGGATTTTGAATCTCTGGCACTCGAAGAAGAAGGGCATGCCGCAATAATAGACAGCATCATCGAAGATATCGCCGATAAACCTGAAGAATGGAAGCCTGGCAAGGTCAGTCTGCAGACTCTCAGAGTCATTCAGGCTCAGCTTAAAAAAACGTTGAGCGAAGTCAGGTCAGGCGAGTTTGCACCCCATTACGCGCTGACTGCCCTGCGCAGTTTCGAGCAGAGCATGTGCGAGCGTTCGGTCGAAAGGACACTGGTAACGGAAGTTCCTGAATTCCAACATCTGCTGGGCCTGTTTGCCGAAGGGTTTGTCACGCATAATCGCTTTCTGCAGGAGCTTGAAAAGAAGATTTTCAACAGCAGAGATCCTTTTGATTCTCTTTAAATTTGCCGGAACCGGTGGGAGATCACATGAAACGCGAACCATACGATAGCTGGGAAGAAAAATTCATTGCCCTGTGTGAAGAGAAACTCGAAGAAGAGCCCTTTTATCCCTACGAGCATCTCTGGCGCAAAAATCTTGATATAAAACAGGCTTTTGCTGCCTATCTCGAAGAAAATCCCGATTATGCCGAGAAATTTCAGGATATCAACGAGTCTGTACCAAACGAAGCTGAAAATGCCGAATTTCTAGCTCTGGCACGAAAACTCGAGGAACAGCAGAAAAAGAAAGAGATCGAAAGTCGTATAGAAGAAAAAATGAGCAAGTTCTGCCCCGAGTGCGCCCGGGTTATCGGCCCCAAAGGCGTCTGCAAGTGCGGTTATCGGCGCCCATCCAAAAAGCCCGCTCGCAGCCGCGACTATTAGCTTTCGTCGTCTTCTTCCGGTTCGTTTTCTTTATTCTTGAGAAGCTCGCTCTGCATTTGTTCGCGGGCCAGGCGGTGCTTTTCTTCGCGCATTTCTTCGAAGCGCCGCCTTTCTTCGGCCTTGATCGCTCTGGTTACATCGGCTGTCGAATAACCGATGTGCTGTGCCAGCAGAATGAGTTCGCGTTTTTCGACCGGCGATATCTGACCATCAGCCAGGGCCATGCGGGCGGCCGCCAGTAACAAAGACCATGATTCGCGATTGTCGGCCGGCGCTGGAATATATACCATGCCAGCCTGCAGAGAGCTGATTATTGATCGCACCTGATCTTCTGACATGTCATAGTATTGTGCGATCTTGTTGAGCAATTTCATTTCGTCAGGGTCAGTTATGCCGTCTGCCAGAAGAATCTGCGCCATTATGGTGACAATGTCGCGGGCAGAACGTGTGTCAGCGTCTTCTTCAGCATCCTTTTCTGTTGTGGTTTTGCGCTCGATTACCTTAGTGTAGGCCGGATCGCTTTCATTGGTTATTCTTTCGAGAATCCAGCCGTTGCTTCCCTCGTTAAGAAGCGTATTGCAGTAACTGCAGGTAACCGCAAAAGTTGAGCTCAGTGGCCCACCGCAGCCAGGACAATGAGCGCTGCTCAAGGTGTTGTTCTGGTTGGTTTTGACTCCGTGCCGACGGCCGAGAATATAAATTTCGCGCGTTATCTGGCTGACCCGTCGTTTCTCAAGAATACGGTTCTGGCTGCCGACAGTTACCGGAACTCCACTCCAGATAACCAGAATAAAAATGCTGTCCCAATGTTTCGTGATTCTGAAGCCTTTGAGGGATACCGAGCCGAGAGCGACATTTTCCATGTAAGAGTAGCCGCGTTCGTTATTCAGCAGCTGGTATTGCTCGCAGAACGCTTCGGTGGCAAATCTTTGCATGGGTTCAAGCGACTGGCTGCTCTCGCTCAGTCGCATCATCCAGAAAACTACGCCGGCACGATCTTCTATCTGCTGAAGGTTGAAGTCGCTGTCAGCCTGTTTCATCACGTTCCAGTCAGGTATCAGGCCAGGCTCGCTGTATTCCCATTCGCAGGCCTGGGTGATTTTTGCCAGAACCCAGTCGTAATAACCAGATCTGATGAAAGAGCCACATGTATTACAGACGGTAGCCTGACCAATTTCCAGTGAAGCTCCACAGTTCGGGCATGACCCCTCGACCAGTCCGGGCTTTTGCAGGGTTTTAGCTGACGGGCGTCTGATCAGAGTCCAGTATTCCGAGAATTTGCGGCTTTCTTCGTTAGCGGCCAGCGTTTCGCCGGTTTTGAGATCTATGGCGGAATCGGCCGAAGATGCACGTATGAACACGTGAATAACATCGAAGTTGTTATCACAGTTGACCTGGGCAATACGCAATTCGTAAACCGTCATCTTGCTGTGGCGGTATTTCAGGCCCATGGCTTTCTGGTTATCAACCTGACATTTGAGCTGTTCGTAAAGGGCATCAGAAACTTGGCCTGGATAGTCTCGAGTTGTTGCTCATACCATGCGGTCTGAATTTTCCAGAACAGCTTTTCGACGCGTTTGACAAAAGCATCTGAAGCGAAAGCACTGTCGCGTCTTTTAATTTCGGTAAGAGCCAGCGACATTACTCTGGCATTCTGCAAATGCAGAAGTTCCAGGTCGAGAACGCTGTCAGTGCCGAGATGACGGCGGGGGACATCGCCGGTGAATTCCTGCCATAACTCGGTTACCCGTTCTGGAAATGCCTCTATCTCAGGTTTTACAACATCCCACCAGTCACCGCTGTTTTTCTGCCCCTGGCCAATCTGTGCCTTCTGCGAACTGCTGAGCTGAACCTTAACTTCGCTGCTGTCACGGCTGTATCTGGTTTGTACTGAACTGCTCAATCTGATTGCCAGAATCTGGCATGTTGGCAGTAGTAACAGAAGTATCGCCGGGCGCCCGAGTATTTTCCAGCTCAGCCATACCAGGGCGGCGCCGATCAAAGAGAGATGCAGGCAGCCGATCCGCTTTTTCTGCCAGAGCAGAGCCGGTAAAAAAAACAGCGCCATCATTATCGGAGCTTCGAATGGCGCTATGAAAAGATAAAAGAAACAGAACAGCAGTGAACTGCCATAGATGACGATCAGCGCCCCGGTGTAGGCTTCCAGTCTGAGGAAGGCAGCCACCACCGCGAAGGTTATCAAAAGGTAGACAACATCGGCGGC
>PGYA01000013.1:0-27793 GCA_002839435.1 Candidatus Riflebacteria bacterium HGW-Riflebacteria-2 | reverse complement strand
ATCGGCGGTTGCCATATCTTTGCCGGAAGCGTCGGGAATCCACCAGGCCAGGAATCCCGCAACAGCAAGCATGGCCGCGACCAGCCAGAGAAATCTTTCTTTGGTAATTTCCATTTCTTCAAGTGTAATGCAACCTGTCGCCAATAGCAAACAGAGGTTGTTTTCACTGGTAAGGCTGGCAAGTGTTTGTTGCGCTGGTTGAATTGGTGTATAATCAGCTCATTGTCATGAGATAACCGGAGGAAACAATGTATATGAAGAAGTTTTTTGTCTTTTGTCTGGCCTTTTTGCTTGCTTTTGGCTTCTCTTCAGCCTTACTGGCACAGGATGCAACTACAGCCGACAGCGATGCCGTCGTAAGTGAAGATTCTGGCGATACTGCTACTACAGCTCCGGCCAAAGAGGAGAATAAGGATAAGAAAGAATTCAAGGGCAAGGGCAGGCTTGAGCAGATTGAAACCAGCGGAGTATTGAAGGTGACTCCTGCTGACGCCTCTAAGAACCAGAAATATGCGACAATCCTTCTGGTTTGCGGCGATAAGGAATATAAACTTTTGCCAGGGCTTGAGAAAACAGGCTTTGCAGAGCTTGAAAAGATGGATGGTCAGACTGTTACAGTTAAGGGCGGCCTGATGCCGGCTACCGAAAAGTATCCGTTGCCAGCGATCAAGGTTGATCACATCCCGGGCGTAAGCAAGGCGGGCGACAAACCGTTGAAGGGTGAACCCACCGGCAAAGGAAAAGCCCGCAAAAAAATGTAAAAGGGTTTTGCTTTATCGATAAATTATCAAGCCGGCAATGCCGGAAGCCAGAATAAGTTTGATCGGGTGAATACGGTACAGGCTGGCGGTAAATACTGCTACAAAAATCAGAGCACTGGTTTTGTCGATAAAATTGTGTGCATTGACCAGCGAGATGGCCGCCGCTGCTATCAGGCCAAGTATGCCAGGTCGCAGCGTCGAAAAAGCCATTTCGACATACTGGTTTTTGCGAAATTTAAGGTAGTATTTTGAGATGATCAGCATGATCAGCAATGGTGGCAACGTTACGCCAAGAGTTGCCAGCAGGGCGCCCCAGATATTGCCAATTACGGTGTATCCCACGTAGGTGGCCATGTTGATGGCGACCGGTCCTGGCGTGATCTGAGAGATAGCCACAATATCGGTAAAGTCAACAATGTTCAGCCACTGATGATGAGCGCCGACTACCTCGTGCTGTATCAGGGGCAGCATGGCATAGCCACCGCCAAAGCCGAAAAGACCGATCTTAAAAAAGCTGGCAAAGAGTTCAAGATATAGCTGCATCTTTTTTCTCTCTGCTTTTTTTGCGTATCATGCCGCTGAAAAGTCCGATCAGGGCGGCTATCACCACCATTATTGCCGGAGAAATCCCGGCATAAGCTATCGCTATGGCGATCAGCGCCGCCAGCAAAACTCCCCACCAGGCAATTTTTATGGCTTTGCCAAGCCCACAAAGCGGGGCGGCAATCAGGGCGACTACCGCCGGCCGGATTCCCTTGAAAAAGCTCTCTACATATTGGTTTTCACGAAAACTGGCTAGATACATAGCTATGATGAGGATAATCAGAAACGATGGCAGCGTCATGCCCAGACAGGCTGTCAGGCTGCCAACGATTCCCCGGTGCTTGTAGCCAACGAAAACTGCTGCGTTGATCGCCATCGGACCGGGTGAAGTCTGTGCCAGTGCCAGCAGCTCAATGAACTCCCGGTTGTCTACCCACTTGCTTTTCTCGACAACTTCTCGTTGAATAAGCGGTAGCATGGCATAACCGCCGCCGAGTGTGAACATGCCGATTTTGAAAAAAGTCAGAAATATCCGCCAGAGTTCCTGCATCAACGAATCCCGCGTGCATGGATTGATCAAAAACTAATGCTGATCTGCTGTGCCAGTATAACATCTTTGGCGAACTCATAAAACCCCTAAATTCCTCGTCAGACTGTGCGCTTTCAGATTCCTTTGCGGCAGTCTGTACAGTCTGGTATACTTCCGGGCGTACCAGGAGGAAAATATGCTGAGAAAATACGTGTTTATAGTTTTTTTTGTGGGCTTGAGCATGACGCTTGTCGCCGAATCACTTCAAATCATCGAGCTCGATGAAGAAATGAAGCCGGTAATGACGGCTTCTTATACTCTCGATCAGCAGAATGTCTGCCTTGAAGACGTGGTTAAACTGGCTTTGCAGAATAACCGTGCCATAAAGACTTCTGAATTCAATATTAAAAAGGCGAGCGGACAGGTCGATCAGGCCCGCTCAATTGGTGGTCTGAAGTTTTCCGCTAACATGACCCAGACCAGAATCAAAGACGTCCCATCGGCCAATCTTGGTGGCCAGACAGTTGAAATGGGCCGTAAAGACATACAGAAAATCTGGGGCGAGTTCGCCCAGCCCCTTTATCTGGGCGAAAGAGACCGGGCTGCCGTTAATTCTGCCCGGCTTGGCCAGCTTATTGCCGAATCAGCGCACACCCTGACCCGCCAGCAGATTATCATGGCCGCCAGCCTGAGTTATTATTCATGGCTGTATGCCCGCGAAGTCGAGGATGTCGGAAAAATGGATCAGGAACTGGCACAGGCGCATTTCGACCTGGTCGGAAAGAGATATGAGGCCGAGCAGACTTCCAAGTATGAGGTGCTCAGGGCCGAGGTAAGACTAGCTCAGAACCGCAGCGCCTATATCAAGGCTGGCAACGATACCGGCCTGTCTCGTCTGAGCATGCTTAAACTGCTGTCTCTGCCGCTCGATATAGCGGTTGATACCGCCTGTCGTCTCGAGGTAGAAGAAATTGCGCCGCAGCTGGAAGAAGACATCGTAATGTCTGAGGAACTGCGCGAGGATCTGCAGATAAAGAAACGTGAATGCAGAATCGCGGATGAGCAGATCAGAGCCGCCCGTGGCGAAAAGAAGCTGACTGCTGCGCTGTTTGCCCAGTATGGCACAGAAAACCCCTCATCTTATGCCGATATGGGACAGGTCGAACGCAAATCTTACTGGCTGGCTGGTCTGTCGCTCAATCTGCCGATAATGGATGCCGGTTTCAGCCGTGGCAAGGTCAATGAAGCGCGCGCTGCCAGGTCTCAGAATGAGAACGAGTATTTTGACGCTGTCGAGCAGGCGCATCTTGAGATCCGTCAGGCTTATCTGACACTCAAAAGCTCCGAAGAAATCGTAGCCGCCCAGAAGGAAAACCTCAAACAGGCAGAAGAAACCATGCGGCTCGCCAACGTAAGATACGAGAACGGCCTGTTTACACAGGTCGATCTGTTCGACGCCGAAACCGCGTATTCAAACACCAGACTGCAATATCTGCAGGCGGTATTCTTTCATCACCAGGCCCGGCTTGCTTACCTGCTTGCCACCGGCAAACTAGGCCGCGACCGCTTAAGCTGAAACGGAGATTTATATGATTTCCCGCGCGCGTTTCTTGTTCGCAGGGTTGTTCGTAATTACTGTATGTTTTGTGCTTAACGCTCAACCTTTGCTGGCGCAGGATGCCGCTGTCAGTCGTGCCATACCGGTTTTTGCCGCCAGGGTTAAAACCGGCACCATCAACCGCCGCATCGACACTTCGGCCGATGTTCTGCCACTGCTCGGGGTTTCGGTGCATCCCGAGGCCGCTGGGCGCATTATCGAAAGTTACGTTGATGTCGGCTCGCTCGTTAAAAAGGGTCAGGAACTCGCCAAGATCAACGACGATGTGCAGCAGGCTCAGTTCGCTCAGGCCGAGGCGGCAGTCACCGTTGCCAAAGCTTCAATCGAGTTACAGAAAGTTATGTTCGAAAGTGCCCAGTCAGCCTTGCTCGCGGCCAAAGCCGGTGTCGAAGCGGCTAGTGCCCAGCAGAAGAATCTGGCGCAGACCCGTATCCGTCTCGAAAAGCTGTTGGCCGAAGGGGCTGTCTCGCGGCAGCAGTTCGACGATCTGATAGCGCAGTCTGATTCGGCCAATGCCCGGCTGGTTGCTGCCAGAACCGACGTCAGTCGCGCCAACGACGCTGTGATGTCGGCGAAGATGACGATCGGAGTGCGGCGGGCCGAGCTCATACAGGCAGAGGCCAATCTCAACGCGGTTCGGGTGGCTCTCGAAAATACCATGGTACGCGCACCTTTTGACGGCGTGGTTGTTGCCCGCCTGGCCGATCCCGGTGCCATGGCCAATCCGGCTGTTTCTTTATTCAAGGTCGAACAGAATAATCCTGTCAGAATAATCGCTTCGGTTATCGAAAAGGATATTGGTCAGATAAAATCCGGCAAAACTCCGGTCATAATTCATCTTGACTCAATCGACGAATCTTACGAGGCGCTCGCCGACCTGGTGTATCCGGCAATCGACCCGGTCAGCAAGACTGGTCGCGTCGAAATTCTGCTCAAGAATCCAGACGGCAAGATCCGCAGTGGCATGTTTGCGCGGCTCAGCTTTTTGCTCAAAACCAGTGTTGATGTTCCTGTCGTTGCCCGCGAGTCGCTGATCCGCCACAATGGGCAGCATTTTGTCTATGTTATCGAAAACGGTCGTGCCGTGCGGCGCCAGGTCGAGCCTGGCATTATCGATGATGCGCGTGTCGAGATTCTCAGCGGTCTCGAAGCCGGCGAACAGATTATTTCACGTGGCCTCGAGTTCGTGCGTGAGGGTAGCCTGGTCAAGATCATCGAAAGTGAAAGCGAAAAATGAAGCTTTCTGAATTTGGCGTAAGATGGCCGGTTACGACGAGCATGATCTTTATTGCCTGTGTCATTCTCGGCGGGTTTGCCTATACACGCGTCGGGATCGACCTGATGCCAGATATGAATATTCCGGTAATCTCGGTCATTACTTCATATACCGGCGCTGGCCCTGAAGAAATCGAGACCCGCATTACCGAAGTCATTGAAGAGCGTGTGGCGACGGTGCAGAATGTCGACAAAGTGACTTCTTCCTCGATGGAAGGCGTTTCGATGATAACGGTAAGGTTCAACTGGGATACCGACCTGTCAGAGGCAGCTAACGACATTCGCGAGCGTATCGACCTGATTCGTAAATACCTGCCTGACGGGGCCGATGACCCGATGATCATGAAGTTCGACATGAGCGCGATTCCGGTCATGGTTCTCTGCGTCACCGCCAATGAAAGCTGGGAAAAGCTCGACCGCATCGTCGATAAAAAGATCACCGATGCGCTGAAACGGTTGCCGGGCGTTGCTACCGCCATTTCACAGGGTGGCCTGCGCCGCACGATTAGAGTCAAACTTGATCGCGAACGACTCAAAGCCACCGGCGTCAGCGGTCAGCAGGTAGTGCAGATGCTGCATGCCCAGAATCTCAGTAATCCTGGCGGCAATATCAGATCGGGTTCTGTTGATTTTCTTATCAGAACTCCGGCAGAATTTACCAGTGTCGAGGAAATCGGTGATCTTGTCATATCTAACAGTCAGGGTATTATCAGACTCAAGGATATCGCCGAAATTGAAGATGGCTTTGCCGAAAAATCCGATGAACTTTTGATGAACGGTCGGCCGGCTATTGGCGTGATCGTGCAGAAACAGTCCGGCGGCAACACCTTTGCGGTTTCGCAGGCGGTCAGACAGGCGCTTCCCGAAATCAAGGCGCAGCTGCCTTCAGATGTCGAAATCATTGAATTTTTTGATTCATCAAATTTCATTATGAGCACAGTCAACAACCTGCGCAGTGCCCTGCTTTTCGGCGGTATCGGCGTTTTTCTCGTCATTCTGTTTTTTATCAGAGATCTGCGCGCCAGTCTGATTGTGTCGACGACCGTTCCGACTTCGCTGATCATAACCTTTCTGCTGATGTACATGAACGGTTACACGATCAACCAGATTTCGCTGTCTAGTCTCGCAATCGCTTTGGGAATGGTTGTCGATAACGCCATTGTCATTCTCGACAATATCAAACGCTATCTCGACCGTGAGGTCAACCCGCGTGAAAGCGCGATATGGGGCGCCGCCGAAATGGGCACAGCGGTCGTCGCCTCGACCATGACAACTGTCGCCATTTTTCTGCCGATTATCTTCACCAGCGGTATCACCAAGATAATGTTCGGCCAGCTCGCTACCATCGTTACCATGGCGCTTATCGCTTCGTTGTTTTCTTCGCTGCTGCTGACTCCCATGCTCTGCTCGAAATTTCTCAGGCATGGCTCGGCTAACAAGAACAGTATTTTTGAGCGCATAGGTAGCGTTTTCGACCGGGTTGAGCGACTCTACGGGGTGTTTTTGCGCAAGGCTCTGCGTAATCGCATGAAAGTGCTGGCTGTGCTGGTAGCACTATTTGTCTTTTCGCTGGCGCTTATTCCACTTGTCGGCGTCGAATACATGCCGCAGCAGGATCAGGGTTTTCTGTTTATGGAAGTCGAACTACCGACCGGCACCCGTTATGAGGAAACCACCCGCGTCTGCCAGCAGATAGGTGAGGTTATCCGCGCCAACACGCCTGAACTTAAATCCTATATCATTACGACTGGTGTCACCGAAGACGTCGAGAATATGATTTTCAGCCCCAAAAAGGCGTCAAACTACGGCAAAATTGAGATGACGCTGGTTTCGAAAAACCAGCGCAAAGCCGGAGCCAAAGAAATTATCAGCCGCCTGCGTCCGATTCTCGATCGGATTCCGGGCACTATCATAAGGTTTACTACGACCGACCCGATCGGCGAGATGATCATCGGCAGCAGCGCCGATTTCTCGGTCGATATCTACGGGCATGATCTCGCCCAGGGCATCGAATACGCCAACAACATGGTAAAAGCTCTCGCACAGATCGAGAACCTCAAGGATCTCGAAATCAGTCAGAAGTTGGCACGGCCTGAGATGCAGGTGCGGGTGAATCGCGAAAAAACCTCAGCCCTTGGGCTCAACGTCAGTGACGTGGCACATGGTGTCGAACTCTATTTCAGTGGCGACCGTACCGCCAAGTTTCGTGAGGGCGGCGAAGAATACGATATCGAAGTGCGCCTGCGGCCCGAAGATCGTGTCGAGATTTCAGATCTCGATCAGGTCAATATACTGGCGCCAAATCGCCAGTCGGTGCGCCTGAGTAACCTGGCGACTCTCGAACAGGCGCTCGGGCCAATTCGCATCGAGCGCAGTGAACAGCAGCGCTATATCAAGGTTACCGGCCAGGTGTTCGGTACCGACCCGGGCACTGTTATCAATCGCGCCGGCAAAATTCTCGAGGAAATGCCGGTTCCACCAGGTTTCAGCTGGGCTTTCAGCGGTAACGAAAAAGAACGTATCGATTCGTTTCTGTTGCTGATGCAGGCTGCCGTTCTCGGTATGATTCTCGTCTATATGGTTATGGCTTCGCAGTTTGAGTCTCTGCTGGCGCCATTCATCATCTTTCTCAGCATTCCGTTCGGTTTCATGGGCGCGATTCAGCTGCTTGCACTCACCGGTAACCGCATATCGGTCGTGTCTCTGCTCGGATTCATCATTCTCATCGGCATAGTCGTAAACAACGGCATTGTGCTGATCAGTTACATCAATATGCTGATCCGGCGCGGCATAAAAATCAGCCATGCCCTGATCGCTGCTGGCAAAAGCCGTCTGCGCCCGGTTGTTTCGACCTCATGCACGACGGCTATCGGCATGCTGCCGATGGCCCTTTCGACTGGCGATGGCTCAGAAGTCTGGGTGCCGATCGGCTTCAGTGTTATCGGCGGTCTGTTCGTTTCAACCATCATGACGCTGGTATTGATGCCGGTTCTCTACAGTTTATTACAGCGCTGGCTGGTTCCGGCAGAATTGCGGGGTGAAAATTGAACATGGAATTCGTCATGCTTATCTGCAGCGCAACCCTGCAGGAAGAGCTCGAACAGCTTTTTCGCATACACAAAATTTCGGCATTTTCGCAGATTCCGACAGTTTACGGTTCTGGCGCTGGCGGCGGCACGCGTCTCGATACCGAGGTCTGGCCAGGTATGAACATGATGTACATTCTCGCCCTTTCCGCCGACAAATACGCGATTGTCAAAGCCTGGGTAAGTGAATACCGCTCGCACAAACCACGTGAGGGCGTAAAACTCTTCACTCTCAACCTCAAGGAGATGCTCTAACTTGAATTATCCAGCTTGCATTTTGCCGGGTAATTTATATCGTTGTTAGCAGAGATACTAATATAAGGAGACACAATGAGCGCACAGCGATCTCTCGAAATAATCCGGCAGGCCCTGCTTCTTGAAAAGCGTGGAAAGACCTTTTACAGCAAGGTTGCCGAACACACACAGCATTCAGCCGTCAGCGAGTTCTTCAGCGTCATGGCCGCCGAAGAACAGGAACACATCGAGCTTCTGCTCAAGCATTACAAGTCTCTCAAGGAAGCCGGCAACTTTGTCGCCGAGGTGAACGAAGACCCTCTAAAAACTGCCTCAGAAGTGGTTAACACTGAGATCGTTGCCCAGATTACTGGCGCTGATTACGAATCAGCCGCTATCTCTGCAGCCATACACATGGAAGAACGCGCGATCAAGGTCTATTCTGAACGCGCCGAATCCGCTGTCGATGTTGAAGAAAAAAAGCTTTACACCTGGCTCGCCGGTTGGGAGCGCAGTCATCTGCATCAGTTGCTCGAGATAGATCGAATTGTAACTGAGCGGATCTGGACCGACAATAATTACTGGCCTTTTTAACATCTCTATGCCCGTATCAGGCATCTTTGGGTGCTTGCCATATAGCTTTGGCCGCCGCTTTTAACCGGCGGTTTTATTTTTTGACCGGAGTAGGGTTTTGCATTAAAATCATCATTAGATAGATTTGCAAATTTCAGTCACAGCAGGACAGATTAAATGAAAAGCGCGGGGTACAGACTTTTTTTGGCTCGTTTTCGGGCTCTGTTTTTTTTGCTGCCGGTTTTCCTGGCAGCGACTATTGTGCTGGCAGATTCTGGTTCATCGGATTCCCATCTTGACAAGGTCGTTCTCAGGCTCAAGTGGTTGCACCAGTTCCAGTTTGCCGGCTATTATGCCGCTATCGAACAGGGATTCTATCGCGATGCCGGCCTTGAAGTAGAGATAGTCGAAGATACGCCTGGAGAAGAATCGGTGAAAACCGTAGTGTCAGGTCGGGCGCATTTTGGCATCGGCGGCGCTGAGCTGCTGCTGCATCGTTCGCGGGGTGAGCCGGTTGTGGTGCTTGCTGCCATCTATCAGCACTCGCCCCTGGCTTTTCTGGTTCCTGCCACCAATGACATAACCAATATTCATCAGCTTGCCGGTCGTCGCGTCATGCTCGAAAAACATTCGGCCGAGCTGCTTGCTTACCTTCGCGCCGAAGGCCTCAAAATGGATGATCTCGAGATTCTTCCGCATACCTATGGGGTTAACGAGTTGATCGAGGGTAAGGCCGATGCTATTTCGGCGTATCTCTCAGATGAGCCCTTCAATTTTGTCATGCGCAATCTCGAATATCGCGTTTTTACGCCGCAGTCAAGCGGTATAGATTTTTACGGTGATGTGCTTTTTACTTCTGAAGACCAGGTCAGAAATTACCCTGAACGCGTGGCGGCATTTGTTGCGGCCACCAAAAAAGGCTGGCAATACGCCATGGATAATCCGCAGGAGATTATCGAACTTATTCTGAGCCGCTATTCACAGCGCCATAGTCGCGAACATCTGCAGTTCGAAGCCGAGAAATCGAAGGCGTTGATCGGCCGGGAAGTCGTTGAAATTGGCTACATGAACCCTGGCCGCTGGCGGCATATTGCCGAGAAATACCATGAACTTGCCATGTTGCCGGCTGATATCAGTCTGGAGGGTTTTATTTACACGCCAGAAACTGTTGATAACCTTTTCTGGCGCCGGGTTTTACAGCTGGGTGAGCTGGTTATAGCTCTGTTGCTGCTCTGGTTTGTGATCAGGCTCATTCGTGCGCATTTCAATCTTGAGGACCTTTACCGTAAAAACCGGATTGCCAGTCGCCGTCTCAAAAAGAACCGTCGGCAGATAGCCATGCTGCTTGGCAGTATGCCGGGAATGGCCTATAAATGTGAGATCGGCGACAAGTGGACGATGAAATACGCAAGCCGTGGTTGCAAAGAGCTTACCGGATACCTCCCGGAGGAGCTCGTAAACAATGTAAAAGCAGACTATGCCGATTTTATTGTTCCTGGCGATCTAGCCCGAATCAGGCAGGTAGTCATGCAGGCAATAGAAGCCGGCAAACCTTACAACCTGACCTATCGCATAGTCGATGCCGCCGGCCAGCAGAAATGGGTATGGGACCAGGGTCAGCTTTCTAGCGGTCGGAAAAAGCGTAATAAAACAAGAATAGTCGAAGGTTTTATCTCGGACATATCAGAAGCCAAGAAGCTTGAGGCCGAAAATCAGCGGGCAATAGCCGATTTACAGCAGGCGCTCGGCGAAATCAAGGTGCTGCGCGGCATCATTCCCATCTGCTCGTCATGCAAAAAGATTCGCGACGACAAGGGCCTCTGGAATCAGGTTGAGCAGTATCTCAAAGATCACACTGATTCAGAGTTCTCGCACAGCATCTGCCCCGAATGCGCCGCTAAGATGTACCCCAGGCAAAACGGTTAGGCTTATCTTGGGTTGATGATCGGGGCGAGATTGTCGTTGCCAAAGAGCTTCTCGAGCTCCAGCGGGTCGATGTCGATGATCGCGTCTTCTTCGGCGGTTGACGCATACTGTTTGCCCGATTCGATGACAACCTGGTGCCCGGGCTTTTTGCTGAAGCCGACCTTACCTTCTTCAACCGTTACGATAGTTTCCTTGTCGTTGACATCTATGCGCAGAACCGTGCCGAGGACCGTAGCCATGCCCGACGGCGTGTGGATCTTGAGTTCCCTGTTCTGTGGCGAAATCTTGTACACAGCGATGCCGTTCATCTGACGCAGATCTTTTTCGCTGAAGTTGCGAACTTCAAGGAAAGTATTGCTGCTCAGAACGATGCGACTGTCGTCTGAAGTCAGTTGAATCTCGGCTTTAGCATCATCGGCGGTTCTGATCGAATCGCCGGTAAAAATCTGCTGTTGCACCGCAGCTGTGGCAAAAGCTTCGGCACTGGCTGGTTTAACATCGACCTTGCCCTGCAGTCCCGCCAGTTTGCCGATCGGCGTCGAATCAGCTCCACAGCCAGTCAGCAAACAAACTCCAACCATCAGACAGAACGACGCAAAAACCCGGATTTTACTTTTCATTTTTTTCCTCTTTGTTCAGGTCGATTATTACAAGCGTAACATCGTCTTCAAATGTACGTCCCTGCGAATGCGAACGCAGGCTATCAATCAGCGAAGCAGCGTCTTCTTCCAGACTGTTCTGCTCGGGCAGATCCGCTACCAGTTTGTAGAAAGAATCGTAGCCAAACATCTGATTCTTCCAGTTTACTCCCTCTATTATACCGTCTGAGTAAACAAAAAGTTTTGAATTTTTTGGAAAATCCACTTCAGTCGTGGTAAATGGCCTCGGCTTTTTCGATAAACCCAGCGGCAGACTGGGCAACGGAATTTCGTTAGCAACTTCCCCATCTTTCATAACGGCGGGAAGGTGCCCGGCGGAAATCAGCTGCAGTTTGCTGGTTGTCGGGTTGATGATGCCTGCTACAGCTGACATCATGCGACGCTTCTTCGTCATGCTGAAGATGGTCAGGCTTATTTCCTGTAACAGTCGTTGCAAATCGAAGTCTTCGCGATCGGCCTCGAGCAGAACCACAGTTTTAGCGACCGTGGTGATCATGCTGGCCGAAAGACCGTGCCCGGTAACGTCGCCAAGAATGAAGAATATTCGCCCGTCCTTGAGCGTGAAAAAATCGTAGTAATCCCCACCCGCATCCTTGTATGGAATACAGGTGCCGTAACAGATTACGCCGCGGTCATCGACGAGTTTCTCGGTCGGAAAGAAGTTTTTCTGAATCGTGCCGCAGAACTCCCCTTCGAGCAACTGCTCGCGCACTTCCGAAATTTCCAGAAAGCGCAAAAACAGAAAGACTACGAAAGCGGTCAGGCTGTAACCGGCCCAGGTCAATACTACCGGCGGGTGTTCGAGCGGCAGAAACGAATAGACAAACAGAAAAACCGGCATCAGCAGCCATAAAATGAACATCTGGCGCTGATTGTTCTTGATAAAATCAGTGAAAATAAAAATCGCAATGATGATTCCGATCAGATAATAAAACAGGCGCTGTCCGAGACTGTTGTTAAGCAGTTGAAAACGCCCCCCGGCCAGAGTCGCGAAGGCGTTGCAGATAATTTCGGGGCCGGTTATCAGGCCGAAAGGGGTCTGGTGGTAGTCGTGCAGAACCGGCGCGGTTGCTCCGATCACCACAACACGGTCTTTGAGAAACTCGAAATTCCGCTCGTCATCGAGCAGATCCTGTATGCCAAGCTGCCCGATCAGTGCGTTGGTCGAAGAAAAATCGATAAGCGCGACGGCCTTTTTATAAGACTTTATCCGCTCGGCATTGTTGAGAGGATGACCGAGAAAATCGAGGATTTCCCAGGCGATATGGTTCTCTTCGGCACGGTGGTCGCAAAGGGTAAAAGAACGTACTCTGCCGTCTTCATCGATCGGCTGCCAGGCCAGGCCATAGAAAGAAGCCTGTTGGCGCAGCAGCGGGTGCGGCGGAACTGTCTTCAGTTGCGGCCCAAGTTTAGTTACCAGCTCTTCATAAAGGGCTACCAGGCCGATGTTCTTGCTTTCCTTTATCGCATCGGCAAAAGCCAGCAGGTCGGCTTCCTTTTCGGCTCTGGCTTCAGTTTCCTTAATGTTGTCAGGAGTCTGAAAAAATACGTCGAAAATGATCGCGCGGGGTTGCCCCTCCTGGTTTATTCGACGCAGCAGCTGGGCCCAGTATGACTGTGGCCACGGCCACTTGTGCGGCGCCTTGACCAGGGTTTCGTTGTCGATCGAGACCAGCAGCATGTCGTAGGGAATCTGCGGGCGCAGATACGAAGCGCTGAACATTATTTTAAGGTCTTTGAGCCCGTTATCGAGAGGTGCTGTCAGGTTGGTCGAATAAATAAAAGCTACCGACAATAAGGCCCAGACTACTAACGCTGTTATGAAATCGCGGCGCGGCAGAATCATGCGCAGTCGCTTGAACTTGATGGTCAGATCGGTAAAAGGGTACATTGATCGGCTTTCGCAGAATATCTCTGACAGACTTTCGCTGAGTATAGCAATATATACTGTCGCAGTCAAAAAAGGTTTTGTTCAGTGAAATACTGCGACTGCGTGCATGATGAGGGTGCACCCCTTCCGGTCATTCTGCGCGCAGTCGCAGAATCCATTTCTGTGGACTGGTTACGGTCAGCCGAGCTTGTCGATGGTGGCGATGGCTTCTTTTATTTTGGCTTCGCGGCCTTCTTCGCTGTTGGCGTCCATTGGCTGCCCGCTGATGAAAGTTACGTCAGTCATGCCGGCCCAGCCGAGAACTGTTTTGAGGTAAGGCGTGATCTGGTCGAATGGTTCGGCCGGGGTTCCGGCTGAATAATCGCCGCCACGGGTCGATACCACATAGACCTTACGTCCTGCCGCCAGGCCGACCGGGCCGGTTTCGGTATACTTGAACATGAAGCCTGGCTGCCAGACTATGTCAATGTAATGCTTGAGTTTGTAGGGAATGCCGAAGTTCCACATTGGTGTGCTGATGACGATAATGTCAGCCGCCAGAAAGCGGGCAATGTGTGTTTTGATCTCTTCCCATGCTCCTATTGCGTCGCCAGAAAGTTCCTGTCCGCTCATCAGCATGTATTTGCCGTTGACGCGAGTTATATTCATTTCCGGCAGTTTTTCGGTGAATACATCGAGTGTGTCGAGCGCGATTTCGCCATGTGTCTTCTTGAGCCTGGCTATCAATTCGCCGGCTATTCTTAGAGTGCGCGACTGTGCGACTCTGGGGCTTGCTACAATGTGTAATACCTTTTTCATACGTTTCTCCTCATTGCTTGTTGTTTTTTCCGAGTTTTCGGCAGAGTTCGCCGAGTTGCATCTGTTCTTCTGGAGTGAGCACCGACATGCGCTTTTCGATGTTTTCGGCATGCCTCGGGAACAGGTGCTCGATCAGTCTTCTGCCTTTGTCGGTAAGGTCTATCCAGTAGAAGCGCCTGTCTTCACTGCGTTTTTCCTTGCTCACCAGACCCTGCTTGACCAGATTATCTATGACCAGTGTAATGTTTCCGCCGCTTTTCAGCAACTTTTTGGCAATCTGGTTCTGGTTGAGGGTTCCGAGGTGCAGCAGGGCCTCGAGAATGCCAAACTGGCTTTCGCTCAAGCCTTCGGCATAAACGCTTTTGTGAACCTCAGTATTAACCGATTCGGTGGCGCGCAGCAGCTTGATAAAGCAATCGAGCGCACGCTGCTGCTCGCTGTCGCCTGTGTAATGACTTCCCATAACTTTTGCTCCATTAAACGCGTAATAGTTTAATATTAAAGTATCTCATTGTCAAAAGATGTCAAGCAGCTAAAAAAAAGACAGCCCGGGAAAAATAATCCCCGAGCCCGGAAAGTCTGCGCGGTTAATGAGGCCGCGCAGAGGCAAGGAAAGGAATCAAGCCTTGACGCGTTCTACTGCCATCGCAACGCCCATGCCGCCACCCACGCAGAGTGTGGCCAGGCCTTTGCTGGTATTAGAGCGCGCCATTTCATACAACAGTGTTACCAGAATTCTGGCTCCGGAAGCACCGATTGGATGCCCAAGTGCAATTGCGCCACCGTTGACGTTGGTTTTGGCCGGGTCGAGTCCAAGCTGGCGGATAACGCCGAGCGACTGCACGGCGAAAGCTTCGTTGGCTTCGACACGTTCGAGATCGCTAACTTTCCAGCCGGCCTTTTCGAGAGCCTTCTGAGTAGCTGATACCGGGCCAAGTCCCATTCTTGAGGGGTTCAACGCAGTGGTCGCGTGAGAAACTATTTTTGCGAGAGGTTTAAGATTGTGTTTTTTAACGAATTCGCCGGAAGCGATGACAACGGCGGCGGCGCCGTCATTGATGCCGGAAGCATTGCCGGCAGTTACGCTGCCGTCTTTTTTGAAGGCGGGTCTGAGTTTGCTCAGGGTTTCGAAAGTGGTGCCCACTCTGAAATGTTCGTCTTTCTTGAAAACGATCGGGTCGCCCTTGCGCTGCGGAATTTCGACTGGTACTATTTCGGCATCGAACTTGCCAGCTTCCCAGGCGTCAGCAACTCTTTTTTGGCTTTCGGCTGAAAATTTGTCCATTTCTTCGCGGGTTATCTTGAGCTCGTCAGCCAGCCATTCGGCAGTCATACCCATGTGCTCGCCCGAAAAAACGTCGGTCAGGCCGTCAAGAATCATTGAATCTTTGAAATTGATATCACCGAGAGCGGTGCCATTGCGCAGGTTGGCAAGATGCGGCGCAGTGCTCATGCTTTCCATGCCGCCAGCAACGATACACTGGGCTTCACCGGCCTTGATCGTATCGACTGCGAGAGCAATGGTTTTTAGACCAGAACCGCAAAGCTGATTTATTGCCCAGGCCGGAACGTTTTCAGGAATACCGGCACCGATGGCTGCCTGGCGGCCGGGACCCTGTCCCTGTCCGGCCATGAGAACGTTGCCCAGCATGACTTCATCGACCTGCTCGGGTTTGACTCCGGCGCGTGTCAGTGCTTCTTTTATGGCGATGCTGCCAAGTTTGTGAGCGGGCACCGCTTTGAGGGTTCCCATTAGTGTGCCGATGGCAGTTCTTGCTGCGCCTACGATGAATACTTCAGTCATTTCTTCTTAGCTCCTGTTCTTAATTTTTCCGGCCTGGTCAAAAATTCTCTGACCAGCGTGTATGTGTGAACTCTGACCGGGTGCGCGGCAATCAATGATACGTGCCCGGCCGGGATAACGTGGTAATCGAGCAGCCCCTGCTTTGCGGCCTTGCAGTCATGAATAGCGAAAGCTGCCTTTTCGTTGAAAACATGATCGTCACGGGCTACCAGGCTCAAAATTGGCATATCGATGTCTTTGAACGAAACTTTGCGACCACCAACCATGTATTCGCCCTTGTAAAAGGCGTTTTCCTGATACATGGTGCTGATGAGTTCAGTATAAGCCTGCTTGGTGAAATCGACATTGTCGCTGCCCCAGATATCGAGGGCTTGCCAGATTTCTTTGAAGCCGGGCATCTCAAAATTTTCGAGCAGTCGGCGATACTTGGCAAGCTGGTTTTTCGGATCAAGCAGCGGAAAAGACGCATGAAAGAAATGTGCCGGCACCAGCCCCTGAAATGCCGCAGTCAGCTTGTCAACCTCAAAGCCTTCGGTTGCTGTCCATTGTGCAAGTAGTCCCGAGTCGGCGAGGTCGAGCGGCGCTGTCAGCAGAAACAATGTGCTGAGATCGTTTTTGAGTTCAGGATGCGCCGCATACATGGTGGCCATCATGCCGCCGATGCATTGCCCGGCGAGCTGAATTCTGGCTTTTCCGGTGATTTTTTTGACCTGGCGAACGGCTCTCTTGACCCATTTGCTGACATAGTGATCAAAGCCACAATGGCCCATACCGGCATCAGGATCACCCCAATCTATAAGAAAAACGTCGAGTCCGGCGAGCTTCATCTGCTCGATGAGCGAGTGTCCGGGCAGCAGGTCGAGGATATAGTTGCGATTGATCAGCGAGGGAATTATCAGCACCGGGTCGTAATCTGACGCAAAGTCGGTGCCGCAACGGTAGAGAGTCCAGCATCCCTGGCGAAAAACCTGCACCTTTGGCGTAGGTTCCATGCCCAGTCGCTGACGGTCAGCCTCGGTATAACTTTTGGTTACCGAGCGTGACAGCATTTCACGGTAAGCTTCTGGAATTTCCTGCTTGGCTTTCACAGCTTCCTGCTCCTGCATTAGAATTTATTTCTTCTGCTTTCTTGCTTTGACTTCTTTTGCCGCTGCGTCCGGCGCCGGTTTGGCCTCTGGCGCCGCTTTTTCGGCGACGGGTGCGCTCTTAGCCGCCGGTTTTGACTGCTGCGCATCGACGTAGTCTTCGAAACGCTCGGTCAGGTCAATCACGCGCTCTTCGATGTCGGTAAGCTTCTGCAGAACTTTGACGATTTCTGTACGTGATGGCAGGTTCATCGCAGCCATCTGCTCGTCGAGAGCCTTTGAGTAAAAGGCCTTGCCGGTCATGGTCGCGGCAATCGACTTCGACATTTCGCTGATGAACTTGTCGTTGTGAACCAGCTTTTCAAGGTGGTCACCCATAAGTTTTTCCCAGTTTTCTGCCCATTGCTTCATCATATCTTCGCCCATTGTAAACATTGTCGGTCTCCTTTTCAATTCATAAGAAAATCTATGGCACTGCGGCAGGCGTCTTTGCTGTTTCTGCCGGTGGTAATGCCGATATGGCCTGATGGAATAGTGACTTCGCTGACGGGTGCTTTATCGGAGGCTGGCAGCGCGGTCGTGCACAGCGGCGCGATATGGTCTTTCCCCGCATTCAAGATCAGGGTTTTCGCACGCCGGGCGGCGGGATCTACCTTGCGCCCTTCGGCGGTCATCAGGCGGCCCTGTGCCAGCAGGTTTTTCTGGTAGAGGTCAGTGATCATTTCGTAATAAGCCCGGGCCGGGAAGCTGACCGGGTCAGCGATCCAGCGTTCCATGGCGTTGTAGAGCTTCATAAAGCTTTCGCTTTCGAACTTGCTGTGAAACATTTTGGCCTTCTGGTAGACTCCCATCGGTTGCACGAACTGAAATGAGAATGCCAGCAACCAGCCCGGCATTTTGCCCATACTAGCAGAAAATTCTTCGATCGGGAAATGTTCTGCATAGGTCGCGAAGATGCCGGCATCGGTAAAGTCGATCGGAGCTGTGAGCATTACGAGATGATCGACCAGATCGGGCTCGAGGCAGCTGAAAGCGTAGGCCAGGGTGCCGCCGATACAGTAACCTAGCATATCAACCTGACTGATGCCGTGCTGGCGGCAGATCTGGCGGACAGCGCGCTTGATCGAGCGGTGATAATAGTGGCTGAGTGGCAGATGACCAACTTCTTCGTCAGGGTAACCCCAGTCGATGAGATAGGTCGGGCGCTGCTGCGCGAATTGTCTGATAAAACTGGTTTCTTCGGTGACGTCGAGAATATACCATCGGTTGATCAGTGATGGAATAATGAGTATCGGCGTGCCTTCTACGCCCAGCGGGCTTTCGAAGCGCAGCAGTGAAACGTTGCCGGCAGTATAGACTTCTTCGCGCGGAGTGACGCCGCGGGGGTATTTATCGAGTTCGCCGGCAGTGTTGCGCATAACGTGCTCGGTAATCGCGTCGAGGTGCTGAACCAGTGTGTCCATGTTTCCAATCATTTAATTGTGACCTTTCTTGAAGGTATGTCATTTTGAGAATCTCGCACTAAGCTGCTAAGACACAGAGAAAAAACAATTGTTTTCGCCATTTGTCTCAGGCTTCTGCCATTTTCTGTCTTCTTTGTGGCTCTGTGCCTTTGTGCGAGGTCTTTTCTTTTTGAGGATCTCGCACTAAGCCGCTAAGACACGAAGAAACGCCAATTTATATCAGCCGATTATTTTCTGTCTTCTATCAGCACAATACTTCTTTGTGGCTCTGCGTCTTTGTGCGAGGTGTTTTCTTTTTGTATTCGGGCTGCCTTGCGGCAGCCCGAACGGTTCGGCAATATTGCCGGTCAATATAGTGGCTTAGAGTTTCAAGCCGCCATCTACTCCGATAACCTGCCCGGTGATGTATGAGCTCTCGTCGCTGGCCAGGAAAAGATAGGTTTTTGCTATTTCTTCCGGCTGGCCGAGGCGCTGCATCGGGGTCTTTTCTTCGAGCATCTTGATGACCTTTTCGGGAACGCTCGCCAGCATTTCGGTCCAGGTGTAGCCTGGCGCTACGGCGTTAACGCGCACGCCCTTGCGACCTAGCTCGCGGGCCCAGGTGTAAGTCATGCCAATGACACCGGCCTTGGCGGCCGAGTAATTGGTCTGACCGAAATTACCCTGAACGCCTACGATAGAAGAGGTGTTAACAATCGAGCCGCTGCCGGCGGCGGTCATTTTGGCCGCTACAGCCTTGCTCATCAGGAAAACGCCTTTGAGATTAACGTTGATTACGCGATCAAAAGCTTCTTCGGTCATCTTGGGAAGAGTCGCGTCAGAAGTGATGCCGGCGTTGTTGACCAGACAGTCGATTTTGCCGTGGGCAGAGTGGATTTCTTCGACCACTTTGTCGACTTCGGCAGAGTTCGAAACGTCGAGTTTCTTGCCGATGATCTTGCCCTGAGCGCCGTCTGCCAGTTTCACGTCTTTAAGTGCGCTCAGCGCTTTGTCGCTGACGTCAAGAGCGTATACAGTGGCGCCTTCTTCGGCAAACATCTGGGCTGCTTTGAGGCCGATTCCGGCAGCTCCGCCGGTAATCAGGGCGATTTTACCATTCATTCTGTTCATGTTGATCTCCTGTCGGTTTCGGGTTGTTTCGTGCCCGGTAGTTTTTGTTGATAAGTATTCTTAAAAGGTTGGCGTGAACTTTTGCTGTTCTTTGCCGGATGGTCGCCCGCTTAAAAATCCGGGGCGTTTTGGTGCGTTGTGGTAAAGGCAGGGGGCTGTCTCATCGGGCATGGCTGCCAGTGAGACAGCCCCCTATGCGAGCTGTCGTCAATTACTTGGCAGCTTCTTTGGTCTTCGGGGTCAGGTTCTTGATGGTTTCTTCATAAACCTTCTGATAGCGGGCGTTGAACTTTTCGATGTTTTCCTGATAGAGGTGCTTGAGTTCTTCGTTTGAGCTTACGCTGTTGGTCCACATTTCGTGCATGAATTCAACGTTGCGGTTCATGTGGTCGAAAAACAGTTCCATGTTTTTCTTGGTGTAGCCGCTGTTCTGATCCATGGTGGCGCGCCAGAACTTGTTCATTACCTGGAAGTTGTCCTTCATCATCTGAGTGTACTCGTTAGTAAATTCCATCCACTTATTCATTTTAAAAACTCCTTAAAGATTTTTGATTTCGAACTTTTGTTTTAACTTATTGCTGCGTTGCAAAATTATTATCGTCGATTTGCTGCAAAGTGTCAAGACTTTTTTGAAATATTTTTTTTATGGGAATGTTATGCTGTGTTAGTGCACGTTTCTGCGTTTTGCTTTTGCGTAAAATTCGCCGCCCCACGTAACTTTGCCCTCTTAATCGATTTTCGCACAAAGACACAGAGACGCGAAGAATAGCAAGAAGAGAGCATCCGCCGATTACGCAGATCGCACCGATAAGAACATTTGGAGGTTTGCAGTCGTGAGGAAGTTGCAGCTGAAACCGATCTTTGAGCTACGACGAGGTTGAGACGGCAATTGTGCGCAACCGTCATCCTGTGCGAAGTCGCAGAGCCTCATTGAATGAGAATTGCCCGTGGTTATGAGACAGATCCTTTCGCAATCGCTATCGGGTTCGGTATCGGTATCGCTTATTCTCTTGTTAAATGGCCTTCATTGACTTAAGCTCTTTTCAAATCTGCGAAAATTGGTTTAATCTGCGGTTCTGGCCTGCTCTTCGTGTCTTTGTGTCTTCGTGCGGTGCTCTTGTTTGCTCTGCAGCAAAAAGCCGCGGTTTTGCTTTTGCAGCAAACCCGCGGCTTAATGTTGTTTACCACTCGTAGTAACGATGTTTTCCTTCGAGTGTCTGCGCGCGGTTTGGTGAGACCAGAATCCTGCCGGCAGTGTATGGCGAAGGCCTTGTCTGACCGTCTTCAGACCTTTCGAGCTGAATTCCATCAAACCACACTGACTGTGAAGCGAGTGAATACTCGGTGGTGTTCTGTAAGACCATGTAGGTATTCGATGCAATCAAGGTATTGGGGCTGGTAAAACTGAAGTATACACGGTGCCAGGTCATTGCCGGACTGCTTGTGCGATTGCTCATTACAACTCCGCTGCCAGTTGTTCCCGAGGCCACTATGCCGCCACTGCTGTCTATCTCTATTCCTCGCCAGAAATGGTTGCCGTCACCATCTACTTCAAGCAGCCTGATTGCTGCCGAAGCCATCGGTTCCAGACTTACCCAGGCTGACATGATCCAGGTTGCGTCTGCCGGCGTCCAGGTCAGAGTTGCCACTTCCTGCCAGACGCTGCCGGAAGCCAGGCTTGGGCCACTAGCGCCTGCTACGACGTTGCATTCAAGTGTCAAAGTATCTACATGCAGAGGAAACAAGCCGACAAAGGTCCCGTCCTGCAAGGTTTGCGTGCCGGAATACACCCCCGGGGTACGCCCGATGGCAGGCGTAATCGAGACTGTGCCGGTGCCGGCCTCTCCTACCAGCAGCCCGCCGGGTATTGAGAAGTTTATTTCGCCAGTGGTGATTGCGTCACCGGCTGGTATCAGGTTCATGCTGGCTTTGACCCAGTCGAGCATCAGAGCAACGTTTCCTATGTTGCGATAAGAAATCTCGAAGTCTGGCGAAGGAGTGCCAACCGGAATATTACCGAGGTTCAGCGGAGACAGCGAGAATATTTCTACAGCCGGAATGTCGCTGACATCAACCCACACCTGAAAAGTTCCGCTTGCTTCAAAGCCGTCGGCAATCCCATTTCCGTTATCGTCTTCAAAGGCCGTGTAGGTGCCGACATACACCCCTGCCGGCTGCGAAGGCAGAATGGTCAGACTGGCAATGCAGTCGTTTTTAGTTGCGCCTGCACCGACCGTGAAGTTAGTGGGGATAAACTCCAGACAGGAACTGGGAACAACGTCAGCGCCCTTGGTGAGCGGCGAAATTTCCTGCCAGGTTCCGTAAGAGAGTGTGATGGTGGTGTCATTCCTGACCCAGAAAAACTGATTGTGCGGGCCAACATTAGTGATTGCGCCGAAGTCTATCAGGGGTTGCACTGAAAGCAGTTTCTGACCGACTGTCAGGCTCAAAGTGAAGGTGGCCCCAGCTTCAGTCGCCGGATCCCATGTGCCATTACCGTCTTCATCTATGAACATGACCTGTTCACTGGAGTATGGATAACCGGTTTGCCCTGTAGGTACTGTTACCAGAATTGTTGCGTTAACCATGGTTCCGATGGGTAGACTGTTGGTGGCAGGTTCAGAAATCATGCTGATTGACGCAATCGGAATCGGGCCAACCGAAACCGGATCGAGCGCTACCTCATGCAGGCATATACCTTCCAAGATATCTTCATTGCCGTCATTGTAGATCGAAATGTTGATCGAACCAGTCTGCCCGGCAGGTATGAAACCAATATCAGCCGGGTTGGGTTCAACTCTGATTATCTTTTTAGATATTATTTCAATCTCAAGAGTTGCGGTATCGCTGGCTTCGAGGGTGTCAAGCAGGCCATCGCTGTTGTCGTCGTTCCAGACCAGCAGGGTTGCGGTATAGCTGCCGGGCATGGTGCCGGGCGGCACTGCGACCGACCAATAAGCTGATTTGGTCTGACTTTCGGACATGGCATCGAAAACTGTTGGACTGAAAATACATAATGATGCCGACATGGTTTCAGTTCCGGTTGTGAGATCTGTTATTGCCTTCGCTTTGGTTTTTTTCAGAAGCAGCCTGCCAGTGTTCTGAACTTCGAAAAATGCACTGTCAGATGTGCTGCCGGGCACAGCCCCGGTAATCCTTATCGGATCGGTAAGTATGGCGAGCGATTTTCCGCCGACCTGACAGAGTACGTTAAAACTGTCGTAAGGGTCATCGACAACATCAAACAAACCGGGATTAACTTTGTCGTCAAAAATCAAAGCTGGGGTGGCGATATTATTGCCATAATTGCCGTCAGGCTGAGGAGTTCCTCCATCTATGGTTATCGATCCGACGGCATCATAAACCTGGCCAATCGCAAGAGTGTTCGCTGGCAATGGCAGGAACTCATACCAGACTTTTCCGAGCGTTTCTACCGGCGTCTCGGCTGAGTAAAGGTCGACGTCAGCCCAGACAAGATCAATCAGTTCGACGCTGCCGATGTTTTTTATCTGGAAGCTTATGGTCGCAGTTTCCCCGGGTACACGGCCGCCAAAGTCGATTGTTCCTGACAGCACCTGAATCGCCCGATATTCGTTAACGTGTACATCCATGAAGAAATTGAAAAAAGGCTCGTCACCGTTTAGTTCATCGTTGCCGTCCAGGTCTTCATAGATGGTCTGGCCGCCTGAATAATCGCCGACAGGAACACCGGCCGCGACGTATAGAGACATGGTAGCGGCTACTGTTGTGTGTGAAGCAACTGTTGCCGGAAGGGTCGGGATAATGTTTTCACCCGGTATTACGCCGGTGCCGCCGAATGTCAGGTCTCCCTTGACCAGCTTAAGCTTGGTGAGATCGAGGTCGCCTGTGTTTTCTATGGTAAAAGGCACGTTGCTGATTGTGAAAGTCGGAGTCCCGTTGCCCATATCGATTGGTAATGGATTCAATATCAGCCCCATGCTGCCGATACCGATGCGCACCTGAAAGGTGTCGCTGGCCTCGATGTCGACAGTATCTTTAAGGCGCCAGTTCATCAGGTAGACGCCCGGTGTTTCAAATTCCCACACCTCGGCAGAAATGCTTGCAAGCAAAGCTCCATCAGTCGCAAGAGTCTGTGGGCCGGCCGGGAGAATGGTGACGGTAGTTGTGGCGCTTAGCCCTCCATCGTCAAGCATTTCAAACTCGAGTGAGCTGAGGTTGACATTGCCGAGGTTGAGCGCAGAAATGGTCTTTGCTGTTGTTATCGAGCCCTGTGGCCAGTTCCCGATGTCAATGAGAGCTTCATTAACATCGACAATCGCTGTTTCAAGCACATTCACCTGCACGGTAAAGGTTGCATAAGGCTCTTCAGCCTCGCGGGCGCCGTTCTCGTTGTAAAAATCGTCAAAGGCATCCATGACGGCTGTGTGCGTGCCGGGAGGCTGATTATAGGGTATGTAAAGAGAAAAAGAGGCCGCCTGCGAGCTTGACACTGCAATTGAGAAGTCACTTGCCGGTGAAAATGTGATGTAGCTACGATTTATATAATCTGATTCATTGGTATGAACGAGATGCGAAGGTCTCCAGGCAACATCGGTCAATTCTACGTTTCCGGCGTTGGCTACGCTGGTGGGCCCGACCCATTTGAGTTCGCCGACTTTCATGTCGCCAAAGCCAATTGTCGTAGACGCCAGCGCAATTTGCCGTTGCGCAATGATGATCGAATTTGAGATGTCAGTGCCAGTGACAGTTGTTGAGTCGTTGAGGTCTGTTCCGGTGAAGGTGGCGATCATGCTGTAACTGGCTGGGACAAGCCCGCTGATAGTCAGGGCACTGCAATGCCAGGTGAAGGTCGCTGGAAAGCCCGGGGCTATATCGGCGCTCGCCGGTACTGGCCCGACCAGCTCTGATAAACTGCCGCTCGCGTTGCTGGTTGGCACAGGAGTAGTCGGAGTGACGCCCGCAATGGTCGATCCGCTGGCAACCGGGTTTGCTACGCACAGCGTCACTGTAACTGTTGCGCCAACTTCGACCGGGTCAGGCGAGAGAAGCAATTCACCTGACAAATAGCTCTGTTCCTGGTTTTCAAAATAGAGTTTTCCGAGAACTCCTTGAAATACATAGGGTTTATTATTCCCAGCTTTTGTATAATGCCTGATGTCGATGCGCCAGGTACTATAGTTGCTGCTGCTGGTATCAGAAGTTTTGAAAAAAGGTATTATGACATCACCGGCGCTGCCGTCGAGGTAATCACTGAAGATAAGCGCAGCTGCCTCAGTTTCTAGAGCGTTAGGGTCGTCATAGACGGCAATAGCGTAGTAATTAGGATTCCCCAGGGTGCCGCTGAATTTGCCATAGATTGTCTGCCCATGGTTAAATGCGTATTGTTCAGGTATATATGGCGAGTCGTTGGCTGACAGCATACCCGCCAGGTCTAGAATTTCCCATCCCCCGGTGCCACCCGGCGGCGAAGAGACGACGCTGGTGGGGTTATTTGCATCAAAACCACTTACTGTTGCGGTTATTGTACGTGCACCAGTCGTAGCAGCCGGGTCAATATCGACATGGAAGCGGATGTCAAGATATCCTCCTCCGGGAATCAGCGTGCCACTTGCCGGTGAGACAACAATTTCGCTGTGAAAACCGGTTGGATTATAGGTTAGACTAGCTGCATCGAAAATAGCATCAGCCTGCCCGCTGTTGGTAACTCTGATATCTACTATCAGATTTTCCTGTCCAGGTGAAACATACTCATAGACTTCGGTTAATGTTGCAATCGCAAGAACTGGCGGAGTCTGGACAACGCAGATGTTGCTTGAGCTTGTTGCGGCCCAGATTTTGGGATCGACAACGACATTGTCGTCAAAGCCAAAGGCAGCACATTGAAGAGACAGATCGCCAAGTGCCGTTGCCTGCCATTGCAGCTGATATGATTTGCTCGATGCCCCGCTGATATCCTGGCGCACGGGAGTTGGGCCGCTTACCCATGAAGCGCCGCCAGTTACCAGAGTCATGGTTGCCAGTTCGACATCGACAGCAGTAGCACTTCCTATATTGTTTACAGTAACAGTCGCGATAAAAGTCTGGCCAAGGCTGACGTTGTCGGGAAGGGCGACACTGAGCGTGAGGCTTGCAGGGTTGCCTACTTCGAAATAATTCTCGGCCAGTGTAATTGAGTCAAACACGCGGGTGCAGGTAACTCGCCATGTTCCTGCTTTTGCCAGCGAAATAATTTCGTCATCGAACAGGCCCGTGTTGTCAGTGGTGATTGCCGGATCCGAAAAGGTCACCTCGATGTCATCAGGGTCATACCAGCGCATGCGGTGTTCTTTTAGTGGAGCCAGATTTTCGGCCCGGGCATACACTGTATATGAGCCAACATTGAATGAAGTCTGCGATATATCTCTGGAAGCATCTTTGAACGTATTGACAAAGCCCGCGACTATTGTCCACTGGCCTTTGAAAGCAGCACCATCATTGTTTGAAGATGGAATCAGCAGGTTGGCATCGCGAAATTTGATCCAGGCATCTATGGTAGCGGTGCCGGTAGCCGAGCCTGGATCGACTTCGAGAAGGTATCTTACCGACGATGCCTGCCCGGCGTAAACAGCAATTGGCAGGGTAGTCTGAGGAACTATGTTCAGGTAGCTGCCCCAGCTGAACTTAAGCTCGGAACTGTCCCACAGCGCGGCGGCATTATCGTCGCCTTCGTTTTCGACCAGAATATCGACTGGCACGTCGGTTTGGCCGAGATACACAGTCGTTGGCGTTGTCACGCTGAGAACCTTGAGCTTAGCGGGTGACCTTATTAACCATGTGTGAGTAGCAATTGAATGAGTGTCATAGACATCGATACCGGTGATGCTATTGGTGCCGGTAGCCGTAGCATCTATCCAGTCCGTGTCAGGAGTACTCGAGGCAAGAACATCTACCGAAAAACTCAGGCTGAGAGTTCCACCGTTTCCGGGTATCGTCGCGCCAATGGCAGGACTGACGAGTGACCAGTTGTATTGCCCGATTGCCGGGATTTTAAATGTCAGACTGGCGCCTCCAAAAGAGATATCAGACGGGCCTGGGTTCATAAGTGTAACGGCAACGGGTACACCACCCTGGCCTTGGGTGACAGACGTTTTGGGGCTGGAAACCTGGGTGATTTCTATGCGGGTGCGCCTATACAGGCAGGCAACGCTTTTGGGCGATTCTGTTCCATTAAAGTCTAAGTCAGTGATACAGTAGTAGATATCATTATCTACCGGGTTATGTTCGTAAGATGCGCTATTTGTGCTGTCAACAAATGTCCATGGCCCACCCGAACTTGTACTCGAATAGATGTTGTAGTAATCGCGCGCGTAGTTTCCTCCCGCCAGAGTTGAACTTGGGTTCCATGTGAGCGATGCTGTTCCGGTAACGTTTTCTGTGACTTGAAGTCCGCTGGGGCTGAAATTACAGTAGATTTTATCGAACCAGTGGTGAACGTAGTTGTATTTTGGTTGGCCCGTAGCGTCAATCGGTGAAACAAATAGACCCCAGTTCAATTTAAATGTAAAAGATTCTCCTGCTGGCAGAAGTGCTGTCCATGTCGCCAGGCGGAATGGCCCGGTTGCAGGCTGGTCATTACTACCCGAATAGCTTGCTGAACGGAAGCGGGTGCCGAAAAGGGTTCCGTCCGAGCCTTTGTATAAGCCTCCGTTTGCGGATATAGACCAATTTTGACCGTTGGCAAACAAATCGACCATGTAGTAGTCTGAAATAAGAATGTCAACGTAGGCTGCTGAAGCCAGCGTATTGCCGCCATTCAATGCCTGGTAGCATTCAGCCAGCATTGTGCCGTCTGATTTGAAACCGTTTTTACACTGTATCCATGCGTGTGTACTGCCAGGAGGGTCTCCGACGCTGCCGTCGTATTCGTATCCAATGTCGAAATAGCTTCCGTCGTTTATTTCAAAGAACGTCCAGTTGCTGGTGCCAGTTGCAAGCTCTGCGTTTATAACCTGCTCAAGCGCATAAGCTGTATTTGGCAGAAGAACGGTTGCCATTATTATAAGTGCCAGCAGCCAGTTTGCAGATTGCCTGAACCCTGATATCGAAAGTTTTATAGCACTCATGACTGTTCTCCTGCATTAATATCCTGGGCTTCTGTTTCATTTACGGCTGCTGTCAGCCTGCCCGACCTCATATTAAGAATAAACCTGATCAGAAATACATAGCCGATGAGCATCAGCAGGCGCATGCCATAAAGCCAGGTGAAATCGTCGGCAACCTGCCCACTCAGTGCAGATTCATGCAGCTTTTCGAGGCGGGCATCATTATGGAGCTCGGCCATGGCCAATGAAAGCTCGCGCAGTTCGTTATCAAGCGGAAAACGGTCGAGAAAAGCTTTCAGCTGTTTCTGCGCCTTCTGGTAAGGGAGCATGGTGATCAGCACCAGAAGCTCTTCGCGCGTTATGGCTCGATCGCTG